>JBGPPL010000007.1:0-143918 GCA_041488495.1 Terriglobia bacterium
AAGGCGGTGTTTTCTGATCGATGGGAGACATGCAGACTTGCTGCAACGCAGAGAGCCGATTTAATGCGGCGTTTGGAGGCACGGAAGTTATCGCGTGAGATTGGCCTCGCCTTCGGCAAGGTACGTCCCGTCATTCACTTAAAAGGGGGTGTTGCGACGACCCATTGAGACCGCCACGTTTGTCAGGAAGTGGCGGGAACTGCGCTGCTTATTGCCATCGCTTCGGGTACCTAGATGAGGTGGGGGAGGACTACAAATTTACAACATCCTTACAACCCCTTGGGTCAATCACCTGTAGGCTATCCAGGAAATCCTCGATAAACGGAATATGATAATGAATGGAGCCACGAAAGAGGTCTTGGATGTGAGGCAACTCTCCTCAGGTCTGATCCGCCTCCACATTCTTCACCACGCAGCAAAGGAGGGTATCTTCGGTCTGGGCATGATCGAAGAGCTGGCGAGGCACGGTTACAAGCTCAGCCCCGGAACGCTGTACCCGATCCTCCACGGGCTTGAAGAAAAGGGGCTGCTCCGTTCCCATGAGCAAGGCCTAGGTGGGAAAATTCGCCGCGTGTATCGAGCGACCGCGGCCGGTCAGAGGGTCTTGACGGCCGCGAAAGAGAAAGTTCGAGAATTGTTTGGCGAACTTTTTGAGGACGAACCCGTCACGCAACTTGCCCGAACGCGACCGCGGATTGTATCGGTTCAGGCTGGGAACTACCGAAAGCAGAGCGCCGCGAAGGCAACGCTTTAGCCAATCAGGCACGAGCCTATCGCAGCAGATCAATCTGTTTGGTCCCTCCGGTTTGATCAATCTTTTCTGTCTTGTTTCCAATCTTCTCTTCCGCACGCCAGATTGAATATCCGTCATTGACAGTTCTTCAACTCTTCCATATTATCGGTTTCCGATAACGTAACTGCCAGGGATGAAAGGAGACTACTGTGACGATTTGTTGCAGGTACATAAGCAGTTGCATTACGCCATTGGCTGTCATTGTGCTGGCATGCGGCGGGCTTTTCGGACAAACCCCACAACTGACGTTGGCGCGCACGCTCACGAGCCACAGCAAGAACGTGCATGCTGCGCCGTTCAGCCGAGATGGCCGCTATCTGGTCACAGCCAGCAGCGATCAAACCGTCAAACTGTGGGAGGTCAAGACGGGTCGCGAGATCCAGACGTTCAAAGGGCACGTTGGCGATGTGAATGCGGCGGCCATCAGCCCCGACGGTCGTCTGGTGGCTTCCGGTGCGGACGACAAAACGGTCAGAATTTGGGAGGTGCGCACAGGTCGGGAGCTCTACAACTTGTCGGGCCATACTGGCTATGTGCAGGGTGTCGCTTTCAGTCCTGACAGCAAGTTGGTCGCCTCAGCATCCTACGATAACACTGTAAAGTTGTGGGATCCCCACACGGGCAAAGAGGTCCGCACGCTGAGTGGACACACCGACAATGTTTTCGCCGTGGCTTTCAGCCCAGACGGGCGCTGGTTGGCTTCGGCAAGTAACGACAAAACCGTTAAGGTTTGGGACGTTCGGACGGGTGAAGCTGTGAAAACCCTTACGGGTCCTAAGGACAAGGCGCAAGGTGTCGCTTTCAGTCCCGATGGAAAGTTGCTCGCCGGAGGCAGTTATGATTCCACGGTTACGATCTGGGACGTGGCCAGCGAGCGCGTGCTGCGCACTCTTGCAGGCTCGGGCCGAATCGAAGGTGTCTGCTTCAGTTCTGACGGCCGCCTTGTGGGTGCAGGCAATCGGGAAGGAATGGTGCGATTGTGGGAGACAGCCACGGGCCAGGAGGTCTTGAGTATGACTCGCCCAGCGATAGTTTTTTCTGTTCGGTTTAGTCCCGACGACCACCGATTGGCTACAACAAACGGAAGTCAAATTGACATCTGGACCGTGAGCTGGCCTCGAGGCGGCGCGAAGAACAAAAAATAATATTGTTGTGTATTCCAAAGCCAGCACGACGATTGAAACTTCAGCAGAATGGGCGCGCAATGACTTGATGTTACGGATGTCAAGGTAGTTGGATATCTTTTAGCTTAAGAAATTGAATAACAGCCGACTGGACCCGGATGATGCAATATACCGAGATCAAAAAGGAGTGACTGATGCGCGATACAAGATGCGGAGTAAAGGAAGTAAAGAAAATGAGAGATAACCAGCGCCGTGCAAAAAAAGCATTGGTCTGCTGTCAAGTAGTGGCGGTCGTTGGTATTTTGTTTTTCACTATTGGTCGATCCATCGCACAAGAGCCTGCACCGAGCGATGTGTATGTCGCATCGCAAAGATTCTACGTGCAAAAGATGGCAGAGGACGTGAAAGCAAAACATCCAGAACTCGTTTATCTAAACTTGCGTACGATCCCGCCCGGCCGGACGGAAAGCTTTAAAGTAGGCTCGGCTCCTCCGAGCAGAGGAGGCAAGTCGGACGCCGGGGATCTGGAGGCCGAGCATACCGGTAAACCCTTCATCGCGCCAATAAAGGATGCACCGCAAGAATTTCAGATCTTGCTGCCGTTGCGTGAACACTCCGGAAAAATCATCGGGAACATCGCTATGCGAATGAAACTTGCTCCAGGAAAGACAAGCGCGGATGCATTGAAGCTGGCAGAGAAGATTAATCGCGAACTCCAGGATCGCATACCGTCGAAGGCTAAGTTGTTTGAGCCAGCCTAGGCTTTTGACTCTGAGATAGACCGTGAGCGGCACACAGTCGGCACATTCTTCGGGGGTGCTCAATTCCACTAGTTTCCCCGACTCCGACTCGCGCACGTGGTCTTGAATGTCGATTCTGGCCCCGAGATTTTCTCACGTGCAGGAGCCTTCGTATCGGCCCCGGGGGAAGCTGGATTTGACGCTTTCAACTTTCTGGGTGGCGTATTGCCCGGGCCGCAAGATCACGCCAAGCTAAGGCCGCTTGGGCAGGCAATTGTCGCGCCCGTCGGGCCCCGGAGCGTACAGTGGTTGATTAGTTTTTAAGCGTCTCGACGCAACAATTCCAGTTACGACAGAGCCCGATAGAGTTCCGGCGAGGATGAAATATCTAGACTTGCTAGGGGGCACGCACCGCTCCATCAAGATAGCGGCTGAGCCAACTGAGTACGGTTCTATTGCAACAAATCAATCCGTTTGGTCCCTCCGGTTCGATCATACTTTCTGTTTTGCTGCAAATTAGCGCATGTCACATTGGATCTCGACAATTGACAGTCCGTCAACACTCCCATATTATCGTGTTCCGATAGCGTAAACCGATAGTTGAAGGAGAGCTCTGAAGTGCCTGTTCATCGGAGAAGACTCACCTGTACCGCCGCATGCCTTTCTTTATTTGCGTTTATCCCCCCTAGGGCTACGGCGCAGGGACAACAGACGCTACCGAAAGCATTCACGTTAGAACAAGCGGTGGATTATGCTGTTCACAACTATCCTGCGATTCGTGCATCCCTCGAGCAGGTTTCCGGCGCGCAAGCTGGCGTTGCGCTGGCAAAGACAAACTACCTGCCACGAGCTGACATGCTTTGGCAGGGCAATCGCGCGACAAGGAACAATGTTTTCGGATTGCTACTGCCTCAACCGGTCATTTCACCAATCTCAGGGCCCGTCCTTCCCTCTGCCTCGAATGAATCTGTTTGGGGAAGCGCTGCGGGGCTTTTGTTTACATGGGAACCTTTTGATTTCGGGCGGCGTGGGGCTACGGTCAACGCGGCACGAGCCGGACAGAACCTCGCCAATTCGCAGGTCTCCGTGACTCGTCTGGACATCGCCGTTGCAGCCACGAATGCATTCTTCAATGTCGTGGCTGCTCAACAGAGGGTCGCGGCAGCGAGAGCTGATGTTGAGAGACGACAAGTGTTCGCCAATGTTGTCCATACGCTGGTGACAAACCAGTTGAGGCCAGGAGCAGATGCTTCCCGCGCAGATGCCGAGTTGGCACACGCCAGGATTTTACTCATTCAGGCTGAACAAGCAGAAGCCATCGGCCGTGCTGCCTTGGCGGAATTTCTCGGGTTAAACGCGAACGATGTACAAATCAATGCGGGCTCGCTTCTTGGCAATCCGCCAAACGCCAATCCGCCCGCGACACCGCTCACAGCACATCCATTCGCTACTGCTGAACAAGAGCGAGTCGACCAGATCATAGCCCGGGCGCACATCCTCGATCGCTCTTACTTCCCTCGCTTCTATTTTCAATCCACGATTTACGGCCGAGGAACCGGCGCCAACACAGACGGCACTGTCCAGGGTGGCGCGAATGGATTGGGTCTCGATCGTTCTAACTGGGCGTCAGGCTTTACAGTCACATTTCCTGCATTCGATATTTTTTCCATTCGGGCCCAAAAGCAAATTGAATCGGCGAACGAGCGGACAGAGCGCGCACTATACAAACAGACTGTTGATGATCTTATATCTCAATTGCAGCAAGGACAGGCGACTCTGGAGGGCGCGCGCCGAGTCGCTGAAAATACGCCAATCGAACTACAGGCGGCACGTGACGCCGAAATGCAGGCACGCGCACGCTACGAGGCGGGACTTGCAACGATTGTGGAAATCGCTGAGGCGCAAGGCCTGCTGGTTCAAGCGGAGACCGACGATGCGTTAGCGCATCTCGCCGTGTGGAACGACTTGGCATTGGTCAACGCCGCCCAGGGTGATCTGCAGCCCTTCATGCAACTTCTGCACTAGAAGATTCAGGAGGTCACTAGCCGTGTGGCTAATTCGGGCAGCGTTGCGCAGGCCGATTACGGTGATCATCATCGTTCTCGCTCTGGTTCTTTCTTCAATTCTTGCGCTGCTTCGCACGCGGATCGACATTTTCCCGGATTTGAATCTGCCCGTCATTTATGTGGCCCAGCCCTATGGCGGTATGAGCCCGCAGCAGATGGAAGGCTTCCTCTCTTACTACTACGAGTACCACTTCCTGTACATCAATGGGATCGAAAGCGTGGAGGCAAAGTCGATTCAGGGCACCGCGCTGGTCAGACTTACTTTCCATCCCGGGACAGACATGAGCGAGGCACTGGCACAGACGATTTCCTACGTGAACCGCGCCCGCGCCTTCATGCCGCCCGGCACGGTTTCTCCGTTCGTGATCCGGTATGACGCAGGCACTCTGCCCGTCGGCTATCTCGTCTTTTCGAGCCAAACGCGCACGCTCGGTGAGATCCAAGACCTTGCCTTGAACCGCGTGCGGCCTGTTTTTGCGACACTGCCGGGAGTTTCCTCGCCACCACCTTTTGGAGGCAACCAACGCACAATCGTCGTCAGCGTTGATCCGAGCAAATTACGCGCGTACGGACTTTCTCCACAGAGTGTCGTGCAGGCCCTGGTGGCAGGAAACAGTATCGAACCGGCAGGAAATGCGAACATCGGAAATTATCAGACACTTGTCACCACAGATTCAACAGTCGGACAGATCACCGATTTACTCGACATCCCATTGCGCACTGGCTCGGGACCATCGGTCTACCTGCGGGATGTCGGAACTGTCTCTGATTCCTCGGACATTCCTGCGGGCTACGCTCTGCTGAACGGCAAGCGAACCGTCTACATTCCGGTAACGAAGCGCCCCGATGCTTCGACAATTGCCGTGGTCAACGAAGTTCGCGCGAGCCTCCCCCGATTTCAGTCTCTGATTCCCGAAGACATCAAGATTACCTACGAATTCGATCAATCCCAGTATGTTCGCGACGCGTTGCTCTCGGTCCTGAGCGAGGGACTACTTGGTGTGATTCTCACGGGCCTCACGCTGCTTTTCTTTTTGCGCGATTGGCGCAGTTCGCTAGTCGTCGTCATCACGATCCCATTTGCGCTACTTGTAGCGGTAGTGGCTCTGTGGGCCACGGGACAAACCATTAACATCATGACTCTTGGTGGGCTTGCCCTTGCCGTGGGGGTGCTCGTAGACGAGGGCACCGTACTTCTTGAAAACATTCATGTGCATCTGACCCAAGGCGAACCGAAGCCGAAAGCAGTTTTAGAAGCAAGCCGGGAGGTCGCGATCCCGCGATTGCTGGCGATGCTATGCGTGCTCGCCGTCTTTTTGCCTTCCTTTTTCATGGTCGGCCCGGCCCGATCACTTTTTGTTCCGCTTTCGCTCGCAGTCGGATTTTCGATGGGAGCATCGTACCTGCTATCCAGCTCTCTGGTGCCGGTACTTTGCAATTGGCTCCTCAAGGCAGAGAAAGTGCACGCGGACAGCTCCGCGGAGGCAGGTTTCGACCGCTTCCGAAAAAGATTTTACAAGGGGCTGGATCGTCTCATGGCCCGTCCTGCACTGCTACTAAGCTTTTATTCGGTAGTGGCGATCGCCGTGCTGCTTTTGGTCGGGCCGAGGCTCTCGCGAGAAATCTTTCCTTCAGCGGCGGCAAATCAATTTCGTCTGCGCTTCGATGCTCCCGACGGCACGCGTGTTGCGGTAACCGAGGAGATGGCGCAGCGCGTGCTTGACACGATTAATCGTGAAGGAGGATCCGGCAACGTTGCTCTTACTCTGAGCTACGTCGGCACCCAAGGTTCGTCTTATCCCATCAACTCAATATTTCTCTGGACGAGCGGGCCGCACGAAGCCGTCATGAACGTCGGGCTTCGTCCCGGCGCATCCATTTCTCTTCGCGACTTGCAAGAAAGGCTCCGCAGCAAGTTGCCACAACAATTCCCGAGCTCGCACTTCTCCTTCGACCCTGGCGACCTGATCAGTCAGACGCTGAATTTCGGCACGCCTTCGGTGATTGAGATTGCGACGACGGGTCCAGAGTACAACGACGTGTTGAGCTATTCGGGACGGGTTAGGCAGGAACTTGCGAAAATAGACGAACTGCGGGATCTCGGATACGAAGAGCCACTCCACTACCCATCCGTGGATGTGCGCATAAACCGCGTGTTGGCAGGACAGCTTGGCGTGACTGCGGATCAGGTTGGGCAGGCGGTTGTATCGGCAACCGCCTCAAGCCGCTTCGTGTCCCCCAATTACTGGCGTGATCCGGCGTCCGGTGTCAGCTACCAAGTGCAGGTGGAGGTACCGCAGGCACAAATGACCTCCGTCAAGGATATCGAGACAATCCCAGTCGCGAGCGCAACCGGAGCGGACCCGCTCGTCAACCAAGTGGCTTCTGTGCGCGCCGGGAGCGTGCCCGGGGAACTGGACCGTCAGAACGGACTTTGGATGATTGGCCTTTCTGCCAATCTTGCCAAGAGCGACCTAGCTCGTGCAGCCTCTGACATCGACCGGGCAATCGCACAAGCTGGCAACCCGCCGCGTGGAGTAACCGCGCAGGTGCGAGGCCAAATCAGCGCCATGCGGCAGATCTTCGGCAACTTGAGCATAGGGCTCGCACTCGCCATCTTCGTCATCCTGCTGTTACTCGCGGCGAATTTCGAGTCCATCCGGCTCTCGCTGATCGTACTCTCCACCGTTCCCGCCGTGCTTGCGGGCGTCGTCCTCATGCTTTTAGTCACGGGGACAAGTCTGAATCTTGAAAGCTTCATGGGCGCAATCATGGCCATCGGCGTTGCCGTTGCAAACGCGATTCTGTTGGTGACCTTCGCCGAAAAGAACAGGAAGAATGGCGCGGATGCTAAGACCGCAGCACGAAATGCCGCTGGCGAGCGCCTCCGCCCTGTGCTGATGACCAGCCTTGCGATGATCATAGGAATGATCCCCATGGCGCTTGCGATTGGACGCGGTAGCGAGGAAACCGCGCCACTTGGCCGGGCTGTCATTGGCGGGTTGATATGCGCCACCGCGGCGACGCTGCTTGTCCTGCCAACTGTTTTCGGACTCGTGCAAAAACGCGCTTCTCTTGTCTCGCCCTCGCTCGATCCTGAGGACCCGAATAGCCCGCATGCAACAGCATTGGAGACTTCGTAATGAGATCGCCATCTGGAATGTTTGTCTTCAGCCTCATTCTTACCGGCTGCGGAGGATCGCCCGCGCAGCAATCCCAGTCCAGTCAGGCAGCTAATTCTGGCTCTCCTCAGCAGGTCGCGGTAGCATCGGTCGAATCTCAAAAGCTGGACACAACGCTGACTCTTCCTGCCCAGATCACGCCGTACGAGGCTGTGGACGTATACCCGAAGGTAACAGGATTTATCGACACGATCCTCGTCGATCGCGGATCGCGAGTGAAAGCTGGCGAAGTCATCGTCCACATTTCGGCTCCGGAACTAGTCGCGCAGCGCACGCAAGCGGAGGCCGGTCTGCATAGCGCGGAGGCGCAACTCGCCGCCGCACAGGCGAAGTTCGCATCCGACCACGGAACGTATCTACATTTGGCGGCGGCTGCAAAGACGCCCGGAGTTGTCGCGGGAAATGATCTTCAAGTGGCTGAACAGACGGCTGCAGCCGACAATGCGCAGGTGGAGGCCGCTTTAAATAATGTGCAATCGGCGCGCGACAGTTTGCGCAGCGTCACTCAATTAGAGTCTTACTTGGAAATCCGTGCTCCGTTCGACGGCGTCGTAATCCAGCGAAATCTGCATCCAGGAGCCCTTGTCGGGCCCGCATCAGGACAAGCTGGGGCACAGCCAATCATCCAAATCGAGAGCATGAGTCGCTTGCGTGTAGTCGTTCCTGTGCCGGAAGCATACGTCGCCGGAGTTCAAGAGGGCCAGCAGGTCAGTTTCAGCGTGCCTGCCTATCCGGGGCGGAATTATCACGCTCCAATTGCGCGTATTTCACACGATATCAATCAAAACACTCGAACCATGAAGGTGGAGCTCGATTTGCACAATACCGACGCTCAAATCACACCGGGGACATTTGCAAGTGTTGAATGGCCCATCCATCGTTCGTATGCAACGCTGTTCGCGCCATCAGCGGCGGTGACGACGGACCTGCAACGGACATTCGTCATTCGCGTGCATCAAGGAAAGGCGGAATGGGTTGACGTCAAGACTGGTGTGACGCTGAATGGGAAGACCGAGGTCTTTGGTGAATTGCAGCCCGGCGACGTTGTTGTGGCTAATGCAACAGATTCAATTCGAAGTGGGACGGTTGTATCAGCGCAGCCCAAATAGTTCGGGTGCAAGGTGTCACACCAACCATCTCAAAATGAAACGGATCAGTGAGGATTATCTTACCGCCCGCTAGACTGCTGTATGTGAATACAAAACAAGCTCTCAGTCGCTTTGCGACCGAGGGCCTATCTTGTCTCGCTCACCTCGGGACTTCGCCTTGAACGCCTCTTCGAAGTGTTTGGCGTCAACGCCCGCAACGGCACGTTGGACCCAGTTCATCGCGGGACCGCGCTTCCCGTACACATTGATGAACTGAGTCTTGGTTGGGCGCCCGGTGAGCGTGAAGAGCCGCGCACCCTCAGCGATGTGCGCACTTCTCACTCCCAACGGACGTTGTGATACGATCTCGAAGCTTGCATTAACGGCAATACCGTGCCGCTCATAATTTGTTATGTTGGCTTCGAAGCGGCGCTATTGCCCGGCACGTAGAGATTGCCTCTTATGCGCCCCTCACAGATTCGCAATTTGCTCGTTCTATCGTTCTTACTCGTGTTCCTCGGTTGGTTGATCAGTACGGCCGCCGATTTCACCATTGAATACAATTGGTGGAAAGAGGTCGGGCAGGTTGATACATGGATTGGCATGCTGTGGTACAGCATTGCCCCCGCAGCGGCAGGCGCCGTGGTGGCGTTTGTCGCACTGTGGATGGCCCATGCGAGCGGGCTGCGCTTCGCCGGCATCCGGCAGCGGGATTTCCCCCTATATTCCCATCTGATTCCAGTCGGATTGGCCCTGGTAGCGATATTGTTTGCGACAAGCTCGATTGACTACTGGACCGTCATGCGCTTTTTCGGCTCGCGCGGGATTGCCCTGCCTGCCGACGCGTGGAAGGATCAAGTTTTTTCGCGCGGCCTGCCGTTTTATCTGTTCGATCTGCCTTTCTATTCGCAACTACTCGGGTTTGTGTTCGTGCTGGCGATTCTTTGCGCGCTCGTCTTCTGGGCCACGGCCCGTGGATGGCAGTTGGCCGAACGTTTCCGATACGGACAGCTGAGTGGCGGGCCGGGGAAGACTCTTGTTCTTGGACCGAACACTCTGCTGTTGCCGGGCGCCACGCGTGCCGGCTTTGTCCGGATCATCAGCGTAATTTTGTTGCTCGGCTTCGCCGTCTGGATTTTCCTCGGCAACTATGAGCTTCTGCTTAACTCGCACGCCTTCATGACCGGCGCCGATTACGTGGATCAAAAGATTACTCTCCCTTTGCGCTGGCTCCTTATTGTTGCCACGCTCGGAGCGCTACTACTGGTGTGGATGCGGAAATATAAACAAGCGATCGTTGTTGTCATATCCTTTTTTATTCTGCAACTGGCTTTGCCGGGCCTCGTTCAAGCCGTATACGTGCGGCCGAATGAGATCTCGATCGAGCGGCCGTATATCGAACGTCACATTCAGGCGACTTCGGTTGCCTTCGGTTTGAATCGGAACGCCACGGAACGTCCGTTTGCAACTTCCGGGCAAGCGACAGTCGATCCCATCCAGGATGCCACACTGCTCGATAACGTTCGTCTTTGGGACCTACGGGCATACAACGCAACGATCGGCCAGATCCAAGCCCTGCGCCCTTACTACACATTTCCCGAAACCGACGTGGATCGCTACTTCCCCAATGGCCGCATCAAGCAGGTGCTGTTGTCTCCGCGTGAACTCGACGTCAACCAATTGTCGGCCGAGGCGAGCCAGAGCTGGATTAATCCGCGTTTCATTTATACGCACGGCTTCGGCGTGGTCCTGTCGGAAGTCAATAAGATCACGCCCGATGGTCTCCCTGTCCTGCTGATCGAAAACGCTCCGCCGGAGGTCAAGGCGCCGGGGTTTCAGATTACGCGGCCGGAAATCTATTACGGCGGCAAGACGCAAGATCCGGTGTTCGTCCATACCGCTCGCGAGGAATTCGACTATCCATCCGGCGACCAGAACAAGTACTCGACCTACCAGGGCACGGGAGGCTTTCCTGTAGGATCTTTTCTTCTAAAGATTGCTGCCGCGATTTCCCAGGGCGAGCCGAACATCATTTTCACGGGCTATCTCACCGGGGAGAGCCGCATGATGATCCACCGGAAGGTACAGGATCGATTGGAGCATCTGACGGGATTCTTGCACTGGGATCAGGATCCCTACCTGGTGATCACTGATGACGGCAGATTGGTTTGGATGGTCGACGGCTACACCACTTCCCTTTCGCATCCATATTCAGCGAGGCTTCCCGTGGCTGGCCTCGACGACGGCGCAAACTACATTCGCAACGCGGTCAAGGCCACAGTGGATGCGTACACAGGGAAAATGTCTCTCTACGTATTCGATCCGAGCGATCCCATTATTCAGGCGTACGAGCATCTATTCCCGAAACTGTTCCGGCCCGCCTCTGAAATGCCTGCCGACCTCCGACGGCACGCCCGCTATCCGGAGGCTCTTTTTCAAACGCAGGCAGAAGCATACCGAACTTTTCATATGCGCGATCCTCAGGTGTTTTACAACAAGGAAGACATTTGGGAAATCGCGCACAACGTGTTCGGCCAGTCCGGACAACCTGAGCCCGTGCAGCCGACGTACGTCGTGGCCACTTTGCCAGGGGAGAAACAACCCGAGTTCCTGCTGATTCTGCCGTTTACCCCGCGGGCCAAGGACAATTTGATCGGGTGGATGGCTGCTCGATGCGACGGTGACCGCCTGGGGGATTTGGTCTTTTTTCAACTCCCGAAGCAGCAACTGATGTACGGCCCCATGCAGATTGAATCGCGCACCGACCAGGACCAGAACATCTCCAAGGATCTAACCCTGTGGAACCAGCAAGGCTCGCACGTCTTGCGCGGAAATATCATCGCCCTCCCTGTGACGGGCGGCTTCCTTTACGTCGAATCCATTTACATTCAGGCCACCGAAGCCCGCATGCCACAGCTCAAGAAAGTGGTTCTGGCCATGGGCGACCGGCTGATTTATCGCGATACCTTCGACGAGGCCCTGGCCGATCTAACCGGAACGCCGTTGCCGTCGAAGCCTGCAGCGGCGACAGTTGCTTCCGCTCCCGCCCCGGCAACCGGTAAGGAAAAGGCACCCTCGCTGGCCGAGCGCCTCCACGCCCTCCGGGATCAGGCCGAACAATTGACGCGGGAACTAGAGAAGCTGGAAAAGGAAGCAGGTACGAAATAGACTCATGCGGAGATGAGCAAGCCAGGGCTGGCAACGTCGCGCCCAACGCTAGTGTCATGAGTCGTAAATAAGTACAACAAGTATCGTCCGACGGGTATCTTCTGAAGTAGAAAGGGGGACGACGTCCTTTCGTCTCCCAAACGGGGTTTGCATACACCCTTTTCCCCTCGGAGGTTTTAATCCTGATTTTGATGGTGACGGTGCGAATAGCCATTTTTCCTCTCCTCTTGTGTTTAATACTGAGAAAAGGGGAAAACCAGCGGTTACGATTCTAGAAGACGTAACCCGAAGGCTAATTTGGCGTTTTTATTGGGGTTTTTAAGCTTTGGTAGCGCTAGCGGGAATCGAACCCGCATTTTGGCCTTGAAAGGGCCACGTGCTAACCGTTGCACCATAGCGCCACAGACGTGAAAAACGTGGTGAAGCTAGAGTAGAGGAAAGCTGAGGAATTGACAAGGCGAGCAGGAACAGTCGGAAGTTGAGAGTTAAGAGTTGAAAGCTGACCGTCCGCGACCGGAGGATGGTGTTCACGAATCGCAGGTCATCAGTCACCCTTCGCCCGCCGCTGCGGGCTCAGGGCAAGCCAGTCACGCCTTTCTGTCGTTGTGCTCCTCGAGCCAGGCCATCTGAATCGCTTCGAGTTTGCCTTCGTTCGATAGCTTTGGATCGCCCGAAAACCCGGCAAGTTCCGTGACGCATTTGTGCAGGTCGGTGAAGCGCACCGACAGCGGATCGGTATCCGGGAACTTATCGGCGAGCTGGATGCCGATCTCTTCTGCTTCGTTCCAGTCAAACGTGGCTGGCATGCGTTTCTCCTCGGCGCAACGGCGCGCGGTCTAGTGCTCCGCTTCCTTGGCGAAGTTCTTATTCCATTCGGGTATCTCGACTACAAGGTCGCGCGTCCCATCGGGTATGCACTGGCACCCGAGGCGCGACTTTGCCGTCAGCCCAGGCGCTTCGTCGAGTTGATCGAGCTCGGCGTCGGTCGGTTCGTTGCACGACTCGAGCCCTTCGTGGACGATGACGTGGCACGTGGAGCACGCGCAGACTCCGCCGCACGCGTGGTCGAGTCCCATCTGAAATCCCGTGGCGATATCCAGGATGCTTCCGGGCAGGCCCTCTCGCGCATACGGAACTTTCTCGGGGTCCACCTCGATCGTCTTGCCTTCTCGGACAAACGTCACTTTGAATTTCTTCGTTGCGGGCGTGTACTTGACCTGTTCAATGTAAGGATTGCTGCCGCCCATATTTGTCTCCTTCTTCCCTGCACAGCCCTCGGACCGCTTAAACTTCTCCCACGCGCTTGCCCTCGAACGCCGTAGCCAGCGCCCGGTTCATCATGCGTTCGGCCAGCGGCATGGTGGCCTGGTTCAACACATCTACAAACGCGCGGATTTGCTTATATTCGTTGCCTGCGAGGACTTCGCGCAGCGCTGCAATAGCGCCCTCTATCTCACGACTTTCCTCGGCCGGGAGTTCGCCGGGCGCTTCGGCCTGTTCGCGCACGAGCGCCTTTTCCGTCGCGTGGAGCACGATTTCGGCTTCGTTGCGCGCCTCGATCAACTGCCGCTCCGAAAAATCCTGCTCGGCGTATTCGATCGACTCCTCGAGAATTCTCTCGACCTCGGCGTCGTCGAGGCCGTAGCTCGGCTGGACCTCAATCGAATGCTGCTCCTTGGTACGCAGGTCACGCGCGGCAACCTGCAGGATGCCGCTGGCGTCGATCAAGTACTTCACCTCGATGCGCGCAAGGCCCGCGGGGCCCGGAGGAACTTTCAACTGAAATCGCGCGAGAGACCGGCAATCCTTCGCCAGTTCGCGCTCTCCCTGGAGCACGTGAATATCGATTCCCGTCTGGTTATCCACGCCTGTCGTGAACGTCTCTTGCGCGCTCGCGGGAATCGTCGAATTCCGCGGGATAATTTTTGCCATCACGCCGCCCATCGTCTCGATGCCGAGCGACAGCGGCGTGACGTCGAGCAGCAGCATGTCTTTGACGCCGCCTTCGAGGATGTCGGCCTGCACCGCCGCGCCCAGCGCCACGACTTCGTCGGGATTGAGCTCCGTGTGCGGGCGCCGCCCAAAAAACTCCTCCACGGTACGCCGCACCCGTGGCACGCGCGTCGAGCCGCCGACCAGCACGACTTCCTCGATCTCCGCGGGCGCGAGCTTCGCGTCCACCATCGCCTGCCGTACGGGAGCCATCGTGCGGTCTACGATCGGGCGGATCCACCGGTCATATTCAGCACGCGTGATTTCGCGGAAATATACTGAGCCATTGGGAAGCGCGAATTTGACGGCTGTCTTGTCCGCCTCGGAAAGCTCATGCTTGGCGGCGATCAGCGCCTTGCGGAGCTCCTGCACGGTTTCGGGGTAACCGGCAAGGTCCACTCCCTGCGCGCGGATTTCCTCACGCGCCACGCTCTGCAACGCGTTGTCAATGTCGTCTCCGCCCAAATGCGTGTCACCGTTGGTCGAAAGTACCTGGTAAATGTCGCCGTCGGTGGTCGAGATCAGCTTGAGAATGGAAATGTCGAACGTGCCGCCGCCAAAATCGTACACGGCGACGCGGCCGCGTTTTTTCTCGTGCAGGCCATAGGCCAGCGCCGCCGCGGTCGGCTCATTCACCAGGCGCAGGACTTCGAGCCCCGCCAGGCGCCCCGCATCGCGCGTGGCCTGGCGCTGCGCGTCATTGAAATAGGCCGGCACGGTGATCACGGCGCGGACCACCACGTCCTGAAAATATTCGTCGGCCCAACTCTTCAACTCGCGCAGGATGAACGCGGAAATTTCGGGCGGCGTGAATACGCGGTCGCCCAGACGCACGCGGATCACATTGGCACTCGCCGGGTCGATGCGAAACGGGAAAATCTTCAACTCGTCCTGCACGTCAGCCGGGCCGCGCCCCATCAGGCGCTTCACCGAATAGATCGTGCGCGCCGGCTGCGTCAGCAGACGGCGCCGGGCAGGTTCGCCGGCAACGATCGTGCCGTCCGCGTCCACGCTGACGACCGAAGGACAGAGCGGCGTGCCGTACGGACCCGGGATACACTTCGGCCGGCCTTCCCGCTTGTCCTGGTAAGCGATCAGGCTGTAGGTGGTGCCGAGATCGATGCCAACGGTGCGTCCCACGGTGTGGGGTCTCCTTCGATTCAACAGTAAGAGTTTCGTGATCCGTGACTCGTGACGCGCGACCCGTGAAAATCCTCACGGGACACGGGTCGCGGATCACGCGTCACGATCCTTCCAATTCCTGGCGTACGCCGTTCACTAGGTTCCTGATATAGGAGCGGCGATTCAGAATCTCGTTCATCCGTTCCATGATTATTTTCTTCGCCGAGTCGTCTGTACTCGAGTCATGCGCTCGGTCCCACTCGATGGAGACGCGTGCGAGTTCCTGATCTACGTCCACAAGCAATGCTTCAAATTTATGTTGCGCTGCTTCGAGCTTGGCTCGCAACCCGGCCATCTCTGCAGCGTCTCCGCCGGATCCCCGCGCCTCGCGCAGCTCATCGAGCGATTCGTTCAATTCAAATACTTCCTCGAGCAATTCGGGCGGCGCCTGCTGTTTCTTTTGGCCTTCCTTGCGCATGCCGGCGAGGCCCAGTAGATATTCGACGCGAGCGACGGGATCGCGGAGCGTGCGGTAAGCATCGTTCAATTGTGAGGAGCGGTCCAAAGAAAGCTGCCGCTCGTCCTCCGAGGCGCGCACGAAATTATCGGGGTGCAGCTTCCAGGAAAGCGAGTGAAACCGCTGCTCGAGATCCGCCAAGTCGAGCGTGAGTTTCTGCGGCAGACCGAAAAACGCGAAGTAATCGGCGCCACGCGGCAACGGCTGAATCTTTCCGCACGCAGGGCAAAAGTGCGCGCCGCCGGTCGCCGTGGAACAATTCCTGCACGTCCCCGATGTTGCCGCAGTCATGGATGGTGCGCTCATGGTCAGAATTCAAGTCCGGGGACTAGATCCCCGCCTTCTTTGGTGGAAATGTTCCGCCTCGCGGAGCAAAAAAAATGGCTGGCGGGCTCTCCATCCCGGCCAACCAAACGTCCCTCTCGTTTCGAGATGAAGCGCCTGCTATGTCCCCTGAGAGTGAGCCCGGCGTTACGCCGTGAACGAACTGCCGCACCCGCAACTGCGGGTCGCCTGCGGATTCTGGAACACGAACCCGCGCCGCATCAGGTCTTCCTGATAGTCCAGCGTGGTTTCGTGGAGGTAGAGATAGCTCTTCGGGTCCACGAACAAGCGAGCACCGTTTTCTTCGACGACTTTATCGCGGTCGCGCGCCTGCGCCTCCAGACGCATCGCGTACGTCAGCCCCGAGCAGCCGCCTCCCTGCACGCCCACGCGCAGCCCGCCAGTTTCCGAGGGCACGCCTTCCTTGGCGAGCAGCTCCTGAATTTTGGTAGCCGCTTTCTCCGTCACGTGAATCATTGCAGTTTCCAAAAGCACCTCAAGCGCCACGGTCAGCGCAAAAGCGATGTGGATTATCCAGCCTCGGCCCTTCCACCCTGCGAGAGATTAATCGCAAATCTAGTGCAGATCAGAGGCCGAGAACCTCCGCGCGGCTAGTCGCCGGCGGTCGCGTTTGCCGCGGGTGTGGCGGCTTCCTTCTTCTTCTTCCAATCCCCGATAGCAGCCCTGATGGCATCCTCGGCCAGCACCGAGCAGTGAATCTTCACCGGCGGAAGGCTCAACTCGCGCACAATGTCCGTGTTCGAGATCGTGAGCGCTTCCTCGACGGTCTTGCCCTTGACCCACTCGGTCGCGAGCGAGGAGCTGGCAATCGCCGAGCCGCAGCCGAAGGTCTTGAACTTCGCCTCTTCGATAACCTGCGTCTCAGGATTGATCTTCATCTGCAGCCGCATCACGTCGCCGCACTCGGGCGCGCCCACCAGGCCGGTGCCCACGTTCGGGTCGTCCTTAGGCAGAGTGCCGACGTTACGCGGATGCTCGTAGTGATCAACCACCTTATCGGAATACGCCATGTCATTCCCCCTTCGATATTCTGACGAATAAATCCGTTCCTAGTGCTCTGCTGCCGCCTTCCAGTTCATCTTGCTGAGATCGACGCCTTCCTTGGCCATTTCATAGAGCGGCGACAGCTCGCGCAGCCGCTGCACGACTTCGACAACACGGTTGGTGACGTAGTCCACTTCCTCCTGGGTGTTAAAGCGGCCCAGGCCGAAGCGGATCGAAGTGTGCGCCAGGTCTTCGCCGACTCCCAGCGCCTTGAGCACGTAGCTTGGTTCGAGCGTTGCCGATGTGCATGCCGAGCCGCTCGATACGGCGACGTCGTTGATCCCCATCAGCAGCGATTCGCCTTCGACGAACGCGAAGCTGATGTTGATGTTGTGCGGCAGCCGGTGCGTCATCGAGCCATTGATATAGAGTTCGTCGAGCTTCGCGAACAGGCCATCCTTCAGCCGGTCGCGCATTCCGCTCAGGCGAACACTTTCTTCCGCCATTTCGTTCTGGCACAACTCAGCCGCCTTGCCGAAACCGACGATCCCCGGCACGTTGAGCGTGCCCGAGCGCATCCCGCGCTCGTGTCCGCCGCCGTCGATCTGCGCCGAAAGCTGCACGCGCGGATTGCGCCGCCGCACGTAGAGCGCGCCGCAGCCTTTCGGGCCGTAGAGCTTGTGCGCGGTCAGCGAGATCATGTCGATGTTGTCATGCTGCACATCCACCGGGATTTTGCCCAGCGCCTGCACGCCGTCGGTGTGGAACAAAATGCCCTTTTCCTTGGCAATCTTGCCGATTTCCTGGATCGGCTGAATCACGCCAATCTCGTTGTTCGCGTACATGATCGAGATGAGGATCGTCTTTGACGTGATGGCGCGGCGCAGGTCGTCGAGATCAATGCGGCCATCCTTGCCAACGGGCAAATAGGTGACTTCGTACCCGTACTTTTCGAGGCGCTTACAGGTATCGAGCACCGCTTTGTGCTCGATCACCTGCGTGATGATGTGGTTGCCCTTCTCGCGGTACATTTCCGCGGCGCCCTTGAGGGCCAGGTTGTTCGATTCGGTGGCGCCGCTGGTGAAGATGATCTCTTTCGGCGTCGCGTTAATCAGCCGGGCGACCTGTGCGCGCGCGTTTTCGACCGCTTCCTCAGCCGTCCAGCCGAACGAATGGTTGCGGCTGGCGGCGTTGCCGAATTTATCGTGGAAGTACGGCAGCATCGTTTCGACCACGCGCGGATCCACCGGTGTGGTGGCGTGGTAATCCATGTAGATCGGCAGTTTGATAGCCATGCTTGCTTCTCCCGTCGCTTTCTTCAATCCCCTGAAAGCAGTTCCTTCAACTAGCTCGGCAGCCCGACCAGTTCGGCCTCGGGCGAATCCTCGGTCATCTGCGATATCGAAACCGATCGCAACACCTGCAAAATGCTTTCGTTCACTTTCCGAAGCGGCTCACGCACCGTGCACGTCATACTTTGATCGCAGGTTCCGTGGTTCTTCGTCGTGCAGGATGTGATTATCAGCGGCCCGTCCACGGCGCTGATGACCTCAAGCGCCGAAATATCCTTTGGGTGCCGCGCCAGTTGATATCCCCCGCTCGAACCATGCCGTGCAGTGAGCAATCCGTGCTTTGCCAGCCGCTGCAGCACCTTCGCCAATAGTTGCGGCGAAATACCGTTGGCCTCAGCGATGTCTGCGGCGCTGCGCGAGTGCTCCGCACCGTGCGCGGCCAAGTGCCTGACGGCGATCAGTGCGTAATCCGCCTTCTTTGATAGCTTCAACATCTCTAATATGCGACCAATTTAGTCGCATATGAATTCTAACCGTAGTCGCCCCTGATGTCAAGTAGAGGGATTTCTCTCCAACTCCTATGAGGCCAACGCCTTATACTACGACCAAATTGGTCGCATTAGTCAAACGAGGCACATTGAAATGAGGCCAAATGCGTGCGAGCGGGGCAAAAACGCAACTCAATGGTTGCGTGCCGGGATGGAACCGACGGGGATCAGGAGCCATTCTTGCAGCTGACGCTTACTGGCCTTCGTATTCCCCAGCGTAAACGTCCCTTTTGATATTTTCCGTACACCGAATTTCTTCGCGGAGGTCCCAATCCGGCCGCAACTCATGGAAGATGTGTTGCGTCCAGGGCTTGGCAAGGGCTTTCGGATCCTCGAGCGTCATGTCGGTCTGCAGAGTGTCATGGTCCACGCGGTGTATGCGCTCCACAATATGCAGCTGGTAGCTATGCACATGACCGTCATTATCGAGCCACGTTTCGTCGCGCATCCCGACCGTATCCACGACAAGCGTATCACCCTCCCAATGGTCAATCGAATGCCCGGACCACGTGACCTCGAGCGGCTTGGGATGTTCTCGCCCATACCTCCTCTTTATGAATCACTCACGATGTTCTGGCACGGGTTCAGAGCTTGCACTCTACAATCCAACGCTTGAAATTGGTGCCACCCGGAATCTCCATTTTTTCTTGACCGATCAGTTCCGAAGCTTATATGCCCAAGTGCTTTCGTTGGGCCACTTTTTTAACCAAACTCTTAACCATGCGCTTGCCGCCAGTCCCTCCAGGCAAAAGTCGATTGATAGAGTCCCGGATTGACCTTGGGGGTTCAAGAAATTCCGCGTTGCGGCTTCCATTGCTTCAGGAATTGGACGACATCTTCCGGGCCGATCCGAGTGGTGGATTCGAATTCCCCCTTCTTCTGGCTCACGACGAGTTTGCCGTCCGGATCAAGGATGGCCAAACTTGGGACGCCCTTTTCGAGCGGGATTTCGTATTTCTTTGCGAGATCCAGGTTCTTGTCATAATCCCCTACATTGACGTGGACCACGTGATAGTTCCCGTTGACCAGGGGCGCGATTTGCTTCGAACGGAACGTAGCGTCCAGAACGTGGCAGTCGTAACACCAATTCCCGCCGAACACCAGGATGACGCGCTTGTGGTCCTTTGCGGCGGCGGCGAGCGCTGCCGCAATCTCTTCGGGCGCCTCATCCGGGTTCCGATAAAGCTGTGTATTCGGCTTTGCTGGTTCGGGCAGGCGCCTGGGTACGCTCTCGGTCAGGTCGCTCCTCTGTGTAGACACAATCCGCCACTCGCCGCCCTGTTGCACCCACACCTGAGATCCGGAAATAAGCCCAGATTTCTCCCCAGCGCGCGTCTGAAGCTTCACTTCATACCGGAGGACAAATGCCCTGACGCCCGGCCGCAGATTCTTCACTTCGAGAACCTTGAGGTCGAAGCGGCTAAGTCCCGCGGGCCGCAGCGAAGACCAGAACGCCGGCTCCTCGGCACGATCCTGCGTCTCCCCCTGAGGGGTCTTTGCCTTGGCTGCCGGAGATGTCGTATAGAAGGCTGCGAGGGCCGATTTGTCGCCCGAAACCACCGCCGCCTTCCAACGATCGAGTGGCTGAAACGTAGACGATGCCACTTTTTCGAGACTCTTGTCCCCATTGGCCCGCTGCTGGGCGGCCTGAACCAATGCGGCAGGTTGCAAGCAAAAGAGTAACGCGACGACCCAACCAAGATGAATAGTTTTCATAGCTCCTCAAGCCCTTCCGAGGAATTGAACGGAATTCTATCCTACTCAAGAGCACAAAATCTCCCAGTTTCCTCTTGCGGGTTCTCCCGAAGAAAAAGACCCGAACACAAGTTGGGGTAACGCCAATTCCCTTGCGTAATCCGCGTCAATTTTCGTTACAATGTTCAGAGGAAGGCAGATGAGACGATGAAGAATGTCCTGGCCATTTATCCGGGTTCGTTCGATCCAGTGACAAACGGCCACCTCGACCTGATCGAGCGCGGCGCTAAAATTTTTGACCGGCTAATCGTCAGCATCCTGCGCAATTTCGACAAGGAGCCGTTGTTCACGCTCGACGAGCGGGTGGAGATGCTGCGCGAAGTCACGCGGCCGTGGTCCAACGTCGAAGTGGATGTTTTCAGCGGACTCCTGGTGGAGTACGCGCGACTGCGCGGCGCCAACGTCATTCTGCGCGGTATCCGGGCGATTTCCGATTACGAATACGAGTTGCAGATGGCCATGATGAATCGCAAACTCAATCCGAATCTCGAGACTGTTTTCATGATGCCTGCCGTGGCTTACAGCTACTTGAGCTCGCGAATCGTGCGAGAAATCGCACAATTAGGCGGACCGATGACCGGCCTGGTGCCAGCGGCAGTGGAGCAACGCCTCCGCGCCAAAGTTCTCTAAATCCGAAGGAGCCTTGACCCGTGCAACTTGCCGATCGTGTGAACCGCATTTCGATCTCGCCGACTGCCGCCGTACTGGCAGCGGCTGAGCGTTACCGCGCCCAGGGGGCTGACCTTGCCGATTTTGGCCCCGGCGAACCGGATTTTCCTACGCCGGAGCACATCCAGCAGGCGGCCATCCGCGCTTTGAAGGAAGGCCGCACGAAATACACCCCGACGGCAGGGATTGGCCCGCTGCGTGAAGCCGTCTGCAAGTGGCATGCAGCGCAGTTTGGCTCGTCCTATACGGTGCCGGAATGCATCGTGTCGGTCGGTGGCAAGCATGCCATTTTCAACGCATTCTGCTCGCTGCTTGGCGCAGGCGACGAAGTTATCATTCCCGCGCCGTACTGGGTCAGCTATCCGGATATGGTCATGTACACCGGCGCAACTCCGGTGACCGTGATGACCGATCCTTCCGACGGCTTCCGCCTACGCGCCGAGCAGGTAGCCCGCGCCATCACTCCTCGGACGAAGCTGCTGATCGTCAATTCGCCGAGCAACCCGAGCGGCGCGGTCGTACCCAACGATGAGTTCGCGCGGATTTACGAGGTCTGCCGCGCGAGAAACATCTGGCTCCTGACCGACGAATGCTATTCCCATTTCGTCTACGGAAAAGAAAAGCCGTTCTCGCTCGCGAGCTTGCCGGGCACCAAGCCGAACATCATCGTCGTCGGCTCGCTCTCGAAAACGTTTGCCATGACAGGTTGGCGCGTCGGCTACGCGCTCGCACCCGAACCGCTGATCTCTGCAATGATCAAGCTCCAGAGCCAGTCCACGTCGAATCCGACCTCGATCGCCCAGTACGCGGCGCTCGAAGCGCTGACTGGTCCGATGGACACCGTCGCGGCCATGCTCGCGGAGTACTCGCGACGCCGCGATCGCATCGTCGCCGGACTTCGCGCGATTCCCGGAGTCACCTGCGTGGAACCGGGCGGCGCGTTCTATGCGTTCCCGAGCGTTGCCGCGCACTTGCGCAATGGCATTGCAGACACGACCGCACTGGCAAAGCAGCTCCTCGAGCGCCAGTACCTCGTCGTCGTGCCGGGCGACGCATTCGGTGCGCCCGGATACATCCGCATCTCCTACGCCACGTCGATCGACCGAATCGAGGAGGGCTTGCGGCGCCTCGAGAAATTCTTCGCGATGGCGGAATCGGCGAAGTGAATTCCGGTTCAAACCGAACGGGGCGAGCGCCTGCGCGGCTCGTCCCCATTTTCATGCCCCGCATCTGGGGCGCGCGAAATCTCTCTCCATTATTTCCCGAACGATCGCAGGAACCCGAACCGATGGGCGAGGCGTGGCTCACGGGGAATGAATGCCGCTTCGCCAACGGCGAATTTTCCGGACGCACCCTCGGTGAAGTCTGGCCGGACTTGCCCGAGGAGTGGACGGGCACGCGCCTGCGCGGCCTTGCGCGCATCCCATTGCTCGTGAAATTCATCTTCCCGGAGGAAAAACTCTCGGTGCAGGTCCATCCGGACGATGCGTACGCCGAGCAGCACGAATCGGCCGCGGGTGGAATTGGGAAGACGGAGATGTGGTACGTGGTCACGGCGCGCGAAGGCGCCGAGTTGCGCGTGGGCTTGCGGCCGAACGTGACTCCCGAGTCGTTCGGCAGAGCCATCGCCGATGGCACTGTCGAGGATTGCCTCGAACGTGTCACCGTGCGGGCGGGCGACGCCGTTTTTGTGCCCGCCGGAACCGCGCATACGATCTGCCCCGGTGTCGTGCTGTGCGAAGTCCAGGAGCATTCCGACATCACCTACCGCGTCTTCGATTACAACCGCGTTGCCGCCGACGGCAAGCCGCGCCCGCTGCATATTCGCCAGGCCCTGAACGTGATGCGCTTTGGCGAACAGAGCGGGGGCCGATGCGACCCGGTCCGCCTAACGAACGGAGCAGTCACGGAAACTTTTTTCGCCGCGTGCCGCCACTTCGCCACGGAACGTTGGGAATTCCGCGAGCGAATTGCCGCCGTGACTTCGCCGGAACATTTCGACTTGCTCATTTTTCTCGATGGCAGGGGCCGCATCGAGTTCGCCGGCGGCGCGGAACCGTATGCGCCGGCTGATGTTTGGCTGCTTCCTGCCGCGCTCGGCGCATATCAACTCGTGCCCGAATCTCCAACCACGCTGTTGCGCACTTATGTCCCCGACCTCCACGACTTCGTCCGGCGGCTTGCGGATGAGCGGGTCGAGGAAACCGCGTGGTCGCGCGTGGTGCATCCATGAGCCGCGAAGAGCTATCCGCGCACGCAGTGATCCTCGCCGGAGGCCGCGGGACGCGCTTCTGGCCACGCAGCCGCACGCGCACGCCAAAACAATTGCTCAACATCGTTGGCCGCCACACGATGCTCGAGCAGACCGCGGCGCGTCTCGCGCCGCTGTTTCCGGCATCGCGCCAATGGGTCGTCACGAACTCCCAGCAGGCCGCTGCCGCCCGGCGGCAGCTTCCCCGCGTCGCCGCATCGCACATTCTTGCTGAACCGGCCGGCCGAAACACCGCGGCTGCCATCGGCCTCGCCGCCGCGCACCTGCTGCACGGCGGCATGGGCAGGGAAAACGACGCGCTCATGGCGGTGCTTCCCGCCGATCACTACATTGCGCAGCCGGCGCGATATCTGAAAATTGTTCGCGCTGCTCTTCATGTCGCGCACGCCGCCGGGTCGCTCGTGGTGCTGGGCATTCCGCCCTCGCGGCCCGAAACCGGCTACGGCTACATCGAACGCGCGCGCGGAAAAGCGCTCGACGCCGGAGGCGTGCCTGTTTTTTCTGTGCGTCGATTCACGGAGAAACCTGCACTCGAACTCGCGCGGAAATACGTTTCTTCCGGGCGCTACTACTGGAACGCGGGAATGTTCTTCTGGCGCGTTTCGACGTTCCTGGGCAATCTCGAGAAATTCCTGCCGAAAACTCATGACGCGCTGATGCGTCTGGCCGGCGAGATCGGAACGCCGCGATATGCAAGAACGCTGGCACGCGTTTACCCGAAGCTTGAAAATATTTCCGTGGACTACGCGATTCTCGAACCGGCCACGCGCCGCGCCGCTGCGCCAAGCGTCTTCGTTCTCCCCGCCGAGGTGGGCTGGAGTGACATCGGCTCCTGGGCCGCCGTGTACGAACTGCTGGCACGCAAGGCGGGAGAGAACGTTTCCGCCGGACGCTTTGTTGCACTCGACGCGCACGGCAATTTCCTCTGGAGTCCCGGTAAATTCGTCGCCGCGGTCGGGATTCGCGATCTTGTCGTCGTCGAAACCGAGGACGCGCTGCTGCTCTGCCCGCGCGACCGCGCACAGGACGTCGGCAAAATCGTGAAGTGGCTCGAAGCAGAGAAACTTTCCCGCCTGCTTTAACAGGGTACGCAAAAATTCACTTTGCCTGTCATTCCGAGGAGCAAAGCGACGAGGAATCTCTCTTTTGTTGGCCTATTTCAAAGAGAGATTCCTCGCGGAGTTTATCCCGGACTCTGCCGGAGCTCGGAATGACAGAGCTAGGGACCTTTTCCCACATCCTGGCAAAGCTGTTCTGAACTAGTTCATTCCGATCGCATCAAGAGACTGGCTTTCCGCCTTTGTCTGCTTCGCATATACTGCTGAACCGTGAGCACAATCAAATTCGGCACCGACGGCTGGCGCGGCGTTATCGCCGACGATTTTACGTTCGCGAACGTCCGCAAAGTCGCCTGCGCGATTGCGCGCTACGTCGTGCGCGCGGAAAAACCCAATGCGGGCGTACTGGTCGGCTACGACACGCGCTACGCCTCCGAGCGTTTTGCGCGAGCCGCTGCGGAAGTCGTCTCGATGACCGGGATGCCGGTGTGGATTGCGGAAAAGGCGTGCCCATCGCCCGCGCTTTCGCTGATGGTGCGGCAACGCGGCGCGGCCGGCGGCATCATGATCACGGCAAGCCATAACCCGTACCGGTGGAATGGCGTGAAGTTCAAAGCGAGCTATGGAAGCTCCGCGCTGCCTTCGATCGTCGCGCAAGTGGAAAAGGAACTTGCCATCGTGCTTGCGGACGGCGTGCCGCCGCTGCCCTCGCGACCCGGCCTTATCCAATCGCTCGATATTCTTTCTCCTTATCTCGAAACCATCGAGAAACTGGTCGACTGGGAACGGATACGCGCGGCGAAATTCCGCATTGTTGTGGACCCAATGCACGGCGCAGCCCGCGGATTGTTGCGCCAGCTTATGACGCGCAACGGTATCGACTGCGCCGAAATTCGCGGCACGCGTGATCCGCTGTTCGGCGGCGTCAATCCCGAGCCGATCGAGCCGCACGTCGAAGCGCTGCGCCGCGCCGTCGTTTCCGGCGGCTACCTTGCCGGCCTATGCGCGGATGGCGACGGCGACCGCGTCGGCGCAATGGACCGCGACGGCACATTCATCACGCCGCACCAAATTTTCTCGATTCTGCTCTGGCACCTGGCCGGCACGCGCGGCATTTCGGGTGACGTCGCAAAAACATTTTCTTCCACCAAGATGATCGACAAGATCGCCGCGAAATTCGGCCGCAAAGTGTTCGAGACGCCCATCGGCTTCAAGTACATTTGCGAGCTGATGCTCGAGCGCGACATCCTGCTGGGAGGCGAGGAATCCGGCGGGATCGGCACCAAACTGTATCTGCCCGAGCGCGATGCTACGGTGATGGCCCTGCTGTTGACCGAGGTCATGGCGTGGCACCGAAAATCTCTCGGCGAACTGGTCGCGCAGCTTCACGCCGAATTCGGCGAGCACCACTACGGCCGCGTCGATCTCGAACTGAAGCCCGGGCAAAAGGAGCGCGCCATCGCGTACTTCAGCGACGCAAAGCTGAAGCGCGTGCTCGAATGGCCCGTGGCGCGCCGCGAAGACCTGGACGGAATTAAATTGTATCTGGGAGAAATCGGCTGGGTGATGCTGCGTGCCTCGGGAACCGAACCCATGCTGCGCGTCTATTCCGAAACCACCCGCCCCGCGACCACGCGAACAATTCTAGGCGAAACCTGCGCCATCGTGCGCGGCCTCTAACCGGCACGGTCTCGTTCGCGGCTGCAACCCTCGGCGCGTGGCTCTTCAACAGGGCTTGAAAACGAAAGAAGGCCGGCTCTTCGTGCGGCCCGCCTTCTTCTGATCTAAGGTTGTGTTCCAAACTACTTGTGGCGGTCGCGGTGGCGGTCGGCGCGGTCGTGGTTGAGATCGCGGCGATCGTGCCTGCGGTCCTTTACGTCGTGGTGTACGTCCTTCTTGTCACTCACAATGTCTTTCTTATCGGCGACCACGTCATTGTGATCCGCTTGGATGTCCTTGCGGTCAGCCTGGGCCTGTGTGCTGTTTGCGCCGTACTGATTGACATCGTTGTGTAGCTGCGTCCTGTCGTTCGAGATGTCCTTTTTGTCGTTCACGATGTCTTTCTTATCGTTCACGATGTCTTTCCGGTCTTGATGGATGTCGCGCGTATCCTGGTGGATATCGCGTTTGTCCTGCCGGATGTCTTTCTGGTCTTGCACCACATCAGGATTTGGCGTTGGCGGAGTCGTGGTGGAAGTTTGAGCCCCCGCGCCCACGGCCAGAAATCCGGAAAATACGAATACAGCAAGGCCCTGTTTGAGAATGTTTACCCCAGTCATGGTGATCGGCCTCCCTTTCTTCATTTGGATATTCGTGTTGAAAATTCCATACACTACAGGAAACCCGGCGGCCCGGGAGAAGTTGCAGCAGTTTCGGAAGATTTGCGGAAAAAATTGATGGTACGGAAGTACTACGACGGCAACACGCGGGATCAGCCAGCAGTTTTTCCAGACAGCGACTTCAGTGCGGCGTCGAGAATGCCGTTGATAAACGATGAGGCCTCTTCGGAAGAAAACTTTTTTGCCAGCTCCACAGCTTCGTTGAGCACGACTTTGGGCGGCGTGCCCATTGTGCGTAATTCGGCTATCGCCAGGCGAAGGATCGCGCGATCAATGGCCGATATGCGCTCGATGCGCCAGTTTTGGGCGTGTGTTGAGATGATCGGATCGAGCTCAGCGGCGCGCGCCGCCGCATTTTCGAAAAGCTGATTCGCGAATTCGCGCGTGGATTTCTGAGCGCGCGCGCTGGCCCAGAATCCGTTCTCGATACGCGATGGGTCCTGCTTTCCCATTTCCCATTGGAACAGCATCTGCAAGGCATACTCGCGGGATTTCCGGCGCAGCGACATCTATCGGCGTTTCCTGCGGGGAGGGTTCTTGCCGCCGCGCGAAGGCGCAGCGACGCGGAGGCGTTTCGACAAGTTCGCCATTTCCACCGCGGCCACGCCGGCTTCGTGACCCTTATTTCCGCTTTTTAGTCCCGCGCGGTCAATGGCCTGCTCGAGAGTGTCGCAGGTGAGTACGCAGAAAATAATGGGAACGCCGGTATCGAGCTGCGCAAGCTGCACGCCGCGCGCAACCTCGCTCGCGACGTAGTCGAAGTGCGCCGTCTCGCCGCGCAGAACGCAGCCGATGGCGATCACCGCGTCGGTGTGCGCGCCTTCGGCCAGTTTCTTCGCCGCCAGCGGGATCTCAAACGATCCCGGCACGCGCACCACCTCAATATTTTCCTCAGGAGCACCCGCGGCTTCGAGCGCGCCGAGCGCGCCGGCCAGAAGCCGCTCTGTAATGAAGCTATTGAATCGGCTCACCACGATGGCGAAGCGAAGTCCCGCCGCGTTCGCCGTTGGGCGGACTTGCTTGGGAGTGAATGATTCATTCATCATGCTATATTTTGCCCTCACTGGATCGCGCTACTTCCCATGGAATCGGGCCGGGCGCTTTTCGAGAAATGCGCGCGTGCCTTCCCGCATGTCTTCGGTGGCAGCGCAGATACCGAAGAGCGTCGCTTCAAGAAACTGGCCTTCCTCCTGCGGCATTTCCACTCCACGCTCGATGGCTTCCATCGCGAACTTCACCGCGAGCGGCGCATTCGCCACGATTTGTTTTGCCAGCGCCTCTGCAGCAGGCAAAAGCTCCGCCGGCTCGCAGACGTGATTGACCAGCCCGATGCGCAGCGCTTCGTCGGCCGAAATCATTTCTCCCGTGAGGCACAGTTCGTGCGCAACTCCCTTGCCGCACAAACGGGCAAGCCGCTGCGACCCGCCATAACCCGTGATGATACCAAGCTTCACTTCGGGCTGTCCGAGCTTCGCAGTCTTGCTCGCCAGGCGGATCGAGCAGGCCAGCGCCACTTCGCATCCACCGCCGAGCGCGAATCCATTGATCGCGGCGATGGAGGGCTTTCCCAGCGTTTCCAGGCGATGCAAAACGCTTTGACCAAACAGCGCAGTCTCTTTCCCGCTCACCGGCGTTTGCACTGCAAGTTCGCCGATGTCTGCGCCCGCGACGAAGGACTTTTCGCCTGCACCGGTCAGGATGACCACGCGCACGTCCTCGTCTTCTCGCACAGCCATCAGGACCTGATTCAATTCTTCCATCGTCTTCCGGTCCAGCGCGTTCAACACTTTCGGCCGGTTGAACGTGATGAAGCCGATCCGGTCCCGCTTCTCATAGAGCAGGTTTTCATAGGACATCCGCTTGCCTCTTCCTCACCGAAAAAGAATCTCACTTGCTGAGTTTCCGGAATTCGCGAGCACGAAGGACGATCGCGACGCCCGGAACCACGAATTCCGCCAAAATCTTCAGCTCTTGGCCATCTCCAGTGAAACGATTTCGTTGCCGCCCCGTTTGCGCGCCTCCTCCAGGCCCGCTTCCACGCGATTGATCAAATCCGTAACGATATCCTCGCTGTCGAAATCCTGCCGGGTGATCGCTTCCGCAACGGCAACGCTGATTGTCACATGCGCACCATCCCAGGGCGGCCGCAGACCGCCAGCCACTTTCTTCAATTTCTCCGCCAGCGCGCGCGCTCCTGCGAGCGGCGTATCCGGCAGGATAAGGGCCAGCGCCCAGGAAGTGTACTTCACGGCGAGATCGGTTTGCCGCACGACCGATTGCACCGCCCGCCCGAGCTCCTCCATGTAGTGTTCGAACGGCCCTTCGCCCTGTTGGCGCAGCAGATCAGGTCCCCCGTCGACTTGCAACAATGCCAGTGCCAGCGGCACGCCCTGCTTCCGCGCGCGCTGGGATTCATGCAGCAGGCAGTCCATATAGGAACCGCGCGCGAGCAACCCGGTTTTTTCGTCCGCTACGGCCAGCGTGCGCACCAGAGAGCGGAGGCGCGTATGGTGCACGCAGAGCAGCATCTGGTCCCCAATCGACTGGAGAAAATACGTTTCATTCGGCTTCCACGCGTGTGGCGTGGCAAAGCCAGCGATCAGCATCCCCGCCGGTGTCTGCGTCTCCGGATCGGTAAGCTGCACTCCAAGAATCGTCTCCAGTCCCATTTCTTTCAGCGCGGATGACGCGGCAGCCTCGAGCGGCAAACCTCCGAGCGCATCCGGCACGGAGCGTTCGATCTGTCCGATCAGCCGTACAATGTTGCTTCCCGCGGAAGCCTCGACACCCGGCGCGCAAAACTCCGAGGCCATTTGAGGCGGCTGCCCGGGAGCGCCGACAACGGCAAGACACCTTGTCGCGTGCAGATAGTTCCCCACTTCATTGACGGCGACGGAAAGCATGGCGCGCGGTGAGGGCTGCCGGAAGACGTTTTGATTGATTTCGGAAATCTTCGCCAAGTCGCGCAGTGTCTCCGGCGCGTAGACAGCGTTGCGATCTGCCGGCTCCTCGACCGGGCGCTCCGGCTTGGGCCGGCTCGCATCTTCCGGGGGCCACCAGTGCGCAGCTTCGAACAGACTCTGCAACCGCTCATTGCGTGTTTGTTCCCCGGGGAACAATTCCATGATTTTTTCCAGCCGCTCAATGGCTTTGGACTGCAGCGAGTACTGAACGAATATCTCCGCCTGTACGAGGAGATCCTCGAGTGTCTGGCCCGCGCGGACATCTTCGAGCAGCGGGGGCGATAACTCTCCGCCTTTGCCGAGGGATCTGTCCTGCGCGGGCGTTTGCGACCCGTGGGTCGCGGCATTCGTCAGCTGGGATTTCAAACGGCTCAGAAATGCAGGGTCCGCGCGGCCTTGGAGCTGGTCCATGCGCTGCTGGTTGCGGGAGTCGTATGGATCGATTTCCACGAGTCTTTCGAGCGCTTCACATGCCCCTGACAGCTGATCGTTCGCCAGATTCAGGTCAAACAGCCGAACCAGCGCATCGAAGTATTTCGTCTCCCGGTTGAGTTCGGCGTACATGTCGGCCCAGAATGCGGCCAACCGCAGCGATTTTGGGTACGCCTCGGCCAACTGATCCACCGCCAATGCAAATTCGGATTCCCGCCGGGCCGCCAGCATACTTTTCTTGATAGTGCCCAGTAGATTGATGGCTCCTTCCTCTAGTCCGGCGCCCATGTACCCATGCACCAGGGAGAAAAACTTCTCAGCCGAACCGGCTCCCTGATTCGTCATGCGCTCCAGAACGGCGCGCGCGTCGTCCAGTCGGCCTGAGCGCATCAACGCTTCGGCATACGTTTCGAGGAATGTTTTGTCACATTCGGTTTCCGCCAGAGGCATGAGCAGCGCCGCCGCCCCCGCCGCATCGCCGTTCCGAAGCAGGCCTTGAGCGTAGAGCAGCGCTGCACTACGATCATTGGGCAGGAACTCATGCGCACGAGCAAACAGCCTGAGGGCCTCCGCATCATCGCCGGCCGTGAGCTGGCCCGCACGCAAATATCCCTGGGCTGCCGCCGCCGCGTTTCCCATGCGCTCGGCGAGTTCGGCCACGGCGACGTGCCGGTCGCGGTTCTCCGGATCCAGTTGCGTGATGCGCACGAAACATGCGAGCGCATCTTCCCCTTTGCCGCTGAGCTCGAATGCCATCGCCGCGGACATGAATTGTTCGATGGCTTCCTCGGTGCGGTTCTGCTTTTGCAGCAGGAGCGCGTATCGCGCCACGCGCTCAGGCGGCTGATGATGCGGTTTCAGAAAACGTGCGTACAGCGCCAGGGCTTTTAGCTCCTCGCGCGGGCCGGTAAACCGGTCGAACAGCATCCCGTAGTAGATTCCCGCCCGGTCAAATTGATTCTGGCGCGTATACAGATCGCCCAGCGCCTGTACGGACTCCAGGTGGTTCGGAGCCGCCGAAAGCACGGACTGGTAGGCTTCAATCGCGTCCGCGAACTGGTTCTTCTCGATGTAACGCTTCGCACGTTCCAACTGTTTGATGATGTCCACGCTCATGAGGGCTCGGACGGTTTCCTTTGTGAATTTGCGACCGCAGACATGCGGACCGGGCGTGCCAAGACCAAAAAACACTATATACTGTCCCGCCTTCGCGTGCCAAACCGTTCCCATGGCTCTGCTTTCATTTATCAACTCCGAGGTCCAAAGCAAGCGGCCGCGATCCTGGCAGGCCGCCTTTCGGGGCGAAGCCACTTGTGGCACACTGATTGGTTCCGCAATGGATGAGGGATAATGGCGGGCGGCAGCCGCGGGATTCAGTGTGCCAATGGGCCGCCAAGTAGAGGAGAAATTTCATCGGCGCAAGACGTTTTGCGGCGGCGGGCTGACTGATGGACCCACGTTTCGTCCGTAATTTTTGCATCATCGCGCACATTGACCACGGCAAGTCTACGCTGGCCGACCGCCTGCTTGAGCTGACCGGCGCCCTCAGCCAGCGCGAAATGAGCGCGCAGGTTCTGGACTCGATGGACCTCGAACGCGAGCGCGGTATCACCATCAAGGCCAAGAGCATTCGCCTGCACTACACGGCGAAGGACGGCAACGAATACCAGCTCAATCTGATTGACACTCCCGGCCACGTTGATTTCTCGTACGAAGTCTCACGCGCGCTTTCCGCCTGCGAAGGCGCCCTGCTGGTCGTGGACGCGAGCCAGGGCGTCGAAGCGCAGACCGTCGCCAACACGTTCCTCGCGGCACAGCACAATCTCACGATCATTCCGGTCATCAACAAGATTGATCTCCCCAACGCGCAGCCCGAGGAAGTGAAGGCGCAGATCGAAAACGTGCTGGCGATTCCCGCCTCCGACGCTCTGTTGATCAGCGCCAAGAGCGGGCTTGGCGTGGAATCCGTGCTGGAAGCCGTGGTGGCACGCGTTCCTCCGCCGACGGGCACCGCAGAAGCGCCGCTCCAGGCGCTCATCTTCGACTCCTGGTTTGATGCCTTCCGTGGCGCCGTGGTGCTGGTGCGCGTCATGAACGGCCGGATCACGCGCCACATGAAGATTCGCCTCTGCTTCAACAACGAGGTTTACGAAGTCGAGGCGCTCGGGGCGCTGACGCCCAAACCGGTCGTGCTCGATGAGCTTGTCGCCGGAGACGTCGGCTTCATCGTCGCCAATATCAAGCGCGTGGCCGACGCCCGCGTGGGTGACACCGTCATCGAAGCCGCGCGCCCCGCCCCGGCGCTGCCGGGATTCGAAGCGATCAAGCCCATGGTCTTCGCCGGCCTCTTCCCCGTGCTCGCCAGCGATTACGAAAACCTGCGGGATGCCCTGGGCAAGCTGCAACTCAACGACGCGGCCTTCTTCTACGAGCCGGAAAATTCCGTCGCGCTTGGCTTCGGTTTCCGCTGTGGTTTCCTCGGCCTGCTCCATATGGAGATTGTGCAGGAGCGGCTCGAGCGCGAATTCAGCATCAATCTGATCACCACCGCGCCCAGCGTGCGCTACCGGATCACGACTACAGCCGGCGCTGTCGTCGAGGTGGACAGTCCCACCAAATTTCCTCCGCCGAACGAAATGGCGAAGATCGAGGAGCCGGTGATCACGGCCATGATCATCACAGCGGAGGATTCGGTCGGCGCAATCTTGAAGCTCTGCGAAGAAAAACGCGGCGTGCAGAAAAACTTCGAGTATCTGTCGCCACAACGCGTCATGCTTACCTACGAGCTCCCGCTCAACGAAATCGTGCTCGATTTCTACGACCGCTTGAAGAGCGCCTCGCGCGGCTACGCATCGCTCGACTATCACCTCGCGGGCTACAAGGAAGCCGATCTGGTGAAGCTGGACGTTTTGGTTGCAGGCGAGCCGGTCGACGCGCTTGCGCTCGTCTGCCACCGCGAGTTCTCCTACGAGCGCGGCCGCGACCTTGTCACACGCCTGCGCAAGCTGATCCCGCGCCAGATGTTTGAAGTCCCAATTCAGGCCACGATCGGCAGCCGCGTGATTGCGCGCGAAACCGTCGCGGCGATACGCAAAAACGTGCTTGCCAAGTGCTACGGCGGCGACATCACGCGCAAGCGCAAGCTCCTCGAGAAACAAAAAGAAGGGAAAAAGCGCATGAAGCGCGTCGGCCGCGTTGACATCCCGCAGGAAGCCTTCCTCGCCGTACTGAAAGTCCACGGCACGCCCGACGAGTAAGGAACCCTTCCCCGCGCATCAGTCGGCGTCAGGTGAATAGAATTGTCACTGCCGAACGCTTTTCAGCCATCCAAGAAATGAGACGACTGCCAGAAACGCGCCCGAGATCAAATAATAAAATAAGCCTGCAGCCCCGTACCAAACCACCAAGATCCAAGGAAGCCCAACCATAAGCAAGAAGGAGTACACAAGTTTTGGCCCCCAGCGGAGCCACCATACATTGCCGAGGGATGTTCTAAGCAATCGCCCTCCGCACAACAAAATTCCTAGACAATTCAAACCCAAAACCGCTGTGGTGAGAAGGACTCTGAGATATGTATTGACCTGTTCCTGCTCCTGAAAAGTCCGATTCTCGAAAACTGATGTCATAACGAGGTTGGCCTCACAGCGACCCACTACCTAATCCTTCGGGAATTCTCTTCTGCGGACTTCCGCGCCCAGGCGCCCACGCGCGAGTTGCACGTTGACTTCGGCGCCGATGGCCACCTGATCCGCTGCGCGCAGCACATTTCCATCGGCATCAGTGCAAATGGCGTAGCCACGCTCGAGCACGCGCAGCGGGCTGCGTTCCTCAAGTTGCAAGCGCAGCCGCTCCAGTCGTTGAATCTTACCGACCAGCTGACGCTCCATCCTCACGCCCAATTCTGCCGAGCGCTGAACAAGCCTCAAGCCAAGCGTTCCGATTCTCGCACGAAGGTCGAACGACAAGATGCGCGTCCCGGCAATCGTATAGCGGTGGCGCAGCCGCTCGATCCGTCCCTGCAGCGCAACTCCGAGCCGCGACGTCAGCTCATCGGTCTGCTGCCGGTGCCGTCGCAACAAGTCTTCCAGCCGGCGGAACCCCATGTGCGTCGCAAGTTCTTTCAGGTGATGCCGCCACTCGAGCAGCAGATAACGCATTTGTTGCGAGATTTTGTGTTCCAGCTCCTGCAGGTGGCGCTGGAACTCCTGCCGCGACCGCACGACGATTTCCGCGGCCGCCGACGGCGTGGACGCGCGCACGTCCGCCACAAAGTCCGCGATCGTAAAATCGGTTTCGTGGCCGACGCCGCTCACAACGGGAATCGCGCAGGCGGCAATTGCGCGCGCCACGGCCTCCTCGTTGAACGCCCACAGGTCCTCGATCGATCCCCCGCCGCGCGCCAGCAGAATCACGTCCACCAGTTGTTTGCGATTGAAATATTTGAGCGCCGCGACGATATCTTCCGCCGCGCCATCGCCCTGCACACGCACCGGATATACGATCAAGTGCAGATTCGGAAATCGCCGGCGGAGAATGCGAATAATGTCCCGCACGGCCGCGCCCTTGGGCGACGTCACCACGCCGATGCGCCGCGGCAGCATGGGAAGCGGCTTCTTGCGCGCTTCGTCGAAGAGTCCTTCGGCCTCGAGGCGTTTCTTGAGCTGCTCGAACGCGAGTTGCAGCGCGCCGACTCCCGACGGCTCGATGTGTTCTACATAAATCTGATATTCGCCGCGCGGCTCGTACACGCTGATCGACCCGCGCACGATCAGCATCAGTCCGTCCTCGGGACGGAACTTCAGACGCATCGCCTGGTTGCGGAAGCAAACGCACTTCACCTGCGCCTTGGCGTCCTTGAGAGTGAAGTAAAGATGACCGGATTGCGCGGCGTGGTAGTTCGAAACTTCGCCCTCGACCCACAGATTCGAGAATTGCGTGGCGAGAACATTGCTGATCCGCGCCGTCAGCTCCGTCACGCTCCAGATTTTTCGTTCCGGCGCGAGGTTTAGTTCGAATTGCGTTATTTCTTTAGCCATTGGACCAGCCACACGACCAGCATGAGCACCACGCTCAGCAGAATACACGTCACCACGGGGAAATAGAATGAGCCGTGCTTGCCCTGGTACGCGATATCGCCGGGCAGACGTCCGAGCCGCAGCGGCAGACCCCCTGGTCGCGCGGCCAGCCACACCAGCGCTCCAATCGCCGCCAGCGCCGCTCCCGCGAAGACCAGCATTTTTCCGAGTTCGCGCATAGGTTCCATCGCTTCCATTCTACCGATCTTAGCAGGAAGAGGGTTCCGCACTAACTTATTGGGGAACAATTCAGAAAAATCTAAGACAGTCATTCCGAGTCACAGTGTGCTGGCAACCCGGAATGAAAGCGGATTTCATTTCGAACGAATCCGTTACAGCAGCTCGTAGCCGGCGAAAAAATAGCCAAGTTCGAATACGGCTGTACCCGGGGCGTCCGAACCATGCGTGCAATTGTTCCCGATGCTGGTGCCGAGGTCGCGACGGATCGTGCCCGGCGAGGCTTTGGCAGGATCGGTAGCGCCCATCGTTTCGCGCCACTTGCCAATCGCGCCTTCGGCTTCAAGCGCTAGCACGACCACCTTTCCTGAACTCATGAACTCAGTCAGCTCGCCGAAGAAGCCTCTTTCGCGGTGCACCGCGTAGAAACCTTCGGCCTCTTTGCGGGTGAGATGCATCGACTTGATTGCGACAATCTGAAATCCAGCCTTATTGATTCGTGAGAGGATCTCCCCGGTCAGCCCGCGCCCTACGGCGTCCGGCTTGATGATAGCCAGCGTGCGTTCAATACCCATTCAGTTCTTCTCCGTTGTCGTGATATATCGGCAGGCCACTCGCGCCTCCTGCCTCCTTGCTTCCCTGCCTCTTATTTCTGAATCGCAGCGGCCAAAGTCGAGCCGATATCAGCCGGGCTCTGGACGGTGTGAATTCCTGCCGCAGCCATTGCCTTGTACTTCTCTGCCGCGGTGCCTGCTCCGCCGCTGATGATCGCGCCTGCGTGACCCATACGGCGGCCCGGCGGCGCGGTTTGTCCGGCGATCAAGCCCACGACGGGCTTCTTCACGTTGGCCTTGATGTACGCGGCGGCCTGCTCCTCGGCGTTGCCTCCGATTTCGCCGATCATCACGATGGCGTGCGTCTCCGGGTCCTCGTTGAAAAGCCGAATTGCATCGAGGAACGTCGTCCCAATAATCGGATCGCCGCCGATCCCGATGCACGTGGACTGGCCAATCCCCAGCCTTGTGAGTTGGTCCACAGCTTCGTACGTCAGGGTCCCGCTGCGACTCACCACGCCGACATTTCCCTGCTTGTGAATCCTTCCCGGCATGATCCCTATCTTGCATTTCCCCGGCGAGATGATCCCCGGACAGTTTGGCCCAATCAGGCGTGTCTTCGAATACTTGACCACCGCAGCCACGCGGACCATGTCCAATGTCGGAATGCCCTCGGTGATGCAGATGACCAGCGGTACTTCGGCATCGAGCGATTCAAGAATAGCGTCCGCGGCATAAGGTGGCGGCACAAAAATCAATGATGCGTCCGCACCGGTCTCGCGGGCAGCATCCGCCACAGTGTTGAAAACGGGCACATCGAGGTGCTTCGTGCCTCCCTTGCCGGGAGTCACGCCAGCGACCACTTTGGTGCCGTATTCAATCATCTGCTGCGCGTGGAAGCCGCCTTCACGCCCGGTCAGGCCCTGGACGACGACACGCGTCTTTTCATTCACAAGAATACTCATCGCGCAACCCCGGCTAGCTTCACGATTTTCTGCGCTCCATCCTTCATTCCTTGCGCGATCGTGAATCCCAAGCCCGACTGTCGCAAGATCTCCTGTCCTTTTTCCACGTTGGTCCCTTCCATGCGGACTACGACCGGCATCTTGATATTCAATTCCTTCGCCGCGGCCACGACGCCGCTTGCCAAAACGTCGCACCGCAGGATGCCGCCAAAAATATTGATGAACACGCCCTTGACGTTCGCGTCGCTCACCAGAATCTTGAATGCGTTCTTCACCTGCTCGGCCGAAGCGCCGCCGCCGACATCCAGGAAATTCGCCGGCGAGCCGCCCGAGAGCTTGATGATGTCCATCGTGCCCATGGCGAGGCCCGCGCCGTTGACCATGCAGCCGACGTTGCCGTCGAGCTTGATGTAATTCAGTTTGAAGTTCGACGCTGCAACTTCCAGCGGATCTTCCTCGTTCAAATCGCGCAGCTCGGCGATATCCTTGTGCCGGTAAAGCGCGTTGTCGTCAAACGCCATCTTCGCATCGAGCGCGACCAGCTTCCCGTCACCGGTCACGATCAGCGGATTGATTTCCGCGAGCGACGCGTCCGTTCCAAGAAATGTGCGGTAGAGCCCCTCCAGGAACGCCCCCGCGGCACTAGCCGCGTCGCCCGAAAGCCCCAGGCCGAATGCCAGCTTGCGCGCATGGTAGGGCTGCAGCCCGGTCGCAGGAAAAATCGTCTCGCGCAGAATCAATTCCGGGTTCGTGTGCGCCACTTCTTCGATCTCGACTCCGCCAGCCGTGCTCGCCATCACCACCGGCGCCGCTACCGCGCGATCCACGAGAATACTCATGTAAAGTTCGCGCTTGATGTCGAGCCCTTCCTCAATCAGCAGCCGCTGGACGATGCGCCCGCCCGGACCCGTCTGCGGAGTCACAAGCTTCATGCCCAGGATCGCCTTCGCCAGATCGGCAGCCTCCGCCGGCGATTTCGCCAGCTTCACGCCGCCGGCCTTGCCGCGGCCTCCCGCGTGGATCTGCGCCTTCACGACGACGACTTTTGTCCCTAGCCGCTCTGCCGCAGCACGCGCCTGGTCCGGAGTCGTGACCATCTCGCCGCGTGGCGTCGGTACGCCGAACCGCCGGAAGATTTCCTTGGCCTGATATTCGTGGATCTTCATCGCCCATCCATCAGTGCTAGAATTTGTGTGCAGTCGAAACCCAGAAGTTTATAGGGAACGCGCGAGTCAGGCAAGCGAAAGGAACCTAGTGAGTTTGCGGAAAATGCCATGTGTGAGCAGCACGGCCTGCCGCTTGCGGCCGGCCGCGAGGCCCCAACAAGGGCGCGGACCCGTGTCTTCGTGATGCAGATTCTCATCGAGAAAGCGGAAGCCGGGACCCATCTTTCGCGGCAGGAAGCCGAAACCGCGATGGAGGAGATTCTCTCCGGGCGCGCCGGGGAAGACTCGATCGTAGCTTTGCTGGCCGCGCTGCGCACCAAGGGCGAAACGGTTGAGGAGTTGGTTGGCTTCGCCCGCGCGATGCGCCGCCACGCTACGCCGATTTTCAGCGACGCATCTTGTCCCGATGAGCTGCTGGTGGACACCTGCGGCACGGGCGGCGACGCTTCGGGCACGTTCAATATCTCGACTACCGCCGCTTTCGTCGCGGCGGGCGCAGGGGTGCGCGTCGCCAAACACGGCAACCGCTCCATTTCCTCGAAGTGCGGCTCGGCAGATGTGCTGGAAGCGCTGGGGATTTCGCTCGACGTTTCGCCGGAACGCGTTGGCACGGCCATCAAGGAAATCGGCATCGGGTTTCTCTTTGCCCCGGCCATGCACACGGCGATGCGGCACGCCATGCCGGCGCGACGCCGCCTCGGACGCACGGCGTTCAATCTGCTCGGCCCTCTGACTAATCCAGCCGGCGCGCGTGCGCAGGTTGCCGGCGTCTTCTCCGCTGAGGTGGTGGAAAAAGTGGCGTACGTGCTCGCCGAACTCGGCGTCGAGCGCGCGTTCGTCGTGCATGGCGCCGGCGGTCTCGACGAAATTTCTCTTGCCGGCGAAACGAAAGTGGGCGAGGTGCGCGGCGGCGTGGTGCGCCTCTACGATGTCACGCCCGAAGACTTCGGCCTCGGTCGCGCGCCGATTTCCGCGATCTCCGGCGGCGATGCCACATACAATGCGGGACTCATCCGCGCGATTCTCGCCGGCGAAGTTGGCCCACGCCGCGACATCGTTATAGCCAACGCCGCAGCCGCGCTCGTCGCCGCCGGGCGCGCCGGAGATTTTCTCGAAGGCGCGCTCCTCGCCGCCGAATCCATCGATTCCGGCGCCGCTCGAATGAAACTCGACGCCCTCATCGCTTTCACACCCAGAGCGTAGCGTTACGAAGCACAACCGCGCGATCGACACCCAACCAAGGCCCTAACGGGATGCGGAAAAGGGCCCCTGACTCTGTCATTCCGAGCCCCGGCAGGGGCCGGGATAAACTCCGCGAGGAATCCCCCTTCGAAAGAGGTCAAGAAAAAGAGAGACTCCTCGTCGCTTCGCTCCTCGGAATGACGCGCAAGGTCAGTTTTTCCGCACCTTGCTAGGGACCGGAGCCGCTTGACCCGCCAGGCAATCCGTCGAATAATCGCGCGATGTTACGGAGCCTGAATCTGTGCCCAGTTTTTCACACAGCAAGCTAACGACGTACGAGCAGTGCCCGCAAAAATACAAGTTCCGTTATATTGACGAAATTCCTCCCCCGATACGAAGCATCGAGCTTCATCTTGGAGATTCCGTCCATCGAGCGCTCGAAAAACTGTACGCAGATGCCATGCAAGGTCAGACTCGCTCGTGTGACGAAATTCTCGCCTTCTATCAACGAAAGTGGGATGAAGGCTACACGCCCCAAATGCGAATTGTCAGATCGGGGACCACTGCCAGAACGTATCTGGAATATGGGCGTCAAATGTTGCTGACGTACCACCGGAGATTTTATCCGTTCACAGAGTCCACAACGCTGGAGTTAGAACAAAAATTCGTGTACCCGCTCTCTGAAAACCAGGAACTTCGAGGCATCATCGACCGGCTGGCAAGAGCCGGAGACGGCTCGCTGGAAATTCATGACTACAAAACTTCGCGCAGACTACCCAACTCTTCGCAAGTCACTTCCGATACGCAACTCGCCTTGTATGAACTAGCCCTTAGACATCGATGGCCTGATAGCCAGCGCATTACCTTGATTTGGCACTACCTTGCGTTCGACAAAGATATTTCGATTGCGAAGACGCTCCAACAACTGGAAACGATTAAGCGGAATACTTTAGGCCTCATCAAGCGGATCGAGTCAGCGGCGTCCTTTCCCACTCAAGTTACTCCCCTCTGCGACTGGTGTGAGTACAAAGCGATTTGTCCTGCCATGAAGAAATTGTAGAACTAGCTGAGTACAGAAAAACTTACTTTGCGTGTCATTCCGAGGAGCGAAGCGACGAGGAATCTCTCTTTCTTGCTAACTTTTTTAAAAGAGAGATTCCTCGCGGAGTTTATCCCGGCCCCTGCCGGGGCTCGGAACGACAGAGCTACTTATTTTCGCAGCCTACTAGCCTGCAATTCAGTGGACTGCAGCGCGAGGAAATTCTGAAGAAGCTCCATGCCGACGTCGGTGAGGACTGATTCGGGATGGAACTGCACGCCTTCGATGAGGAGTTTTCGGTGGCGGAGACCCATGATGATGCCATCGGTTTTCGCGGAGATTTCGAGATCGTTCGGAAGCGTTTTTTCCTCGACGATCAGCGAGTGGTAGCGCGTCGCGGCGAAATCCTGCGGCAGGTCCTTGAAAATCGTCTTGTTGTCGTGGTGGATGCGGCTGGTCTTGCCGTGCATGATTTTCGGTGCGCGGATCACGCGGCCTCCGAACGCATAGCCAATCGCCTGGTGGCCGAGACACACGCCAAGAATGGGAATCACCCCGGCGAATCGGCGAATCACGTCCACGCAGATGCCGGAATCTTCCGGGGTGCCGGGACCGGGCGAGATGACGATGCGTTGCGGCTTTTTCCCGGCGATCTGGTCGAGCGTGATCTGATCGTTGCGATGCACTTCCACCTTCTCTCCTAACTGGCCGAGAAACTGCGCGAGGTTATAGGTGAACGAATCGTAGTTGTCGAGGAGCAGAATCATTGCCTGCGGTCCGTATCCGTCTTCCCTGCGTCAGCCACGAATAGACGGCCGCGCATGGAAAGACCAAAAGGAAAGTATAAGGTGAGTCGAGGAGCTACACAAATCAAAGCGCCTGTGCGCGCATCGTATCGGGGTCCCGCTCTTCGTCATCGCGCCCGCATTTCTTGCGGGTTTCGGCCACGTAGTCGTCGAGCTTGCCCTGCTCGCGCAGCTGGATCAGCTTGTCCATATGCGCCCAGCGCGACGCAGAGTCCTGCTTGAGGATTGCCTGGTAAGCCTTCAAGGCGCCGAGCAGACCCGCGAGGGCAATGGCCTGTTCGTCCTTGGCCTTGTCCGGATGCTCGATCATGAACGCGGCGCTCGAAAGTATCATTTGCCTGGTGATCTCCACGGAGTGCCCCCTCGGAGAATCGGGAAGCGTACCGAAATAATCGAAGCAGACATTCACGGTGATGTCAGGGATTTCCACGATCCATTGGATCATCCAATCACGGTGTTCTTTTGCATCCCTGGAAAGCGGGTCCTGTTCAAGCTCGTTTGCCACCTTTACGGCCCGGGCGCGCTCTTCGGGGGTGGAGGGTTCGCGAATCTGCGCCCCACCCACTCGCGGCGTAAGGAATCCGATCAATAGAATTGCGATGGCGATGGCCCGCATGGCGTGCGCTTTCATTGGGTGCTCCCCGCGGATGCCGACTGTGCAGCCGTCCCCGATTACCCCAGAAACGTATATTACATGAAGTGGTTCGTGAGTCGTAATTCGTAAGTCGTGAGAGTACGTTCGGATCGCCTATGAAATATGCATTTCGATTTTTACGGATCACGAGTCACGAATCACGATTTACTTCCGCTTGCCGCCCGGCGCTGGATCCAACCCCCGATGAGCGATTTCGAGCGCGGCGAGCAGCGCGCGCGCCTTATTGATCGTCTCCACATACTCCTTCTCAGGGACAGAGTCCGCGACGAGGCCGGCGCCGGCCTGCACATACGCCATCCCCTTCTTGACGACCATGGTTCGAATCGCGATGCAGGAATCGAGATTCCCCGTGAAATCGAGATACAGGATTGCTCCCCCATAGATGCCGCGGCGGGTGGGCTCAAGTTCGTCAATGATCTCCATGGCGCGGACTTTAGGCGCACCGGAGAGCGTGCCGCCGGGAAAACAGGCAGCCAGCGCTTCGAAGCAGTCGACATCTTCCCGCAGACGCCCGCGCAGGCTCGATACCAGGTGCATCACGTGCGAGTAACGCTCGACGAACATGAGTTTTTCGACGCGCACCGAGCCGTATTCCGAAACGCGGCCGAGATCATTACGGCCAAGATCAACAAGCATGATGTGCTCGGCGCGCTCTTTTGGATCGGCGGCGAGTTCTGTTTCCAGGTGCTGGTCTTCTTTTTCGTCGCTGCCGCGCGGACGCGTCCCGGCGATGGGGCGGTAAAACGCCTCGCGTCCCTGGACCTTGAGCAGCATTTCCGGCGAGCTGCCAACGACGGCAATGTCGCCCAGCTTCAGAAAATACATGTAAGGCGAAGGATTGACGACGCGCAGTGCGCGGTAAATCTCAAACGGATCGGCGTCGGTGCGCGCGGCAAACCGCTGGCTGATGGCGACCTGAAAGATGTCGCCAGCACGGATGTACTCCTTTGCCTTGCGCACGGCTCCGAGGAAGCGGGCGCGGGTGAAATTGGACGTCACCTTGAACGGACGAGGACGGCGGCGCTTCGGATGTTCCGCGGCCACAGGCTCGTCTAGGCGCTTGCGCGTGGCGCGAATTTCGCGCACCGCGGCGTTGTACTTGGCACGAAGGCTGCCTTCGCCGCCGGTGAACACATTGCGCACAATCCACAACCGGTGCCGGACGTGATCGAACACAACCAGCCCAAGGAAAAACATCATCACCGCATCGTCCATTCCGACGTCATCGCGCGCCGTGTCGGGAATGCGCTCGACCAGGCGCACCATGTCATAGGCAAAGTAACCGATCGCGCCGGCCACCAGCGGCGGCAGGCCCGGCACTCGCACGGGGCGATAGCGCTCAACGCGATTGCGCAAGTAATCGAGCGGATTGGATTGCACCCAGGAAACGCGGCTTTCGCTTTCGAGCACGCAAGCGCCGTTGACGTAGCGAAACACCTCGACGGGATTGGCGCCCACAAACGTGTAGCGGGCGATTTTTTCACCGCCCTCGACGCTTTCGAGCAGGCAGGCGTAACGCGCATCATGCGCGAGACGCTGGTAGGCGGAGACGGGCGTGAGCGTATCGGCCGTGAAAGTGTCATATACGGGCACGAGATTGCCCTGTCGCGCGAGTTGGCAGAAGGTCTTGAAGTCCGGCTGAATCATTGGGTTCCTTGAGATTTTTCTTCCCGCTCGAGCACTGCAAGTACCGCGCGGCGCGCAGCGGCTTCCGGCGCGCGCTCGCCCGTCCAGATTTCGTATTGCGAGAAACCCTGCGCGAGAAACATTTCAACCCCGGAAATAGTCTCGATGCCCCGGCGGCGGGCGCGCCGCAACAATTCGGTCGTGCGCGGACGATAGACCATGTCCATCACCAATCGGCAGTTGAGTTCCGCGCTCCTGAGCGGCGAACCGCCGTGCGGATGCATGCCGACGGGTGTGCAATTCACGATGGCGTCGAAAAATTCCCGGCGCAGTTCCGCGCGCGCCACGACCTGAGCCCCAACGGCGCGGGCCAGCGCCCGGGCACGTTCCCGGCGCCGCGCCGAAAGACACACGACCGCCCCGGCCTGTGCCAAAGCGCAAGCAGCCGCTCGCGCCGCGCCTCCCGCTCCGAACAGCAGGACTCGACTCCCCGCGAGCTGCATGCGGCGCTCGAGGCTGCGCAGAACTCCGACGTAATCTGTATTGTACCCGTAGAGGCGCCCTCCGCCACGGACAACGACGGTGTTGACGGCCCCAATGCGCGCAGCCAACGGATCGCAGTCGTCGAGATGCCGGAGGATGCGGCCCTTGTGTGGGATCGTGATGGCGAATCCGGCGATGCCGAACGGCTGGATGGAGCGCAGGAAATCACCTAGATCATGGACCAGAAACGGCACAAAAACGGCGTCGAACTTGCGCGCGCGGAACGCTGTGTTGTGCAGCAACGGCGAGAGCGAATGGCCGATCGGGTTGCCGATCACGCCATAGACGCGAGTTCTGCGCGTGATCTGGCCGGCACGATAGAGATGCTCCATCGCGTCGAGAGAAAGCTGGCCGGGCGCTGTGGCTTGTTCGACAGCGGCATAAGCGAGCGTGCTGCCCGCCCGCAACGCAAGAATGCGCCCTGCCAAGCCGACTTCACCCATGGGGATGGCGACGATATCACGGCGGCCCCGAGCAAGTTCGCAGATTCGGACACTATCGGAGATGGAATTGCAATGGCTCGCAATTTTTGCGATTTCGCCCCCGGCACGAAAAAGCCGGCGAGCGATGGCCGGAAGTTTCCGGGGCGTCCGGCGGAAATCGTGATGGGATACCATCAAGCGTGCAGGAGAAAGCATGCTCCGCAGCTTTGCCGATGAAATATGTTTCGCGGTTTCAATTTCGATGTCGCACCAGCGGCAGCCTGCCCGTACCGCTTGCGCCAGAACCTCGAGTTGCGCTTTGCGGTTGCCTCGAAACAGACCCCCTCCCTGACGGCTGCGGCAGGTTGCGATCAGCAACGCGCGGGGCCGGTTGCGGCCTAACCAGGCCAGAAACGCAGACCGTTCCCCGGAATCACGGAGATAGTCGAGGCGCAATTCGAGCGCCCGGGTTGATTTGAGCCCAAGGCGCACCTGGGAGATCATTTCGCGCGCCGTACCGGCGGCGATCACCCCGCAAACGCGATCTTTTCCGAACGGCTTCTCCAAGCGGTCCCCCATGCAAAGGCTAAACTTAAGGCTTTACCATGCGGTTGACGAGTATGTAAAGCGGGAGAGCGGGCTTTCTTGACGGTCAGTTTGCCGGGTGCTAGCTTGGGATGGAAGACCCTACCGGGGCTAGAGCGCTTTTTTCGATGGCAGGAGGAGCAGTTTCCATGCGCAAATCGATTGGCTATCGTTTTCTCGCGATGGGACTTAGGTTGGGATTGGGCATGGCGATGGCTGCCAGCCTCGCTGAAGCACAGCAATCTCCCAGAGTTCCCAGCGAATCGGATCTCTATTGCTCGGGTATGGCGACCGATCAGGCCGTCCCGGCAGACACGTACTTAATTTCGGGTGAGAACTCCCGCTACAAGATTACGTTCCAGCAGGGAGACTATGTGTACATCAACCGGGGCGCTGAACAAGGCGTCAAGATAGGTGACGAGTTTGAAGTCATTCGCCCGGAGCACGATTACCTGAAAAACAAATGGTTCAAGTGGCAGGAACAACTGACCCGTGCCATGGGAACCATGTACGCCGACATCGGGCAAGTGCGCGTCATACGTGTGCAGGCAAAGACTTCGATCGCAGAATTGAAGCTGACCTGCGACATGATGCAGCGTGGTGACATTGTCCGCCCGTTCACAGCCCGGCCTGCACCCGCCTTTCGCGACGTGAAGTTCGATCCCTTCGCTGTCCCCTCCGGCAAGAAGACGGCTATGGTTGTAACCACGAAGCATTTCGGGCAAATCGCCGGATCAGGTGCGATCTTGTTCGTGAACCTGGGCAGCTCTCAGGGCGTGCAGGTGGGAGACTATTTCCGTGTATTCCGGTACCAGGGAACGCACAACGACACGATTTACCAGGTCCGTGACATGACTTACAAGGTGTACGGGTTCGGGAGCACGCCGGTCGCGTACCAATGGGACAACCTCCCTCGGCAGGTTCTTGGCGAAGGGATTGTGCTGCGAACGGGGCCAAACTCGTCGACTGTGCTGATAACAACCGCCCGGGAAGAAGTGTACGACGGGGATTACGTAGAGCTCGAATAACCGCCCGGAAAAGTTCCTTCACTCAATCCGCAGTGGAAACGAGGAGGCCCTGGTCCGAATCACTGATCAGGGCCTTTTGCATTCGGCTCAAACCGCAATATCAGCGGTCACAATTGCGATGCGCGAAAAGATAGCAAGTAAACTCGCAATCTTACGGCCCGGAAAAGACTCGAAGGCTCGTGTCGGAGAAAACTTCAGCTGCGAATGCAAAGACGCGTGTGGAAGGTTCACTCCAGGCGTCACGCGGCAGACCGGCTTTGGCGCAGGTCTCTTCCAGAAACACCTGGCAAGACCATCGGCGCTCGGCAGCGACCTGCGGAAGCAGCAATCCTCGGCGTTCGCCTTTAACGATCATTAGACCGTGACGGCCCACGATAATCGCTTCCAGTGCGATGGGCTCGAGAGCTGAAAGCACCGAAATTTCGATTTCAAGGCTTCGAATTTCCTCGGCCTCGACGGCAGGGAATCGGGAATCGTGCAGGGCTGCGTTGATGGCGGCTCGGGCGACCGTTTCCGCCAGTGGATCGGGGGATTCCACCTGGCCGACGCAGCCGCGGAGTTGGCCGCCGCGATGGAGTGTTACAAACGCCCCTGCGGGCTCGGTGAGGGCTGCGGAGTACGGCGGAAAATCCGGAATCCGTTTCTCGATGATTGCGCTCGAAATCGCGCGGCGCGCGAGGTCCAACAATGCGCGGCAATCGTCACTGCAGAGTCGGGACATCCTGAGCATTCTTGCGCCGCTCGAGGGTTCTCAGGTGGCGCCTTTGTTTCACGCTGTCGTCCACACGGCCCCAAAACTTCTGAAAATACTGGACTGCCGAAACAACAGCGCTTCCCACAACCAGCCATAGCAGCAGGCGGCCCAGCGGCCGAAAGATCGCGTGTTTGGCCGCCAGAATGACGGCGCAGACGGCGATGACCTGGAGGACCATCTTCGTCTTGCCTAGCGCCGAGGCGGGAATTGTGAACCCTTCGGCGGAAGCGATGTTGCGCAAACCCAGAACGACAATCTCACGGCCGATGATGATCACCGCCATCCAGCCTTGCACCAGGTGCATTTCAACGAGCGAGATAAACGCCGCAGACATCAGCAGCTTGTCCGCGATGGGATCGAGCAAGATACCGAGCGTCGTAACTTCGCTGCGTCTCCGGGCGTAATAGCCGTCCGCCCAGTCGGTGGCTGCAGCCGCCAGCAGAATGAGAACGCCCCAAATAGCAAAATTAATCGGCACACCAAAAAAAATAACATTGGGTGCGCGCGTCAATAGGACAACGACCAGCACCGGAATAAAGAAGATCCGTAGAATCGTCAGGCTATTCGGCAGGTTCATGACGCACCCGGGGGGCTCCCCTATGAAGAAACCAAGTGCCCGCCCAGTCGCGAGGCATCCCCACTATAGACGTACACTTGCAGGCAGTCAACGATTGGTCCAAAAGAGTACCGATGGGCTGCATTCAGGGCTCTCTATTGAGATATTAACGGGTGCCATTTTGTTACTGATAATGAACATGAGTGCTGCAAGGCTGTGCAAATCAGGACTTTGCGACCGGTAAGACCTGCTGGAACTCCGATGCTGCGGCATGTAGCAAATTAAGACGCAACCTATTGTAAATAAAAGACTTTTCGGTAAGCAAAAGGGTGAGCAAGGAGCAGAGATTACCTAATCTGCTAATCGCACTCATTCGACCAAAATCCGATTTCCACAAGAATTTCACAATCGATCGGCGCTGGGAATCACCACTATACTTGCTAAGCCGGGCATCTGTATTTGTTCAAATCTCTGGTTTTTGAAGGGTTTGGAAAGATGGGCTGCGTCAGATCACATGTCAGGAAACCCGGCGTTGCGGGCGTGAGACTCCGGATCAAGCCAATGCAGGCTCAGAGCTTATTTTGAGCCGGCGAGCGATGGAAGCGGGCAACTCCGCTTCCATGGCCATCGCTGTATCGCGAACTTCTGAGTGAATCACGCGGCCAAGCGCGTGAACCAAAGCGATCGACCGGCCATCCTTCAGCGGAAGTTCAAAATGGAGATGCAAGACGGGATCGACAGGCATGGCGGCGTCGATACGGCCGAGAAGTTCGTCGAGGCCCGCACTCGTCAAAGCGGATACACCCACCGAATTGTGATTTCCATTCAACGCGGCGGCATGCTCGGGCGCCAGCTGATCGATCTTGTTGAGCACATGCAGGCGTGGACGATCAGCCACACCCAATCCCTTCAGGATTTTTTCGACCTCGGCATCCTGTTCGGTATGGTGTGGATTCGAAATGTCCGTAACGAGCAGAATCAGGGCCGACTCTTGCACTTCTTCCAGTGTGGCGCGAAATGCAGCGATTAGTCCGGGCGGAAGGTCTCGGATGAAACCGACTGTATCGGAAAGCAGCACGCGCCGGTTCGATGGGAGACGTACGGCGCGCACGGTCGGATCGAGAGTCGCGAACATTTTTGAAGAGACGAACACGCCGGCGCGGCTCAACGCGTTGAACAGCGTCGATTTTCCGGCATTCGTGTAACCCACAAGCGCAACCGTGCCGAGTGGCACAGCCTGGCGCGTCTGCCGGCGCAGCGAGCGCTGCTTGCGCACCGCTTCGATGGACTTCGAGATTTTGCTAATGCGGTCGCGGATGCGGCGGCGGTCGGTTTCGAGTTTCTGCTCTCCTGGACCGCGTGTGCCGATGCCGCCCGCCTGACGGGAAAGTTCTTTTGCACTTCCGGCGAGGCGCGGCAGCATGTAGTTGAGCTGTGCAAGTTCGACCTGGAGCTGACCTTCCCGGCTGCGTGCATGCCGCGCAAAAATGTCGAGGATGAGCTGTGTGCGGTCGATCACCCGGCAATCGGTGCCGGTCTCAAGGTTGCGCAACTGCGTGGGGGTTAAGTTGCGGTCGAAAATCACCAGCGGCGCTTTGTGAAGCTGCGCCTCGATTTTCACTTCTTCGATCTTGCCGCGGCCAATCACGGTGGCGGGGTCGATCTTGTCGCGCATCTGGAAGACGCTTCCAGCCACCTGCGCGCCCGCGCTGCGGGCCAGCTCCGCAAGTTCGGCAAGCGACGCGCGCTCCGCCTCACCCGCATCAATGCCCGGCACATGGGCGGCCCGTTTCAAGCCCACACCGACTAACAGCGCTCGTTCACGAGATTCTGTAGGACGTGTCGTCTTCATTCTGCAGCAACGATGGCGGGCAAGTTCAAGGAAGAGACATGCGGCCAGAGGTGCATTTCCACAAACCCATTATACACCTTGCGGACATGCACAACTACAGTGCTGCGCTGGAGTGCAAATGTCCCGCCACCAACTGCTCGGCGTAGGCGGCGATGGCGGGGTCATCGCCGAAGCCGGGGAGCCATTGCACGAGGGGCTCCTTGCGAAACCAGGTGAGCTGGCGCTTGGCGTAGCGGCGTGTGGCCTGAGAGATCGCTTTCGTGGCGGCAGCGAGCGTGACGGTGCCTTCGAGGTGCGCGCGCAGCTCGCTGTACCCTATGAAGTCGAATGGTTTCGCGTCCTGTGAAATGCCGCTGCGGATGAGGCCGGCAACCTCTTCGAGCCAGCCGCGATCGAGCATCGTGCGGACGCGCTGCCCGATGCGGTCGTACAGCGCGGCGCGCGGAGGCTGCAGGCCGATCTTGATCGGAGTGTATCCTTCCAGTCGGGCGCGGCCCGCCTGATGGACTTCGGTGAGCGGGCGCCCGGTGAGCAAGCAGACCTCGATGGCGCGAATCATCTTGGGACGATCGCGGGACCCTATGCGCGTGGCGGCCTCGGGGTCCAGACGTCGCAAAACACGATGCAGGTATTGCAGGCTATGCGCGTCGGCGCCCGCTTCCAGGCGCGCGCGCAGTTCTTCCGAGCGCGCCGGGGCATCGGATAGGCCTTCCAGAAGCGCGCGCAGATAAAGCCCCGTCCCGACGGTAAGGATCGGGAGCCGCGAACGCTGGCCCAGGTCTTCGAGAACCGCGATAGCCCGGACACGATATTCTCCCGCCGTAAAAGCAAAGCTGGGGTCCACCAGATCGAGCAGGTGATGCGGAATACCTTCGCGCTCTTCGAGCGATAGCTTGGCGGTGCCGATGTCGAAGCCCCGATAGACCTGCGTCGAATCGCAGGCCAGGACCTCGCCGCCAAATTTCCGGGCAAGCAACGCGCCGAGCGAAGATTTGCCAGAGGCCGTTGGCCCCACAATGGCTATAAGAGGAATAGGCCCCGGTCCAGATTTCCGAGGGCGATCCTTTAGCTCAGGGGTCAGGTTGGGCGTTAGTTTTGGGGCGGTACTCATCGCAGGAATTTCCAGTACCGGATCACCAGATAAATCAGACACAATAGTGCAAGCAGAAGGACGCCCGACACTTGTGTACGCGCCGGCTTCACTGGTCGTTCAACGGGATATTATACAGGAAGATGAACCTTAGTTCGATGAAAGGACCGCTGAAAGCCGGCGGGAGCGGCTCAAACGGGGTCGAGGCGCGAATCGAAGAGATCGCCGCGCGATCCAGCGGCTCTTTGGTGGAACTGCCAACCATGGCAGGCTCTGCATCGGGCACGACGCCGTTGCGCATGATGCGAAATTGCAAGATGACTTTGCCCCGCTCGCCCAAATGCGCAGATTCCGGCATCACTGCATACCAGTTGCGCTTTACGCTGGCGAGTACTCGAGCGATGTAGTTGGTGAAATCCACTCCCTCGGTGGGCGTGAGCATTTCCACGGCCCCGCCGAGATAGCCCTGTCCTCCTCCGCCCCCGCCACCCATACCTCCGCCGCCGGGCGAGGGTGCAGGGCCAACTGGACCTCCGAATTGTGCGCTGGCAGTTCCCCCATCCTTGAGCGCATCGTGCATCGACTGCTGGAGGGCCTTCCCGGGCGAAAAACGGGGCAAGACCAGGCTATTCGAAGCTGACTCTGGGGGTAGCTGTGGCGGCCGGATCGGGCTGTCTTGCGGCGGCTGTGTTCGCGGCTGGGGCATGGGCGCAGAAGGCGCCGGTTTCGCAGGTGCGGGAGCGTCCCGGACGACGCGTTCGGGCTCCGGCGGCCCGGGAGTGGGCTGCAGTTCGCGGGGTGGCGCCAACTGGCGAAGCAGACGCGGGTCCACGCGCAACTGTGGGCTCTTGGGCTGCGGGCTGGGAAGAACTTTCGGAACGTCGCTGACATCTGAGGGCAAGAAGAGGTTTGTAACGTTCTGCCTGTCGATTTCCTCCCGCGTCGGCTGCCGGTACGGGAACAATTTGGGTTCAAATAGAATGAAAAGGATCACGACAAAATGAAACGCAATGGAGGAGAACCGCGCGGCAGCGTTCCATGCCGATGTCCGTTCCTCGACGGGCTGCGTCATGAAATTGACTTCGCCGGTGGTGAGGACATCAGGATCGATAACGCCGGGCAAATCCTGGATGGCTACGAGTTGTTTCGGCTCAAGCTTGGACGCATGCGCGTCCTTGGGCACGGCGACGCGCGAATCGAGGATGGTCAGCAGAACGTAATCGGGCGTCTTGCTCGTCGCATCGAGGGGCGTATAGGGCATATCGCGCGGGACGACGACGCGCGAGCCCAGCACGCCCAGAGGAATATGCGAGGGAATCAAGGTTCGAGGATCCAGCTCAATGTGCGGCAGGTTCGATGGGACGAGCGTGCGCGCGTCGAGTTCGGAGCTTAACCGTCGCGGCGGCGCGTCGGAGGGAGCCGCGAGCGGCCGGGCATTCTTCGGAACCAGAATCCGGGGAATCATCGATTCGCCTGTGGGGTAGCGAAAGCACCCAGTTGGACGCGCCGCCCGTGCTCGAGGATGCCTGCCATGACTCGATCCGCCAGTTCCAGAGCGCGCCGGCCGGCGGCGCCATCTACAACCGGGGCCCGGCGCGTGCGCACAGAATCAAGGAAAGCTCGCAGCTCAGCGCGGAGGGGTTCTTCGCGCTCCGATGGAAGCGTGGTGAAATCGAATTTTGGCTGCGGACCGGCCTCCACCACGCGCACACGGAGCGCGTCCTGGCGCGTGAAATCCACTGAAATATACTCATGCTGCTGGAAGAAACGCAGCTTGCGCACGCGCTCGGTGGAGACGCGGCTCGCGGTGACGTTGGCGACGGCGCCGGAATCAAAATCCAGGCGCGCGTGCGCGATGTCCACTTTGTCTGTCAGGACGGGAATACCTATCGCTTTTATTTCCGTGACAGGCGAATCCACCAGCGCAAGCAGGATATCCAGATCGTGAATCATCACATCGTACACGACGTCAATGTCCAGGCTGCGCGGCGTGAAAACGCCGAGGCGATGAACTTCGAAGTAAAGAGGGCGGTTCATCACGGGCATCACCGCAACAATTCCCGGATTGTATCGTTCCAGATGGCCGACCTGCAGAATTCGGTCCGCACGCGCGGCTGCAGAAAGAAGCTGGTCGGCCTCGGCGAGCGAGGCAGCTATCGGTTTTTCCACGAGCACATCGACGCCGAGCTCGAGCAGGCGGCAGCCGACGCGCGCATGCTCGATGGTAGGCACGGCCACGCTCGCTGCGTCCACGCGGCCGGCCAGCGATTCGATGTCCGGCAAAACTTCCGTGGAGAATTCCTTCGCGACTTGTCCCGCACGTGTGGGATCGGTGTCCACAATGCCGGTCAGTTCGGCACCTTCAAGCTCGCGATAGATGCGAGCATGGTTCCAGCCGAAATCTCCCGCGCCGACAACGGCGACGCGGAGTTTATTCTGGCGGGCCCCACGCGGAGCCCGCACCCGCTTCTCTGGCTGATTCCCGGGAGTCACTATTTCCCCTGCGTCGCCGGCCGTTCGGCCACCCCGATGGCCTCCAGCGGAAATGCCTCAATTGCGATGCCGGCGGCGTCGGCAGCCTCGATCACGCGCGCGCGGTCGAACAGCAGCGTGCGCTCCGCGTCCATCCCCAGCGCGGAGACCCGGCACCGCTGCATCACTTCGACGGTTTGAAGACCCACGACGGGTACATCGAATCGCATATCCTGCCGCGGCTTGCTCACCTTCACCACGACCAGCGCGCCCCCGTCAGCGATGCGGGCGGCGCGCTCGATGGTTTCGTCGGTCCCTTCCATGGCTTCAACGGCAACGCACGCGCAGTCGCGAATCACAACGGTCTGCCCGAGATCGAGCCCGGCAATCTGCCGCGCGATTTCGCGGCCGTAAGCGATGTCGGCCGCTTCGCGTGCGTCCGGCGCGCGCCGCGTGAGCACGCCAGGGGCGGGGACGAGCGGCTTGAGGAATGCCGTGGAGTCCACCAGTTCAATGCCTTCCGATTCCAGCACTCGGGCAACGGCCCCGATCAGCGAATCGGTATTTTTTAGCGGCAGTGAGAACAAAAGCTTCGCGAGCTTCCAGTCCGGACGAATGGAGCTGAAGATCTTGTTGTGCTTCACCTGCCCGGCCATGACAGCCCGGTTAACGCCTTCTTCATGTAAAATTTCAAGCGTTCGCGACAACTCACCGAGACTGACCCAGTGCAATCGCGATGCAATTTTTTCGAGCCCGGGGGAAGCCTCTTCCCGAATCGCAATCACGGCCATGTCGATCCCCTGGCTGCGCGCCGCTTCGAGGACCAGAAATGGAAATTGTCCGTTGCCGGCAATGAGTCCCCATCGAACGGGAGTATCCGAAACGGGCGAGGATGACATGGGCGCGGAGGAATTCACTTGTGCAGGCCGCGCTGCGCCGACTCGATGAATTCCACCAATTCCCGAACGTCGGACGAGCCGTTGAGTTGCGCGCGGATCTGTTCGAGGGCCTGTGAAGTGTTGAGCTTGGAGCGCAGCAGCAGGCGAAATGCGCGCTCAATCGTGTCGAGACGCGCGCGGTCGAAGCCACGCCGCTCGAGCCCGACCGTGTTCACGCCGTAGCACCGGGTCTCGCGCTCGGTAACCACGCGCGAAAACGGCGGCACGTCCTGCGTGATTACGGTGCAGGCGCCGATATAGGCGTAGCGTCCGACTCGGCAGAACTGGTGCACCGGGCTGAATGCCCCGACACTGGCATAGTCCTCCACAACGACGTGGCCCGCGAGTGTCGCGCCATTGGCGAAAACTGTGTGGCTGCCGACGATGCAATCGTGTGCGACGTGGGAATACGCCATGAAGAGATTGTCGCTGCCGATTCGCGTGACGCCACCACCTTGGGTGGTGCCGCGGCTCACCGTGGAAAATTCCCGGAAACGGTTTGCGTCGCCCACCACCAGTTTTGTTTGTTCGCCGCTGAATTTCAGATCTTGCGGATCCCCGCCGACCGAGCAGAACGAATCAAAAATATTTTTGCAGCCAACGCTTGCCGGACCGCGAACCACAGCATGCGGTTCGAGCACGCAATCGGCTCCCAGCTCAACGTCGTCTCCTACGACGGCGAACGCGCCAACTCGGACCGCGCTTCCGATACGCGCACTCGAGGAGACGATCGCCCGGGGATCGATTTCACTCATTGCTCGGCACCAACCGTGCGTCCGTGTTAGCGTCACTTGGCCCGGCCGCGGGATCACGGTCCATCAACATACACTTCAGCGTCGCTTCGGCTGCGAGTTCACCGTTGACGGTGGCCGTGCCATGCAGCTTGCAGAACGTTCCGCGCCACTTGAGCACCGTCACTTCCATCCGCAACTGTTCTCCCGGCACCACCGGCCGCCGGAAGCGCGCCTTGTCCACGGCGGCGAAGTACAACAGCTTCTTTTCCCGATCGGGAATTTCCAACAACAGAAGGAGGCCGCCAGTCTGCGCCATACCTTCGATGATCAGAACCCCCGGCATGACGGGCTTTCCTGGAAAGTGGCCCTGAAAATAGCTCTCGTTGATGGAGACGCTTTTCAACCCCACGATGCGCTTCACCCGCTCCATCTCGACGATGGTATCCACCATCAGGAACGGATAGCGGTGCGGCAGAATCTTCTGGATGGCGATGGTATCGAAAATCATTTCATGGCCTCGATTCGCGTCCGGGAAAGCTCGGGGGAAGACAGCCGGCGCCGTCCTTGGAATTATATGCGAAACACGCCGCCCAGCAAACGCAGTTCACGGCCAGCGTTCGCACCGGGGCCGCGCGTCGAGGCGTTCGCCGCCAGCAGTTGCCCGGTACGGGTTCCATTGTTAGCATAGCGGCGCCATGAAGAGCCATCCCACAATGAGTTCGCAGCTCGGTTGGCTGCGGCAGCGCGAGCGGGCGATGACGCGCCTACTCGGCCGTTTTGTGCGGGCGGAGTCACCGAGTTTCGACAAGGCGGCGGTGGACCGGTTCGGCCGCATCATCGCGTCGGAATGGAGTAGGCGGGGCGCGGCGGTCACCGTGCTGCGCCAGCGCGAACGCGGCGATCACGTAAGGGCCGAATGGCGCCCCCGCGAGAACCGCGCGAATGCGCAGATTCTAGTTCTAGGCCATTTGGACACCGTCTACGACGCCGGGACCATCACGCGGATGCCGTTCCGGGTGTCCCGAGGACGCGCCCGGGGACCCGGCGCGTTTGACATGAAAGGCGGGCTGGTGATTGCACTTTACGCCATCGACGCCCTGGCCGCTGCAGGCTGCATGCCGGAAAAGCGCGTCGTCTTTCTATGGACGAGCGACGAAGAAATCGGCAGCGAAAGCTCGCGTGCCACGATTGAATGTGAAGCGGAGCGCAGCGACGCGGTGCTCGTGCTCGAACCCGCAGCCGGACTCGATGGGCGCGTGAAAACGGGCCGCAAGGGCGTGGGCGAAATCGAACTCATCGCGACCGGACGCGCGGCCCACGCGGGACTTAACCCGGAGGACGGCATCAATGCGATTGAAGAAATCGCGCTTCAAATTGCGCGCATCTCGCGGTGGAACCAGCCGCGGCGCGGAATCACAGTAAACGCGGATGTGATCGAAGGCGGTACGCGCACCAATGTGATCGCCGAGCACGCACGGGCCCTGGTGGACTTGCGCGCAGCACGCATCGAAGATATGCGCGCGCTCGAACGGGAATTTCGCGCGCTGCGGCCGGCCCTTTCTGGCGCAAAGCTGCAAGTCCGAGGCGGATTCAACCGTCCGCCGATGGAACGGAAGATGAGCGCGGCTCTCTTCGCGAAGGCGCGCGCATTGTCAAAGGAAATGGGCATCGAGCTGGGAGAAACCTTCGTCGGCGGCGGATCGGACGGAAATTTTACGTCAGCGCTGGGCGTGCCAACACTCGATGGCCTCGGCGCGGTCGGCGAAGGCGCGCACAGCCCGCGCGAAAATATCGTAGTCCGCGCGCTGCCCGAACGCGCCGCTCTCCTGGCGGGCTTGCTTACAGCGCTCTAAACGTTCTCCAGCTTTGTGCAGCCCCGGCCAATGTAGATATTTATTTGTGTATGCGCATGATGTGCTTCTGTAGCTCGCCTCTTCAGAGGCGAGGCTTTTCCTCGCATTGAGAAAAAATGCCCCGCGTCTGAAGACGCGGGCTACAACAAATCAAATGCGGGCTAAAAAATACCAATGAAACGATGGAATTTTCAGAGGTACGCCTTGCGTAGATACTGCACGGTGGATTGCACGAGGTCGGCGTAGGAATCATGGAGGACGGCGTGTATGGCGTCCTCGATTGCAGATTGGGCGGCGATGCGGTCCAGGATTCGCTCGATGTCGCCCATGCCATCCACATTCACAATCGCCTCGACGGTTGCGAGCGACCATGCGTACGCGCTGGAGGCGGTTTCTTTTGAAAGATTCAGCCAGGACGTTTCAAACGATGCGAGAGAAAATTCCATGTGCCGTTCGTACGCCGAGGAAAGCGCCGCCGCGGCGCCCCGGCTGCGTTTGCCTTCCATGTATTGCGCGATGCCTTCCTGTAGCCAGACGGGACACCGTCCGCCCGTTTTCTGCGCGACGAAACTATGCGTCAGTTCGTGCTTGAGGACGCGCGCCAGTTCGCCGGTCATGGAGGTCAGGCCTTCGACAGGCACGCGGATGCGGCCGTCATTGAGCGCCCCGACCCAGCTCGGCGCGCGGGTGATGTCCATGAAGGTCTGATTGGTGTACAGGATCACCCCGATGGGCTCGGGAGGAACGTAGTTCAGAGTTGAAGCAACTTCTTCGAACTCGGCTTCGAGCGTTCGAAGAACGTCGCGCGCCAGTTCGGGCGCAGCACCGCCGTTGTAGCGCAGGCGGAAGTGGGCGGTTTCGCCTTCGCCGTATGTGGCTTCCTCTTGCGCATCGCGCTCGACCTTTTCGAGCGCATGCTGCACTTCGAGATCTGGTTTCAGCGCGAGGGCGCGCTTCCATTCCGAGACAGCGTCACTCGCGCGGTTCAATCCGTAATACGCCCAGCCGGCCAGCTTCGCGACATCCGGGGAATCGGGCTCTATGCGACGGGCGCGATCGAGCAGATCGAGGGCCGTCGAATACTCGCTGCGCCGGAGGTGGAGATACGCGGTTTCGAGCAGCAGTCCGGCGTTTTCAGGCGCGTAGCGGAGCCCGGCATTATAGTGAGCAGCCGCTTGTCCGAAATCGCCCACGCTGATTTCGAATTGCGCCGCGGCCGTCTCGGCAGCGACAACTCGGGCCACCGCCGTCGGTGTAGGATTTGCGTCCGCCTCGGATTCGAGCCGCGCGAGTAAGCTGAGGTCAAGCGAACCATCGCGCACCGCCGCGCGTGCGGCTTCGTCATTGGCGGGCGGAGCCAGCGCGTTCGGCGGCGCAATCGGCAGGTTGGCAGCCCGGTCCGCTGCCGTCCCGGCCTTGGAGTCCAGCGGCTCGGCATCGCGGACGACCTTGTCAACGATGGAAGCGGGCAGGCTCAGGCGACCGGCGGAGGTTTCGTAACTCACCTGGCCTTTTTCCTGCACGACATGAGAGGCGACTATTTTTCTGCCGTTCTTGAGATAGATGGTGTCGGCAGACACAGCTCGCGGGATAGCGGCGACAAGGCAGATGGCCGCAAAGAACCCAAGGGCATGCGCTGCGAGGGACCGCATGAGGTTATCTTATCAAGCATGGCCATGGGCTTCTGTGGCACCTTGCTGCTTGATGCCCAAATTGCTACAGTCGGGCGATCATGAGAATAGTGCTTCGAACGGTTCTTGCGGCTTTACTGGCGATGGGGGCATGTTCCGCCTCAATCGCCGCGGCGGGCTCGAGCATCCCGGATGCACCGCAGCGGCCGCGGGAGATCTATCAGGCGCTGAACGCGCTGCGAGTCGATACCGCTCAGATTTACGCCGTGAATGAACTCCGCCTGCGCCGCGACGCTGTCAGTCTGATCTTCTCCGATGGCATACTCGGCTTCCTGCAAGCCTACGACGGCCGCGTCACCGGCGTCGTGTTTTCCGGCCGCGGCCACGTGAGCGCGAATCTACGCGATCCCTCCGAAAAACAATCCCTCGCGCATTTTCTGGGCGTCCCGTTGCTCGACCAGAGTTTTTCGCGCGCCTATTTGCGTTTTGACGACGGCTCAGCCGAGGAAATCCTCGACCAATTGCGCCGCTCGAGCGCGAGCCCGATGAGCGCTTACGATTTTGGAAGCACATGGGACAAAGCCCTCGCGAACCTGAACCCGGACCAATCCACGCGCCTGTTGATGGACTGGGTGGCCGAAACACCGGTGCCGTATTTCTACGCCGAACTCCTGGACGAGCAGCTGGGGGCGTTCGATATCCTGATCGACGGCCGCAGGACCGACACCGTGATGATCGGGCAAGAGCGCTGGGCAAGCGGAAATCATTACTACGACGTGTGGGCTTCCTTCGTGGGGTCGAACGCGCCCCCGGCTCCGCCACCGACCTTCGTGCCGGTTTCGTATGGGATCGACACAACGATCGGGAACGACCGGAGCCTCGAGGGTACGACCACAATTGAAATACGAGCCGGCGGGAGTGGAGAGCGCGGCATTGCACTGGAACTCTCGCGGTTCCTCACGGTGCAATCCGCGCAGGATGCCGATGGCCGCACGCTCGATTTCTTTCAAAATGAGGCGCTCAGCCGGAATCAGTTGGCCGAGCGTGGCAACGACATAGTGCTTGTGATCCTGCCGGAGCCTCCGCGCGCGGGCCAGACCTACCGCATTCGATTGTCTTACCGCGGCAGCGTCATCAGCGACGCGGGAAACGGCGTGTACTTCGTGGGGGATCGCGGGAGCTGGTATCCGCACCTCGGGGGAATGGCACAGTTCGCGCAATTCGACAACACGTTTCACTGGCCACGAAAGCTCCGGTTGGTGGCAACGGGACAAAAAGTCGAGGAACGTGAGGAAGGCGACCGGCGCTTCGGCCAGTGGCGGTCGGAAGGACCAGCCGTGGTAGCCGGGTTCAACTTGGGTGATTATGTGATCGAAAATATGAATGCGGTGGATGGCGTCAAAATCGAGTTGGCCGCGAATTCGGCGCTCGAAAAGGCAATCGCGGAGCGGCTCGGTTCGCAAACAATCGTTGGAACGGTGGCCCCTGAGCCGATGAGGCCGAACCGGCGCCTGCGTCCCCCCCTAGTCCTCGCGGAAGACCCTCCGGTGCAACTCGCCGGTCCGTTGAAGGAACTTGGCCAAGAAATCGCCGAAGCAATTCGCTTTGGACAAAAGTGGATGGGGCCTTTCCCGTTCCACCAGCTCGTGGTGTCTCAAGTTCCGGGGACAGTCGGGCAGGGCTTCCCCGGACTCCTCTATTTGCCCTCACTTTCATTCTTGTCGCCCACAACGCAACAACGCGTCGGAATGAGCGGCAACGCGCAGGAATCCTTGGATGAAATCATTCCCTACCACGAGGTCGCGCACCAGTGGTGGGGCAACGTCGTCGGCTGGGACAACTACCGCGACCAGTGGCTCAACGAGGGATTGGCGAACTACATCGCACTCGCCGGCGCCGAGGAGGGGAAACCAGGCGCCCACCTGCTCACGCACTGGCTCGATCGTTATCGCAAAGACCTGACTTCCCGGGTTTCGGGCCAGGAAAACACGGTGGATGATGCGGGCCCTTTGGTGCAAGGAACCCGCTTGCGTTCTTCGCGCGATCCGGACGCCTTCGAGAAAATCATTTACGGCAAGAGCACATGGATATTCCACATGCTGCGTATGATGCTGCAAGATCCCGCGTCCAAGAATCCTGACGAACGCTTTATCGGGCTGCTGCACGGCTTGCTGGAATCGTATCGCTATCGCGCCCTGACGACGGAAGATCTTCAGAAGGCGGTCGAGCGCGTCATGACACCCGCCATGGATATCGAGGGCGGACGTTCGATGGATTGGTTCTTCGAGCAATACGTTCGTTCGACGGGAGTGCCGGTCTACCAATTGGAGTACTCTGTGCGGCCTGGTCCGAAAGGTTTCCTGGTGCGAGGCAAATTGATTCAGAAAAATGTTTCGGACGATTTCGTTCTCAGCGTGCCGATTTATGGGCAGGCGCAGGGTTCGAAACCAGCGCTTTTGGGCCATGTCGTCACGTCGGGAGAAGAGACTTCGTTTCAGTTCGTGACTGCGGCGCTCCCCAAGCGCCTGTTGCTCGATCCTCAAATGACGCTGTTGTGCGTGTCGTCTTCCTCCTCCTCACCGGCCCCCGAATAGAGCGATGTAGCCTCTCACAGTGGCAAACGCAAGAGCTCGGGGGAAATCTTGTTCGCACTGCAGGTATGGGAATGCGCGTCACCGAAAAAGAAAAGGGCGGCCAATCTCTGGCCGCCCTTACACAAAAATTCCGATTAGTAGGGGATTACAAGCCGCACGGGCTTACCAACGCACGCCAGATCCCGATGCCCGTGCCTGCCGCAACGCCGCCAGCGATGAGGAAGAATACGAGACGGCGACGGCGCCCCGTGTGCGCCGGCCCGGCACCCTGCCGGCCCGGATCGTCAGGCTGGGCTTCCATGCGGTAGGAGCTGCCAGCTTCAATCGTTTTGACTTCGCCGCCCAGGGAGACTTCAATCGCTCCACGGTTGCTGGTCAACAATAATTCGTTGGCGTTCACCAAGGTCACTTGCGCTACGGTCGCTTGCGTGCCCACTGGGCGAATGGTCGCGCCGTTGGCCAGCAATTGAAAGGTCTGCCCTTCTGGTGAGGAAACAACCACGGTCCCGCGCATCAAACTTGCTGAGAAACCGTTCGAAAGGCCATGGACCTCAGCCGCAGTACCTTCGCGCAGGTACATTTGCGATCCGCCCAAACGAGCGCGCAAGGTTCCGTCACCCTGGGTTTCCAGGCGATCGCCTTCATAAATTGTAGCGCCGCCAAACGTTATGTCTACACCCAGGTGGGCACGATCCGCCTGCAGAACCACGCCGAGCGGGGCAGACGCCGGATTCACCGGCATTGCAAACGCGGGGATTCCGATGAGCGCCGCAGCCAGCACGGCAGCCAGACTAGACAAAAATAGTGTTCGCACGAAATCCTCCAAGAGGGTTACGCTACAAGACTAAGAAGATGTGGCGAAGCTGTCAACACGCTTTTGAGGCATTGCGCGTAAAGTGCACCCCTCCGGGGCACTAGGAATTATGGGACTAAGGTACTAGTGCTCAACGTCTTGGCTGCGAAATCTTCCTCCCGGAAAGCCTCAGGGCGCACTCCCGGAGGAACGCAAAGAAGCATCACGGATCGCCTTGAATTCTGCGCCGGGTTTCCATTCAGGCATGCGGGAAGCATTGGCAATTTGATAGCCGACCAGGAAATAAAGCTGGCTGTCCTGGAGGGCGCCGCTCAGATCCCAGTCCGGTTTAATCGTGTCCGACGGCTTGTGGTACCTCTCGGCGGTATACTTGCGCCGAGCCTCCATGCCCCACCCGTCGGGTTTACCGATAAAATCCACTCCTTCGTCGGGATCGAACGCGGGAACTCCCCTCTTGGCAAATTCGAAATGATCGGAGCGATAGTAAAAACCCTTTTCGGGCTCGGGATCTGTCTTCACGACGCGGCCCTGTCCCTTTGCGACGGCCTCGACAATTTCGTCGAGCGTCGAGGCGCCACGGCCGATCTGCACAATATCTCTTGTTAGACCGTGAACGTTCATCCCGTCCATGTTGATATCCGCAGCCGTGCGCGCGAGCGGATAGAATGGATGCTCCGCATAGTATTGCGAGCCCAGCAAGCCTTGTTCTTCACCGGTGACTGAAAGGAACAGGATCGTTCGTGACGGCGGCTTCCGAAGCTCCTTGTAGGCGCGCGCCATCTCCAGCAACGCCGCCGTTCCCGAGGCGTTGTCCACGGCGCCGTGGTAGATCTTGTCTCCATTGACCTCCGGCCCGATTCCGAAGTGATCCCAGTGCGCCGTGTACACGACGTATGTGTTCTTCAAATCCGGGTCGCTCCCGGTAATTTTCGCGATTACATTGTGCGAATCGATGGTCTGCAGAGAATTGTGAATCGCCAGCTTCTCATGGATGCCGAGCAGGACGGGTTTGAAATCACGGCGGGCGGCGGCCTGGATGAGCTTGCCCAGATCCTGGCCGGCCAAGCGGAACAGCTTGCTGGCGAAATCCGAAGTGATCCAACTTTCCACCGCCAGCCGCCCCATATTCTTGTCCGGCGTCGCCAGGTCAAACTGTGTGCCACTCCAGCTATTGCGTACGACTTCCCAGGGATAGCCGGCGCGATCGGTCTGGTGAATGATGACGCATCCCGCCGCTCCCAGCTGGGCAGCCTTCTCGAACTTGTAGGTCCATCGGCCGTAGTAAGTCATGGCCGTGCCGCCGAATGTCTTGGGGTCGAGCTTTGCTGGGTCGGATGGGTCGGGCACGGGCGGGTCGTTGATGAGCACCACGATCATCTTGCCCTTGACGTCCACGCCCTTGAAATCGTCCCACTGGAATTCCGGCGCCTGAACGCCGTAGCCCACGAAGACCATATCGGCATCCACGGAAGACGACTCCGTGACGCGCTTTGACCAGGCGACGTAGTCGTCCTGAAATTTCGGATCGAGCGTGCGGCCATGTCCTGCCAGCGTCAGTTTCATACTTTTGTCCGGCGTGATGCCCACCAGAGGCACGCTCTGAAAATAGGTGCCATCGGGGTTCCCGGGCTCAAGACCGGACGAGCGATATTGGTCCTCGAGGTATTTGATCGTGAGTTGCTCGCCCTTCGAGCCCGGGCCGCGGCCTTCAAACTCGTCCGAAGAAAGCGTGCGAATATGGCCGAGGAGGCGGTCGGTGGAAAAGGAGCGCAGGCCTGCGTCAGGAGCACTGGGCGCGCGGGAGCAACCGGAGAGCCCCATGATCGTTACACCGGCTACGAGTAATCCGAGCAAGTGGCGGCGAACTCTACCAGGTTGTTGAAAGACTGTCTTGAAGGTGTCATTCCGAGAAGCGAAACGACGAGGAATCTCTCTTTTCTTGGCTTTTTTCCAGGAGCGATTCCTCGCTTCGCTCGGAATGACGGACTCGGAGATCGTTCTCAACAAATTGTTGAAGTAACCCAATGGTGCCTCCATCACAGCCCAATCGAAGAACTTGGCATAAGGCTGCATGTTATCTCGCATCGGCTCAGGTAACAACCCGTGCCATATTGCGATTCGTTCGCCCCAGGACCACAATTCGATCGGGAGATAGTATGGCTTCCTTTCAGCCGGGCCAATCCGTTCGTGTCAACCTTGCCGGCATACAGGCTGGAGACGTACTTTTCCACGCCGCTGTCACCGCCGCGGTTGGTCATATCCTCCGCCAAACATCGGAAGATCCACCGAAGTATTTGGTCAAACTACTTTTTTCATTTCGCGGAGTGAGCGAGGTGGAAATTGCCGGAGACCGCATTGTGGCTGCATGACTCCCGGTGGCTGCCTTTCCGCTGTTTTGCTCCATGCGTCATGGAAGTCCCCGCGACCCATTCTGATGGGGCATACCTGGGTTAGAATGTTCGAGCGAACTGCGGAAAAGTCCCGCACGAGGTCCCAGTGATCCATCGCTATGTGTTCCACAACGACCGCCTTGTTCCGATCGAGCAGGTACGTCTTTCTCCCGGCCAGGCCGGCTTGCTCAGCGGCTGGGGATTGTTCACGACGATGCGGATTTTTCAGGGCGAAGCCTTCGCCTACGAACGTCACTGGCGTCGCCTCGAAAAAGATGCCGACCGCACGCGGCTTCCCTTCCCGCTCGATCCGGCGCAAGTCCGGCGCCACTTGAGCGAACTGTTGAACGCCAATCAAGTTGTGGAAGGCACCGCTCGAATCTACATGATCTATAACCGCGTCGGATTCTGGCAGAGCGATGAACCCATGCCGCAGGTGGACTTGATTCTCTGCACGGCCGGGCTGCCGGCCCACCCGGAGCAAGCGCGCCTGAGTATCGCCGAACACGGGCGCCATGCGGCCTCGCCGCTCGCCGGCGTGAAAGTCACTTCCTGGCTGAACAATGTCTGGCACCTGGCCGAAGCGCAGAAGGAAGGCTGGAGCGAAGTCGTGCTGCTCAACGAGCGCGGGGAGGTGGCCGAGTGCACGACGGCGAACATTTTCTGTGTGAAGGACGGCAGGGTCACGACGCCGCCGTTGTCATCCGGTTGCCTCGAAGGGGTGACGCGCAGCGTGCTGATCGAGATTGCTCCCCGCAGCGGCGTGCCGATGATCGAGCAGACCCTGACGCCGGAAGACCTCTACGCCGCCGATGAAATATTCATCACGTCGACCAATCGCAACCTGCTTGGGGTGAACGAAATCGCCGGCCACAAGTATGCGGCCGCACCCGGTCCCGTCGCGCAGAAGCTCGAACGCGCTTTTGATGCGGCCATGCGCGAATACGTCGCGCAGCGAATCGCCAGCGCCCGCACCTGACCGGCGAATCGCTGTAACATTTTCCCCGGCCGCACTTCGCGCGAGAGCTTATCCCTCGACCTTCACGCCTTTCCAGAAGGCAATGCGGCCTTTGACCTGCTTCGCCGCGTCTTTTGGCTCAGGGTAATACCAGGCGGCATTTGGATTCCGTTTGCCACGAACTTCAAGATCGTAATAATGTGCCACGCCTTTCCAAGGGCACACGGTCGTCGTCGAACTGGGGCGCAGATGTTCGTGCGCGACCGCTTCGGCGGGAAAATAATGGTTCACTTCCACCACCACGCAAGCATCGCTTTCCGCCAGAACCGTTCCTTCCCATGTGGCTCTGGTCATCCTGTCTCCTGGGGGGACAGTGCGGCTCGAGGCGAGGCGCGACTAATGCTATTTACTCGAAGACAAGACTTTCACGAGGCGGTACAAATACTCCTGCCCGTCATGGAAGGACTTGACGAGAACACGTTCGTCCCTGCCGTGGGCGCGGACGTCGTCGATGTCGCCAGCGAGGCCGGAAGTGCCATAGGTGGGAATGCCGGCATTGCGCAGGAAGCTGCCATCGGTTGCGCCGGCACCCATCGTCGGAATCACCGGGACGCCCGGCCAGAATTCCGATGTCACGCGCTCTATCGCCTGCACGATTTCCGGATTAAGGGATGACGGCTTGCTGTAAACGTGCGTCCACGTGGGAGTCACAGAGATCTGATTGTCGTCCACGACTCGCACGAGCGTCTTCTGAACTTCTTCGACTGGTTCGCCTGGAAGGACGCGGCAATTGACTGTGGCTTGCGCCCTTTGCGGCAGGGCGTTAAAAGCGTGCCCTGCCTCGAGCATCGTCGCGACACACGTTGTGCGAAGCTGCGCGTTGTACGCAGGCATCGCGGAGAGGCGAGCGACCGCGGCCGGATCGGGTCGTCCGGAGGCAACGGAATTCATTGCCGCGCCGACTTGCGGGTCCTCCAACGCGGCGGCCCGTTCAAGCCATGCGCGCGTCGTCTCGTTCAGCACGACCGGAAAATCGTATTTCGAGAGTCGTGAAAGGCCTTCCGCCAGATGGTAGATGGCGTTGTCCTTGCTTGGCAGCGAGCTGTGTCCGCCCGAGTTCTTTACTTCGAAGCTGTAATTGACGGGCACTTTCTCGCTGGTCTGCACGCTGTTACGCAGGGCCTTCCCGTTTTTTAAATCCACCCTGCCGCCTTCGTTCAACGCAAACTCGGCATCGATCAGATCACGATGATTCTTGAGCATCCACTGGACCCCGACGGCATTGACGTCGAGAATCTCCTCATCCGTCTCAAGCAACAGGATGATGTCGCGGTCAGGCCTGTAGCCTTCCTGCTTGTAGCGGATCATGTTCGCAACGAACATCGCCGCCATGAACTTGTCGTCCCCGGAACCACGGCCGTAGAAGTAGCCATCCTTTTCCAGAAGTTTGAAAGGATCGAACGACCAATCCTCTCGCCGCGCTTCGACCACATCGAGATGCGCCATCAACAAGATCGGCTTGCGAGCGCGGGCGCCGCGCAGCCGCGCCACGAGATTCCCCTTGCGCGGCGCAGACGTGAACACCTGGACGTCAGAGCCGGCGAAACCCGCGGCACGGAGCCGCGCGGCCATCGCCTCCGCCGCCTTGGCCGTGTCCCCCGTGGCGGTTACAGTGTTGATTTCAACGAGTTCCTTGTAAATATCGCGTGCGAGCTGCTGGTTGGGAGAAAGCGTCTGAGCGGTGATTGAGAATGGCGCGCTGGTGAGCGCGATGAATAGATAAACCAACATACCGGGCGGGTTCACGGAACTCATGTGGTGCTCCTTCAAAACAGAACGACGTCGTTCACGTCAATGCTTCATCCAGGATGGATCAGGGCGGACTCATTTAACCGGGGGCGACCGTGAACTCGACTCGGCACAGTCACGCCATCGCGCTGATCATACCCGGTCAAGATTCCTCCGACAAGTTCAGCATGAAAGAGCCAAGATGTCGCGCGAGCAGACCAACCACTGCCCCTCCCGACACGTCCTTTTCGAGAATAACGCACCATCCATTACCCAGATCGGGCCAGCAAAACGCCTTTCCCGCTAAGTGTAGATCGTGGACGGGGAACCGCCTCACCAGGCAGCGTAGTGTCAGATGTGGAAAGCCGACAGAGTGTCACTGGTGCGAAAAGGATTTATCGACTACTATCCCACCAGCAGATCCCGGTGCGGAAACCTTTGGGCTACTGATCCGATTGCCATTCGCGTTTCAGTTGGTACCGATGGACAAACGCGGTGTGCCAAGACCAGACGAATTGAGCACCGAGTCGCGCCAGGCTTTATGGCCCGCAAACGAACAGTCCAATTCGTTTATTTGTCACGATCATGCCGAATGGAAAAGAATGGGTGTACACTCTTTCCGATCTTGTCATAGAACCTTCGGTCGCGCCCCCTATGGGCGACGGTCTTTGTGCCAATAGGCCAAACTTGGCGCTAGCAGCGGAAATCTCCGGTTCGGGCCATTCGATGAGTCACGAGAGCAAGAGAAGGGAACAAATTCGTGAAAATCTTACTCTACAATCCCGACAACGGCGTCACACGCAACTTCATGCCGCATTTGTGGATGTTTCTGCTCAAGGCGCTGACACCCCCTGGCCATGAAGTGGTACTGATCGACGGAAACGCGCAACCCATGGATGAAGCGGGTATCGCGCGATTCGTGCGGGAACAGGAGATCGGGCTCGTCGGCATTGGCGCAATGACCAGAATGATCGCGAAGGCCTACCGGATGGCCGACGCGGTTCGTGCCACTGGAGTGCCGGTCGTGATGGGTGGACCACACGTCACGGAAATGCCCGATGAGGCGCTCGGTCGAGACGGCGGAGCACGCCATGCCGACGCGGTAGCCCTCGGGGAGGCCGACGAGACCTGGCCGAAGATCGTTGAGGATGCCGCGCGGGGCGCGCTGAGGGACGTGTACGCTCCTGTGGATGAGTTCGGCCAGGAGCGGAAACCCACGCTGCAGTCCTATCCGGCGATTCCCTGGGACGCGATGAATCTCGACCAGTTCAATCTTGTTCCGAAGGCCGTTTATCCGCTGCTCAGCCGGGTCGGGGGCGGGTGGGGGACGTTTCGCATCATTCCGGTCGAGTCGGGGCGCGGTTGTCCTTATGGCTGCGAGTTCTGCACCGTGACTGGCTTCTTCGGCGATTCGATCCGGTTTCGCACGAACGAAAGCGTCGTGAACGAACTATTGCTGTTGAAAGCGCGCGCCAAGAGCGAGGGCGGTAAGATTGCGGTATTTTTCATCGATGATAATTTCGCAATCAATGTAAAGCGCACGAAGTCACTGCTGCGCGACATTATCGCCGCCAACGCGCAGGTCCATTGGGTAGCGCAAATCAGCGCCAATCTTCTGCGCGATGAGGAACTCGTGGACCTCATTGCGGCCGCCGGGGGCAAGTGGATTTTCATAGGCATGGAATCCATCGATCCCACGAATCTTGCCGGCGTGAACAAGGGTTTCAATAAGCCTGGCGAGTATGCAACCGTGCTCGAGCGACTCGCGCGACGCAACGTGTTTGCGATCACTTCCTTCATCCTTGGCATGGACAACGACACTGTGGGAGCCGCGGAGCGCACGCTCAAGGAGATTCGCACCTGGCCTCCGGGCTTGCCGATCTTCGGCTTGCTCACCCCCTTGCCGGGGACGCCTCTCTACAAGAAGCTCGATGTTGCCGGCCGGCTGACGCGGCGAAAGCACTGGCAGGAGTTCATCCCGTTCGCAATGGCCCACACGCCGCTGAAAATGACAATCGAGGAAGCTCACGCCGAGGTCAAGTACGGGTGGGATCACTCCTACAGCCCGGAGGCCATCGCGCACGCGGTTGACTCGCTTGATTACAAGCCGCTGGGTTATCGCATCAATATTCTTATCGCTCGCCTTTGCTTCCGCGGGATCTATTTCCCTCAAATGGGCCCGCTGGCGTGGGTGAGGGTGATTGCTCAAAACCGGCGAACAATCTTCAGCCTCGTGAAGGAGGCGTTCACCGGCGGGCGCGACGCGCTGACAAGAAGCAGGGTGCGCTCTTCAACAACAGATTCACTCAGCAGTGCGGATTGAAAACCTGCCAGGTATCATTTCGCTGAAGGGGAGACCGAACAGTTCTTCACGGCATTGTCTCGGCCGCAAGCGAAGCGAGAGCGGTTGCAACGTCAGCGAGCTTAGCTCACCTCACAATTACAGTTAGAGTGGCTGTGGAACGCTGGTACTGATTCGTTCTGGCGAGCGTAGGGGAAAGTTCGTCCTGAGGTCAGACCAGGTCTTCCGGGCGGATCGGCAAGCGCCGGACGCGCTTGCCGGTCGCCGCGAAGATCGCATTGCAGAGTGCCGGAGCAACCGGGGGCACCGCAAATTCACCAGCCCCGGTGGGCGCCTCTTCGCTGGGAATCATGTGCACGTCCACGACGGGCATCTCATCGATGCGCAACATCTGGTAGTCGTTGAAGTTGTTCTGCTGGACGCGCCCGCGATCGATCGTGATCGCGCCTCTGAGCGCTGCCGTCAAACCATACACGACGGAGCTCTTGACCTGCGCGTCAATGCTTGCAGGATTCACGATGCGTCCGCAATCCAGCGCACAGACGACGCGATGCACCTTAAGCGTGCGTTCTTTGCGGTTCACCGAAATCTCGATCACCTGAGCTACGTAGCCGAAATAGGAACTCACGGTTGCGATCCCGCGGAACCGGTCCGCGGGCGGCGGTGTGCCCCACCCCGCCTTTTCCGCGGCCATCTCCAATACACCGAGGTGTCTCGGCGATTTCACAAGCAAGCGCCGTCTTAGTTCGTAGGGATCTTTCTTGCCCTCCGCAGCAATCTCGTCGATGAAGCTCTCGAGAAAAAATCCGTTTTGGGAGGCGCCTACCGATCTCCAGAAGCCTATGGGAATGCCCGCGTCCGTCAGTTGATAGTCCACGAGTATGTTTGGAATCGCGTATGGAACGGTGTCGCAGATTTCGACGCTTCTCGTATCGAGATTGTTCTTCACCGGGCCAAACCGGGCCATGATGGATGGGCAGGCGATTCGATTCATCCAGACGATCGGCCACCCATCCGCATCGAGCCCGGCAGTGAAGCGCGCATGCGAAGCGGTGCGATAGTAATCGTGCTGCATGTCGTCTTCCCGCGACCAGGTCACCTTGACGGGTCCGCCAATCGCCTTGGAAATTTCCACTGCTTCGGCGACAAAATCGGTCTCGAAGCGGCGCCCGAATCCACCGCCGAGAAAAGTTGTGTGGACGAAGACGGCCTTGGGGTCCAAACCCGTTATCTTTGCAGCTATGGCCTGGGAATTCGTCTGATTCTGCGTTGGCGCCCAGACATCGCAGCGATCCGCGCGGACATGCGCGGTGCAGTTCTGCGGTTCCATCGTGGCATGCGCTAGAAATGGAACTTCGTATACGGTCTCGATCTTCTTCGCCGCAACTGCGAGCCCCGCTGCTACGTCGCCCTCTTTCCGCGCAACGGCCCCAGGCTGCGCAGCACGATCGGCAAGCAGCTTGCTGATGCTGTCACCGCTGACGTTCGCGTTCGGCCCTTCATCCCACTTCACATCGAGCGCCCTGCGGCCTTGCATCGCCGTCCACGTGTTGTCGGCAACCACGGCGACGCCATCCGAAATCTGGATTACATCCTTCACGCCGGAGACTGCCTTCGCCTTCGTGGCGTCAAAGCTTGCGACTTTCCCTCCAAACACCGGGCATCGCGCTACGACCGCGTAGACCATTCCGGCTTGCCGCACATCGATCCCGTACTCTGCGCGGCCATTCACCTTGTCCGGGGTATCGAGCCGCTTCGTTGGCTTGCCAACGGTGTGAAACTGCTTTGGGTCCTTGAGTGGCACGTTCTGGGGCACAGGAAGTTTTGCTGCTGCCTCGGCGAGGCTGCCGTAGGTCAGCCGGCGCTTCGTCGCGACATGCAGGATCGTGCCGTTTTCCGCCCGGCACTCCGATTTGTCCGCGCTCCATTTTTGCGCGGCTGCTTCCAGCAGCATCATGCGCGCCGCTGCTCCAGCCTTTCGCAGGGGTTCCCATGACGTGCGAGTCGCTGAGCTGCCTCCCGTGCCCTGCACGCCGAATTGTGGATTGACATAGACTTTGTCGGCGGGAGCGAATTCGGTGCGGACCTTTTTCCAATCGCACTCCAGCTCTTCGGCGGCGAGCATCGAAAGCCCCGTCAAGATGCTCTGCCCCATTTCCGACTTGTCGATGAGGATGGTTACCAGGTCGTCTGTGCCAACATGGATCCAGGCGTTGAGGGCAACGGCCACCTCGGGCGCAGCAGGTCCCGCTGTCATCGCTTCCATGCGTCCGGGCAAATAGAAGCCGATCAACAAGCCGGTTGCCCCGGCGGCGCCGGTCTTCAGGAAGCTGCGACGATCCACGACGCGTGCGCTGAGACTCATGCTGCACCTCCGGAAACCGCAAACCGTGTCACAAACACGAATTCAGACTGCGGCACGCCAATCTGCCTCGGCTGCATTTGTGCGAAATCGTATGGCCGCAAGCGGCTCGTGTCAATGCCGGACTGCGTTTTTGGCCAGACGCGGTTTTCGCGAACGAATTTAGCGCATGTCTAAAGATCGCTCGCCACTCTGCCTCAAGCTGGGCAAACATGGAAAATGGGGGCGTAAAATTCGGACGCTCTCGCGCACTTGCGGCTCTGGTAGAATGCCGGTCATGCGGCCGCCAGACTTCGATCGGTCCATCCGTCTCATTGGGGCATTCCTCGCGTGGGCGAGCCTGCCGGTTCTGCTCGCCCTTTCCTGGGCAGCACAGGCAAAAACCGAAAAGAAGCTGGATACCAGCACTCTCGTGGTTGCGCCAAATCTTGCCGCGCAGCTCGCAAAGTTCAAGCCCGTGCGCATGCCGTTTGACTCCTGGCGGCTGATGCCCCGCGAACGGCAGTTGGTCACAAAACTGGTCGAGGCATGCCAATCTCTTGAATCAATTTACTGGCGGCAGAGCGATCCCGAAGGTCTGAAGCTGTATCGCGCGCTCGCCGGCAGCACTGTGCCCCGGGAAGTCGAATTGCGCCGGTTCCTGAGGATCAACGGCAGCCGCTTCGACCTGATTCGCAATGACGCCCCGTTTGTCGGCACGTCGCCGCGGCCCCCGGGCCGGGGGCTTTTCCCTGCGGACTTGACTCGGGAGGAGTTCGACCGCTACGTCGCGGCGCATCCGGATCAGAAGGCTGCGCTTTACGATCCCTTCACCGTGGTTCGCCGGAAGGGCGCCGCGCTTGAAGCGATTCCCTACCACGTCGCGTATCGCGAGTGGCTCGACCCTGCGGTGAAAGCCCTGCGAGAAGCCGCCGCGCTTTCAGACGATCCAGCCTTCGCGAAGTTTCTGCGCCTGCGCGCGGACTCGCTGCTGACCGACAAATACTTCGAAAGCGATCTCGCCTGGGTCAGTCTTGAGAATCCCAAGTTTGATGTTATCTTCGCGCCTTACGAAACTTATCTCGACGATTTGCTCGGCGTGAAAACTTCCTACGGCGCCGCTGTTCTAATCCGCAACGACGCCGAAAGCCGCAAACTCGACGTTTTCCAGAAATACGTTCCGGATATCCAGGACTCTTTGCCGTTAGCGCCCGAGGACCGTCCCTCCAAGCGCGGCCATCTCTCGCCCATGGAAGTCATGGACACGCCGTACCGGGCCGGCGATCTGCGTCACGGCTACCAAGCCGTCGCGGACAATCTGCCAAACGATCCGCGCATTCACGAACAGAAAGGCTCGAAGAAAATTTTCTTCAAGAATTTCATGGACGCGCGCGTGAATTACGTGATTCTGCCGGTGGCCAAGCGCCTGCTGCGCGCCGACCAGGCCGCTCTCGCTTCCGCCGAAGGCTATCTCGCAACGACGATGATGCATGAGATTTCGCACGGTCTGGGTCCCGCGTTTGTCCGCACGTCTACCGGCCAACGCGACATCCGCGAGGCGATCGGCCCGTCGTATTCGGGCCTCGAGGAGGCCAAAGCCGATATCGTCGGGCTCTACGGCTTGAAATGGCTCGTGGACCGTAGCGATCTTCCGAAGGACAAACTTCGAGGTTATTATGCGTCCGAGGTCGCCGGCATTTTCCGCACGGTCCGTTTCGGCGTTGCGGAAGCGCACGGCCGGGCCGAAATCATGGAGTTCAACTTTTTCTCCGAACGCGGCATCATCGCGCGGGAGGCCGCTTCGGGCCGTTACGTCATCGATCTGGACCGCATGCCGGAGGCGGTCGCAACGCTTGCCAAAGAGTTGCTCGAGCAGGAAGCTACGGGCAATCGCGCGCGGGTTGAGGCCTGGTTTGCAAAGTATGGCTCGATGCCGCCGGAACTCACAAAGGCGCTCGAAGCCGCTTCCGATGTCCCCGTGGATATCGATCCAATTTCAGCGTTTCCCGAACCCATGCGATAGGATTCATATTCCCATACGAGAGGAAGGTAAACCGAAATGGCGAACCAGAAACCGCAAACTTTTGAAAACCACACCCGCCACGTTCCGGTATTCGCAATCGGGATGTTGGTTCTGCTGGTGAACCTGGGCGGGAGACTCTATGACCTCCGCCACGGCATTTCGTTCGGACCTGTGATGGACGTCCTGGTGGGCGCGGTGCTGATCGCGCTCTTCATTATGGCGCGCACTTCCGTTGTGACCGTGCAGGACCGCGTCATTCGCCTTGAAATGCGCTTGCGCCTGGCTGGACTGCTGCCCGCCGATTTGCGTCCGCGCATTCCGGAATTCACTGTAGACCAACTGATTTCTCTGCGCTTCGCCAGCGATTCGGAATTGCCGGGACTGGCGCGGAAAGTTCTCGACGAGAAACTCAACGATCGCAAAACCATCAAACGATTGGTCAAAGATTGGCAGGCCGATTTTCTGCGGGCGTAGCTGCGCGGGCACGGGTTACTTGGCCTGCGTATTCTCCGCGAAGCACCAGTGCACGAAGCCGCGGCCGTAGCGCGCCGTCACCGGAGCGGGAACATCGGTCTCCGCGAGCTTTTCGAACTTGAAATTGATTTCGCCGCTGGGCTGCACGGTCCCTACGAGCGATCCGTACACGTTTGTCATGGCGCCGTGCGCATCGGAGGAGCTTGGCGGCAGCGCATACCGCACCGCTCCCGCGGTCCCCACGATCCATCCCGGCAGCACGCCGCCGTTCTGCTTCCAGTAGGCGGTATTGAAAATTCCGTCCATGTAATAATGCGAATGGCTCGCCAGGACGTACACGCGTTTGTGCGCGTCGTTCTGCGCGCGGAGCAGATCGGCGTAGACGCGCCGGCCGCTCTCTGTCCCAGTGGGGGATTCATTCATGCTGTGTCCGGCGGAAATGCTCTCGGGCAGCGCCTTGTGCATTCCGGTCACGATGGTCGTTACGGCCGGATCAGCCAGATCCTTTGCCAGCGTCCGTTCGAACCAGCGCACCTGCGCGGCGTCAAATTGCTCGGCAGTTGCACTGTCGAGGTAATAGAACGCCACACCGCGGTCGATCCAGTGAAAGTAGGTCTTCAAGCGGTGGTCCTGGGGATCGTCCCGCAAGCGTTGTGCGCGCAGCATCGGAGTGTCCAGCCAATCCACAAACTGCAGGAGAAACTCTTCGCGCGTCTTCAGGGGCGAAATCGTCTCGTGATTCCCAATGCCCGCAAAGAATGGAATGGAGCCGAAAGGCGCGATCTGGCTATTGATGAAGTCGGGCCACGCGATGTTCTCGTATTCGAAAATCGACAGCGGTTTCGCAATGTGTTCGGGCTGATGCTGGATGTCTTCATCGAAGGTAGAGATCACGCGCAGGTCGCCCAAATGCCAATAAAACGCGGCCTGATTCTTCTTCGCCGTTTCCGCAATCCCCGGCATCACCACGTCGCCGCAGTTTCTCGAATCGCCGGCCGCAACGAAGTGCCATGGTCCACTCGAGGGTTGCTGTGCGGCTGCCGGCCTCATCGCCAGGTGTGAAATTGCAACCAACGCGATTGCAAATGGCGCTTTGCGAATCATTGCTCCTCCAGGGTTGCCACGGCTCCGTGGAAGTGCTACCAGAACGATTGTGTCTCGCACGACTGCGCGGCAGTCGCGCCCAGCTGCTAGCGCCGCGCGAGCGACTGGCAATGGCGCGCGAATTGAAACCGATTTTCGAGCAGCCCGAGATCCGTCAGCCAGTTGGAAGGCCCTGAAGTATCGACGTGCGCCACGATCGTCGTAAGCTTGCCGGAATCGAGCGCGCTTGCAAACGCCGTGCGGAATTCCTCCACGCTGCGAACGGCGGCGGTGCGCGGAATGCCCGAAGCGCGCGCCACGCCTTCGAGATCGGTACCCTTCGCCGTCGCTGTCGGAGAATCTCCCGCCGACAAGTAACTCTGATTATCGAAAACGACGTGCACGAGGTTGGCCGCTCCGGAACGCGCCATCGTCGAGAGCGTGCCCAGGTTCATCAGCAGCGAACCGTCGCCATCCAGCACAACAATCTTCTCCTGCGGCAAGCAGAGCGCCAGTCCCAGCCCCATCGAGCTGGCCAATCCCATCGCGTGCTGCAGATAGAAAAAATTCGCCCGGTGCCCGATCGACTGCAGCTCGACAGCGACCGCCCCCATGATCGTCACGACGACGCATTTCTCGAGCTGCGGATAGACCGCGCGAAGACATTCCATGCGCTGCATCATGCCTCCATCATCAACTCGTGCTTGAGCAGCAGCGCGACCGGAAGCAGGCTCGCCTCGGCCAGCTTCTGGGCATCCTGGACGCGCCGCTCGAGCGTCTCCGCCGAATCCAGAAACGTGTAGGGGACCCTAAGGGCCTGCAACAGCGGCTCGGTGACCGTCCCGCCCGGTGTGTGCCACGGATACGTATCTCCGAACGTGCCTCGATAAGCGATGAACATCAAGAGCGGGACCTTATACAGGTGCGCCAGCGAAACAATGGGGTTCACGGCGGCGAGAAAGCCGTGGTTGGGAACGATCATCGCCGATTTCACGCCGGCCAGATGCGCACCGGCAGAAATTCCGACGCCTTCCTCTTCCTTCGCTACCTGCACGAGCTTCATCTCCGGATCTTCCGCGATCATGCGGATTACCGGCACCAGCCACGACTCCGGCAGCGATGACACAATCCGAATGCCGCAGGTTTTCAGCGTCTGATAGAGAAGGCGGGAATGGGCTTCCGAAACTGGCATTGGTCCGCTCCTGCGGAGGCTGTCCCCGCTGATTCGCGAATCTTACCTGCCAGTGGCAGGAAAGACCAGACCGGGAGTCAATGATTCGGCGATCTACCAGGAACATCTTCCTTTTCCTTGATGCTGCCATCCGACGATTTCCGGATCCTGTAGACTTCCAGCGCGCCGAAGGAGTAAATCCGTTCGCCGATGCCCGCGAGGGCCGCGGAAAATCTCGGGACGTCGTATGCCCAGACGTATTCGTAATCGCCCTGAACCTGTTTCCAGTCCGGCGGCTCGTCGTACACGTGATTCCAGAATCCATCCGGCGTATACGAAGGGTAAGTAATCCGCAGCGGAGTCTGGCCGGGCTCGTCCATCAAATAAGGTGAGAACCAACCCCTTCGGATCACTCCATAGGCCCAGAAATGCGTGAATGGCCGCTCGATCGGGTCCTGATCTCCTTCGACGATGGGCAATACGAGCGCGCTGGGGGGAATGGCGTCGAAGGAACGCGCGAGGCCGGCGAGTTCCGGCTGCGCGCCGGCAAAATGTTGTGTCAGGTTCACTGTCCGCACTGCGAAGAGCAGAAGCGGAATCGCAGCAAGCCATTTCGCACGCCTTCCCACGCGCGCCGTCGCGAGAATCACGACGAACAAGACTGGCAACACGCGGATATCAAGATCCGACCCTTCTCCCCACATCCAGGGGATCGCCCAGAACAAGACAAATAGGAACGCAGCGATGGCCAGCCAACGGCTATTCCAGCGAAACTCCGGATTGCGCCAGCAGGCTGCCAGAACCCACGCGCCAAGCGCCGAAAGCGAAATCCAGTCGAGCTCGGCCCAGTAGCCGTGCAGGATCATGCCGAGCGAATCAAGCTTTTCGTAGAATCCGTGAAAGACGATCTCCTGCACACTCAAGCCGACGCGCGATGAGTGCAGGTAAAACGCCGCGCCCGGCAGCGCCAGCGCGCCACTCCAGATCCAATCGCGAAGGGGCCGCCGGTCAACCGCGAGATATGCCGCCACAACCAGTCCCGCAATACCAAATCCCAGGAGATGCGTGAAATAAAGAGCGGTGAACACCGCGAGAGCCGCAATCCAGCGAACGATGCTCGGTTTCGCAATCCAGCGCAGCCAGAGTCCGAGCGCCAGGAATCCCACGGCGAGACTCAGGTCAAAATTCAAGAATCCCTCCAGAAAAAACACGTTGCAGGCGATCAGCAGCGTCCATAAAGCTGTCGCGTCTTCGCCGGGATTCACTTGACGGAGAAAAAACCAGGCTGCGGCAGGCAGCACGAGAGCACAGAGGCTCAGGAATACGCGCCCCGCCGTCTCGATGGGAAACAGCCGGCCGAGGACAGCGAGTGACGCTTCCATCCCCAGGTAGGGATACGCACCCCAGTCAGCGCGATAGAACCGACTGAAGGTAAATGCCGGATCGTTCAGATGGGCGAGAATAAACGACCGCGCCAGATGATTTGGATAGTCAAGCAGCGGTGGAAACACCCCGCTCCAGATAGGCGCCAGCAGCGCCGCGGCCAAAATCAGAATGGCAATCCACCGCAGAATAGTGCCTGCGGGAACGGATTGCGGCGATGCGGTTTTCGGCGATTCCATGTCGCGAACCTACCGCGCGATCCAGAGCAACGGGAGCAAGCCCAGCGCGGTCAGACTGAGCAGCAGGATCAAACTCTGTTTTCCTGTCTTCGAGTCGGCGAGCACCACGGCGATCAACGCTTTTGCAAAATTGTTGCTCACTGCCGCGACCACCACGCCCGCCGCGGCGAGGTCCAATGAGCTCAGTTTTCCCGCAGTCTGCGTGAGCCCCATGATGAATGGGTCCACCGGCGCGAGGCCCGAGAGCACTGCCAGCCCGTAGATTCCGCCGCGGCCGAAATGGACGAGCGCAAAATGCGTCGCCACGAGCATCACGACAAACACAATGGCCAGCGAAAATGCAGACGCAAGTTCCAGCGGATTTTTCGTCAGATACCCGGCCTCCGCTCTTCCTTCGGCTCCGTTCGGCAAATTGGACCACGCCCAGCCGCCCGCCACGCCAATGGCTCCCAGCACAAGAAACGGAAGCAGGAGGCGACGCATGAGTTCGGTGTTGAAAAAACCGATCAGTACAAGAAACCGAAAATACATCGCGCCCGATGCAATCAGAATTCCTCCGGAGTAGGAGTGCGGCGTTTTCGCCGCCCGCGCGCGCTTTGCCATCACAAACGTCGTGAAGGTGGAGGAATACGCGCCGCCCAGCAGCGCCGCCAGCCTCACGCCGCCTTTTCTTTTTGACAATTTCTCCAGCAAGTAGCTGCCGTAGGACACGCCGCTGATTGCCACAACGACCAGCCAGGCCTTGAATGGGTTCACGGCAAACGGCGTGTACTCCCTGTCTGGCACAATGGGAAGAATGACGCACGTCAGAAGAAGGAATTTCGTGAAGGTGAAGATCTCTTCGCCAGGAATCTTGGTCGCAAGGTTCTCGAGGAAATCCTTCAGCTCGAGCAAGAGCATGGCAAGAATGGCGAGTGTCGTGGCGATCCAGAATTGGTCGCGCGATACCAGGGCACCGACCACATATGTGGCCAGCCCCGACATTTCCGTGGTCACTCCAGCTTCTTCGTAAGTTTGCAGCTTGTGCCGGTACGACAGCCAAAGGAACGCTCCGATCACTCCAAAGCCGACGGTAAGTGGCAGGAGTTGTCCTCCCGAAAGCAGCGCCATCGAATAACCGATCAGCCCGATCAGAGGAAATGCGCGAACCCCACCGAAGCTATACCTTCGGCCGGCCTGCGCGGACGCCCGGTGTTCTTCGCGCTCAAGCCCGATCAGAAAGCACAAGAAAAGTGTCAGGATGATCTTGACGCCTTCCGGCGGAAACATTTGTAGAAGCTTATCCGTCACAGATTTTTTCCCGGCGGCAGCGCCGCGGTTCCCTCGATGCTCTTGTGCTCGTGCCTGGAGCACCTTGCTGCCACCGCGAGACTACCGAGATTTGCAAGTAAACTCAATCACCGTCGCACCTGCATCGTGCCTTCGGTAGAGCCGGCATCTTGCCGGCTCTGGTGGTCTTGCTTATGGGAGCAAAAGGCCGGCCCATCCCGCGTCAGGACGAGAGGGACGCCGGCGCTACTGGGAAGAGTTCCGAAACTTGAAATCGGAGAGTCGGGTTGCTACGTTTCAGGTTATGAAATGGTTTCTGCCACCTCTGTTCGCGCTCGTTCTGGCAACATCCGCCGCTGCCCAAAACCAGGCTCCGGCTCAGATCCCGCAAAAAACAAAAGACCTCGACATGCCGGGCAATCAGCCATGGACCGACACAGGGGTGGATTTACAAGCGGGCCAGACGATCACGATCACAGCGACGGGAAAACTCCAATACATGGACGGCAACTCCCCCGGGCCTGCTCGCGCAGATTCCGCGGCGCATCGCCGACAAAGACTGCAATCCCGGTGACGTGGTCAACTTCCTCCTCATCGGCTCAGAAGAACAGGTGAAGGCGGCGTTCCAGGCAGCGGGCAGCCTCTGTGGGTGGGAGCGGCGACGCACGACATGGGACTCGAGCGCGACCAGCGCAACCGCAAGCTCACCCACCACATCGACCCCAACGTGGACGACGAACGCGATTTCGTCAGCCGCAGCCTCACCGGAAGCGGGTACGTGACACAACATGCGAACGCCATGCCGCGCGATCCAAATCAAGGATGAGAATACGGCCACCGGCGGCAGCTTCCATTCGAACGGTGAAGTCCTCGTCCTCGGGCTCAATTACAATGAATCGCGCAAATCCTCGCTGCAACTCCAATAGATCATTTGATGAACTGTCGCGCACTTAAACCAGCAGAACCTTAGGAGCCTGGAAATGAAAATCACATGCAATTGGAGCGTATTTATGTTATCTGAGAATGTCCGGACGGTAATTTCTGGACCCAACCAGTTTCCGGATTAAGGGATACCCTCTGAGAAGCCAGCAAAGGAAAACGAAAGGAGTCCCCCCCGATGCCTGAGAAATCCGCAGCTGCAGTTCAAACGGCGCCTTCCCGGCCGCCCGTGAAGGCCGCCAAAATCGAGAGTAGTTTGGAACGCATGGAACACTTGTACAACACCATCTCGCGCCGGGCTTTCGAACTGTTTGAGAAAGAGGGCCGGGTCGATGGGCAGGATCTGAGCCATTGGCTGGAAGCCGAACGCGAATTTCTGCACCCCGTGCATATTCGAATGGAAGAAACCGATGGAGAATTCGTGGTGCGCGCCGAAGTCCCGGGCTTCACGGCAAACGACATTGAGATCAATGTCGAACTCCGGCGTGTGACTATCACCGGCAAACGCGAATCGAAACAGGAAAACAAACAGGGTGGAGCCGTCTACACCGAGCAATGTTCGGATGAGATTTTCCGGACAATGGAGCTGCCCGCGGATGTGAACGTAGGGAAGGTCACTGCGACGGTCAAGGACGGCGTCCTCGACATCCATCTCCCTAAGACCCAGACAACGAAATCTACCGGCGTTGGGCCACAGGCCGCGTGAGTCACCGCTTCCTAAAGCTCCGAACGACGGGGCAGGCCGGTCAGCCAATCGAGAATCGAGGCTGACCGGCACGCTTTCTCATCCCACGGCGTGACCTGCGCTCGATTCTCGCCCGATCCTTCGATATCCTTAATTCACTGCCTCTCAGTTTAATTTGCTCGTCCGTCCACGACGGCTCTGGAAACGGAAGCCGTAGGAAAGTCCCTCGCCTTTCCGTCAAATTAATTGTAAATTCAGCTGGCTCTAGCAGAAGTGGAGGGATCGAAATGAAATCACCAAGCCTGAAGGCGTTCGCGGTTGTATTTACCTTTCTGACGCTGACCGGAGCAATGACGGCATTAGCCCAGACGAAACGTGACGAGGCCTGGGAGATTCTTCTCGTCAATGTGAATGAAAAAGAAACGGGGAAGCGTGTGCAATCGGTACGTGTACTCGGTCTTTTGCCGGGAGATCCTCGAGCCCTGGAACTCGCGCAAAAAGCGGCGGCAGATGAAAAGCCAGAGGTGAGAGCGGCGGCCGCGACTGCTCTGGGCCAAATCCATGCAAGATCGTCCGTGCCGATCTTGCATAAATTGCTGTCCGATAGCGAGCCGTCAGTCGCTCTTGCCGCTGCCAGTGCTTTGATCGCGTTCAAAGATCCCGGCGCGTACGATGTGTATTACGAGTTTCTCACCGGCGAACGCAGAACCGGCAAGGGCTTGATCGCGGAACAGATGAAGACACTGAAGGATCCGAAGAAGTTGGCGGAGCTCGGCGTGGAGGAAGGGATCGGGTTCATCCCGTTTGCAGGTATCGGCCTCTCCGCGTTCAAGACCTTGCGGGCCGACGACGTCTCGCCCGTCCGCGCCGCTGCGGCGAAAATGCTCGCCAATGATCCTGATCCAGAAAGCGGCCGCGCTCTCGTCAAAGCAACTTCCGACAAGAGCTGGGTTGTGAGGACGGCGGCACTCGAAGCAATCGCCAAGCGCGGAGATCCTCAGCTGCTCGACGGAATCTTCCCCGCAATGGCCGACGACAACACTTCCGTCCGCTGCACCGCAGCCGCCGCTGTCATCCGTCTTTCAACCCTAGCTGCTGCGAAAATGGCGAAGGAAAAGGGTACGAACTCAAATGCCAAATGATCGGAGCACAGTTTCGCGGGAGGCTTAGCCGAGGCTAGAACTCCCCATAAGGTACTTGTCAACGGAGATAGCGGCTTTGCGGCCTTCCGAGATCGCCCACACAACGAGCGACTGGCCGCGGCGCATATCGCCGGCCGCAAAAACACCGGGAACAGAAGTCATGTAATCCGCGCCTGTGGCGATATTGCTGCGCGCATCGAGGTTCACGCCGAACTGTTCGATCATGCCCTGCTTCACGGGGCCGGTGAAGCCCAGGGCCAGCAGGACGAGATCCACATCCATTGTGAACTCCGTGCCGGGCATGGGCTCAAACTTGGGCGGCGGGCCGACACGGATGGCATGCAGCTGCTTCACGTTCACGTTCTCGTCGCCTGTGAACTTGGTGGTATTCAGCGCCCAGTCCCGCAAGCCGCCTTCTTCATGCGCGCCTTCCGTGCGCAACTGCAGCGGCCACAAAGGCCAGGGAGTGCTGGGGGAGCGGTCCTGCGGCGGCATGGGCATGATTTCGAACTGGTGTATAGATTTCGCTTTTTGGCGATGGCATGTGCCCAGGCAGTCCGCGCCGGTGTCGCCCCCGCCGATAATCACCACGCGCTTGCCCGTGGCAAGAATTTGATCCGGCACTGTGTCCCCGGCGCCGCGCTTGTTTTGCTGAGGCAGGAACTGCATGGCGAAATAAATCCCCTTGAGTTCCCGTCCAGGAACGTTCAAGTCGCGCGGATTTTCAGCCCCTCCGGACAGCACGACAGCGTCGAATTCTTTGCGAAGGTCTTGCGCGGGAATATTCCCGCCCACGTGGGCTCGCGTCTGAAATTGAACGCCCTCTGCCGTCATCTGATCCAACCGCCGGTCCAGAACATGCTTTTCCAGCTTGAAGTCAGGAATGCCATAGCGCAGCAGGCCGCCGACGCGGTCCGCCTTTTCAAAGACCGTGACCGCATGGCCGGCGCGATTTAATTGCTGAGCGGCCGCAAGACCGGATGGGCCAGAGCCTACGACAGCGATTCGCTTGCCCGTGCGCGTTTCGGGAAGTTCGGGCTGGATCCATCCTTCTTCCCAGGCCCGCTCCACGATCGTTTTTTCGATGACTTTGATCGTGACGGGCGGTTCGCTGATGCCGAGGACGCAGGCCGCTTCGCAGGGCGCCGGGCAGATGCGCCCGGTGAACTCCGGAAAATTGTTGGTGGAATGCAGCACCCGGATCGCTTCCTTCCAGTGATCGCGATAAACCAGGTCGTTCCAATCCGGAATGATGTTGGTCACAGGGCAGCCGGTGTGGCAGAAGGGAATGCCGCAATCCATGCAGCGCGCGGCCTGCACGCGCACCTTTTCTTCCGAAAACGGCTGATAGACCTCGAAATAGTCGTGGACGCGCTCCGCGACCGGGCGGCGCGCCGGCATCTCGCGGGTATATTCCTTAAACCCTGTCACCTTACCCACGGATCACCTGCCCGTGCACTTGCGTCCCGGCTCGCGCGACCAGCACGCCCGCGGGAATCCGTGGAATGCCCAGAACACGCTTATATTCGTGTGGGAATACCTTGATGAATTTCGGGAGCGTGGCTTCCCAATTTTGCAAGATCCATTTCGCCTGCGGACTGCCGGTAACCTCGGCGTGACGCGTGATCAGCCGATGCAGAGTTTCGACGTCCTTTGGCTCGGTTGCCTGCTCGAGGTCCACATCCGTCCGGTTGCAGCAGACGGCAACAAATTCGCCGGTCTGGTCCAGAACGAATGCAATGCCGCCGGTCATGCCTGCTGCGAAGTTGCGCCCCGTCTTTCCCAGCACTACGACCATTCCCCTGGTCATGTACTCGCAGCCGTGGTCGCCAACGCCTTCCACGACAGCCGTGGCGCCGGAATTGCGCACGGCAAACCGTTCGCCCGCCATGCCGTTGAAAAACACTTCACCGCTGGTCGCGCCGTACAGACAAACGTTGCCGACCAGGATGTTTTCTTCCGGCACGAACCGGGAATTGCGCGGCGGGTAAATAATCAGCGTGCCGCCGGAGAGCCCCTTCCCCACATAGTCGTTGGCCTCGCCTTCGAGCGTCAGGGTCACGCCCTTGGCGAGGAACGCTCCAAAACTCTGCCCAGCGCAACCGTGGAACTGGATGCGGATGGTGTCGTCCGGCAAGCCTGCGGAGCCGTGACGTCGGGCAATTTCCCCGCTGAGCATGGCGCCGACTGTGCGGTGCACGTTTCGGATGGGCAGGCTGAGTGAGACAGGAGTGAGATTTTCGATGGCATCGCTGGTCTGTTCAATCAGTTTTCCGTCGAGGGCATCGTCCAGACCGTGGTCCTGTGCCTGCGTGCAACGGCGTCCCACATGGCTAGGCATCGGCGGATTGTAGAGCACCGCAGACAGGTCGATCCCCTTGGCCTTCCAATGTTCGACGTCCTGGCGCTGGACTACGCAATCCACGCGGCCAATCATCTCTTCGAGTTTCCGGAAGCCAAGCTCCGCCATGATCCTGCGGAGATCCTCAGCCACGTAGAACAGGAAATTGATCACATGCTCGGGCTGGCCCTGAAATTTCTTGCGAAGGTCCGGGTCCTGCGTCGCCACGCCCACCGGACATGTGTTCAGGTGGCATTTCCGCATCATGATGCAGCCCATCGCAATGAGCGGCGTCGTGGCAAATCCAAACTCTTCCGCACCGAGCAACGCCGCGACCGCAACGTCCCGGCCGGTTTGCAGTTTGCCGTCCACTTGCAAACGCACGCGGCTGCGCAGGTCGTTCATCACCAGGACCTGCTGAGTCTCCGAAAGTCCGAGTTCCCAGGGGACGCCGGCGTGCCGGATCGAGCTGATGGGCGAAGCGCCGGTCCCGCCATCGTAGCCGCTGATCAGGATGACGTCGGCATGGGCCTTCGCCACGCCCGCGGCCACCGTTCCTACTCCCACTTCGGCAACGAGCTTTACCGAGATCCGCGCCTTCGGATTGACGTTCTTCAAGTCATAGATGAGCTGCGCCAGGTCCTCAATCGAATAAATATCGTGGTGAGGAGGCGGGGAAATCAGCCCCACTCCGGGGATCGAATGGCGTATGCGGGCAATGAAATCATCTACTTTGTGACCCGGCAACTGGCCGCCTTCTCCCGGCTTGGCGCCCTGCGCGATCTTGATCTGCAAATCATCCGCATTGATCATGTAATTGGTCGTAACGCCAAAGCGGGCCGAGGCCACCTGTTTGATCGCGCTGCGGCGCGAATCGCCATTCGCGTCGGGATGGAAGCGGGCCTCATCCTCTCCGCCCTCGCCGGTGTTGGACTTCCCGCCGATGCGGTTCATCGCAATCGCCAGAGTCTCGTGCGCTTCCTTGCTGATCGAGCCGAACGACATGGCGCCGGTCGCAAAGCGCTTCACGATCTCAGCGGCGGGCTCGACTTCTTCGAGGGGAACGGCGGCTCCGGCCGGCTTGAACTCGAACATGCCGCGGAGCATCTGGAGATCGCGGTTTTGCTGGTTCACGATCTCCGCGAACTCGCGGAAGGTCTCGAATTTCGACTGCCGCACCGCCTGCTGCAGCTTGCTGATCGTCGTGGGATTCAGCTGGTGCCGTTCACCACGCACGCGGAACTGATATTCACCGCCGACCCGGAGTTCCGTGTCGGATTCATGCGGCGGCTGCATCGCAAACTGATGCTTCATGAGCGCTTCGCGAGCCAGCACTTCAATGCCGATGCCTTCGATTCGCGAGGAGGTGCCGGTAAAGTATTTCTCGATGAGCGAGCGGTTCAAACCAATCGCTTCAAAGATCTGCGCACCCTGGTAACTTTGCAGGGTGGAAATTCCCATCTTGGAGAATGTCTTCAGAAGACCCTTGTCGATCGCCTTCATGTAGCTTTTGAAAACCTTGTCCCACGTGTAGTCGGGCGGGAAGGCGCCGTCCCTGTGACGGTCCTCCAGCGTCTCGATTGCAAGATACGGGTTCACGGCGCTCGCGCCATAGCCCAGCAGCAGCGCAAAGTGCATCACTTCCCGCGGCTCGCCGGATTCGACGATCAGAGCCACCTGGTTACGCGTCTTCTCGCGAATCAGATGGTTGTGAACCGCCGAGAGCGCCAGCAGGCTGGGAATCGGCGCATACTCTTCGTCCACGCCCCGGTCGGACAGAATCAGCAACGTATAGCCGGACTTGATCGCCAGAGAAGCGCGGCGGCAGAGCGTTTCAATTGCTCGCTCGAGTTGATTCTCGTCCCCGTTCACGCGGAACAGCATCGGCAGGCTGGTGGCAAGGAAATCACCCCAGCTCACCCGGCGCAGCTTCTCCAGTCTCCAGTTGGAAATGACCGGATGACGCAGCTTCAGCGTGTGGCAGTTCTTCGGCGTCTCGTCGAGGATGTTCCCTTCACTTCCGATGTAGCAGTTGAGCGACATCACCAGCCCTTCGCGAATTGAATCGATCGCGGGGTTGGTGACCTGTGCGAAGGTCTGCTTGAAATAGTTGAACAGGAGTTGGGGTTTGTCGGACAAGCAGGCCAGCGGCGTGTCGATCCCCATGGATCCGACCGGCTCCTCGCCCAACAATGCCAAGGGTGACAGAATCGTCTTCAAGTCTTCGTCGGTATAGCCGAAGGCGCGCTGCCGCATCAGGATCGTTTCGTGGTCCGTGGGCTGGACGTGCGGCGGGCTCGGCAGATGATCGAGAGTAATCTGATTGTCTTTCAACCATTGCGCGTACGGCTGCCGCGCGGCCAGATGCTTTTTGACTTCCTCATCCGAAATCAATCGTTTCTGTTCCGTATCCACCAGCAGGATTCGGCCGGGCGCAAGTCTGCCTTTCATGCGAACGTCTTCGGGCTTGACGGGGAGCACGCCCGCTTCCGAGGCCATGACCACCAGGCCGTCCGAGGTGAGCAGATACCGGCCGGGACGAAGCCCGTTGCGATCGAGCTTGGCGCCGATGACTCGGCCGTCGGTGAAGGCCACCGCAGCCGGGCCGTCCCACGGCTCCATCAACGACGCGTGGTATTCATAAAACGCCTTGATGTCTTCCGGCATGGTGGCGTCGTGGTCCCAGGCTTCCGGGATCAGCATGGACATCACGTGCGGGAGCGTCCTTCCCGAAAGCGTCAGGAGCTCGATCGCATTGTCGAGCATCGCGGAGTCGCTGCCGCCCGCCTGGATGATCGGCAATAGCTTCTTGATGTCGCCGCCAAAAAGCGGAGACGCCAGCACGGACTGCCGCGCGTACATCCAGTTCATATTCCCGCGCAGGGTGTTGATTTCCCCGTTGTGGCAGATGTAGCGGTACGGATGAGCCAGCTTCCAACTCGGAAACGTGTTGGTGGAGAATCGCTGGTGGACCAGACACAGTCCGCTGGTCACCTCGGGATTGAGCAGCTCTTTGTAGAAATCCGTGATCTGCGGCGCGAGCAGCAAACCCTTGTACACGATGGTGCGCGAGGAAAGAGACGGAATGTAGAAAAACTCTTTCTCCTTTAGATCGGTTTGGGCCACAACCGATTCCACGCGCTTGCGCACGACGTAGAGCTTGCGCTCGAGCGCGTCCTGGTCCATGCCCGGAGCGCCCTTGATGAAAATCTGCTCGATGTACGGCTGGGTGTTGCGAGCCAGGCGCCCGATCATATTGCCGTTGATCGGGGTGTCGCGCCACCCGAGGACGGTGAGTCCTTCCTCGCGGGCAACCTTCTCAATGATTCCTTCGCACAAAAGCCGGTCGTGCGGATCGACCGGAAGGAATACCATACCCACCCCGTACTCACCCGGCGCCGGCAGCGAGAATCCAAGGCTTGCCGTTTCGCGCTCGAAAAAGGCGTGGGGAATCTGGATCAGAATGCCCGCCCCGTCACCGGTCTGCGGATCGCAGCCGCAAGCCCCACGATGAGCGAGGTTGATCAGAATCTGCACGCCCTTGAGCACGATGTCGTGCGACTTCCGGCCCTCAATATTTGCGACGAACCCGATGCCGCAAGCATCATGCTCGTGCTCCGGCCGGTACAGACCCTGAGCCGCAGGCAAGCCGTTAACGGGTGCGGGCTCCACTTGGAGCCCGCCAGAAAATGGATAGGTTTCCTTCATGTTATCCGAAATCTCTGTTCGGGTACCTGGGGAGCAGCCAGCAGGCGTTCTTTCCTACTTGGCAGGTCTCTCTCAACGTCACTATCGCAGGCGTCCCGGCCTCCTTTTCGAGTGACCCTTCTTCACGTTCCTGACAACGGCGACCAAAAAGGCTCCGCCAACGGAAAGCGGTGGTTCAGACACTCCCTCGCCGCTTTCCATCATCGGCGCCGAATGTGCCTATATTATCATTCCTCCTGCCCGGATGTCCCGTGGACAACGACTAGGCATTTTTTATCCACAGCATTTGAATTTTGAATTCAGTCCGGCCCGGCATTCCGCTTCTGCTATAATCCTGCCTCAACATTATGGATTTCGACCAACTTATAACTTTTATAGAGATTGCGAAACTCGGGAGTTTTTCACGCGCGGGTCAAAAACTGTTTCGCTCCCAGCCAGCCGTCAGCGCCCAGGTCCGCCAATTGGAACAGGAATACGGAGAAAAACTCTTCGATCGCGGCCGGAAGTCCGTCCGGCTGACTTCTGCAGGCGAGACGCTGTACGAATACGCGGTACGCCTGGTGAACATGCGGGGCGAATCCTTGCGCGCCGTGGCCGACAAGGCCACCACTCCCCGCGGGGTGCTCGCTTTGGGAGCCAACGAAGCGACTTGTCTGTATGTCCTCCCGGACCTCTTCGCCGAATACCATCGCCTCTACCCAGCCGTGCAGATCAGCATTTACCGCAATTTCAGCCACAAGGTTCTGCAAAAGGTGGAAGATGGAACGGTCGACGTGGGGATCGTCACGCTTCCCGCCAAGTCGCCGAGCCTGAAAATGCATTCGATCTTCCGGGACCGCGTGATGCTGATGGTGAATCCGCGCAATCCCCTTGCAAAGCTCAAGAGCGTTCGCATGAAGGATATCGCCGAGCAACCGCTCATTTTCCCTCGCACCGGCTTCACCCGGCAGTTGCTGGACAAGCATTTCCGGCCCTACCGCGCGCAACTCCAAATCACGATGGAGCTAACCAGCGTGGGCATGATCAAGTGCTTTGTCGCGGCGGGTCTCGGTGTATCGCTGATCAGTTCGAGTTTTGCCCGAAACGAAGTCCGCGCCGGCGAAGTGAAGTTGATTCCCATCGCAGACGTAGACCTCTGGCGCGAGCTGGGTCTCGTCTATCGGCGCGACCGCACGCTTCCCCGCTCGTCCGCCGCCTTCATCACGCTCCTAAGGCAGAGGGCGGCTGAAAATCCCAACCTGGAAGTCGCGCACAGCCGGTAAGCACAGCCACCAAGACCACTAGAGGTGACCAATGGCTCCCGCCGCCCGTCAGCGAACGGCGATGGGCGCCACCGTCGAGCCCGTGCCGCCCTTGATTTTCAAAACCTCCATGATGAAAGCGGTCTCGTACGCATGTTCCGCGGCAAGATGTTCCAGCTTCAGATTTTCGAAGATATGGACGCCATAGACGATCAGGAACATCGCATGAATCGGCAGGTTCACTTTCTGCTCGGGGTAAGGCCTGACCTCCAGGCAACAATTGTCCGCTCCGACAAGCATTGGATTCTGCTTTACTAACCACTCTCCCGCGCCCACACCAATGCCGGGCGTCGTCTTCAGGTAGCGCGCTTTATCCTTGACGGTGTACAGCTTGCCCCAACCCGTGTTAATCATGACCGCGTCCCCAGGCTGCAGCGTCAGCTTCTCCTTCGCCAATGCCTGCTGCAAATCCTCGGCCGTGATGATGTAGGTTTCGGGCAGCATATCCACATTCTTCAACCCAGCCACATCGATCAATACACCCCGGGTCATCATATCGGGAACGTGCTCGACGCCGAGCTTGGGAAAGCCCTGCCGAGCGCCGGCAGCGAGGTCGCCGCTGCCACCGGTATTCATCTCTTCGTCCTTGATGCAGTTGTAGTATTCGCCGCCGTACATTTGGTGCGCGAAGCCGTCAAACTGCGTGCCAACCTGGCCAAGCTCCGTGATCACAATCTCTTCGTTCTCGCCGCGGGTGCCTGGCGCCGTCGCGGTGCCACGCTTCATGTAAAGGTCGAAGCGGCGGCTGCCGATCAGGGGCAAGTCCGGGGACAGATCGAAGCCAAGCTGGAACACTTCGCCGGTGCGTATCAATTTTGCCGCACGCAGCGCCATTTCCGGTTTCATCAGGTTGCCTGAACCAAGCTCGTCCTTAGCTCCCCACTTCGAAGGACAACGCTCCGCATCGGTGGGCATCTGCCAGGATTGCGCGTGAAGCGCGGTACATCCGAAGCCGAGCGCCACCGCGATAGCCATCATGCGAATCACCATAACGCGTCGCATATTTTCGTCCTCCCCTTCCGTGCCAATTGTTTGTAATTTGCCAGGTGTCGTTGCGCGTCACGCGCACAGCCAACTGCAGGCGACAGAGAGATATCACACTCTGATATGCCGGTAAAGGTAGGAAGGACAGCGCCACAGACGCGGAGGGGAGGCACGGACCAACGCTAGGCGGGGCGGTCGCGGAGCAGGCGCAAAATGTCTGGATCCGACTCGGTGGCGATGGCGCTGTCGGTTTCCGCGGCCTCGGGCATTTCGCCTTCGCTCGAAGGCAGAAACAGATTGCTCTCCAGGCCGTGCTGCTTGTCGTAGAGTTCGCGATAGCGTCCGCTCGCCACATAGAGCGACGTGTGGGTCCCGCGCTCGACAATTTTTCCTGCCTCGACAACCAGGATCTGGTCGGCGCGGCGAATCGTCGAGAGGCGGTGCGCGATTACGAATGTCGTGCGCCCGCGCATCAATTGAGCGAGGCCCTCCTGGATGAGCATTTCAGATTCGGAATCGAGGCTCGACGTGGCTTCGTCGAGAATCAGGATGCGCGGGTCGGCCAGTATGGCGCGCGCAATCGAAACACGCTGGCGCTGCCCGCCGCTTAATTTCACGCCGCGCTCGCCGATAATGGTGTCGTATCCTTCCGGGAACCGGTCCGCGAATTCATCCACGCGCGCGATCCGGCACGCGGCCATGATTTCTTCCTCACTCGCGCGCGGCCGCGAAAACGCCACGTTCTCGCGGATCGTGCCGTCAAACAGGAACGACTCCTGCAGCACGACACCCAAGCGCGTACGGTACGAATCGAGGCGCACGGTCGCCAGGTCCACACCGTCCACCAGCACGCGGCCGTCAACTGGAACATGAAATGCCGCGACGAGTCCGATGATCGTGGACTTCCCCGACCCGGACGAGCCGACCAGCGCCGTGACCGTGCCTGGCTCTGCGCAGAAGCTGACCTGCTGAAGCACCGGCTTGCCGGGCTCATAGGCGAAGCTGACGTTTTCGAACTCGACTTCGCCTTCAATGTCGGGCAGGGTGAAGGTGCGGCGCGGGTCCTCATCCTCGGGGAGCTCGTTGAGCACCTCCCGCGTGCGTTCGAGTCCCGCGACGGCCTCCGTCAGTTGCGTACCGATTCCCACGACTTGAAAGACGGGCGCCACCAGGAACGCTAGAAACGCCATATAGCTGACATAACCGCCGACGGTGAGCGTCCCAGCCTGGATCTGGTGCGCGCCGATCAGCATGACCAGCCCACCGGCCACGCCAAGCAGCGCCGTCGTCGAGAAGCTCATCATCGACATCGTGGTCAGCGAGCGGAGAACGTTGTCGAGCAGCCGCTGGACGCCATGCGTAAATACTTCGTGCTCGCGCGCCTCCGCGTGGTAACCCTTCACCACGCGCACACCGGAGAGCGATTCGGTGAGCCGTCCGCTGACCTCCGCGTTGATCTTCGATCGCTCGCGAAAGATGGGACGAATGACGCCGAAAGCCTTGCGCAACGAGAGCATGCTCACCAGGAGCAGCGCGAATGCCACGCCCGTCATTAACGGACTGATGCGGAGCAGAAACACGAGCGCAATCGTGGCCGTCAGCAGCCCGCCCAGAAATTCCACCAGGCCCGTGCCGATCAGGTTTCGCACACCCTCGACGTCGGTCATGATGCGTGAGACGAGTGCGCCGGTCTTGTTCGCATCGTAATAGGCTACCGGGAGCCGCCCCACGTGTTCCTGCACCTTGCGTCGCAACTCGGTGATCATCCGCTGCGCGGCCTTCGAAAGCAGTTGCGTCAGCGCATAGGACGTCACGCCCTGCACCAGCGTGGCGGCCAACACGGCGCCTACCAAGGGAATCAGCAAGTTCGTCTGGTGCTTGCCGAACACATTGTCGAATAGATATTTCTGCGACGCGGGAAGCATCAGGCCCGAAACTCGGTTGATGGCCATGAGCACAAGACCCACGGCGAGAAGGCCCCGCCGCGGCCGAAGAAGCGCCCACACTTCGGGGAGCTGATCCAGCAACCGCGATGGCTTTGCCTCGCTCCGCGCGTTGGCGGACGAGTCCCCTCGCGCCTTCGCGCGCGGACTCCTCTCCGCGTGCGCTCCCAAGCCGCGTTGCGTTCCGATCCCGCCGAAGCCGCCGGCCATTCTCATCTGGTACCCATCTTAGAGTATTTAACCTGGGCGCCGCCACTTTTGTCCTGTGAACACGCTCTTGTTTAGATGCGACGCACGCCGTTTCAGCACAACAATTATCGGCAGGCGGGAGAAGCAGCGTCGAAGGGGGTTGGCGCCCATCCCGCGCGGTTGGAAGAGGTCTCCGCAGTCGCGCGCCGCATGTCGAAATCCTTGACAAAAATGTTGGTCTCGCACTCTCATCACTCCTGCAATTGGCTGATCTTGTGCGGGGCTGTGTCGCGAATGCAAAACAATGAAAATTAATATCGTCGGGGGCGGACCCGGTGGCTTCTATTTTGCGCTGTTGATGAAGACGCGGGACCCGTGGCATCACATCGTTGTTTACGAACAGAATCCGCCGGACGCAACCTACGGCTAACCGAAGTATTCTCTGGTACGAGCAGTTCGGCGAGAAGATGCGGCTCGACCCCATTGCATTTGCCTACGACTGCATGGTGCGAGGCGGGCGCCTCGATGAAGAACTCATCCGGCAGCGTGATCCGCAATTCGTTTCCACATACGAACAATACAAGGCACCGCAGCTTCAACAGCGGCGAGAATAGTGTTGAGAAGGACAGAAAGAGAGCTTGTAAGCAAAATTTGAGGGTGCTAAAACCAGGACTATGGAACCTGTGAGATCCGATATCGCCCCGACGGAGTTGAGGAAGCATCTTTTCTACGAAACCTCGCATTCGCCGTCGCTGGCGGACCTGGTAGGTTACGAAAAGGCTAAAGACATCATCGATTTTTGCTTCATCGCCAACCCGTACTACCCGACGCCCGAGATGCTCGACGACCTGAAGGAGAACTTCCCGAACCTTATCAAGTCGTATCCGTCCAGCAGCCCGATCACGAGCCAAAAGAATTTGGCGGCGGTGCTGCACGTAAACCCGGACAACCTGATTATCGGAAATGGGGCCACGGAACTCATCGTGCTCATCAACACGACCCTGATCGACCGCATTGCCGTGCCCATTCCGACTTTCGGAGAGTACATCGAAAAGCTCAAACACCGGTGGGACGCCGAACTCTATGCGCTGAAGCCGGAGGAAAACTACAAACTCGATCTGGCGGACTATCATGCCTGGGTGCACCGGCGCGGGCTGAAGGCGCTCCTCGTCATTAACCCTGGCAATCCTACCGGCCAGCTCTTTTCGCTCGATGAGATGATTGATTTTCTACACCGCGCGAAGGACATGGAGCTCGTGATTGTCGATGAATCGTTCATCGACTTCGCGGGGGACCCTGTTCCGAGTCTCCTAGGGGTGGCGGACCAATTTTCCAATTTGCTGCTGGTGCGGAGCATGAGCAAACACTGCGGCGTGCCGGGTTTGCGTCTCGGATACTGCTACAGCGGAAATCTTTACGTTCTCAATCGCATGCGACAGTTCATTCCGACCTGGAATGTGAATACGCTGGCGCAATACTTTCTGTCATTGCTACCGTCTACCGATGCCGCCTATCACGAAGCGCGCAAACGGTTAATTGGTGATGTTCGCTGGCTCTACAACGCCTTGCGGACAATATCAGGAATCGATGTGTATCCTACGGGGGCCAATTTCGTTCTGTTCAAGATTAAGGGCGGCATGACGGCTGCTGAACTGCAGGGACTTCTGCTGAAAGAGCATCGCATGTACGTGCGAGACTGCTCGAATAAGATCGGCATGGACAACTTTCACATCCGTGTAGCCTCGCAAGGCCGTGAAAAAGATGCCAAATTGGTAGAGGCGCTCCGGATATTGATCCGATGAAACGCCCCTCTGTTCTCGTCGTTACCCGCAGGACAACCCGCAAGAACAAGTACATCGACTACGTGGGCGAATTTCATCTTGCGCTTCTGATGCGGGCGGGGATTCTGCCGGTCATGGTCCCTGTGGCCGAGGGCGCGCCCGCGTGCCTTCCTGAGTACATGTCAAACATGAGGGGCCTTCTCCTTGTCGAAGGCGAGGACATCGAGCCAAGGCATTTCAAAGCCCGACCGGAAAATTACAAGCACCTGGAGAAAACCCATCCACTAAAGGATGAAATCGAGATCCGGCTCATCCGCCATGCGTTCCGGAAGAGACTCCCAATTCTTGGGATTTGCCGCGGGTCACAGCTGCTCAACGTCGTCTGCGGAGGCACGTTGTACGGCGATGTACAAAAGGAAAAGAAGTCTCGCTTGAAGCATATCAATTTCGCCCACTACGACAGCTACCGGCACTCGATTTCTATCGTCCCCGGCAGCCCGCTGCAGCAGTGGTACCGGCGAAAAACATTACGGGTGAACAGTTACCATCATCAGGGGATTCGGGATCTGGCACCACGATTCAAGCCGATGGCGTACGCCGAGGACGGGCTTATCGAGGCCTACTACGTTCCGAAAGCTAAGTTTGTAGTCGGACTGCAGTTTCACCCCGAGCGCATGCTGGAAGAAATCGACGGCAACTGGCGCATCTGGAAAGCGTTTGGCACGGCAATACATGGCAAAGCGCATACGTGACAAATTCCCGCAGCCTCTGCTAAAGGCAGTTCCATCCGGGCCTTTCACCGTACCTGTCACCGTCGCCCCATAGGCGAACGAGGCGACAAGCCGGACCAGGATCAGAGACCCAAGCACTTGGAAGAAGACTTCATAGCTCCTTCTTGTTCAAATCATCCGATCGTTATCGGCTCGAATCCGGATCGTACCGCATTCTCAATCCAGCAGAATCGGCATACAGAGAACCGGCTCCACGTGGAAATCGAGCCGGTTGATTTCTTGCAGGGCGCAGCCGAGCATCGCGCTCCTGCAAGTTTCCAGGGTAATGATGAATGGAAGAGCAGTATGTGGGAAACCCGGTTTCTGCAGAACAGCGTCGATGCTGATTCCGTACCTCGCAAGGACGGTCGCCACTGCCGCTATAATCCCGGGCCTGTCTTTCACGACGAAGCGCAAATAGTAAGGCGCAGTGAACTCCCCGCTCACCTCCTTCGGCACTTCCACGGCTGGGGACACACTGCCGGAGGACGCCGCGCCGCTTCGCGCGATGAAATATAGATCGGAAACCACGGCTACGGCCGTGGGCTCTCCTCCCGCTCCGAAACCGGAAAACACCATCTGCCCCGCATATTGGCCCGTCACCATAACGAGGTTCTTGCTTCCCTCCACATGCGCAACCAGAGAGGAGACCGGGACCAGTGCCGGACGGACAAACCCATGCAAACTCAATCCATTTTCCGTTTCCTTCTTGGCCAGGGAAATCTGGCGAATCGTGCAGTTCAGCTCGCGAGCGTAGGCAAAATCGACAGCTTCCACCGACGAAATCGGCCAGCACGGGATTTGCTCGCTGCGCACGCGGGCGCGCAGTCCGGCCTGCGTCAAAATAACCAGCTTTGCCCGGGCGTCGAATCCTTCCACGTCATCCCGGGGATTCGCTTCGGCAAAACCCAGCTCTTGCGCTTCCTTCAAAGCCGTCTCAAAGCTAACGCCGGTCGCCTCCATTTTGGTCAGAATGAAGTTGCAAGTCCCGTTCAGCACGCCCGCGATCTTGTAGAGTCGATCCCCCGCCAAACCTTCCTGGATTCCTATGATCGCGGGTATCCCTCCGGCGACGGAGGCCCCAAATTCGAGGCGTTTGCCCTTCTCACGAGCCAGTTCCAGCAATTCGGGACCGCTTTCAGCGATCAGAAGTTTGTTTGCCGTGACCACCGACTTGCCGGCCCGCAGCGCTTTCCGAATCCAATCGCCGGCTGGCTTGATGCCTCCAACCAGCTCCACAAAAATGTCAGCGTCTGAGGAAAGCACCTCGTTGATGCTCTCCGTCCAGCGCACACTGGAGGGCACCCAATCCACTTTTTTCCGGGCCACTTTGCGGTTGAAAATGTGCGTCAACTCAAAACAATCATTCGCTTCCTGGCAGAGCAGTTTGACGACGGAGCCGCCAACGGTGCCAAAGCCGGCAAGAGCGATCCTCAATTTCTTGCGGGCAGGCCTTTTCCTATTCCTGGATTCCAGTTTCTTTCCGGACCTGGATTTCGAACGGTTTCGTTTCGCCGCCAATTCATCACCTCGCTCGGAACAGGGACAGGTATCGTCTTCCCTTAAGACGGCAAGGATTATAAGGTATTTTGGCATCGAGCCATTGGAATCTGACGGTATGGCACGGGAATGCGACTTCGCATGCCCGGGAGGAATCTATTTAGACATGGCCCAGATTGACCAACGGTTGCCACAGAACATGGAAGGCGAGTTCTACGTGGACTCCTCCTGCATCGATTGCGATGCCTGCAGGCAGATCGCGCCCGCGAGTTTTCGCGATCATGGCGGGCAATCCAGCGTTTACCAGCAGCCGCAGAATCCGGGCGAACTGCATCGCGCGCTCATGGCGCTGGTCGCCTGCCCTACGGCATCGATCGGGACGACGTCCCGGCGAAGTGCCCGCCCGGGTGTCGAAGCATTTCCGGTCCACGTAGTGGATGATGTTTACTTCTGCGGCTTCACCTCGGAATCGAGCTTCGGCGCTTGGTCGTACTTGATCGTGCGAGCGCCGGAACACGGCGGCAACGTGCTGGTCGACTCACCGCGCTTCACAACCCCTCTGGTGAAACGCATCGAGCAGATGGGCGGCGTGAGCCTCATGTTCCTTTCGCATCGTGATGATATTGCGGACCACGTCAAGTTTGCCGAGCACTTCCGTTGCCCGCGTGTGATGCACGAGGGCGACGGCGCCGCGGCGCGGGGTGTCGAGCGCGTGATCACGGGAGTGGATCCGATGCGGATCGATGATGATCTCATATTGGTCCCCACGCCCGGCCACACGCGCGGTCATCAGGTCCTTCTCTATCGCGACAAGGTGTTGTTCACGGGCGACCACCTGGCGTGGTCACCGGAGCGTGAAACCCTGACAGCCTTCCGCGACGTCTGCTGGTACTCCTGGACCGAGCAGACGCGTTCGATGGAGAAGCTGCTCGCCTATCGCTTCGAATGGGTGTTGCCGGGTCATGGCCGCATCCACCAAGGTACCGCCGAAGAAATGCATAAACATCTCGAGCGCTGCGTCGCATCGATGAAGAACTCATGAGGTCGCTTCTTGTAATTGGTATTTGTGGGTCGCGGCTTCAGCCGCGACATTCGACGCCCATCAAAACGAGGGCTTTAGCCCCTGAAGCAAGTCAGAGGATTCTGTTTGTTGACTCACACGCGCTCGAGCATGATGGCGATGCCCTGTCCCACTCCGATGCACATCGACGCCAGCGCGTAGCGCCCCTTGCTGCGTTGAATCTGGCGCGACGCGGTCAAGACCAGTCGCGCGCCGCTCATCCCCAGCGGATGCCCGATCGCAATGGCGCCGCCGTTGGGATTCACTTTTTCACTGTCGTCCGGCAGACCGAGGTCGCGGGTTACAGCCAGCGACTGCGAGGCAAACGCTTCGTTCAATTCGAACACGTCAACCTCCGCCATCGACATCTTTAATCGCGCGAGCAGCTTTCGAACGGCGATGATCGGCCCGATTCCCATGTAGTCCGGCTCCACGCCCGCAGTAGCCGAACCCAGAATGCGCGCCAACGGCTTCAACCCGAACCGGGCGGCGGCTCCCTCCGAGGCCACGAACATCGCGCAAGCTCCGTCGTTAATTCCGGAGGCGTTTCCAGCCGTCACGGTGCCGCCTTGACGGAACGGGGCCGGCAATTTGGCAAGCGCCTCGAGCGTGGTGTCACCGCGGATATGTTCGTCGTCCGAAACGGTCTTCACGGTTCCCTTGGAGCCCGGAATATTTACAGGTACGATTTCCTCCGCGAGGATTCCCGCCTTCTGCGCCGCTGCGGCCTTCTGTTGCGAGCGCAGCGCAAAGTGGTCCTGCGAAGTCCGGTCGACCTTGTATTTCTCCGCGACGTTTTCCCCTGTTTCCGGCATGGATGCAGTCCCGTACATTTTCATCATGAGCGGATTGGCGAAACGCCAGCCGATCGTGGTGTCGTAGATTTCCGCGGTTCGCGAATAAGCGGACGCCGCCTTGGGAATCACGAACGGCGCGCGGCTCATGCTTTCCACGCCGCCTGCAATCGCCAGTGAAATTTCACCCGCGGCGATGGCGCGCGCGGCCATCGAGACGGCTTCCATCCCGGAGCCGCACAGGCGGTTCACGGTTGCGCCTGGCACGCTGCAGGGAATACCGGCAAGCAGCAGCGCCATCCGCGCGACATTGCGGTTGTCTTCCCCTGCCTGGTTCGCACAGCCCAAGATGACTTCATCGACGGATTCCCAATCGCTCTTCCCGAATTTTTCCCGCAAAGTCTTCAATGGAATTGCGGCGAGATCGTCCGTGCGGATCTGCGAGAGCGCTCCGCCGTATCGTCCGATCGGCGTTCGAATACCCTCACAAACGAATGGAGTCGGCATACCCGTTGGCTTCCTCTCTCGATTCGCTGCGTCCCAAACCGGCTACGCCGCGGACTTGCCGAGACCCAGCGTGCGCTCGGCGTTTCGGTGGAACACGCGCTCCTTAATGTCGTCCGAATAACCGAGTTCGTCCCATTCACGCAGCAGTCGCTGATACCGAATGCTCGGATAATCGCTGCCGAACAGAATCTTGTCCTTCAACCGCCCTCGAATGTCGCGCACCTATGACGGCGGAAAATGTTGTGGCGCATAGCCCGACACCTCAATCCCGGCCGAGATGAGGAAGGCCTGTAGACGACCGATGCCATCCACCTCCTCGAATACCAGCATCAAGACTGCGGTCCAAGCGATCGCAGATGCTCATAGGCCCACGACGGGGATGAGAATTAGCGCGTTTACGAACCAGCCGAGCAACAAGGGGCGCATGACGCCCCCAAGAGTTCCCGTGGCGCCAAAGAACCATTTGGCAATGAGATGGCGCAATCCAAGCTGAACAAGCGTAATGATCCCCATAACGACAAGTCCGAAAATCAGTCCCACAGCCAGACCAATGATCGCCGCAGGCCCGGAGAGATGCATAGTCCTGAGCATTTGCGGAAGAGCTGTAAACAGCAGAATGACCATCGCAGCGGCAGTCCAGAAGAATGCGCCGCAAAAAACAGCATTGAAGTCGCGCGTAGCACACCGAATGGAAACGTCTTCCCAATGTACGATGTTGAATGCTAGGCGGACATAATAAAGCGGCGCGAAACCGTTCGGAGGAGGTGCGGCTTCTTCCTGCGTCATATATGCGGCCGGCACACCTGCACAGTTGTGTGCGACACCGTAGTCCTGACCGCAGACGTCGCATTTCATGCGGGATTTCCTTTGTCGATTCCCTGCCGGCCACGAACATACATCTGGCTGCGATCGACTTCAACATGTTCTGTCGAGTTTGCGGTGCCTGCTCGGCCCGCTTCTGCCCGGTGAACGTGGCTGTCGGAAACTACCGGCCACGCCACGACTCTCGTGGAAATCAAGATTTTATGGCACAGTAGATCACGATGGCCGAACCGGGGAACCCCTCACGCGCCGGGCGGGTTGCCTTCACTCATCCCGACTTTGCTCTTTATCAGCTAGGGCGGTTTTTCATCGTTCTCGGGCTGGAGATGCAGTCAGTCGCGGTCGGATGGCAAATCTATGAGATCACGAAGCGGCCGCTGGACCTGGGCCTTGTGGGTCTCGCCCAGTTCACGCCGGGCATTCTGCTGTTTCTCGTCTCGGGCCATGCCGCGGACCACCTCGACCGCCGCAAACTCCTGATCGCCTGCTACGCCGGGTTTTCCGTGTGCTCGGGCCTGTTGCTATTCACCGCTTTGCGGGGGATGCGCTCGGTTTACCCCATTTACGCCGTGGTGGTTCTTATCGGCATTGTTCGCTCGTTCAACAGCCCCGTGAGCCGGGCGCTGCTGCCGCAGATCGTCCCCGAAGAACATTTCCCGAACGCGGTGGCCTGGAACGGTTCCGTCAATCAGGGTGGGACGATCCTAGGCCCGTCTATCGGCGGGCTGGTATACGCGCTCGCCAGAGGCCCCTCGGCTGTCTACACGCTGGCGATGTTAGCCGGGGTGGGCGCAATTATTTCCACGGCGCAAATCAACCTCCGGTCCAAGGCGCGGCCGCGGGAGCAGTTCAGCCTGAAGACGGTGCTGGCAGGACTTCACTATATTCTGAAACATAAGATTGTCCTGGGTTCTATCTCGCTGGACCTGTTTGCGGTGCTGCTTGGCGGGGCGGTGGCTCTGCTACCGGTTTATGCGCGTGAAATTCTGAGAACGGGGCCCTGGGGGCTTGGCCTGTTGCGCAGCGCTCCCGCCATCGGTGCGGGAAGCATGGCGATCCTTATTGCGCACCGGCCTTTGCGCAACCGGGTCGGCGCAACCATGTTGTGGTGCGTGGCAGGGTTTGGCGTCTTCACCATTCTCTTCGGGATCTCACGAAGTTTGATCCTGTCGATGCTGGCGCTTTTATGTGTCGGGGCCATGGACATGGTGAGCGTGGTTGTTCGCGGCACGCTGGTGCAGCTCGCAACGCCGGATGAGATGCGCGGCCGTGTGAACGCGGTGGACATGATTTTTATCGGCGCTTCCAATGAGGTGGGACAATTCGAGTCCGGTCTGACGGCGCAATGGTTTGGCGCCGTGCCAGCCGTCGTGTTAGGAGGAGTTGGAACGCTTGTTATTACGGCCCTTTGGGCGTGGAATTTTCCCGAACTGCGTCGCGTGGACCAGATCACTTCGGTGGAGAACTAGGAATCTCACCATGAAACGGTGCGGCATTCTGAAATTGGCGCACCGTGGCGCTAGGCATACACGATTTCCGTCGTGTCGGCGGGGAGCGCGAGACCTTTTTCCCGGTACTCTTCGGAAATCATCTGAAAGACACCGTTGAGCTCTTCCAATGCCTGCTCCCGGGTCGGCATCAGCGCGTAGCAGCCGGAAATAGCAGGAATTTCCGCCACCCAGGAACCGTCTTCTTGCCGATAGAGCACAATCTTGTACTTTTTTAGGCCCATCTTGTGTCCCGACTTTGAGATCAGTCTAGCACACTACGCAGCCCTCGCCTATTCGAGTGCGGGTCACACGATCAAGCTCGACAATTTAAGCGGATTTGTTTTTCTCGAGTTCTTCGGTGAGGGCGGGAACGATTTCGAACAAGTCGCCGACGATGCCGTAGTCGGCGACTTCGAAAATGGGCGCGTTCTGGTCCTTGTTGATTGCGACAATCGTGCGTGAGCCCTTCATTCCCACGACGTGCTGGATGGCCCCGCTGATTCCGAGCGCGAGGTAGAGCTTCGGGGCGACCGTCTGCCCTGAACTCCCGATTTGGCGATCCATGGGCAGCCAGCCTTCGTCGCAGATCGGACGCGATGCCGCCAGTTCCCCGCCCAGCAGGCGCGCGAGCTTCTCCGCCATCGGAATATTTTCTGGCGCCTTGATCCCGCGCCCGACCGCCACCAGGATCGGCGCCTGCGTCAGGTCCACGGCCTGCTTCGCTTCGCGGAACACCTCCAGCGGTTTCGTGCGAATCTGCTCCGCATGGAGCTCGACGGGCACTTGCGTGACAGGAGCTTTTGACGCGCCCTGCGCGACCAGGTCCGCTCGGAACGCCCCGGCCTGAAACGTCGCGAACCATGGCGGCGCTCCTTCGAAAACCACGTCCGCCATGGTCTTGCCCTGGAACATCTGGCGTACAAAAATCAGCTTCCCGTTTTCGTGACGGTAGGCGACGCAGTCGCCGATCATGCCCTTGCCGAGCGACGCGGCCAGCTTCGGTGCGAAATCGCGCACCTGGTAGGTGTGCGGCAGCAGGACCAGGTCAGGCTTCGCCTGCGCGAAGACCTGCTGAAGGGCAAGCGTATATCCGTCCGGCGTATACGCGGCGAGCAAGTCGTGTTCGACAAGCAGCACTTCATCGACCTTTGTTGCCGCAAGCTCGCCAGCCAATGCCGCGACACCCTTGCCGATGACGATGGCAGCCAGACGGCTTTTCGTTTCTCCCGCAATCTGCTGGGCCGCAGCCAATGTCTCAAAGCTGGTTTTGTTCCATTTTCCTTCGCGCTGTTCGGTGATGAGGAGAATGTTCATCGTTGGCGGGCTCCGCTTACAGCACTCGCGCTTCGTGTTGCAATTTTTCGAGCAGCTTCGCGGCAGCTTCCTTTGGCGTGCCGGTGAGGAACTCGGTCTTTTTGGTCTTGTTCGGCACGTAGATACGCTCGATGCGCTGCGTGGGCTCATGTGTGACACCCAACGCCCCGCGCGCAATCGTCGCGACCTCTTTCTTCTTTGCTCCCATAATTCCTTTGAGCGTCGCGTACCGAACCTTGTTGATACCGGACTGAATCGTCAGCACAGCGGGAAGCGGAAGTTCGACCCATTGGAACCATCCAGCCTCGAGCTCGCGCTTCACACGCACGTGATCGCGTTCAACGCCAATCTGCATGATGAGCGTCGCGTGGGGCAGACCCAGCCGTTCCGCCAGCAGCACTCCCGTCTGGCCAAAACCGTGGTCGTCGCTCTGCAATCCGGTCAGCACCAGGTCCGGCTTCTCGCGCTCGATCGCCGCGGCCAGCGATTTCGCCCCACCCAGAGGATCGAGCGTGTGCGCTTTATCGTCAGCGATGTGGATCCCGCGGTCGGCTCCTTTGGCGAGCGCTTCCTTGATCGTCTGCTTCACGCGCTCCGGCCCCATCGACACCGCAATCACTTCGCCCGTATGTTTTTCCTTCAGACGGAGGGCTTCCTCGAGCGCGAAACTATCCGGCTCGTTCATTTCAAACCCGATGTCGGTCTCGCGAATCCAGCCGCCTTCGGCAATCACCAGGGGGGCATCTTTGGCGGGCACTTGCTTGATGCAGACAACAATCTTCATCCGTACCTCATATTCGCTGCGCCTAACTTAGCGGGACGCCCAGCGTTGGAACAGGAGGGCAGCGTTGGTTCCGCCGAAGCCAAACGAGTTCGACAGCGCGTACTCGACGTCGGCCTTCCGCATGTGATTTGGCACATAGTCGAGATCGCACCCGGGGTCCGGCGTCTCCTGATTGATCGTGGGCGGCAGCGCCTGATCGCGCAGCGCCAGCACGCTGATACCGGCTTCGAGTCCGCCCGCGCCGCCGAGCAGGTGTCCCGTCATGGACTTGGTCGAGCTGACGGCGATTTTTTTTGCGTACTCGCCAAACACGCGCTTCATGGCCCGGGTCTCGATGGCGTCGCCCAGCGGCGTCGAGGTGCCGTGCGCGTTGACGTATCCGATCTGCTGCGGCTCGACCTTTGCATCGCGAATTGCCGCCCGCATCACGCGGTATGCGCCGCCGCCGTTTTCTTCAGGCGCTGTGATGTGGTTCGCGTCACCCGACATGCCGTAACCCGACACCTCGGCCAGAATATTTGCGCCGCGCCGCTCCGCGTACTCGAGTGACTCCAGCACGAGAATTCCGGCGCCCTCGCCCATCACAAATCCGTCTCGCTGCGCGTCAAACGGGCGGCTGGCTCGTTCCGGTTCGCTGTTCCGCGTGGAGAGCGCCTTCATCGCGGCAAATCCTCCCACGCCCATCGGTGTGATGGCAGCTTCCGCGCCTCCGCAGATCATCACTTCCGCATCGCCGTGCTGGATCAGACGGAACGAATCCCCAACCGCATGCGCCGATGCAGAGCATGCCGTCGCAGTCGCCGAATTCGGCCCTTGCGCGCCATACCGGATGGAAATGTGCCCGGAAGCCAGGTTTATGATGGCCGCAGGAATGAAGAACGGCGAGATTCGCCCAGGACCGCCTTGCAGCAACTTGGAGTGCTCGCGTTCGATGACGTCGAATCCCCCGATTCCGCTGGCCACATAGACACCGGTCGTTTCGGCAATGTCCGGCGTAATCTTCAGGTCCGCCATGCGCACGGCGAAGTCGGTCGCCGCCAGGGCGATCTGGATGAACCGCCCCATCTTCTTGAGTTCTTTTTTCTCGACCCAGTGCAGAGGGTCAAAGTCACGCACTTCCCCGGCGATTGTGCAATCGAACCCGGCAGTGTCGAATTGAGTGATCGAGCGAACGCCACTTTTCCCCGCCAGGAGGTTCTTCCAGACTTCGTCGGTGCCGATTCCGAGACCACAGACCAGTCCGACACCCGTTACGACGACCCGGCGGCTCACGTTAGCGACTCTCCCTATTGACTTTCCGGCGGCCGGCGAACTACTTCTTGGCCGAGGCGTGTTTCTGGATGTACTCGACAGCGTCTTTCACCGTGGCGATTTTCTCGGCGTCCTCGTCGGGAATTTCGATCCCAAAGGCCTCTTCAAAGGCCATCACGAGTTCTACCGTATCCAGGGAATCCGCGCCTAGATCGTCCACGAACGAAGCAGTGGGCGTCACTTCGCCTTCGTCCACGCCCAGTTGCTCGACAATAATCTGCTTTACTCGTTCTTCGACACTGGCCATTCTGTTTTGCCTCCGCTGTGCGCTATGCGCGGCTTGATGTAGCTTTTCTTGGACTTCGTCGTGTGCTGAAATTTAGGACCTGCTTATTCTATTTAGGCTCCGGCATTAGGTCAACCTTACTCTGTCCGGGTGGCGTCAAGATAGCGCCTCGAGGAGTCATTCTACAGTCCGCCGCACGTGCGTTGTCGAGCGGTTCTGCATCCGATTTCACTCCAAGGCGAAGGCATTGACGCCTGAGCTCACGATCACGACATACTGCTTCCCGTTACGCCCCCGGTAGGTCATCGGGCTGGTGTGACCTTCCGCATCGAGTTTCACTTCCCATAGCTGCTTGCCTGTCCGCGAATCGAACGCGCGGAAGCGCTTGTCGATGGTCCCGGCGATGAACACCAATCCTCCAGCGGTGGCGATGGGCCCACCTTGCCCGAACGCTCCCGTATTGTGAACCCCTTTGGCTTCCATTTCATCGCTCGTGCCGAGGGGAACCCGCCAAGCGATGTCCCCGGTATTTGCGTTGACGGCCATTAACTCGGCCCAGGGCGGTTGCTGGCAGGGCAGCTCCGTGTCCGGATCCCAGAACCGGGCGTTAAACGAGCCTTTTCCAAGTGGGCTGAACCGGCGGAATGCCACTTGATCGCCGTCCGGCGTCTTATCCAGGCGGCCGAGACCAGCGACGTTTCGCGAATTTACGAATACATATCCCAACTTGGGATCCACGGACACGCCGCCATAGTTCGGCCCGCCCTGCTGGCCGGGGAAGATGACTCTGAATTCCTTGCTGCTGTAGGGTGTGTACGGACCCTCGTTGTGGATGCCGCCAATCTGAGCTACCAATTCCCGGCAAAACTTCTCGTGTTCTGGTTCACCGGTGAAGATCTCATCGGGCTTCATTCCGAGGCGCGCGAGCGGTGGAGGCTTCACCGGAAACGGCTGTGTCGGAGAGCTCTGTTCGCCTGGGATGTCGCTCTGCGGCACGGGGCGCTCTTCCACCGGATAGACGGACTTCCCCGTCTCGCGATCCAGGAAAAACATCAGCCCCGGCTTTGAGACTGCCACCACGACCGGAATCCTCCTTCCGTCGTGAACCACCTCCATCAGCGATGGGGCGGCTTCCGCGTCGTAGTCCCACACATCGTGATGCGTCAACTGGAAGTACCATCGCACTTTCCCGGTGTTGGCGTCCAAGGCCACAATCGAAGAAGAATACAAATTCTGCCCATGCCGCGCGCCGCCATAATACTGGGCAGCGGGCTGGCCGATCGGCAAGAAAATCAGGCCACGCTGCTCATCTAAGGTCGCGGCACCCCAATTGGCGGGCGATCCGGCGGACATCCAGTTGTCCTTCGGCCACGTTTCATAGCCGGGTTCCCCCGGATGCGGAATCGTGTGGAAGGTCCAGGCCAGCTTGCCTGTATGGAGATCCCAGGCGCGCACATCCATGGCAGGCCCGTCGGGGTCGTCCTCTTTGCCCTGCGCTCCCGTAATGATCAGGTTGCGATAGATGACCCCCGGAGAGCTCATGTGATAGGGAGCGTCGGGAAACTTCCCGGTGACTCCGGCTCGCAGGTCGACCGCGCCTTCCTTGCCGAATTCAGGAACGAGTTTCCCAGTTTTGGCGTTGAGAGCGATCAACCGCCCGTCGCTTGTGCCCGCGAGGATCTGGGGTGGATGATCCTTGTCGCCCTGCCAGTAGGTCACGCCACGAAGCGTGGCGCTCGCTTTGCCCAGATCATACTTCCAGATTTCCTCTCCGCTCTCGGGTTCGAGCGCAACGATGCTGTGATGGATGGTCGGAGTGTATAGGATGCCGTCGACCATAATGGGCACGGCTTCTGTTCCTGTTAACACCCGGTCTGCAGGATTGGAGTCATTGGCTCCAGGGTCGACGCCATACTGCCAGACCCGCCTGAGCTTCGAAACATTCTTGGTGTCAATCTGTGTGAGCGGCGAATACCGCTGGCCGGCCTGGTCATAGCTGTACGACGGCCAGTCCGTTTGGCAATGGACCGCCGGAACGACGATACACGCGAGAAGTATGGTTACAAAGATTTTCATCGCGATCTCCCGATTTCGATCACCTAATCAGAATTTCCGACTTCAACCTCTTCTGTGCGCAAGACCATACGGCAGAGGGCCTCTCGTGTCAATTTCCAATCGCCATGTTTATTCGTCATGGATTTCCACTGCTTATTTTACCGAGTCGTGACGATCCCGGGCGCTTCTTATCCCATCCGCAGGCCGCCGTTGACGTCGAGAACCGCCCCCGTGATGTATCCCGCCTCTTCGCTGGCCAGAAACACGATCGCCGCGGCCACTTCCGCGTCCGTTCCCATCCGTCCCAGCGGCACGCGCGTGAGCAATCCGTCCTTTACGTCTTGTGGCAACGGATCCGTCATGGGTGAAACGATGAACCCCGGCGCAACTGCGTTCACCGTGATGTTCCGCGACGCCACTTCCACCGCCAGCGCGCGAGTCAAACCGATCAATCCCGCCTTCGACGCGACGTAATTCACTTGTCCCGGATTCCCCGTCTCCGCCACAACCGAAGTCACATTGATGATCCGTCCATATCGCGCGCGCATCATCACGGACATCGCCTGTTGCGCGCACAAATGCGCGCCGGTCAAATTGGTGCGCAGCACGGCATCCCAGTCTTCGGCCTTCATCCGTACGGCCAGGCTATCGCGGGTGATGGCTGCGTTGTTAACCAAAATATCCAGCTTGCCGAATTTTTCGATGATCTGACGGAACCCGGTCTTGACCTGCCCTGCGTCGGCTACGTCCATCGGCACCGCAATGGCCTCACCACCGGCGGCGGCGATTTCGGCTGCCACTCCGGCCAGCTTCCCGGCATTCCGGGCGGCAACCGCCACACGTGCGCCTGCCTGCGCCAGCGCAAGCGCGGTGGCGCGTCCGATTCCTTGTGACGCGCCAGTCACCAGCGCGACTCTATCTTTCAAGCTGAACATGGATTGTATGCGATCTATGTAGCGCCCACCCTCAGGCGGGCATGTGCTTGAACCTACAGTGCCCCGACAGAGTCGGGGCGCTACAAAAGCATCTCAAGTACCGGTTGCCAAGCAGACTCTGAAGCCTGCGCTCCGTTCAAGGCTCTATACTTCCGCTGCTTCGCTTTGTGCTTGCGCCAACTTTTCCAGCGTCGAATGGAGCGACTTTTCGTCCTCGACGTTGAACACGTGAACCGAACGGTCAATTTGCCGTAACAGTCCGGTCAGGACGCGCCCCGGCCCCACTTCGACAAACGTGTTCACGCCCTGCTCGACCATGGCGCGCACCGATTCCTCCCATCGAACCGGCAAAGTCACCTGACGGATCAGGGATTCGCGCGCCTCGTCACCGTTTGTGGTGATCTCCGCGTCCACGTTGGTGACCAGCGGCACGCGCAAGGGACGAAACGTTGTCGTCCGCAAGTCAGCCTCCAACCGCTGCTGCGCGGGAAGCATCAGTGCGCTGTGGAACGGCGCCGAAACTGCGAGCATGACGGCGCGCTTGGCCCCGCCCGCTGAAGCCATCTCCACGGCGCGCTTTACCGCCTCCGCATGTCCGGAAATTACGGTCTGTTCGGGGGAATTCAGATTGGCCGGCCCCACCACTTGTCCGTCGGCCGCCTTACGGCAGATTCCCGCCACCTGCGCCGGCGCCAGTCCCATGATGGCCGCCATTGCGCCCACGCCTTCCGGCACCGCCGACTGCATATACTCACCACGGTGCCGCAGCAATCGCACCGCATCCGCAAATTCCAGCGCGCCCGCGGCCACGTTCGCAGAATATTCACCCAGACTGTGCCCCGCGACAAAATCAGGACGCACACCTTTCTCTTCCAGCACTCGGCAGGCGGCCACGGATACCGTCAAAATAGCCGGTTGGGTGTTCGCGGTCAGCTTCAGGGCTTCTTCACTGCCTGTGAAGCACAAATCCGAAACGGAAAATCCAAGCGCCTGGTCGGCCTCGGCAAATACACTTCGGGCCGCCGCAAATTTATCCGCCAGTTCTTTGCCCATGCCCGGGTACTGTGAAGCCTGTCCCGGAAACAAAAATGCCAGTTTTCCCATTGAATGACCCGCCGTTTCGTAGCTTAGGCTTCCACGGCGACTGGAAGCGTTGAAAGCTCTTGCTCGATTTTCTCGTTGACCCCGCCGCGCACCAACTCCGTAGCCACTCGGATGGCGTTCTTGATGGCATGGGCATTCGAACTCCCATGCCCGATCACAACTACGCCTCGCACACCGAGCAGAGGCGCGCCACCGTATTCCGAGTAATCAATTTTCTTTCGAAAGTCCTTGTAGGCCTTCCGCGAAAGCACATATCCCACCTGCGAGCTCAGCGTGCTCTGCAGGGCATCTTTGAGCAGCGTTATGATGTGTTGCGCGACACCCTCGCTGATTTTCAGGGCGATGTTCCCGATAAACCCGTCGCAAATGATCACATCCACCGACCCGCCGAAAATCTCCCGTCCTTCGATGTTTCCCATAAAGTTCAGCGTGGAGTGCTTCAGGCGGCTGTGCACCTCGCGCGTCAGTTCGTTGCCCTTCATTTCTTCCTCGCCGATCGACAGCAGAGCTACCTTCGGCCGCCGCGTTCCGAAGATCGCCCGGTAATAGATTTCTCCCATCACCGCAAACTGCACCAGATGCGCCGGCTTCGAATCCACGTTTGCGCCCACATCCAGCAGCACGGCCGTGCCGCCGCGCGAGGTCGGAAACGGAGCTGCCAGGGCGGGCCGGTCGACCGAGTGCAGGGTTCCCAGTCCAAAACGAGCGACGGCCATCACCGCGCCTGTATTCCCGGCGCTGATCAGTGCGTCGGCGTGGCCACCGCGCACCAGCTTTGTCGCCACGTGCGCCGAGCTGTCCCTTTTCTTCCGGAAGGCCTGCGAGGGCGAGTCAAGCATCGTGATGACTTCGCTGGCGGGCACAATTTCGATGGGCAGCCCGCGGTGCGAGTGCTTCGCAAGCTCGCGTTTCAGTTCCGGCGCGAGGCCAACCAACAGGATGCGCACGCCGAATTCGCGGGCCGCCACGATCGCGCCTTCGACCTCAGGACGCGGCGCATGGTCTCCTCCCATAGCATCCACTGCGATGGTGATCATCAAGAGCTCCGGCGGGAATCAGTGCGGGCGCCGTGAACTTCCGGGCGTCAGGCCCCGGTGTCCACGACTTCCCGCCCTTTATAGTAGCCGCAGTGCGGGCACGCCTGGTGAGGCTGTTTCATTTCATGACAATTGGGGCACTTGGCGAGCGCCGGAGCGGTCAGAAAGTCGTGCGCGCGCCGCTTATTCTTTCGAGCATGCGAATGACGTCGTTTTGGATTGGGCATACAGACTCCTTCTCTTCGCCCCGGACCGAATGGGGCATTCTATGGTGTTTCCGCCTTGATTTCTATTGCTTTTTGAACCAGTCCTGCTTCAGGCGCGCCAGGGGCGCCGTACGCGGGTCCGCGACGTGGGCTTCACAGCGGCATTCCTCGTTGTTGAGGTTTACACCGCACTGCGGGCAAAGACCCCGGCAATCGCTGCGGCAGATCACCTTCATCGGCAGCGCCAGGAGCACTTGTTCCGCCAGTACGTCGGCCAGGAACAGCCCTTTACCCTCGAAAAACGCGATTTCCGTGTCATCGAGCTTGAGCCGCTCTTCCTCTTCCTTCGTCATGGAGGTCAACGGCCTGTAAAACAGGTCAAACTCGCGGGCTACGTCCTCATTCACAGGATCAAGACACCGCGCACACGTCATTTCGAGCCGGGTGTGCAGCTCTCCGGTGATGCGAATCTGCCCTTCGAGCAGCTCGGCCGTCGCACGCACCTCGAGAGGTTCCACTTGCCGGAAATCGCTGGTGTGGTAATCCACCGTCCCAGGCGCATAGCTTTCCCGGATGCGGATTTTGCGGACCGCCAGTTCTTTAACGTCCAAGAACATTCATCTTCGCCTTGTTGACCGGGAGTTCCTGACTCTCCCGGTGAAATCCATTATAAGTCTCACCCCAGTGATGTCAAGGAAGCCTCCCAACCGTTCGACGCCATTGCTTCGAAACAGACAAGACCGGTCTAGTGCGAATTTCGAGCGGAAGAGAACAGCTTCCTGTCCCAGCAGGCAGGCCAGGCCTCCTGACTAGCGGCCCGCCGATGTGGAACTCGCGTCCAGCAGGTCATGGTGTTGTCGCAGGAGAAAATGATCGGTCATCCCGGCAATGTAGTCACACACGACACGATGACGAGGCCCGTGCTGGGCCAGTTCGGCGTAGGACTTCGGCATGGCTTCCGGTTGACCTAGGTAGAACTCGAATAATTGTCCCAGGGCTTCCACCGACCGCTCGCGGTCCATCACGATGCCCGGGTGATTGTACAGCCGTTCGAGCAGGAATTTCTTGAGCGCCGCGTTTTCCGCGGCGACCTGCGGGCTGAATCCCGCCAGACGCCGCGGCAAACGCCGCATATCTTCGACGCTGCTTGCGCCTGAAGCAGACGCCTCCGCTCGCGTATTCTCGATCAGGTTCGTCGCCAGACGGTCGAGCACGCGCTTGAGCGCTTCGTTGAATTTCAGCTTTTCCAGTCCCTGCGGGTGGCTGCGCTCCACTTCTCCATACAATTCACCGAACAACGGCACTCTGGAACGAATCGTCCCGATATCCAGCAGCTTCGCTTCGTAGCCGTCGTCCAGGTCGGCGGTGTTGTACGCAATCTCATCGACGAAATCGATCAACTGCGCTTCGAGCGGTGGCCGTTCGTCGAGCAGGTAATCCGACAATTCAGGAAAGTGCGCCGGATCATAATCGCGCGAATGCTTGACGATTCCTTCACGGACCTCGAACGTGAGGTTGAGTCCGGGGAAATCCAGATAGCGCTGCTCGAACTGCTCGACGATACGAAGCGCGTGCAGGTTGTGATCAAACCGGTCGCCGTGCGGGCGCAACAACTCGTCGAGCTTCCGTTCCCCCGCGTGCCCGAACGGCGGGTGCCCGATGTCATGCACCAACGCCAGCGCCTCGGCAAGATCGGTGTTGAGCCCGAGCGCTCCCGCTACGGTGCGGGCAATCTGAGCGACTTCAAGGGTGTGGGTGAGGCGATTGCGAAAGTGATCGGAATAACGCGTCGTGAAGACCTGCGTTTTTGCCTCGAGACGCCGGAACGCCCGCGAGTGGATCACACGGTCGCGGTCTCGCGCATAAACGCTCCGGTACGGATGCGGTGGCTCAGGGTAACGCCGTCCGCGAGACCTTGCCGCATCCATCGCATAGGAGGCCAGCGCCATGCCTCGATTCTATGCCACTGCAACCGCCACGCCAAACGCTGGCACCCGCTGCTTGCGGAGTTGTTGCTTACCCTGTTTAGACAGGTCAAGCCTCGACATGTTAGCTTGTTCACGGGTGTGGGCTGCACTTGCAGGCCGCCAAGAAAAATACTTGGGGCGCGGGAGAAATTCCGGACAATCGGCCGACCCCACGTGGAAGAGCAACAATGTCTTCACTACCAGCAGGAAAACATGCGGGTTCTGGCGCGGCGAGTAACCAGCCTGCGGTCGCCGAACCTACGTTTGCCGAGCGAGCGCGTACCTTGGTGTACCTCGGCCGCATCGGCAGTCTCTCGACACTTTCACGCAAGCAGAAGGGTTTTCCGTTCGGATCCGTTATGCCCTATTCGCTGGATAGCCAGGGGCATCCTGTCTTCCTGATCAGCACGATGGCCATGCATACTCAAAATGTGCAGGCAGATCCGCGCTCCAGCCTGTTGGTGACCCTGCCGGACGCCAGCGGCGATCCCTTGGGGGCGTCCAGGGTCACGTTGCTGGGAAATGTTCTTCCGGTACCTGAGCCGGAGGTGGCTGAAGCGCGGAAACTCTACCTGGCGCGTTACGCCAACAGCAAATACTGGGTGGATTTCGAAGACTTTTCCTTTTACCGCATGGACGTGGTGGACGTTTACTACGTGGGTGGCTTCGGGGTGATGGACTGGGTTTCCGCCTCCGAATATAACCGCGCGCAACCCGACCCGCTGGCTGACGCTGCAACTGAAATCATCCAGCACATGAATACCGATCACGGAGACGCACTCATCCTGCTTGGCCGGGCATTCGCTGGGATTGAGTCCGAGGAAGTGACGATGACTTCGGTCGACCGGCTCGGCTTTCACGTTCGCTTCCAAACCCCGGATGGCACGCGCGGTGCACGCATCGCATTCTTGCGGGAAGTGAGCAGCCCGGTGGAAGCCAGAAACGGTGTGGTAGAGATGGTAGCGCAAGTGCGGCAAAGCAGTACTGGCCGCTAGCGATCCCTACAAAGTCCCCTCGATAAAGGTGCGGAGATTTCTCGATCGTGAAGGATGGCGCAGCTTGCGCAGCGCTTTCGCTTCGATCTGACGGATACGCTCGCGGGTGACCGCAAACGAGTGGCCCACTTCCTCGAGAGTGTGTTCGGAGCCGTCCTCCAGACCAAAGCGCATCTTGATGACTTTTTCTTCGCGCGGCGTCAGCGTCTTCAACATGGACGCCGTCTGTTCCTGGAGACTTATGCTGATGACCGCGTCCGAGGGTGACACCGAAGACTTGTCCTCGATAAATTCACCCAGGTGCGAGTCTTCCTCCTCCCCGATGGGCGTCTCAAGCGAGATGGGCTGCTGCGCGATCTGCTTGGTCTTGCGCACCTTGTCGGTAGGAACGCCCAGGCGTTTGGCGATCTCATCCGCATTTGGCTCTCGGCCAAGCTCCTGCACCAGCTGCCGGCTGGTTCGGAGCTGCTTGTTGATGGTCTCGATCATGTGTACGGGGACGCGGATCGTGCGAGCCTGGTCCGCGATGGCCCGGGTTACGGCCTGGCGGATCCACCACGTCGCATAGGTGGAAAATTTATAGCCGCGCCGCCATTCGAACTTGTCCGCACCCTTCATGAGTCCGATATTGCCTTCCTGAATCAGGTCCAGGAATTGCAGCCCACGGTTCGTATATTTCTTCGCGATCGAAACGACGAGGCGCAGGTTGGCCTCGACCATTTCTTTCTTGGCCTGGTCCGCTTCGGCCTCCCCGCGGAGAATCACCTGGAGCATTCGTTTCAGGTCGGTCAGTCCCGTTTCGCTTGAAACTTCAATTTCGCGCAACTCAGCGCGGCGGGAGCGGAGCTCCTTGCGCGCCTCGGCGGCGTGATCGCCCTTCGAGGCGTCGACCCGCCGTTCGAGTTTGCCTGTTTCGCGTTCGAGGGAGTACAGCCGCTCGACGATATGGCGAATCTTGCCAATCAGCCGTTTTTTCTCGACCGCGTGGAATTCAAGCGATCGCACAAGCTGCGACATTTCAACTCGTGTCCGAGCCAGCCGATTCCGGTGCCGCAGGCAAACTCGTTTCTTAGCCCTCGGGATTCGCTGGAACTGGGCCGCCTGTTTGAGCGCCACGTCATAAAGCTGCTCGATCTTCCCGATGATACGAAGAACGTCGCGCGTCTTTTTCTCAGTTTCCTGTTCGGTCAGCTCTTCCTGGTCGAACTGAATAATTTTCTTGATCGACTGTGTGCCGTTGCGAAGCTCTTCGCCAACGGCAATCAACTCCTTTAGCACAATCGGCGAGCGAGAGATCGTCTTGAGCACCATAAGATGCCCGCGCTCCATGCGTTTGGCGATCGCCACCTCGTCCTGGCGCTTCAACAGTGGAACCGAGCCCATTTCCCGCAGGTAGAGCCTCACAGGATCGTTGTTCTTGTCGAGCATCCCCGGGGTAAGGTCGAGCTCGCTCTCCTCTACAACGGGGACTCTGTCGCTCCATTCCACCGCCGGGGCCTCGGAGACGATGGGGTCTGAAGTGGCGCGAGCGGCTTTCGCGGCAGCCAGATCCTCGTAGATGCCGATCCCGATGCGCTCGAAAGTGGAGAGCAGATCGTCAATCTCCTCCGTAGAGTGCAACTCCGCGGGCAGAACATGTTCTACTTCATCGGAGAGCAGGTACCCGCGCTCCTTACCCACGTTTATGAGGTTGCGGACTTCTTCACGCATTTCTTGAGTTGTCAGCGACAAGTAATTCTCCCCCTCGCGAAGCAGTTTGCTACCGTCGTCAGCTCCATCTGGGTGCACTTAAAGTGCAGGCAAACAGCTACACGGACTAGCGAACCCAATACCCTGACCTAAAACATTAGATTCAAACTGACAGCATTTGGTGACACGCCTGTGCCTTAGAGCGGCGCTTTCCCTATTCCTTACAACGAGATAGGAAACAGGGCGAGCCCCTAGAACGCCGATTCGTCCCTTCACATGGAGGGCTTATATCCTTAAGACGGAACATAGACTAAATAAGCGCGCTAGACTGGCTAAACGGAAGCCCCCTGAACCGGTCTAGAGTATTCGAAACGGGCCAAATACACTTCCTATTATCTCATGGTTTCATCTTTGCCGCAAAGAAGAACCACCGTCTGGGAGAGCCTACTCACATCGTATCCCCCTGGTGAAATTGAAATGCATCAGTCCGAAGCGGTGGAATGAACTCGCCACCCGGCAGAGGGGGGAGGAGCCGGGCGGCGCGCCGCAGGCAAAATCAGCCCGCCATGATCATCCCCGCTCGCTATTTAGATCTGGTTTGTGAAATGAGAGACGCTTACAACCATCGCCTCCGCTCAGTGGAATCGGCCCCACATCATCATTGAGGTACAACCAGTCGCCGCATCAAGTGCGGGAGGATGGAACCTATCCTTCAGCTCTTCGCGTTTAACAGTTCGAGCCCTTGATCGGCCTTCTCTGCGGCAGGGGTATCAGGGAAATCCTTTTTGACTTGGTTGTAAAGCTTCGAGGCCTGTGCGGGATCGGTCTTGCGGTAATAGTCGGCGAGCGTCAGCATCACCAGAGGCTTTGGCACAAAAATCGTCGGCTTATCCGCCATTTGCTTGTACAACTCGACGGCCTGGGGGCCTTTGCCGTTCTGGGCGTATACCCAGGCCAGTTGGAAGCGGGCAAGACCCGCCAGGGTCTCATCGGTGCTTGAATCCAGCTGCTTCAGATTTTTTTCCGCGTCATCGAACCGCTTCAAATGTTCCTCGGACAGGGCTCCGTAATATCGCGCAAGCTGGCCTGGCTGCGTGCGCGCGTACTGGTTCGCCACTTCCAGGAATTTCTTTTCGGCGTCGGTGTACTTGTTCTTTTCATCGACGTACGTGAGCTCGCCGGGCTCGGCTGGCTCTCCCGTGGCACGAATCCGGGCCTGAAAAACCTTCATCGCGCCGTCAAGCGCTGCGGCAGCTTTCGCGGTCTGGCGGCGCGAATAGCTGCTCCAGCCGAAGACCGCCAGGGCCACGACCAAAGCCGCGCCTACGACGACCCACAACAACTGCTGGTGCGAAACGACCGATTCGACGCCGTGAACAAACTTCTCACGGATTTCGTCCTTCTTCAGATCCTTGCGCAAGATATGTTGCGCCACAGATTCACTCCTCCACTTGTTCCTGAATTTGCAATCGTACCACAACTCCCTGCGTCGAAAAGGATGCTGTGCCTCTAAATCGCGGTCCCGGAAAGCGAAAGGGCCCTGCCCAGTAGAATTGGGCAGGGCCCCCGGAACGCCTGGACCCGATTATGGAGCGGTGACGTTCTCAGCCTGATAGCCTTTCGGCCCTTGTTTGACCTCGAACTCGACCATCTGGCCTTCGTTCAGTGTCTTGTATCCTTCCATCTGGATGGCGGAGAAGTGAACGAACACGTCTTCGCCCGACTGGCGCTGGATGAATCCATAGCCTTTGGATGCGTTAAATCATTTCACCACACCTTGTTCTCTGCTCAACGTCTTGACTCCTCTTTCATGAGCGATCGCTGTTTGCCGGGCGTAACGCCAGTCGGTGGCCGAAAAAAGCCCGCCGTTCACGGTCAACGTTCACGGTGAACCGCGATGGGCCTCTGTACACCTAACGGAATTACTGGACCCACAAAAGCGGGCCATCCATACACCAAAATCCGCTGCCTGTCTAGTGGGTTTCCCATTGGGGGCCTGTCAAACAGGGTTGGTGCGAGCAAGATTCCCTCATTTTGTGGAAACCACGTTAGAGTCGGAAGCTTGCTACTGCCTGGGCCTCGTCATTGTGGATGTCGAAGACGGTGTAGAGCTTGGTGATTTGGAGGAGATCGCTGACTTTCTTATTGAGATTCAGAAGCTTCAATTCTCCGCCCTGGCCTTTCACGAACCTGTACCCGCTCACCAATTCCCCGAGCCCTGTACTGTCGAGATAGTTTACTCCCGCCAAATCGAGGAGAAGCTTCTTGTGCCCGTGGTCGAGGTTTTCATGAATGAGATCGCGCAATAACGCGCTACCGTCCCCAAGAGTGATTCGACCGTCCAGGTCGATCACCGTCACGCCATCGATCTCGCGAATGGATGCTTTGAGAGGCATCGCGAATCCTTTCTTGTCTTTCGCGCGCGGAATTCGGGACTGACGGCGCGTTACATCACCTGCGAGTCAGCCTGCGGGCGGTACCGCTTTGCCATGATGATTTCGGCGCCGCCACTCTGCCCGACCAGGACGTCAAACTCATCCATGAACGCCCTCATCAGGAGGACGCCTCGGCCGGAATCCCCCAGCATGTTTTCGTCCTTGCGGGGGTCCGGTACGTCTTGAAGCCGAAAGCCGGTCCCCTGGTCCGTCACGCGGATCACCATTTTTTCGTGCGTCAGTTCGAAAATAACGTGTATTTTTTTTTCGCGCTGCTGTTCATTTCCGTACTGAAACGCGTTCGTGACGCCTTCGTGCACCGCCAGACCGATCTTGTACTGATCGTCCTCGCCAAAACCCGCCGCCGCAGCGACGCTCACGCCTACCTCTTCGGCGAGGGCGATGCTATCGAGCAGCGTCTCCAGTACAACTTCGATCCGCTGTGGTTTTGAGGACATCCAGCAGTTTGGACCAAGCTAAAGGACTTGTATGGGTAGCATAGCGCCTTTGGAGAAGTCAATCCCGAACCCGAACATTGGATCGGCTTCCTCGAATGGCACTTGCCGCGATCGGTCCTGTTTACGACGAATGGTGCAGGGGGCTGTCCTTGACAGCCATCCTAGGCCGCCAGCGTTTACCGCCTATTCGATGCAGATAAATCGGGATGAATGGAAACCGGCTCTCGCAAGGATGCCTTGCTATCGGCTTTTCCGTTGAGTCTCATGTTGCGGGCAATAGGCTCCGTTCCCATTGCCCGCCTCAATTCGACTGAACAGACAGAGTTATCGGGCGCTGAGACGAAGTATTGGATCGCTATCGCTAAGCACGATTGTTCTCTTCGTCCCCGCCATCCGAATTTCAACGAGTGAGCGCGATCCGTCAGGGTTCACCTGGACCAGGGCTGCGTCACCCGTATATTTGATTCCATGTTTCACCCATGCTCCCTTGGCTGTAGCGATGAAGCGGCCGTCTTTCGACAACGTCACTCGTACAGTCGAGCTGCGGGACTCCCAGCTTAGCTGATACACTCCCGCGGGAACTACTGCTCCGTTTACCGTAACCGAAGATCGCAAGAAGAACGGCCGGGAGTTGCCCGCGTAGGCGGGCAAACTCGCGATCAACAGGACCACAAATACAAACACAGTGCGCTTGGTTTTCATTTGCTCCCCCCCTCACTTATTGCCGATCTAGCCTCGGCTCAGCCTTTCTCGATTTCCCGATCCTCCTCCATTTGAAAATGAAGACCAGACACAAATTGGTTGGCATCCAAATTGGATTCCATTCCAAAATGGCAGGCGTCCAAATTGGACGCCGATATTGTCAGCCACAAGATACGGCCGCGCTTTCATCAAAACTGTGAATGAGAAGGACGGCCAAGCCAAGGCGGGCGCAGCTCAGGGAACCAGATGGGGGCCGATCGGGAGGCAGGAAGAACGGGGATCGCCCGCAAATCATTCAGACGAGCGGTCCCCGTCATATTATTTCGCCTAGTGCCGTTTCAACTTTTCGCGCCTAACGATTTGCTTCGGAACCTTCCTTCCGGTATCAGCTGAAACTATCTGAACTGAGTCAAGATTAGTTGGAACGGCACTAGTCCAATGGTTCTAATTTGATGATGGAGGCGCCGTGGGTATTGCCTACCCAGAAAGTGACAGGCGTCGTCGAATCGTCCACGAACGTTCGCCGCATGTTCGTTTCCCGTGGGACCAGATACTCGACAAATTCGCCCGTCTTTGGGTTGAGACGCTCCACACGATCGGAAAACTCCGTCACGGCCCATGCTTCGCCGTTCTTGTCTGAAGTTACATCGTAGGGAAAAGACTCCGCCGTTGGCACAGGCCATTCCTGGAATTTCAGGGCCTTTGTATCGAACAATCCGACTCTATTCGCACCGTTCTCACCGAACCAGAACCGGTCTTGTGCGTCCATCGTGCCCCGGCGTGGCGCCGAGCGGGGAGTCGGCGTCTGATAGAGTGTGACCTTCCCAGTCTTCGCGTCGATCCTTCCGATCTTGTCGGAGCCAAACATCGTGAACCAGCCGTTGTTCTGAGAGTCCGAACTCATCTGGTAGGTGTTGAGCCGCGGCACGGGAGACGCCTCAAAGACCTCGAATTTCCCGGTCGCAGCATCCAAACGCAACTGGGTCCACGACCCGGAGTCATTGATCCAGACCTTGCCATCGAGGTGGGTATGCGTCGGACTCACAAAAGTGATCTCTCTATAATCTCCATCCAGCTCCGGGGGGAGCTTGAACACCTGGAATTTCTCGGTTTTCCTGTCGAATTTCGCGACGGCTCCCTGGAATGTCATGGCAAGCCAAATGTCTTGATCTTTGTCGAACTCCAAGTCAAGAGTCCCGATCACGTTGCCGGGCTTCAGGACGGGCACCGGATACTCGGTCACCTTGCCTGTCTTGGGATCCATCTTGCCGAGGATCGGTTCCCCGAAGCTGGCATACCATGCGAATCCTTCCGAATCCACGATCACGTCATGCGGCTGCCTGGTTCGCTTGGGCAGATGGTACTCCGTCATGATGACGTGTGTACCTCTTCCCTTGGGGCGAGGAAGCGTCTTGAAGGAATACTCCCATTGCTGAGTCGAACTCAAATTGAGGCTGCTCAAATATTGCGCTTGCTTGATCCGGTTCTCCTGTTGTCGCGCTTGTTGCTCCGGCGTCAATCCGCCTCCACCGATCCGCCCGCCGGAATGTGGCTGAATCAATAGTGGAAAGGATTCCGGCGTATGATGCGACATCCGTTCGATGACTTGCTCAAATTCGGCCTCATCGTGTGCAGACCTGGCGATTTGCTCCAATGTGTGGCAGTGCGTACAAGCTCGTATGGACGCCTTTTGTTCTTCTGTCCCGGGAAAACTCATGAGCCAATCCGCATTCGTAAGCTGCGACGCCAAGTTAGCGGCCTTGCGGAGTTTCAGATCGGCTGTGGTGGTTTTCTGCGCTGCGATCTCCACTATGTTCGGGCTATCCAGGTCATAGCCGATTGCCCGGATGCGAAGAGAATATTGGCCAGGCTCCAACCTGCTCGCAGGAAACTGATAGCGCCCCTGCTCGTCACTCACCACGGTCACCGTGATCGTAGAGCCAGTTTTCTCAGCGCTGACCAGCACTCCCTCCATGGGACCTTCTTCCTTGGAGGTTACCTGGCCCGCCAGCACAGGTGAAGTTGGAGGCTGGCTTCGGAGAGAATCAGCCCCCGTGAAAAAAAGTGCTGTGGCCAGACTTGTGCTCGCGAGTAGCAGGACACCCCGTGTTTGCATCAACGCCTCCCGTTAAAACGCCATCTTTGCGTGAACTGGTTCAGGCCAAGTCAGTTCTTTCAAATTCCGATCGAACCGGCCATACCCATGTTACAAACGATAGGTTCGCCGCACTATCCTGTCAAGCTTGACGCACGTGACGGCCAATGCGTTACTACACGTTTCGTTCTGGAGGCAGTGTGATGCAGGACGAACTCGCTACACTTGAGCATGTGATCACCACATGCCGCAAGTGTCCTCGCCTGGTGCATTACCGCGAGGAAATCGCGCGCACGAAGCGCCGCGCGTATCGCCATTGGACCTACTGGGGCCGCCCCGTGCCGGCGTTTGGCGATCCCGAAGCCGGTCTCGTCATCATCGGGCTCGCACCCGCCGCGCACGGCGCCAATCGCACCGGCCGCATGTTCACGGGGGACCGCTCGGGGGATTTCCTGTACGAGCAGCTCCATCGCGCCGGCTTCGCCAATCAGCCGCAGTCGAAACGCGCCGATGACGGACTCGTCCTCAAGGGCGCGCTGATTTCCGCGGCAGTTCGCTGCGCGCCACCCGGTAACAAACCGCTGCCGGAAGAAATCCGCAACTGCTTGCCCTATCTCGAACAGGAATTGGAACTCATCCACCCGCGCGCGGTCCTTGCCCTCGGAGGCATCGCGCTCAACACCTATCTCGATCTTCTGAAGAGGCAGGGAATGATTCCATCGCGCGCCGCCTATCGCTTCGCCCACGGCGCGAGCTTCGTCCTCCCCGCAGGTCTCCCCCGGCTGTTCGCTGCCTATCACCCCAGCCAGCAAAACACGCAGACTGGACGCCTGACACCGGCCATGCTCGCCCGTGTCCTGCGGCAAATCCAAAAATTCTTGAAGGCTTGAGAGAACAGGCTGATGGAGGGCTAGGAAATGTGAGTTGCGAATTAGTCCGCGGGCGCGCCGGCGTGTGTGGAGTCCGCGATCGTGGAGCCCCCGAGGCGTTTCGCAAGCCGGTCAAACGCGAGATACACCACAGGAGTTGTAAATAGAGTCAGCGCCTGGCTGAAAATCAAGCCGCCCACGATGGCGATTCCCAACGGACGGCGGAGTTCCGCGCCAGTCCCGCCGCCCAGCGCCAGCGGCAAGCCGGCCAACATGGCCGCCATCGTCGTCATCAGAATCGGCCGAAAGCGCAGCAGGCACGCCTGATAAATCGCATCGAGCGGACTCTTCCCTTCCTTGCGCTCCGCATCGAGCGCAAAGTCAATCATCATGATCGCGTTCTTCTGCACGATGCCGATGAGCAGGATGATGCCAATCAGCGCGATCACGCTGAAATCGGTCCGCGTAATCAGCAGAGCCAGCAGAGCGCCAACACCTGCGGAAGGCAGCGTCGAGAGAATCGTGATCGGGTGAATGTAACTTTCGTAAAGCACGCCCAGCACGATATACACCGTCAGCAGTGCGGCCAACACCAGAATCGGCTCGTTCGCCAGCGACGCCTGGAAGGCCTGAGCTGTTCCCTGGAACTCGGCATGAACGCTTGGTGGCAGCCCGATCTCCTGTTGTGCCTGGTTGATGGCATCCACGGCTTGACCGAGCGAAACCCCCTCCGCCAGGTTGAACGAAAGTGTCACCACCGGGAACTGCCCCTGGTGGTTCACCGCGACGGGAGTTACCTCCGAGGAAAACTGGGTGAAGGCGCTCAGCGGAACCTGCATTCCGTTGGACGAATGCACAAAAATCTGTTTCAGCGCATCCGGATTCTGCTGGAACGTGGGGTTCACTTCGAGGACGACGTGGTACTGATTCAGTTGCGTGAAAATCGTGGATACCTGCCGCTGGCCAAACGCATCGTACAGGGTGTCATCAATCGTTTGCGGCAGAATCCCCAGCCGCGATGCCGTGTCGCGATCGATCGCGATTGTCGCCTGCAACCCGCGATCCTGCTGGTCGCTTGCGACATCTCGCAATTGCGGCAAAGCGTTCAATTTATCAACCAGCTTCGGGGCCCAATCCGAGAGTTCCTTTCCGTCCGTGTCTTCCATCGAGTATTGGTATTGCGTGCGGCTGATCCTGTCTTCCACGGTCAGATCCTGCACGGGCTGCATGTAGAGTGTAATTCCTTTGACGTCGGCCAGCCTTGTTTGAAGCCGGCGAATAATCGCGGGGGCGTCCTCGGCCCGTTCCTCGCGCGGCTTCAGGTTGATTTGCACGCGCCCGCTGTTGGGCAGCATATTGGCGCCGTCAATGCCGATGAACGAGGACAGGCTCACCACATCCGGGTCCTGCAAGATGGCCTTGGCCAGAGCCTGTTGCCGCTCCGCCAGGGCCGCAAAGGAAAGCGTCGCCGGGGCCTCCGAAACGCCCAGGATCACGCCTGTGTCCTGCGCCGGGAAAAAGCCCTTGGGTATGACGAGGAACAGGAAAATTGTGAGAGCCAGCGTTCCGAACGTTACCACCAGTGTGGCGGGTTGGTGCTGCAACACGAATCGCAGGATTACCGAGTAACGGTCGATGATCCAATTGAGTGAATGTTCCGAGGCCCGGTAGAACCAACTCTTATCTGCTTCTTTTTGGTGGTGCAGAATCTTGGCGCACATCATCGGCGTCAGCGTCAATGAAACGACGGCGGAAACCAGAATCGTCACGCTCAATGTGACGGCAAATTCCCGGAACAACCGCCCCACCACGTCCTGCATGAAGAGTAACGGAATCAGCACGGCGATCAGCGAAACCGTGAGCGAGAGAATCGTAAAACCGATCTGCTCGGAGCCCTTCAGCGCGGCCTGCAGCGGCGCCTCACCCTCTTCGATGTACCGGGTGATGTTTTCGATCATCACGATGGCGTCGTCGACGACGAACCCGGTGGAAATGGTCAGCGCCATCAACGACAGGTTATCCAGGCTGTAGCCGAGCAGGTACATCACACCGAAGGTGCCCACCAGCGAAAGCGGCACCGCCACGCTGGGGATGGCCGTCGCGGCGAGGCTGCGCAGGAACAGGAAAATCACCATGACGACCAGCGCAACCGTCAGCATCAGCTCGAACTGGACATCTTTGACCGACGCGCGGATCGTGGTGGTCCGGTCGGTCAGAATCGAAACCTGAACCGAGGATGGCAACGACGCTTTCAATTGCGGCAGCAGATTCTGAATGCGATCCACCACGCTGATGATGTTCGCGCCGGGTTGCCGCTGGATGTTGACGATCACGGCAGGCTTATCGTTTTCCCAGGCAGCCTGTTTCACATTTTCCGCGCCGTCCACGACGTTGGCCACGTCCATGATCCGCACCGGCGCGCCATTCTTGTAAGCGATGACGATCGGCTTATACGCGTCGCTGGTGAGCAACTGGTCGTTTGCCCAGATCGTGAACGCCTGGCGCGGTCCATCCAGATTGCCCTTGGCCTGATTCACGTTTGCCTGGGCGAGTGCGATGCGCAAGTCTTCCAGACTCAGCCCATACGAAGCCAGCGCCGTTGGATTGGCTTGAATGCGAACGGCCGGCTTCTGCCCGCCGCTGATGCTCACGAGACCAACACCAGGCAATTGCGAAATCTTCTGTGATAGGACGGTGTCGGCCAGGTCTTCCAACTTCATCAAAGGCAATGTGTCTGAAGTCAGCGCCAGTGTGAGGACGGGCGTATCGGCCGGGTTCGTCTTACTGTAAATCGGCGGGTTCGGAAGATTGTTGGGCAGAAATGTCGTCGCGGAGTTAATGGCAGCCTGTACTTGCTGCTCCGCCACGTCGATATTGAGGTCCAGCAAAAATTGGAGTGTAATCAGCGACGCGCCGAAGGAGCTGGTCGACGTCATCTGATTGAGGCCCGGAACCTGGCCGAATTGGCGTTCGAGCGGCGTCGTCACCGACGAGGCCATCACAGTAGGACTCGCTCCCGGGTAAAACGTGAGGACCTGAATCGTGGGATAGTCCACCTGCGGCAAAGCCGAAACCGGAAGCTGCCGGTAGGCTGCGGCGCCAGCCAGGAGAATCCCCGCCATAAGCAAAGAAGTAGCGACCGGGCGGAGAATAAATGGCTTGGACGGATTCATCTAGTTCTGCTTCCCTGCCTCTTTATGCCTGAGGAACCCCTGCGATCCGGCAGCTCCGCCCGACCCCGGGCCCGGCCTCGGCCCCCCATTCGGCCGGGCAGATCCTGCAGGCCCAGCAGCCCCATCAGGTTTGCCAGAACCATTTGGCCGGCCATTCTGGCCTGAAGCCCTGTCCGGTCTGGAACCTCCCTCAGGTCTCCCGGAACCACCACCGTTGTTTGGTCCGCCGGGCCCGGTTCCATGGGCCTCCACCTTTGCGCCCGACTGGAGCCTGTCCTGCCCGTCGACCACGACCTGATCCCCTTCCGCAACGCCGCTGGCGATCAACGAGATGTTGCCTTGCGTCATGTCCACCTTCACGGGCTGCAAGTTCGCCAAGCCGTTCTTGACCGTGTACACATAAGTGCCCTGCGTGCCTCGTTGGATGGCAGCAAGAGGAACGACAATGGCATCCTTGCGAACGGTCAGCATCAGACGAACATTGATGAACTGGTTCGGCCAAAGCGATAGATCGTGGTTATCGAAAACGGACTTGAATCGCACTGTCCCGGTGGTGGAATCGATTTGATTGTCGATCGTCACCAGCTTGCCGGTCGCGAGTTTGGTTTGGTTGTCGCGGCTGTATGCTTCGACCGCCAATTCCTCGTGCTTCATGTGCTGGATCACTTCCTGGAGACTGTCTTCCGGAAGAGTGAACAGGGCGGCGATGGGTTGGACCTGTGTGATGACGACAAGGCCGTTTGGATCCGCCGCGCGAATCATGTTGCCCTGGTCGACGAGCCGCAATCCGACACGTCCGCTCAAGGGCGCCGCAATCCTGCAATAGCCCAGTAGCAATTTCTGATTGTCAATCTGCGCCTGATCGGCGCGTACAGCTCCCTCCAGTTGTCCTACGGTCGCGTTCAGCGTATCCACTTGCTGCTGCGCGACTACGCCTTCTTTATGCAACTGGTCATACCGCGCATAGTCGACTCGGGCGTTGTTGAGTTGGGCCTGCTCGCGGGCCAGTTGTCCCTCCATCTGCTCCAACGCCACCTGGAAGGGCCGGGGGTCGATTTCCGCTAGGAGATCGCCCTCACGCACAAACTGGCCCTCCTTGAAATGAACCTTCTGGAGCTGCCCGTCGACTCGGCTCTTCACAGTGACGGTGTTGAAAGGGGCTACCGACCCGAGACCTGAGAGGTAGTACGGGACATTTTGCTTAAGGGCCGCCGCAGTCGCCACTGACACTGGTCCGGCCGAAGCTCCTCTGCCGCCACCCGGCGCCGGCGCGGCCTTGCTTCCAGCCAAAGCGCGTGACCGGTAGTAGTAATACCCTCCCCCGGCGAGAATCACGATTACAAGAAGCCAGAGCCACCCCCGCCTTCGCGGCGGACGACCCCCTTCCACCTGGGGGCGGAATTCCGATGGAGTCGGCGCGGTTTTATCCTGTCCGGGGTCAGAAATAGCCATGTCCGTCCTATGAGTTCAAATCGTGAGATTAAGTCCAATTAGTGGACGTGTCCGACAAATGCTAGGTTACGCCTCAAGTTGTCCCGCCGAGAATGAAAAACCGCTATGAAGCCCAAGGCCTCAGTGCCGCAGCCCGAGGATGCGCAGTGCGAATATACAGGAAGCCCAATCGCTGTTGCCAAGCAATCTTGAGGCCGTCAAGGAACGTGGATGTTGAAAGCCAATGCATGGCAAACCCCAGCCGGATTCTCATTCCCAGAAGGGGTCTAACGACACCATAAAATGCACAGTCCGAAAAAAAAGTGGGAAATCTGGTAGGAGTATCGAGAATCTCGAAGATCCGCCGTGGCGGAGAACCCGGAAAAGTTGAAATCGCATATCTAGCTGCATTTGGTAGCGATACCGGGATTCGAACCCGGATTTGTGCCTTGAGAGGGCACCGTCCTAACCCTTAGACGATATCGCCACTGCAAAACGGACACGCCATCGATTCGAGAGAGAGCCTTGCAAAACATCAGGTCTTGCCGCAATCAGAATCTGCTCCTCCGGGAACCTCAGTGATTCGAGGGCGAAGACGCAGCCGGTGAAGCGTCGGGTGAAGCAGGCCCCGCTGGTGACGCCGCATCCTTGGGACCAAAATTCTTGGCCAGATACTGAACCAGCATATCGATCTTATCCTGGGGCACAGTCGCTCCGCGATCCATCATCAGCTGCACCGAGTCCCGCCACTCGTCCGGAGCCTTGCGAGCTTTCGTCACATCCGTCAGTTTGTGACAAGCCTGGCAAGATTCGACCGCTATCGCCTTCCCGCTCCCTTCCGGCAGCTCGACAGGCTTAGACGGCTGCGAGGCTGTAGCGGTTGGAGCGTCAGACGACGCGGCTGCGGCTGGTGGTGTTGCAGCTGGGGGCGCTCCGGTCTGGGGACCAAAATTCTGGGCAAGATACTGCACCAGCACATCGAACTTGTTCTGTGGAAGGCGTGCTCCGCGGTCCATCATGGTCTCCACCGTGTCATGCCACTCGTCGGGGGCCTTGCGCGCTTTCGTCAGGTTCGTCAGCCTGTGGCAATCCTGGCAATATTCGGTCGCAATCGCCTTCCCGTCCCCTTCCGGCAATACCACCGCCGGCTTCGGCTGCGAGGGCGAAGCGGGGGCCATTGCTGTCTGACCGGCATCTTGGGCGGCTGCTCCACTCTGAGCGAGACTCTTTGATGGCGTGGCCAAAACGCCGAAACCCAGAATCAGCACAAGACAAATGACAAGAATTCCATAACGAGGAAAACCAAAATTTGGTAGTTGCACTCTTCCGATTCCTCCGGATATCTCAAGGGGAACGAGAAATCCCTTTCCGATTTCACGGCCCGCTACGGATTTGGATTAATCACCTAAGTTTCGATGAATCAGTTAAATCCAAAGTTGTGCCAGCCCAGTCAGAGAATATCTCTCTGCATAAGTCCGAGGGCGCAACCGCGATTCTCCAAAAGCGAACGGCAAACAAGCGCGCCAAACCAACACCGTGATAATTTTCGTATGAAGCTGCGGAATAATCAAGGGGGGGAGTCGGGCGGCAACCTGTCCGCGCTAACAACTTCCCTGCAGGGGCAATACCATTACTGCGAGACCGAATGCGGCGCCGTTCTTGATTCCGGCTCGCGTCGTACAGGTACGATGCGCCGGTACGAACGGATCGAGAAAAAGCGGTTCCGGCAGGGAGCGCAACGATAGGTGGGAAAATGAAGCAGGCGGAACAACCAGGCAAACGTACCCGCTCCATGCTCGTGGGAAATCCGCTGGAGATCCATGTTGCCGCACATTCTGCAATGCGCAAACCGGACATACGCGATGGGAACGGCCCACGCATAAAATCGCTCATCGCAACTCCGGCAACGCCAGGGCCTCAGCAGAGTAGTCCCAATCAGATAGTCCTTCACACTGCGCCGGCGAGAACGGCGGGCGCTGTCGCTATGACAGACAGGACACAGCAATTTGTTTCTCCCTGAGAGGACCTGCGAAAAGCATACGTGAAGGCTGACTCGCAAGGCAAGTTCCATCTGTGGCGAGTTGATACGCCGTGTACAATGAAGGGAAGAGGTGAAGCATGGCGGATTATACGACCGAGCATGCGCGTGCTGGCATCAAGGCGCGGCTGCCTCGTCTTGATACATGGCCCAATCAGTTTCCCGGCTACCGGATTGTGACGCGTTTCCCGGAGTACACTTCGGTGTGCCCGAAGACCGGATTGCCCGATTACGGGACGATTACCATCGAATACGAACCGCGGAAGCATTGTCTGGAACTGAAAGCGTTGAAGATGTACTTGCTTGCTTACCGTGATCTGGGCATCTTTTACGAGAACGCGGTAAACCGCATGCTTCGCGACATCGTCGCCGCGACAAGTCCTGCCTGGTGCGTTGTGCGCGGCGAGTTTACCCCCAGGGGCGGGCTGACCACCACGGTCGAGGCACGCTGGCCACGGAAATTGCGGGACCGCAAGATATAGACAACCTGATACGGCTCAGCGATAATCAAAGCCTACGAAGGGCGCCGCCAATTCTACTGGCCGCCGAGGAGAGATGATGAGTACATTCCCGAATGTCCCCGAACCAAAAGAATCCTACGTGTACGAGGCGGCAAGCACGCCCCGTTGGATCTTTGTGGTGTTTATCGCGGCCTTCGGGCTGATCGGGTATCTGCTCTACGCCGGCAACGACGCACGGACCAAACTCGAAAGCCAACTGTCCCAGGCCAATTCGAAGCAGGCTGTACTGGCCGCGCAGATCGATCAGACCAACTCGCGCGTTGCCGACCTGAAGGGCCAGCTGGAAGTCACGACGCAGAAGCTCGGGTTCACACAGGCAGAGCTGGCGCAGGCGCGGACGCTGGCGCAAAATATCCGCCAGTCGCAGAAGGAAAGCGATGAGAAACTTACGGCGCAGATCGGCCAGGCCAAGCAGGACACCGAAGCAAAAATCGGCCAGGTCAGCACCGATCTGACCGGCGCAAAAGGCGACATCAGCGCGACAAGACAGGATCTGGAGGCGACCAAGGCGAAGCTCACCAGCACGGTCGGCGACCTTGGCGTGCACAGCGGCTTGATCGCGCGCAACCAGGAAGAACTGGAACAACTGAAGCGCCAGGGTGAGCGCAATATTGTTGAATTACATCTCACCCGATCCAAGACTCCCACTCGCGTCGGACCCATTCAGATTACTCTGACAAAGACCGACCCTAAGAAATTTAAGTACACAATGATAGTGATCGCCGACGATAAGACGATCGAGAAGAAAGATAAGACGGCCGACGAGCCCGTACAGTTCTACGTCAAGGGCGTCCCGCGTCCATATGAAATCGTCGTGTTTGACGTGACGAAAGACAAGGTGAACGGCTATCTTTCGACACCCAAGGACGCCGGGAGCGCCGCCCGGACGCAATAGTGGCGGCACCGTAACCCGTCAAATTTCCTTGAGTTGCGAATATCCTGAACCACAAGTCCGTAATTGAACGAGGCGGAAAGCCCGTCTTCACACCCAAACACAGAGAAGGATTTGCTACTCGAATGATTTCAGCGTCGTTGCCATTTCATAGAGACGGCGGTCCACGCGCCCAAATACGCTGTCGGATTCGAACGCGGCGTTCGAATCGCGCCGTCCGGCTCTTACGCCGGTGAGAATCTCGATGCCCTCTTCGACCCTGGAGATGGGAAGGATTTGAAATTTTCCAGAAGCAACAGCGTCGATCACGTCATCGCGCAGCATCAGGTCTTCGATATTTTCGGCGGGAATCATGACTCCCTGGCGCCCCGTCAATCCCTTCACGCGGCAAACATCGTAGAAGCCTTCGATCTTCTGATTGACTCCGCCGATCGGCTGGATGTCACCCTGCTGGCTGACCGAGCCCGTCACGGCGATGTCCTGCCGAATGGGCAAGCCTGAAAGCGCGGAGAGCAGGGCGTAGATTTCGGTCGAACTGGCGCTGTCGCCGTCGATGCCGCCGTAGGACTGCTCGAAGCATATGCTGGCGGCAAGTGAAAGCGGCTTGTCCTGCGCGAACTGTGCGCGCAGGTACCCCGCGATGATCTGCATGCCTTTGTCGTGGAAGCTGCCGCTCAGGTTGGATTCGCGTTCCACATTGATGAGTCCCGCCTTGCCCAGCGCCGCGGACGCCGTGATTCGCACGGGTTTGCCGAAAGTGTAGCCGCCGATTTCGAGAACGCTCAAGCCGTTCACCTGCCCGACACGCGCGCCGTCGGTATCAATCAAAAGCGTCCCCTCTTCGATCATTTCCCGGATCTTGGTCTCCGCCAGGTTATGGCGCTCGATGCGCGCCTCGCGGGCGCGCCGGACGTGGGGATCGCTTACCAGCGATGCGCCTTCCTGCCGCGCGATGTATGCGGCCTCGCGAGCCAGATCGGCCAGTTCCGGAAATCGGGCCGTCACCTTGTTCCGGCGCCCGGCCTGGCGCACGCCATATTCCAGCATGGCCGCCACCGCTGTACGATCGAAAGGCCCGATGCCTTCCTGTTCGGAAAGCTGGCGCAAACGCCCGCCGTACTGCCGCACGACGGCGTCGCTCATCACCATTTCTTCGTCGAACTCGACGCGCACCTTGAAAATCTTGCGGAAATCTTCCTCGTATTCATACAGGAGTTCGTACATATGGCGGTCGCCGATCAAGATAATCTTGACGTCGATATCGATCGGCTCGGGTTTCAGCGCCGAGGTCCCGAACGGAAAAAACATCTCGAGCGGCTGAATTTCGAGACGGGAGTGGTTCAACATGCGTTTGAGTGTGCGCCAGACGCCTGCTTCGGTGAGCGCGTCGTACGCATACATGACCAGGAATCCGCCATCGGCGCGAAGGATCGAACCCGCGCGCAGATCCATGAAATCCGAATTCCAACCGCCGCGCGAGTCGTAGCTGCGCTGGATCGTGCCGAACAGGTTGGTGTAGGTTGGCGTGGTCTCGAAGATGACCGGCGAACCGTCTTCATCGTTATGCGCGAGAAGCACGTTGACGCCGTACACCCGGAACGGGTCGCGCTCGGCCATGGGCGTGTGTGAGCTGCCGTCCGGGGGAGGACCGTTACCCGGCTCTTCTTCACCCTCACGCTCCTTGAAAGGATCGAGGTTGTCGAGCAGGTTATGCCGCACCTCTTCCAGGTATTCCGACACGAGCGGGCCCAAATATTTTTCCTTCAGCTCCTCGATGAACCCATCGACGAGCACCGAGGCCGCCTCCTGTTCGAGATAGCTCAGTTCACTGGCCAGTTCGCGTGAAAGCGTCAGCGTCTTCCGGTAGACGACCGTGAACTCCTGGCGGAACTGTTCGTACTTTCGTTCGATGTCTTCGGCGGCCACCGTTTCGAGCTTGCCCTCATGAACCATCTTAGGGATATCCTCGATTGGCACCATCTGGCCTTCGAGAACGGGGAAGATTTCCGGCAGAGCGACGGCGCCCACCTGCATGTGCCCCAGCGCGAACTGCTCGCGCGCGATGCGCCGTGTGAAATCATCCATCAATTCTTTCTCGCGGACCGTAAAGCGGTCCACGATGCGGCCTTTCTGCCGCTGGAAGGGTTCGCCCTCGAAGACCTGCGGAATCCGCCGCCGCAAGAATTCGATGCCGCTCTGCACGTCCTTCTTGAAGTTATTGGCCTGTCCGCGCGGCAATGCGAGCAGGCGCGGCCGGTCGGGACTCTTGAAGTTGTTGACGTAGCACCGGTCGAGGGAGGATTTCGCTGCCGGGTGAATTTGCCCGATCACGTGAGTGATCGCGCCGCCCCGGCTGGTTCCAGCAAGGCCGCAGACGAAAATGTTGTATCCCGGAGCGCTGAGTTCGACGCCCATTTTCAGGGCACGGAAAGCCCTTTCCTGGCCGACCAGATCGGTTACGGTTTCGGCGCCGGCCGTGGTTTCAAAAGGTATCGTTGCAGGATCGCAACGCCACCGCAGTTTTTCGGGGGGCAATCCAGCAAGTAAATTTGTTGATTTGGCGACCTTCATGAAACCTTCCGTGGTCCCAGGCGCGCTACTCTAGCACAGGCCTGACATCCGGTGTATGGAACACGCGGCAATAGTTTCCACCGATAGAATAAGTTCCATAAGCCGCATCCGTTGTTTCAGATGCCGTTCATGAAGCGTTTGTCACACAACTACTCCGCCTCGGTGGCAGCATCGCTCCCTATATCTCTCGCAGAATATACATCCAGGACGCCGACGGCGGTTGCGACGACGATTGGCCCCAGGACAACTCCTAACACGCCAAACACGGCGATTCCGCCGAGAACGCTGATAAACACCAGCAGCCCGTTCAGCGATGAGCGGCCGCCCAGAAGCACAGGCCGGAGGATATTGTCGATGGTCGAGCCCAATCCTGCGCAAATGCCCACGAGGATGAGGGCGCGGGCGGAATGCCCGCTCGAAAAAAGCCAAATCGTCGCGGGAATCCATACGGGCCAGGCACCCACGACGGGGAGAAGCGAAAGAAAGGCCATCACGACCCCCCAGAACACCGGGGAACCCACTCCTACGATTGCGAAGGCCCCGCCGCAGATCAAGCCCTGCACGGCAGCGATGAGCAGGCTAGTCGTCACGCTTGCAAAAACCAGGTCGCGAGTCTCGGCAAGCATGCGCTCCCGAGTGACTTCCTCGAACGGGAGAAAAAGCCGGAAACGTTCCAAAATCGCTTCGCCATCACGAAAGAAGTAGAACAGCGCAAAGAGCATCACAAACAATTCGAACAGAAAGAGGACCGTGTTTCGAACCACGGCGCCGAGTTCAGAGGCCAGGTATTCGCTGAGTTTGCCAGCGCCCTGCCGCACCAGGCCCGGCAGATCAACAGCGCCCTGTGCTGCCACATGAGCCGCGATCCATCCCCATGCGCGGTTGAACCAACCGTACTCCCCCGCCGCCATCGAGGCCTGCACGTTGCGCGTCGCGTCGATCCCCTCACGCACAAAGAGCATCATCAGGAGGAGGACCGGCACGATCAGGATCAGCATGACACCAGCCGCGTTCAACGCAGCAGAGAGGGTGCGCCCCCATCTTGGTTGGAGCCGCTTATTCCATGAGTGGAAGATGACCGCAAATACGGCGGCCCATCCGAGCGGAACCAGGAAAGGTTCGAATACCCGATAAACGAGGTAGATCAACAGCAAGATCACGCCATAGAACAAGACATCCCCGAAGCGCTCTCCTGCATTTTTCGCCATGGCGCGAATCTCCCACCGGCGTTGCCGAACCGTCCAACGGCTCGGAACGTTCACCTTATAACTCAGATTGGATAACTTTTGGTGGGATTCATTTTCGGCGTCACGATCGCCACCGGGACCGGCGCCCATGTTATGATCCGTGCAGTCTTGGAGCTGTCCCGTGAACGACCCTGCTACCTGCCGCCATGCGCGCACGCAACTGATCGCCAAGGATTCCGATGCGGAGTACGTGGAGTGCCTGGACTGCGGGGCGATTATCGAGGCGGGCGAGCGCACGGAACAGGGCCCCGGCTTTGACGAATCTCTTTCAGACGCGTAAGTCCGGATGTCCGAAATGAACGGTGTTCGATGAACCCTCGCGCGTTCGCTGCAGCAGTTTGATTGCATCCACAGGAAAGACTTAAAGTCTTTGGCAGACCGGGATTACCGGATGCCGAGCAGGCCGATGATGCGCGTCACGTCCGCCGCAGAGACGTCGTACAGAGGGCGTTCGTCTTCCTGCTCGAGCTGTTCGCGCAGATATTGGGCTGCGATGTAGCTCGCTTCGCGATCGGAGAGGTCGCGGCCGGACCGTTCGGTAAACTGCACAAACGCCGTGTGCGCCATGCCCACGACAACTCCACGGCCATCCACCAGAAACTTCGTGTCCACGGTGTCGCTGTGACGCGTGGCCACACCGTTCCAGAGATGAGAAAAACGGCAGTGATAGGTCTGATCGGTCAGGCGCGAGGAAACGTCGAATTCCCCGACGAACTCGCTCATCGCCCCCCGATTCGGAATGCCAATGGAAGTGGTCATATTCATCCGCTACTTTTCGTGGCCCACAGGCACAGGTTCCGCGTGCGTATAGGAGGTTGCGGCGGCAGCGATCCCTGCGCCCACGGGCAACTTCATGCCCAGATCGAGCAGTACTCTCTCCAGCACCCCAAGAAATAGGAGCACATTTCCTCGCTGGCTCGAATACCCCATCAGGCCAACGCGCCATATCTTGTTCTTTAAATCGCCCAATCCACCGGAGATTTCGATATTGAACTCGTTGAGCAGGCGGCCGTGCACCTTCGCTCCATCTATGCCGCCAGGAATGTTCACGGCAACGACGGTCGGGAGGCGATCGGCCGGATTTTGGACGAAGAGACTGATCCCCATCGCTTCGAGGCCTGCAATCAGCGCCGTCTGGTTCTGGCGGTGGCGCTCCCAGCTTGCCTCCAGCCCTTCTTCCAGAACAATCCGCAGCGCTTCATGCAAAGCGTAAATCAGTGGGATCGGAGGCGTATGGTGATAGGTGCGCTCCTTGCCCCAGTAATTCATCACCGTATTCAAGTCAAAGTACCAGCTCTGCACCTTTGTCTTGCGCCTGCGAAGCAACTCTTCGACTCGCGCATTCACAGTAATGGGCGCCATCCCCGGCGGTGCGCTGATCGCCTTCTGCGTACCGCTGAAGCAGATATCGATGCGCTGGCGATCGACGTCAAGCGGCGCGCCGACCAATGTGGCCACGCTGTCCACGATCAGCAGGGCCCCGAGTTCGTCGGCGACCTTGCGGAAGGGGCCAATGTTCGTCACAACGCCGGTCGAGGTTTCTCCGTGCGCGAGCCCGACAAACTTGATTTTACGGCCCTGCCCGGCACGGCGCACGTCCTCAGGATCGACGGTCTGGCCAAAGGGCGCTGAAACACGATGAATCTTTGCCCCCGCGCGCCCGGCAATATCCGCCATACGCTCGGAAAATGTTCCATTCACGCAAACAATGGCTTCGTCGCCCGGCTCCAGAACGTTGATGACGGCTGTTTCGATGCCTCCGGAACCCGACGCGGAAATCGGGAACGTCATGTGGTTCCCGGTCTGGAAAACGCGGCGCAACAGCTCCTGCACGCCACCCATGAACTCCGTGAACCACGGATCGACATGTCCGACCAGCGGCGAGGCCAGTGCGCGGTATACGCGAGGGCTGACGCAGGAAGGCCCGGGCGTAAGCATCAATCTGGTCGGGGGATGCAATTCATCCATTGGATCGGGCATGTCGAATAACCTCTTTTTTCACGCGGCACGTTGCCGGAGCGCGGTAAAAGTCTGATCTCCACTCGTGCTGCCGCTCCGGATGAGCAGCCGCCTCCGCCAAAGCAGCCATGGCTGCGACGGCAGGACTGTACCCTCCTTTTAAAGGGGAGGCCGCACGAGGTTATAGTTTGCTCGATTCCTCTCGAACGCGCAACGGCCAATATGGTCAAGCGTGCAATGGCAATACCGTTGTCCAGCATGTAATTCGACACTCGCTATGTTATCTTCGCGATGCGCCGGAGGGGCGCGAAGCGATGGCCGAGAAACTCGTCCTGGTAGGTGTGATCCCCGAAATTGTCGTGATCGGCCCGGCCGAACAAGTCGTCTGGCTTTCTGACGCAGCGAATCTTAGGATCGAGTTCGATCCCAACCGGTGCCCGTTCCAATCCAACGTCTTTCAAGCGCCTCCAGGGCGCCAACTCCAAAGCGGACCCCCGCGCCCCGGTACAAACCCAGGCTCTTACAAGTATCGTCTATGGATGAACGATCAGCCGATTGGCCATGGCGAGGTCATTCTGCGCGAAAAATAGGCGCGGGGGCACTAGCGACGGCAGATAGATTTTGAACCCGGTCCCGAAGACTCCCGGTTGCTTCAATCCCCGGCGACGTTGACGCGTCCCGTATCGATCGAACCCGCCAGTCCACGGCGGACGGGAGCCAGCAGAACAGCGGGGACCGGCTTCTCCGGCGAGAGCGCCACGTTCGCTGAGCGGCGCGGGAATTCAACGCGGCGGTCCAGGCGCAGTCCGGCCTCTTTTACCAACTCCGCAGAAAAGTTCGGATCGTCGGAACGCTCCACGCCCCAGAACCAGAGCCTTTCTTCCTGTTGTTGCAGAAATTGCAGGGTCTGTTCCAGTTTCGTCATCGCGCGGTCAAACGTGGAGGCAAGAAAATAGACCGGCAGGGTCCAGCCCTTCCGGGTGAATGCGGCCCTGACCCGCACGCAATACTTGCCGTTCTGGTTCACTTCGATCGTGCATTGGTATTCATTGCGATGATTTGTTTTCACCGGCATCTTGCACCCCCTACATTCCTTGGCCATGCTCTACTGAACCATACGCGCGTAAGACACAGGACTCCCATGTAATGGTTTCCATTTGCATCGAGTGTTGCCCGTTCATGAACGACCCCGGTTGGGATTAATCAGACATGATACGTTAGAAGATTGAGCGCTGGGAAGGCGACAGCCTCAAATCCTTGGCCCCTCTGGCTTGGGGCTTAAGACTGCGGACCGAAATATGCTAGCGCACGGCGCATGTAATTGCAAGTCTCGCCAGAAAACAAATAACTTACTTATTTTCTTATAGTTAGAATACTAGACAGGGGGTATAAGCCGTTTCATATTGTCCCGGTTGACGCGTAGTTTGCCCTCTTGGCGGAGGCTCGCTTCCAAAGAAGAACGGAACAAATCGTAAGCAGCCTGGCGTTTTGCCTGCAACCCTTGGGTCTCGATCGCCGCCCTCTGCTTTGCGAAGTCCTCTTGGTTGAGGGGGTCATGTTGGGTAACCCGGTAAACTGCCCAATTCGTCCCCAGGAAAACCGGATCTCCCGCCTGGCCAACCGGAAGATTGAAGGCAGCGGAGAATAGCTTCGCGCTCCCGGCATCGGGAATCGACCCGGTCCGCGAGAATGGATCGCTCGTCTTCACCTCGAAGCCGAGGATCTTTGCCGCAGAAGCAAAGTTCTCGCCCGGCTTCAAGCGTTTGGCGAACTCATCGGCGCGAACCCTGGCAAGGTCCACGGCCTTCTCATGCCGGTAGTCGCCCAAAACCCGATCACGGACTTCGGCCAGCGAGGCTGGATGCGTGGGTTGAATATCCTTGATGGTGAGGACCACGTATCCGCGATCGGTGCGGAGCGGGGCACTCAAATCGCCGGCGCGCAAGCGAAAAACATTGTCGAGAACAGCAGGAGAGTTCCCCAGTTCCGGAAGAGGTTGATTCGCCTCGACGAGTTTCGCCTCGCCGGTCGAGAGATTGAATTTCTTGGCGACTTCTTCGATCGGGAGTCGGCCGCCGCGCCGGATTTCTTCGGCAATTTGCGTGGAAAGAGTTTCGCCAAGCTGTTCGGCCATTCCCTGCTGCAACTGCGCCTGGATGGCGGCCTTAACCTCGTCAAAGGTCTGCGTGCGGGCCGTCTGACGATCGATGACCTCTATGATGTGAAAGCCGTATTGCGTCTTAACTAGATCCGAGATGGCCCCTTTCGGCAAGCTGAACGCCGCCACCTCAAATTCGGGCACGGTCTGCCCGCGGACAATCCAGTCCAAATCCCCGCCTTTATCCTTGGTCGTATCTTCTGAATACTGCTTGGCAAGATCGGCAAATTTCCCGCCGTGCTTCGCCTTGTTGAGTACGTCTTCCGCTTTCTTCCTTATCTCGGCAACCTCGGCATCGGTTTTGCCCACCGTTTTGAACAGAATGTGCGCAACATGCGCGCGGTCTTCCAGCTTATAGCTATCTACGTGCTGCTGGTAATAGACCTTCTCCTCGTCCTCCGACACCTGGGCGCGTTGCCGAAGTTGTGCGAAATCAAGAATGGCGTAGTCTACGGTCCTGCGCTCAGGAACAACGTACCGAGCCTTGTTCTTTTCAAAATAGGCCGCCAATTCGGTATCGGAAGCTTCGATCTTGGACTGCAAATCGTCCGGCTTGATTACGACGTAATCGATCTTGATCTTCTCATTGCCGCGCCGGTACTCCTCCTGCACTTCTTCTTCGGTGACGGTGATGCCGTCCGTCACAAGTTGCTGGAATTTCTGCTGGAGCAGCTCCTTCTTCACTTCCAACTCGAATGTCGGCACGTCCATCTGAAAACGCGTCTGCACTTCCGTCGTGTACTTGTCCATGCCGATGAAAGTATCGCCGGAATATGCCGTCGGGACGAGTTTCCGGAGCAGTTCGGCGTGCTCCTCGTCCGTGACCCGCAACCCCAGCCGGTCCGCTTCGAGCTCCAAGCTCCGCTCGAAAATGAGTTGATCCAGCACCTGTTGCGCATACAACGGCAGGAGACCGGCGGGGATCTGTCCATTGCGCGAAATCCGATTCAATTGGTTCTGCACGTCGGCGGTGGTGATCGTCTGGCCACCAACTTGGGCGACAACATCCGCGTTGGTGAGTTCGTTGCCGCTTTGCTGCGGCACGAGGTACAGCAACATTCCAATCCCCAAAATCCCGACGACGATTCCGAGGAGAATCCGCACACCGATTTTCTTTTCACGCAGTACGTCCAACACGTCCGGCAAGCCTCCCGCGCGACACCGCCTGTATTTTCCGATTTCCTGGGAAAAAGGGAACCGCCGCGCCCGATAGCGAAACAATGTATTATAGTGGACCCAAGCACGCACACTCAATCTCAATTCTTGTAAGACGCCCCGCACCAGTGATTAGCGCGCGGACGTCGAAGCCGTGGACAGGATTCGCTGCGCCATGCGATGTAACGGGCGATTTACTGCGGGGGGCGAAGACGTGCAGCACCCATCACACCGTTGAAACTCTAAGGGTGCGGCACACGAACTTCAAAATCACCCAAGGGTGTTCCACCCGACTTGATTCTTGATGTAAATTGATTTGTGCTGAAGCGGCCCTGACTTAGATCTTTCAATCGGCCATTTACCAATAGGGCACATACTTAAAAGTGTCCAATAGTGAACACTCTCTCTTCCGCCCCAGCTGCAATATATACGTCAAAGTGACTCCCTCAATCGACTATATGAACAACAATATACTTCTTATCGACGATAACCCCTGTCACGCCAAGGCTTTTGAAGAAGCTTTGATTGCCGCAGGTGACGGTCCATCGAATTTCGAATGGGTCAGAACGCTCTCCAGCGGCCTCGAACGATTAGCCCATAAAGAAGTATGGGCAATCTTTCTCAATCTCTTTTTGCCCGATAGCCGTGGTGTCGACACACTAGATAGGCTGTTGTCAGTCACTTCCACCACTTCAGTGGTTGTTCTCGGCGGCGTGGATGATGAAGACATCTGTAAAAAGGCCATGTTACACGGAGCGCAAGACTACCTTTTAGAAGGCCACCTAGACAGCTACGCGTTTGTACGAGCTATACGCAACGTCATTGAGCGTGAAATTGCACGACAGGAATTATTCATAGAAAAGGAGCGTGCCCAGGTCACACTAAACTCAATCGGCGACGCCGTACTGAGCACCGATATCTCGGGCAACGTGACCTACTTGAATGTAGTTGCGGAACACATGACTGGATGGTCCCGGAAGGAGGCAGTGGGTCATCCGCTCAATGACGTGTTCCAAATCATTGACGGCGCTACGCATAAGCCCTCTCCAAATCCCCTGGAGTTGGCAATTCAGGAAAACAAGACCGTGGGACTGAGCGCGAACTGTATCCTGGTTCGACGGGACGGATATGAGTCCGCAATCGAAGACTCCGCCGCTCCTATTCACGACCGGGATGGTCAGGTCACCGGGGCAGTGATCGTGTTTCATGACGTGAGCATGGCCCGGTCGATGGTGCTCGAAATGTCTCATTTGGCCCAACATGACATCCTCACCGATTTGCCCAACCGATTGATGCTGAGGGACCGGCTAACCCAGGCAATTTCGCTAGCCCGTCGCAATCACAATCAACTCGCAGTGCTGTTCTTGGATTTGGACGGTTTCAAGCACATCAACGACTCCCTCGGTCACTCCGTTGGCGACAAGCTCCTCCAATCCGTAGCAGCATGCTTATCGGCCTGTGTCCGCAAATCTGACACGGTAAGCCGCCAGGGTGGCGATGAATTTGTAATACTGCTTCCAGAAGTCAAACACGCAGCAGATGCAGCCATTAGTGCCGCAAAGATCATCACCGAACTTAAGAAGGCGCACACCCTCGGCGAACACCGTCTTCGCGTTACTGTGAGCATTGGCTTAAGCACTTACCCCGACAACGGTGAAGATGCGGAGACGCTGATCAAGAATGCCGATACGGCGATGTATCACGCCAAGCAATATGGGCGCGACAATTATCAGTTCTTTAGACCAGACATGAGTCTCCAGGCCGTCGAGCGTCAATCCCTGGAAGGCCAGCTGCGCTATGCTCTTGAACGCCAGGAGTTGTTGTTGCATTACCAGCCGAAGGTAAATCTCAAGACAGGAGCCATCACAAGTGTCGAGGCTCTCATACGCTGGCAACATCCAGAGCGTGGGCTGCTTCTTCCGGGGCAATTCCTGACCATCGCCGAAGACACCGGCATGATCGTAGCAATCGGCCAATGGGTACTACGCGAGGCATGCAGGCAAACGCGGGAATGGCTTGATGCGGGCCTACTAGCCGTCCCCGTGGCAGTCAACATCTCGTCTCTGGAATTTCGGAGCGAACACTTTCCCGAAGACGTTCAAGTTGCCCTGAAGAATACCTGCCTGGATCCCGGATATCTCGAGCTCGAATTAACCGAAACCGTTCTCATGCGGCATGCTGAGTCCACTGCCTGCGCGCTGGAACAACTCAAAGCCATCGGCGTGCGACTGGCCATTGATGACTTTGGCACCGGGTATTCCAGCTTAAGCTATCTGACTCGATTTCCAATTGACTCCCTGAAGCTCGACCAGTCGTTCGTGCACGAAATCATTGCCAGTTCAGATGATGCTATCGTCGTTGGCGCGGTCATTAGCATGGGCAAAAGTCTCAAGCACAGGGTCATCGCTGAGGGTGTGGAAACACTAGAGCAGTTGACATTTCTTCAGGCCCAGGGCTGCGATGAGGGACAAGGATACTATTTCAGTCGGCCCGTGGTTGCACAGCAGTTCGCGAAGTTACTTGAAACGGGCATATCAGCAACTGTTTGGAATTAATGGCGTGGTTCCTTTTCACCAGGACTTGGGGAGGCTGCGTTGTCGGTGGGCCTCACCTCAGCTAATCGTTGCCGATCCATGGTGGTCTACTGACCAGGCAAGTGTCACCAACTAAATCAGGGATGGGCACTGAAGGGGTGCAATTGGGACGATTCACGCCCAATTGCCTTGACCGGGTCACCCCACGAAAACAGACCAGGCCTTATTGAATCTTCCCAACCGACTAAGCCACCTGCTGTCAGTACATTAACAGGCCATCGGAAAATGTAGCTCTATTCGGGCATTTGGAGTTGCCAGTGCACTCTTAATACTGTAATTCGGAGTCTGCACTCCCGCCACCCAGCCGCTGCAAACAACCAGGGCACCTAACATGACCAGAGAAATGGCATTAGCTACCAAGCAGGAGCTGACAACAGAGACCCTTCTATAGGGTGATTGGGAAGACCATTCAGGATTGGCTCTCGGAGCCCTCGCGCGCAAAGCGCGAAGCCGAGCGGTATCTGTTCGAAAACAGCGCCGATTTGTCGTTGGTCTGTGAATCAGCTGGAATAAACGTCGTACAACTGCGCACGCGCCTAAACAAGGTTCGAGGTCGGACACTGCGCGACCTTTTGCCAGTTGCTGAATAACCATTTGACAATCTCTTCAAGATTCAGCAAGAGTGTCATTTGTTTCCCTTTTTATCCGGACTGGCCAAGGGAGGAGGCTTTCAGTACCAGTTGAAATGGAGAAGGAGCCGGACATGCCTCCCCAAGCCGGCATCCGCGTACGCCTTCAGATAAATAGAGGCTCATGGAAAACATGCGAAATGCAATTAGGCGAGGCCATTTTTGCGGGCTGCTGGCTGGCTCAGCACGGTGAGATCGTCCACGAGTATCAGGCTCCGGCTGCAGGCGCCACACGGACAAGGGACGGAATCCTAAACGGCATATTCAAACTGGCGGAGTCGCAGGAACAGATGGCTGATCCGGACCTGGGATATCTGGTCGGCCCGGGCCAGCGGTCCGACATAGCGCAATTTCCACGGCCGGAGCGCTCGACCCGTACGCATTCGCTCGGTGTAACCTAGAGAACGGCCCTGACGCGCAACAACGGAATCTACGTATTGCGCTGCGGGAAACTGTATTGCCCTGCGTTATATGCGGGGGTCAGACCGCTATGCTAAATTCTAAAATCGGCTGAAAATCAGCAATTTGCGCCATGCAGAACCAGAGACTACCCGGTGCGCAGCGTCCAAAGATCTCAATCGTCGAGGTCTACTGGAAAACTGTTACCTACCGCACCGTGGTAATCTATATACTGCTGGTTTTTGCGGTCATCATGGCCACGCTGTACTTGATTTACCCGGAATCCTACAGCGGCGCGATCGCCAAAGTTTCCCGGGCACTGGGCGGCGGCACGATCGCGAGCGCTGAACTGACTCTGAAGCAGGCAAAGTTTGTGAATCTGGACGGCAAGGTGCAAGTCAAGAAAGTAAACTCGGTTCAATGGGTGACGGCTGACTATCGTATGGCGCTCGATAAAGGCGACTTGATTCAAACCGGCGGGGATGGCGCGGCGCGCGTCACCTTCACAGACGGCACGACGTACACAGTGCAAGCCGATACCCTGGTGACCGTGGAAGAGAACTCCGTCGGGCGTGACAGCGAAACACGCGTCGCAATGCACATCAGCTCTGGAGCCGTGGATCTGGCCACCGGCACATGGGATTCTCCTAAATCCAAAGCCGAGGTTTCATTTTCGAATGCCGTGGCGTCTGTCAAGCAGAACAGCCGCGCCGCCGTGCGCAGCGATCCGCAAACCAGCGAAGCGGAAATCACCGTGTCCGCTGGTTCGGCGGAATTGGCGACAACGGATGGCCGCCAGCACGTCGAAATCGGGCGATGGGAACGCGTGATCGTGCCGCCGGCCGGTGGATCGGTTATCAAGACGAGTGTCCTTGCCCCGCCGGACCTGACGGAGCCTCTGAACCTGCAACCATTGATCGTCCCGGACCCGAAACGCACCCCGGTGCATTTTGAGTGGAAGCCGGTGCCGGGGGCGGTCAGCTACGAGATTCGCATCAGCACGACATCCATGTTCTCGCGCATCGTAGAGGACCGGAAGCTGGCTGGAACTTCGGCCGATATTGCCGGCCTCGATCCGGGCGATTATTTCTGGGATGTGATGGCTACCGATGCGCAAAAACACGTCAGCGCGGCGAGCGATACGTTCAAGTTTACGCTCGCGACACAAGGCAAAGGCCAGGAGATGGTGCTGGAAATCGGCGGCACCGAGTTGCATGGTAACGTAGTGGAGGTCAGCGGGCGCACCGAGTCCGGTGCGGCGCTGATCATCAACGGTGAGTCGGTGGCGAATATACATCCCGACGGCACGTTCAAGTATTTTACGCAACCATTGGCGCGCGGCAGCCATACGATTGCCATCACCGGACAGAATCGCCGTGGCGGCACAGCCATCAAGCGCGTGGAAATTGTAATTCCGTAGCCGGGCAGCCGGCACGATACACACAGGCGGGCCAGCCGGCCAGCGTGCTCCGATGCGCGGCATCCGCAAGCCGCAGGAGCAGCCCGGAACTGAGGGAAATATGAACAAGAACGGATACAACCTTCGCTCGGTCTTCAGTCTGTTCTCTTCCGACCTGGCAATTGACCTGGGCACGGCCAACACGCTGGTCTATGCAAAGGGCAAGGGCATCGTCGTGAACGAGCCCTCGATTGTGGCCATCAACAAGAACAGCGGTGAGGTCGTGGCGGTCGGGAAGGAAGCCAAGGAAATGCTCGGGCGCACGCCGGGCAACGTCGTGGCCATCAAGCCGATGAAGGATGGCGTGATTGCCGATTTCAAGGTGACCGAAAAGATGCTCACCTACTTCATCCAGAAGGCGCACAACCGGCGGGTGCTCGTGCACCCGCGCATCGTCATCGGCGTGCCCAGCGAAATCACGCCCGTGGAAAAACGGGCGGTGCAGGACTCCGCCTATCGCGCTCGCGCCAGTGAGGTCTACCTGGTCGAGCAAGCGATGGCCGCCGCGATCGGCGCAGGACTGCCCATCGAGGAGCCTTCGGGCAACATGGTCGTGGACATCGGCGGAGGCAC
>JBGPPL010000008.1:0-127623 GCA_041488495.1 Terriglobia bacterium
CTAACCAAGGACCCGCCCTTGAAAAGCGTCAAGGACGGGGCACCCCAAAACCCGTATCACAACTCCATGTCGGCCTCTAGCAATGGTATTATCCGTCCGTGAAGCGCCAACAGGAAGAAACCAAAGGCTGGGCCACCCGCCGGAGGAAAACTAGACCAGATGAGTGTGTGGGAGATGGGGATTAGCAGGGAGGCCCGACGCCAAGACGGGCCCGCACCACCACGGAGAATTGGAAACGGTGATTTACATCGTTCGGGGGCGTGCGCGCTTTCGCTGGGGAGACCGTTTGGAATTCGTTGACGAGGCCGGCCCCGGAGACTTCATCTACGTACCGCCGTTTGTGCCGCACCAAGAGCTCAACGCGAAGCGGGATGAACCTGTAGAAGCAGTCATCGTACGAAGCGGACAAGAGCCGATTGTAGTCAACTTGGACATTCCGAGTCCCGAGTCAGCCCCTGAAACCCCGCAAGCAGATCCCTTTCATTCTGCGCCTGAAAAACCGTGAACATTTTTTGAAGAGCTGAGGGAAGCAAAGCGGCTTCTTTCTCTTCGAAATAGCAGGCGTCCGGCGTGATCCCGGCAAACGTTATGATGATTTAGGGCCTCCGGCCTTGTTCTGTTCGACGTGGAGCTTCAGGCGGGCGACCACATCTGCTTCCTTGCCTTCCTGCAGTTCGTGCAAGACTTCATCGAGCGCGAAGTGAACCACGTCGTGATGATGAAGCTCGTCAGGGGCAACTAAATCGCTGAAGCGCAGCCAGAGGCGGTGGATCAGCCGGACTTCATTGGAAGTCAGATCCGGTGCATGGGGTCCTAATAGGAAAAATTCCCGCTGACCGCCTGGCGCAAAAATCTCGAGATTGAATTGTGGCCGGGGGTCCTGGAGTTGTTCCCACGCGAGGCCGATCTCACGAGCCTGTTCAGCTACAGTCAGCTTCGCAGACCGCCCCAGCACAATGGTATTGGACTGGAGCTTCACCGCGGCATTCAGAATGCCGGTCCACATGTCATTCGCCGAGACGACAGCCAGACGAATGGTTTTCCCGCGCTTTTCAGCGAGTGACAGAGCCTGCGTGAACAAATATTGCTCAATGCTGCCAAAGAGTTGCTCGGCTTCGAGCTCACTGGAGCCGGAGGCGGACCGCCGAAGAAGACGGATGTGGAGCGCAACGACATCGCGGCGCTCGGGCTTGACGCGATCCAGAACCGCCTGCAGGTGATAGAGCGCGTGATAATTGCTCACTGGAACTAAAATGTTGCCCGGGCGCACGCCGACGCTCTGCGGTGAGAGCTCCTCCTGCGCGGTCACGTTGAATTGGTCCATTTCCACGTGCGCGCTGCCGCGATTCCGGTGCGTGACGCGCTCAGAAACCGAAAACACGCCGAACATTACAAATGAAAAAACAAGACCCGCAACGGTTGCACTGGGCTTGGTAAACAGGTTCACGATGGCAATCAAGAACAACGTGAGCGTGATCAGCCCAAGGCCCAACGGAATCTGCTTGCCGAATAGCCGGAAATTCAGAGGCACGCGGTATTCCCGATCGCCAGGATGCGTGTACCGGATCACGAGAACCGCGACGCCCTGCATTGTGAAACTCCAGATCACGCCGAAGGCATAAAGGTTCGCGAGAAATGTGACGTCGCCCTGACTGGCGAAAATCGTCAGAATCTGGAAGGCGACGACCATGTTAATGATGCGATGTGACGTGCCGAACTTGCGGTGCGGCTGCCGGAACCAGTCGGACAGCACACCATCCTCGGACACGCGATTGAGCACGCCGTTCGAGCCCACGATCGCCGTATTGACTGCGCCTGCCAGGATCAGCGTGCCCACCACCACGACGAAAGCGTGAAATGCCAGTCGCAAGGTGAACGGCCCCACCAGATTCATGGACAGGCCGCCGATCAGGTTCTCCAGATACTTGCCTCGCGTGGCGTCCGGGATGATCATCACGGCGAAAAAAGATACGAGCGAGGTAAATAGCAGGCTGTAGACGAAAATCACCAAGCCGGCCTTTCTCAAATTCGGCAGCTTGGGAGCCTCCATCTCGCGATAGACCTGCGCGAGGGACTCCTCGCCGCTCATGGCCAGGACGGAGTGTCCGATGCCAACGAAGACCGCGATCATCGGAATCATTTTCACGATCTGGCTGCCGGAGAGCCATCCGAGGGATCTCTTATCCAATTGAATATTGGAAGGCCATGGAAACGGCGGGAGATGCGCACCGCGGACCCAGATCGTATAGGTACACCAGGCGATCAGGAGCGCAACCATCACCGTTGTGACCTGCATGATGCGCAGCGCCTTATTGCTAGACTCGGGAATGCCCTTAATGTTCTCCCACCAGAAATAGAGTGTCACAATGACCGCAAAAAACGCGGCCGTGGCGTTCTCAGAGAGGACAACGTTCACGTTGAAGTAGGCGAACAACTCATTCAGAAGCCCGGCCAGGTACTGTCCGGCTGAAACGCCGCTGATCGGGCCGGTCAGGACGTAATCGAACATCAACGCCGAAACAGAAAATTTTGCGAGCGTCCCGCCCAGCGCCTCTTTGACGACGCGATACACTCCCCCGCGCACAAACATGCTGCAGCTTTCGACATAGACGGCGCGGACGCAGTACGAAAACAACATGACGCCGAGAATGAACCACGGCGCCGACTTGCCGATGAAGCTTTCCGACTCGCCGCCGGCGTAGTAGGCCGATGAAGCCAGGTCATTTAAGACGATGGCAGCAGCGCGCCAGAAGGAAATGAACGTCAGCATGGCCGTAGTGGCCACAATGACGCGCGGAATCGTTACAATTCGCGAAGGTTCAGAGCTTGGGCCCGTGGGTGTCGATGACATGAGGCATTAAGATTATATAAAGATCGGCATTTTGGCACGTTTGCGCGGTGTTGTCTAGCGGAGGGTAAATCTGAAGACATGCATCAGTCCCAAGTGAAGGCGAGCCCTGGGTATTTGACGTCGCATGTCCTCTTTCCGGTCTGCGACTGTCACTTGGCGTACGATCTTGTGCGGTACATCGCGCAGTCTTGGCAAACTACCCACAGCTACGCGGGAGGTGACACGTGCCCGGAGCCCTCAACCGACTAAACAAACGAGAACTTCTCAAAGCCTGAAGTTGCGAGTGATGACAGTGCTCATCCTGAGCTTGCTTGCCGCTCATGGCGCGTTTGCGCAGAAAGTCACAGTCGAATTCGACCAGGCCGCCGATTTTAGCAAGTACAAGACCATCGCCATCCGTGAAGGCCAGTTGAACACCAAGAGGACGGAAGTGACAGATTTTTCTATATGTACGGCTCGGATGCTGAGGTTCTGTTTCGTGTGATTAACTCCGTGCTGGCAGCATCCTCTTTCATGCGCGGCGCGACAGTTACGCTGTGGTTCGGCCCACCAAAGAAAGGAACTCCCAAACGTGTCATCCAGCTTCTCTCTTAACCCTGCGCTAAGATGCGCCTCGAGAGCATGACGGACATCGCAGGACCGAGGGATCCTCGTGCTGTACGAGCGGCGCTGTGCGAAGGATGCAGTGCGAAAAGCGGGTAGTCCGAAGCTGTCATCGCCGAAAGCGCCGGGCGGGTCTATCCCCCGCGTGTGTGCATTTCGAGATGCGGATCCTGGCGAAGCTGGTCGATGCCGACGAACACGCCGCGATGACCCGTGGCTGCTCGCAACTCGGCGCCGCGGTCGTTGCGTCCTCGCCAAACTGACGCGATGCGTGCGGCGAGATCCTCGGGCGAGGCTCCTGCGCGCAAGGTCTGGCGCAGGTCGACGCCCGACTGCGCGTAGAGGCAGAGATACCAGAGGCCGTCGGCCGTCAGGCGGCTGCGGTCGCAGCGCCGGCAGAAGGGCGTCGTGGTTGAAGCGATGATGCCGAAGACGGTCCCGTCGGGAAGCCTGAAACGCTCGGCGGGCGCGGAGGAATTTTCGGCGAGCGGCGTGATCGCGCCGTAACGCTTGCCGAGCCGCTCGAGCATTTCCGCACGACTGAAAACTTTGTCGAGCGACCATTCCGTTGCGCCGCCCACGTCCATGTATTCGATAAAGCGCACCTCGGCGCTGGCCTGACGGCCAAATTCGATCAGATCGGAAAGCTCGTCGTCATTGGCGCCGCGCAGCACGACCGTATCGATCTTGATCTTCGCAAAACCCGCGCGGCGCGCGGCTGCAATGCCTGCCAGCACCTGCGCGTGCGTGTCGCGGCCCGTGAGCGCTAGGAAACGCTCCGGGCGCAGCGTGTCCAAGCTTAACGTAACGCGGTGCAGCCCCGCCGCGCGCAGCTCTTCGGCGTGCTCGGTAAACAGGACGCCGTTGGTCGTGAGCGCGAGATCGCGAATGCGTGGATTGGCGGCGAGCAATTGAACAAGCCGGGCCAGATCGCGGCGCAGCAGCGGCTCGCCCCCCGTCAGGCGCACGTCCTCGACGCCGAGCGATGTGAACACATCCACCAGCCGCGCGATTTCCTCAAATGTAAGCAATTCTTCCCGCGGCAGCCAGACGTATTCCTCTTGCGGCATGCAATAGTTGCAGCGCAGGTTGCACCGGTCGGTCACCGAAACGCGCAGGCTGCGCAGCGGCCGGCCAAGTTGGTCTGCGGGAGCGTCGCCCGCAGACAGGTCCGGTGGGGGCTGGGCATCGGAAAGCATGATTCCATCTTAGGTTGTGCGGGTTTAGGCGTCAACCACGCTATTAAGCATGGACCAGCAACGCTAGAGATGCAGCGTTATCCCTCATCCTTGTACTGCTCCTTGAGCTTGGCGACGACCGCGGGGTCGGCGAGCGTTGTGGTGTCGCCCAGGATGCGGCCTTCGGCGATATCGCGCAGCAGGCGGCGCATGATTTTTGCGCTGCGCGTCTTGGGCAGCTCGGAGGTGAAGAAAATATCGTCCGGCTTTGCGATCGAGCCGATTTTTGTGGAGACGTGATTCTTCAATTCTTCTTTCAGTTTGTCGCTGGCCTGGATGCCTTCCTTCAGCGTGACGAATGCGGAAATTCCCTGGCCCTTGATCTCGTGCGTCTTGCCGATGACCGCGGCTTCGGCCACGGAAGAGTGGTCCACCAGCGCGCTCTCCACTTCATACGTCGAAATGCGGTGCCCGGCGACGTTCATGACGTCATCCACGCGGCCAAGCAGCCAGAAATAGCCGTCGGCATCCACTTTGCAGCCGTCCCCGGTGAAATATTTTCCGGGATAGCGCGACCAGTAATTCTGCACGTAGCGTTCGGGATCGCCATAAATGGTGCGCAGCATCGAGGGCCACGGTTTGCTCAACACTAAGTAGCCGCCACCGCCGGGGCCAACCGGTTCGCCACCGGCGTCCACCACTTCGGCGACGATGCCGGGGAGCGGGCGCGTGGCCGAGCCGGGCTTCGTGGCCGTAATGCCGGGCAGTGGAGAGATCAGGATGCTGCCGGTTTCGGTTTGCCACCAGGTGTCGACAATAGGGCAGCGCCCGTGGCCGATCGTTTCGTGATACCACATCCATGCCTCGGGGTTGATCGGCTCGCCGACCGTTCCGATCAGCCGCAGCGACGAAAGTTTATACTTCGCCGGCCATTCCTTGCCCCAGCGCATGAACGTGCGAATCGCGGTGGGCGCGGTGTAAAGAATGTTCGCGCCGTACTTATCGATAATCGCCCAGAAGCGTCCGCGGTTTGGAAAATCGGGTGTGCCTTCGTACATCACTGTCGTTGTGCCGTTGGCAAGCGGACCATACACGATGTAGGAATGGCCCGTGACCCAGCCGATATCGGCGGTACACCAGTAGACGTCGTCTTCCTTGATGTCGAAGACGTAGCGATGCGTCGTGCTCGCGCCGACGAGATAACCGGCGGTCGTATGCACAACGCCCTTTGGCTTTCCTGTCGTGCCGCTGGTGTAGAGGATAAACAGCATGTCTTCGGCGTCCATCGGCTCGGCGGCGCATTGATCCGAAGCATTGGCGACGAGTTCGTGCCACCAGACGTCGCGGCCGGGCTTCATCGAAATCTGCGCCGCTTTGCCGGCGCGTTCGAAGACGACCACCTTTTCGATGGTTGGCGTCCCGGTCAGCGCGTCATCCACGCTGGCCTTGAGCGGCACCACCCCTCCGCGCCGCCACGCGCCGTCCGCCGTAATGACCACTTTCGCCTTCGCGTCGTTGATGCGTTCGCGCAGCGCCTCCGCCGAAAATCCGCCGAACACGACCGAATGCGCCGCGCCGATCTTCGCGCAGGCCAGCATGGCAATTGCCAGCTCGGGAACCATGCCCATGTAGATCACCACGCGGTCGCCCTTCGCGACGCCGAGCGATTTCAGTGCGTTGGCGAAACGATTTACTTCGCGCTCGAGCATGCCGAACGTCAGCACGCGGGAATCGCCCGGCTCGCCTTCCCAGATGATGGCGGCTTTGTTCCGCCGCGCGGAGTGCGCGTGCCGGTCCACACAGTTGTAGGTGACGTTCAGCTTCGCGCCTACGAACCACTTGGCCCAGGGCGCATTCCACTCCAGCACCGTGTGCCACGGCGCGAACCAGTCCAAGTGCTTCGCCTCTTCCGCCCAGAAGCCTTCCGGGTCCCTGGCTGCGCGATCGTAAACCGCGGGATCGTTCCAGTTGGCGCGACGCCGGAATTCATCGGATGGAGGGAATGTGCGGCGCTCGTCGAGCAGTGCGGAAAGACTTTTTTCGCTGGGCAATGACATTTCGGCAGACTCCGCAATGAGAATCACGCCCGAGGCAGCGTTCAAACAAAATTATGCGCCTTGAGCCGTTGCCTAGAATGTGTGAGCCGCGAGGGGGTTGTCAATGGAACGATTGCCCGGCCACGAGCGGAGGCGGCGATGCCAACCGGGTGAAGCCGCAACCGCCATGGTTGCGCGCGCAGCAGGCACAGAAAACTTTCAGCACACGCGGCACATAAACCTGTCATCGAAAATGTCGCTTCCACTACAATCAGGCGCATAGATCTCGCGGACCCAAGGAGCGTTCGATATGGAATCATTTGACCTGATTGTGATTGGCTCGGGCCCTGCGGGTGAAAAGGGCGCCGCCCAGGCCGCTTACTTCGGAAAGCGCGTCGCACTGATCGAGCGCCGCGCGGAGCTGGGCGGTGCAGGCATCAACACAGGCACGGTGCCGAGCAAGACGCTGCGCGAATCGGCGCTCTATTTTTCCGGGCTGCGGCAGCGCGGACTCTACGGCATTGATTATTCCTTGCGCGAAGGACTGACGGTCGCAGGCTTCATGCACCGCAAGGACGCGGTGGTCTCTGCCGAACGCGCGAAAATTGCCACCAATCTCGCGGCGCACAAGATTGGATTGATCTCCGGCACGGCCCGGTTTGAAGATGCACACACCGTGAACGCCATCGACCAGTACGGTGCACCGCACTACCTGCGCGGCGATGTAATTCTGATCGCGACCGGCTCAAGGCCGCATCGGCCGCCGGAAATTCCGTTCGACGACAAATTCGTCTTCGATTCGGATTCCATTCTGGCGATGGAGCGCATACCCAAGAGCATGATCGTCGTGGGCGGCGGCGTGATCGGCTGTGAATACGCCTCCATCTTTACCGCGATGGGCGTCGAGGTCACGCTGGTGGACGGACGCGATCGTCTTCTGCCGTTCCTGGATGCGGAAATTTCAGAGCGGTTGCGGGAGCGCCTCGCGAGTCTGGGCCTTAAATTCTTTTTCCAGGAGCGGCCCAAGCTCACCGAACGCACCGCCGCCGGAATTCGCATGACCTTTGCTTCGGGCAAGAGCGTAGAGAGTGAGACGGCGCTGTTCGCCGCCGGGCGGCGTGGCGCGGTGGAAGGCCTGGCTCTTGAGAAGGCCGGCCTCGGAATCAATCAGCGCGGCAACATTGATGTGAATGATCACTACCAGACCGGCGTGCGTCACATTTACGCCGCCGGGGACGTCATCGGGTTTCCCGCTCTGGCCTCGACCTCGATGGAGCAGGGACGCGTCGCGATGTGTCACGCGTTCGGATTTCCCTACAAACAGCGTCTCGCTTCACAGCTTCCGATGGGCATCTATACGATTCCCGAGATTTCCGCCGTAGGCGAAACCGAGGAATCCTGCCGCGAAAAGAAAATCGAATATGAAGTCGGACGCGCGAAATACGCGAACAATGCGCGCGGCCAGATCATCGGGGACTTCTCGGGAATGCTGAAGCTGATTTTCCGGCGTGACAATAAACAATTGCTCGGCGTCCAAATCCTTGGCGAAAGTGCGACCGAATTGATCCACCTCGGCATGGCCGTGCTCGAAGCAGGCGGCACGATCGATACATTCATCGAGCTTGTCTTCAACTATCCCACGCTCTCCGAGATGTACAAATACGCCGCGTACGATGGCCTCGGCAATCTCGCGGGACACAAACTCCGCGAGGGATAGAGAGTCTTTGCTGCAATCCAGGGTCGCGTCCCGTAGCGCCCGTCCTGCATGCGGGACGGGCATGTGCTTGAATTCAAGATGCCGCCCTGAAGAGCGGCGTTACAAAATCGTCTCGAATTTGTTTTCCACCTGAACCCAAATCCCGGGACACGCAGTATGTGTCGAGGTCAATTCGTCGGATTCTGCGGGAATTTCAAGTAGGGCAACCGGACGCCACGCACGGGTACCTGATCGGCGCGAATCGCCGCCGGCGCTTCGAAGCCTGCCGCACCGCCAGCGGCCACGTAATCATCCTGCTCAACACCGTCGCCGCTAACGCCAAGTCCGCCAACCAGCGTCCCATTGCGATAGAGCGGCACCGAACCAGGAAAAAACACGATTCCGCTCTGATTCGGCCCCGCTGCCTCGAATCCCTGCGTGCACGGATTCGCTACATCTTGTTGGTAGAGACTGAAAAATGGGCCGGCGGCGCTGCCGTCAATTCCCGGCGGATAGAGCGGCTGGGCGCCGAAACCAATGGTGCGGTTGGTGGCGGCTGTGCCCAGCGGGACATCGGTCAGGTCGGCGGCCGTCCGCGCGCCGCTGTTGAAGTACACCATGTTGCGCGCTTTGGATGCGGCCACGTCGATACTGAACACGGTTCCATCCGCCATGCGGTAGAGGCCGATAATCGTGCCGTCGAGATCGGCAACGGCAATCGCCATGCGCGCCCGCGAGCCGATCGGCAGACGAATTACGGCGCGCGTCAGGTTCGCCGTCGCGATAGCATTGTTGATAATTTGCGTGACGTCGGACGTGGAGAGCCCGCCAAGCGGCCGCGCCGCTGGTGCCACAAGCATGCCTTCGGGCGGTGGTCCGGGACTCGCCGAAGGGCCGAAGATAAAGCTTCCCGTGAAGCTGCCCGCGCCAACGCTTGCCGGGCGCGTGGTCTGACTCACGAATGGCAATGCCACTCCGTCAATAATGACAACACCCGGCGCGGCGGGCGCCGGTCCGAATCCGGGTGAAGTCGCGGCCGTGTATGCCGCGAACTCCGCGACATCGCCCGCAACTCCCGCGACGCCGATGCCGCCGACGACGCTGCCGTTCCGGAACAATGGCACGCCTCCCGGATTGACCGCGCTCGAATCGCTATCGTTCATGTCCGCTTTGCCCGTCGTGATGCCGAGGCTCGTGGTTGCGCCGCTGATCGAGCGCGCGGGCGGCACGGCCTGCCCGGCAATAAAATTTGTGGAGAGCGTGCATCCCCGGTTCGTGTTCTCGATTCCGTAAAGCGCGGCGTTGGGTGCGCCCGAAACTCCCGGCGGAAAATGAATTCCGCCGATGAAGCGCACGGTGCGGGAAGAAAGCGGCGCCTGATCGTTGCTGAAAAATGCGGCCGGGCGCGCGAGCGATACCGCAAGTTCGTTGGCGTCCACCTGCGCGCCGAAGTTTCCGGACGCGAGCGTCGGGGCGGCAGGCTTGCGATACACGCCGAGGATGCGCCCGGCGCGGTCCACGACGGCGATTACCATCGTGTTGGGATCGGCGGCTTGCGCGGCCGCTTGGACGAGCGACGTGACGTTGGCCGCGGTGAGACTCGATACGGCCGGCGGAGAAGGTGAGGAGGTCACACTCGTGACTACGCCGCCGCAGCCCGCTATGCACGCAGCCAGCGCGATCAGGAATGCGAAGAATATCCCTCGGAGAACTCTGCATTGCGTGTTTTCGTTGGTAAGTTGGCCCATGAGAGGTCACCGCTTTGGTATCACATCAACACGCGACACTCAAGGCACAGGAGGCCATCTCATCAACATGCCGTGTCCAATTCGCGAGTCCGGTACGCGTTCCCACAACGCCGCATCCTGGGCCGAAATCTCTTGCTGGGTTCGAGGGGTTGGTGTTAGCTAGTGGCCGAGTCGGAAGTCCTGCAGCAAATGACTCGCTGGGTTTGTGGGTTGGAGCTTTAGCTCCGACATGACATCGCTGGTGACGCGGGGCTTTAGCCCCTGAAGTTTCAGGGGTTAAAAGCCCTTGGCGTTGCATATCCGTATTGTCGGACCTGAAGGTCCGACCCACAAATCATCTCGGAAACTGCAGACTTTGTCGGCAAAACTGCGGATTCAGAGCACGGGCTCGCGACCAATGTGATTCCGATTGCAAGCAGGAGAGCCGAGATAAGCTGGATGCAACGCGCATCCGAACCAATCCGAAGAATATGTGTGGGTCTCTTGCTGGCGTGCGCTCTGGCGGGGGGCGCCTTGCCGGTATTGGGATCGCAGCGGCACGCGCCAGCGCGGCACTCGCATCCGCGAACGGCGGCGCGGCGTCTGCATGCGCGTCCCGCACCAGGCCCTCTTTATGTACGATCGTCCACGAGAATTCTGAATCAGGGCTCCGTAACATCAGCGCCCGCTTTCCCACCGCAAGACGAGCAAAGACTTCCGCGCCAGACGTCGCGGAAAACAGCGGCGATACAAGGAATTATCCGAGACGCATCCACGCGTGCCATCGTCGGCGCGACGGTCACTCTCACCAACCGCGCCACGGGCGCGGCTCGCACGATCTCCGCGGACGCCGACGGAGTGTTCCGGCTGATGGACCTGACGCCGGGACCGTATTCGTTGCTCGTACAGAGCGACGGTTTCGATAACCTGACGCACGAGGACGTGCGCCTGAATGCAGGCGACGTCGTGACCATCGAATTGACACTCACTCTTTCGAGGCTCGCGGCAACGCCCGCGCCGCGCCTGCCACGTTTGCCTGAGCTGGGACCGCCCATTCCCGCAATCGAATCGAACACGGCCGTCGCATCCTATCGCGAGTTGCGCCGCCGGCCCGACGCCGAACCGGGACAGGAACTCGTCGCACCGGAACTGCTTCCGCCGGCGCAGGACGTATTCCTCGCGATGCCGGACCGCTGGAACGTCGCGATGCCGGAGTGGAATCGCTACGGCCGGAGCGGTGAATACCCGTACGTCCGCCAGAGTCACTGGTGGGACCCGTTCAATCGCAGCCGGCTGAAGGGCGACGAACCCATTTTCGGCCAGCAGACGTTCCTGAATATCACGGCGACCGCCGACACGCTCGCGGACGAGCGCCGCGTGCCGGTGACGAGCAACGTCAGCTCGTCGCGGCCCGGCAGCAGCGATTTTTTCGGTAAAGGCGAACAGTTTGCACTGAGCGAAACATTCCGGTTTTCGTTCGATCTTTTTCACGGCGATACGTCGTTCCGGCCTGTCGATTGGCGAATTCGCGTGACGCCGGCCGTCAATGCGAACTACTTGGCGGCGCGCGAACTCGGAATCGTGAACGTTGACGTGCGCGACGGCACGACGCGCCTGGAATCCCACGCCGGACTTCAGGAAGCGTTTGTGGAGTACAAGATCCGCGATTTGAGTCCGAACTACGATTTTCTGTCCGTGCGCGCAGGAATTCAGGGTTTTTCCAGTGATTTCCGCGGATTTCTTTTCGTCGATGAACAGCCGGGCGTGCGGCTGTTTGGAAATCTGCACTCGGACCGCTGGGAATATAACGTCGCGTATTTCAACCTGCTCGAAAAAAACACAAACAGCGGACTCAACACCTTCGAGCCGCGACACCAGCAAGTGATCGTCGCGAATTTGTATGTGCAGGATTTCTTCAAGCCCGGCTACACAGCGCAGTTCAGTATTCACTACAACAAGGACGACGCCAGCGTTCATTACGACGACAACGGATTTCTGGTGCGGCCCGCGCCAGTCGGTGTTTTCCAGCCGCATCGCATTCGTGCAGCGTATCTCGGATGGACTGGCAACGGGCATTTCGGGCGCATCAATCTGAATCATGCGCTCTATGAGGCCTTGGGGACCGATGACCTGAACCCCATCGCGGGGCGCTCGGTCACCATCCATGCGCAGATGGCTGCCGCGGAAGTGTCACTCGACAAGGACTGGTCCCGGTATAAAGTTTCGGCGTTTTTCGCTTCAGGAGACGGAAACCCGCGCGACTCGCGCGCGACCGGATTTGACTCCATTGTGGACGACCCTGCGTTTGCAGGAGGAATTTTCAGTTTCTGGAACCATGAAGGCATTCGCCTCACGGGCACAGGAGTCGCGCTCACCTCTCCCAACAGTCTGCTGCCTAGCATGCGCACCAGCAAGGAAGAAGGCCAGGCGAACTTCGTGAATCCCGGAATTGTTATACTGAACGCGGGTGCGGAATTCGATCTGACGCCGAAGCTGAAGAGTCTGGTGAACGTGAATTACTTGAGATTCGAGCGGACGGCGCCCATTGAGCTTTTGCTTTTCGAATCGCCCATCCACAACACGATTGGCGTCGATTACAGCCTGGGATTCCAGTACCGGCCTCCCCTTTCTGAAAATATTGTGATTACCGGTGGCGCTTCGGCGCTCTCACCGGGGCAGGGATTCCGCGACATTTACTCCGGTAAGACACAGTTCTCGCTTTTCGCAAACGTGCGGTTCCAGTTTTGAAGGACAATGCAAGCGAACGCGATCCTGCATGCAAGGTCGAGGGTTGGATGAAACGCTGGGTGAAAAATTATCTTGTGCCCGATCGGCTGGCGCAGGCGTTTCCCTTGGGCGCGCTGGCGGCCAGCCTGTTTCTTGTCAGCCTGGCCGCGCGAATGCCTGTAGTGACATTGCGAGCAGCGGATGAGAATGCCGGCCCGGGGCTGACGGGGCAGAAGCAACCCGAAGCCAACGGCAAGAGCGCCGGGTGCATCTCCTGCCACACGCAAACTGACGAGCCGACTATGCACGTGACCGGCACGGTGCGCCTGGGCTGCACGGATTGCCACGGAGGAAACGCCGGCGTCCGTATTGCGGCAGATGTGGCGAACAGTTCCCCCGAATACGATCAAGTGAAGCGGCAAGCCCACCCGCAGCCTCGTGATCCGGAGATGGCGAACCGTTCGGCGAACTCCCAGCGCGCGTACACGCAATGGCTGAAGGAAAGCCCCGAGTACATCCGATTCGTCAATCCGGGTGATTTGCGAATTGCGGCTGAGACGTGCGGCAGTGAAGGCTGTCACACTTCGGAAGTGCGCAACGTTTCGACGAGCATGATGACGACTGGCGGCATGCTCTGGGGCACGGCGCTCTACAACAACGGCGGATATCCCCGCAAGGATACGCGGTTCGGCGAAAGCTACGCGCGTGACGGCACCCCGCAAACCGTTCGAACGATTCCGCCGCCGACTCCGGAAGAAAAGCGGAAGAAGGGCGTGTTGCCGGAGATCACTCCGCTCGAACGCTGGGAAATTTCGCAGCCCGGCAACGTCCTGCGCGTGTTCGAACGGGGCGGCGGACCGAAGGGCGAGGTCGGCGAGCCGCTGCGAGCAGACGATGCGGGCAAACCCGACGACAAGCTCGGCACGCGCGGATTCGGCACGCAGCTTCGCACCGATCCCGTATTTCTTGGGTTGCAGAAGACGCGCCTGCTTGATCCGCTGCTTTCGATGCCCGGAACGAACGATCAGCCCGGCGATTATCGCGCGAGCGGATGCACGGCGTGCCATGTGGTCTACGCAAACGATCGTTCGGCAGAACATTCCGCGCAGTACGCTCCGTTTGGCAACCGCAGCTTCAGCGCTTCGAAGGATCCAACGATTCCGCGTAACGAGCCGGGACATCCGATTCGCCACGAGTTCACGCGCTCGATCCCGTCGAGCCAGTGCATGGTGTGCCACATCCATCCGGGCACGAATATGGTGGCCACTTATTTTGGCTACACCTGGTGGGACAATGAATCCGACGGCGACGCGATGTACCCGAAACAGCAGCGCAACCCCACCGAGGAAGAAAAAATTCAAGTTTCGCAGCGCAATCCCGAAGGCGCGGCCGTGCGCGGACTGTGGTCGGACTTGAAGTTCGTCGCCGAGACCGGCAGCGCGGAGTTCAATCAGAAATTGAAGACGACGCAGTTCGCCGACTTCCACAGCCACGGCTGGCTTTTCCGCGCGGTGTTCGCGCGCGACCGGCAGGGCCACCTGCTCGATGAAAAGGGAAACACGGTTCCGCCCGAGGACCCGAAGAAATTCGATAAAGCAGTGCACCTCGAGGACATCCACTTGCAAAAGGGAATGCAGTGCGTGGACTGTCACTTCGAGCAGGACAGTCATGGCGCAGGCAAACTCTACGGCGAGCCGCGTGCTGCCATTGAGCTTGATTGCGTCGACTGCCACGGCACGATTTTGCAGCGCGCGACGCTGGTGACCACCGGTCCGGCGGCTCCTGCGGGCGGCACGCATCTCGAGGCGTTGCGCACACCGTCGCGCGAGCGGCGATTCGAATGGCGCGACGGCAAGGTCATCCAGCGCTCGATGATGGACCCGCGCCTGGAGTGGGAAGTGGTGCAAACGGTTGACTCGATTACGCCGGGCAATCCGCACTACAACGAGAAGTCGCATGTCGCGAAAACATTGCGCACCGACGGCGCCACGTGGGGCGACGTGCCGAAAGATGAGTCCCAACTCGCGCACGCCAACAGCCGCATGACCTGCTACGCATGCCACACGTCCTGGGCGCCGAACTGCTTTGGCTGCCACCTCTCGATGACTGCCAATCAGAAGCTCCCTATGCTGCACAACGAAGGGCTCACGACGCGCAACTGGACCTCGTACAACTTCCAGGTCCTCCGCGATGACGGCTACATGCTTGCCGTGGACGGCACGGTCACCGGGCACCGTATCGCGCCCGCGCGATCCTCCTGCGCGATTCTGGTGAGTTCGCAGAGCGCCAATCGCGAATGGCTTTACAACACGCAGCAGACCGTTTCGGCCGAGGGTTTCAGCGGGCAGGCGTTTTCGACGTTCGTGCCGCACACCGTGCGAGCGCGCGAGACGAAGATGTGCACCGACTGTCACGTCTCAGCGGCGCGCGACAATAACGCCTGGATGTCGATGTTGCTGTTGCAGGGCACGAACTTCGTCAACTTCATGGGGCGCTACGTGTACGTCGCCACGGGAAACAAAGGATTCGAGGCCGTTGTGACCGCGGAGCACGATGAGCCGGAGGCCGTCATCGGTAGCGATCTCCAGCGCATGGCCTATCCCGACGATTTCCGCAAACATGTCGAACGCAAGCGCGAGCTCACGACGGCGTACCACCATCCGGGAAATGTTCTCGACGTCCAACTTCGCGGCGAATACGCGTACGCGGCGCTTGGCCCAGGCGGCTTTCGTGTCTTCGACGTTGCCAACATCGACAACAAGGGTTTCTCCGAGCGCATGGTCACCGCGCCCGTGTCTCCGCTCGGCCAGCGCCTGTATGTAAAGACGCGCTTCGCGACGGCCGTGGCGACGCCGACAACTCTTGGCGTCGATCCTCTACGTTCCCAGAATCCGGAAAATGAAGAACAGAAAATCCATTTGATGTACGGTTTCCTTTATGTGACGGACAAGTATGAAGGGCTGGTCGTGATCGGCAATCCGGACCTGAAAGGCAAGAACCCCGGCGTCGGCACGTTGCTAGACGGAAATCCACAAAATAATTTTATCGGCCGCGCGGCCACGTTTAATCCCGGCGGTGTGCTCAATGGTGCGCGCCGTATCACCATCGCGGGAACATACGCCTATATCTTGTGCGATCGCGGACTGGTCGTCGTGGACCTCGACAATCCTCTGGCGCCGCGCGTAACGGCGGAAATCGGCGCGCCCGATCTGGCGGAGCCGCAGGGCGTTGCGGTGCAGTTCCGCTATGCCTTTGTCGCGGATCGTGAGGGACTGAAGGTGCTTGACACGACCGATCTTGCGCACCCGCACATCGTGCCGGGCGCGTTCGTGCCTGTCGAAGATGCGCGCAACGTCACCGTCTCGCGGACGTATGCGTATGTCGCGGCTGGAAAAGGCGGAGTCGGGTTCGTAAATGTCGAACAGCCCGAGCATCCGCGACTCGATCAGATGTTTACGGCCGGCGGCCAATTGAATGATGTGAACGATGTAAAAATTGGCGCGGTGGATGCCAGTGTTTTTGCATACGTCGCCGATGGGCGCAATGGCTTGCGCATTCTTCAGGTCGTTTCACCGGAAGATTCCTCCGAATCCTACGGATTCAGCCCGCGGCCCACCCCAAAGCTGATTGCAACGTACCGCACGGCCAGCTCGGCTCTGGTGGTCTCGCGCGGAATCGACCGCGACCGCGCCGTTGACGAAAGCGGGAATCAGCTTGCCGTCTTCGGACGCCGTGGCGCGCGCCCGCTCAACCGCGCGGAGACCGAGAAGTTATATCTTCGCGATGGCAAGCTCTACACTGTCACGGACACGCCCCCCGGCCCGACGCGACCTGTGATCACGCCGGACTCTTCTGCGAGCTCACTCTTCGATCGCATGCGTCCGCTGCTGCACTGACGAAAAGAGTATCCCCGGGTCTGAAGACCCGGGCTACAGCAATCGCACAATCGCCCGCGGGTTGCCGTAGCCCGCCTTTTCAGATGCGGGGCTTTTCGTGCCTAATTACCCCAATCAACTTATGTTTGCATTCCGAATCTAACTGCGACCCAACTATGCAGGGGATGTTACGGGATGGTGTTTAGCAACTCCGATACCGAGAAATTGCTGTGCGCTGGTTTGTGCCGGGCCGGATCGTGATACGTGTGGCATTCGAAGCAGCGCGATTCGGCGGCTTCCGTTCCGGGACGGTGACAAGAGCGGCAGGTTGCGATGCCCGGCAGCAGCACGTCCGAGCTTTGCTGGCTGGTCGTTGCAGCAGCGTGGCAGCTCGTGCAGGTCACCAAGCCATGCTGTGAGTGATCGAATCTTGCGTGCGGCAAATAGCGAGCTGTAATGTTCGATGGCGCGACTTTCGGCAGCGCGGCGCCTCCAGCAGAGATAAGCGTGTGGCATTGTTTGCACGTCTTGCGCCATAGGAGCTGTTCGGCTTCAGCGGTGCGCTCGGCCACCCATTGCGGCGGCGTCAGCAAACGATAGTCCGCAGGAATCGGCTTCTCCGGCAGGTCGCGGCTCGGATCGCGCGGTACACGCAAATCGGCGGGATGCGTTGCGATGTAAGCCTGCAACTTTGCCACGACAAACGCGTGAATCACTTCCGGCGTGTCGTGCGGGACCGCGTCTGTCAGACGCTTATCGAATTGCAGCGAGTGGCACGCGGCGCACGTGTGCGCGTAAGATGCGGGCGCCATGTACGCGCGCGACGAAGCAGAAACAAGCGGATCAGGCTTCGCAGTACTTGCGGAGATGCCCTTTGCCGCTCCGTTTTGGCTCTGTGTATCGCCGTAGGCCCACGCTGCGTTCGCATCCGCTGCCGAGCGGTGACAGTCCGTGCAAACCAACTGCACGCGGCCATTCGGTCCGAGGAGGTTCGGCTGCAGGTGAAGATAGTGGTTTAGTTGAACGGTTCCCGCGTCCCCATGCCCTATGCGGAGCGGAGCGAATTCAGGATGATCGCCTTCGAAACTATGAATGTTGCTCACGAAGTTCGCTGAGCTGTCACGCTCCATTAAATTCTGGCGGGCTCCAAGTGGAGCCCGCACCCGTAGATTCGCGTGGCATTGCGTGCACGCGGCATCGCTCGTGGCGGCTAGCCGGACCGACCCCCGGTGGTCCGTGTGGCAGGAGACACAGGAGGGAGTGAATACCTGCGCCGCGTGATGGATCGACCCGTCGTGGCAGGCCAGGCACTTCTGATCGGCGACCTTCTCACTGAAAAATCCTTCCTGCTTGATGTGGCAGGCGGCGCACTGCTTTGTCAGCACTGCGTGTGCCGCGGACAAGCTCCCCGCCGAGTACACGCGGCGGTCACTGCGTATGCCGTACCATGCAAGCCAAACAACTGCGAGCACAGGGAGAGCCACCGAAAGCAGGAAACGCCAGTGGCGCAGAGGATGCTCCCGCTTGAAATAATTCAGGTCGATTCGTTGCGCGAGCTTTTTGGTTGTGCGTGTTCGCGGCACGAGAAGTCGTCCTCTAGTATCGCAGCGCCATCACGGCATGGACGGCGCCAAGCAAAATCAATGCAAGCGAGAGGGGAATATGCAGCAGCAGCCACCCGTGCAACCACAGGTGCAGGCGCGCCTGGAGTGAAAGCTGGCGCTCCTCCTCGCAAATACTTTCCAGATCCTCGAGCATTGTGTGAAGCGCGGGGGGGACCAGCGTTCTCAACTGCGCAAACGCGCTGCGCGCCTGCCCTGCGTCGCCGAGCGCATGGCCCCGGGCATTGGGATTTGCGAGAAACGGCGCCAGTTCACTCTCGAAAAAGTTGCGCAACGGTGCGGCCTCGTCCGCACCAACGGCAACGGAAGTCACGGTCGAACTCGGCGTTCCCGCGGCTGCTGCTTTTGCCGTTCCGGCCATCGCCTGCGTCACCAATTCTTCGGCCTCTTCGCGGAGTTGCGCGCGCACATGATCGATTTCCTCGTAGATGGTTTCCATCGTCACTTCGCGCGTCATCACGCGCGGCATGTAGTGTTGCAGCGCAGCTCCGAAGATCCCGCTCGCAACAACGACGATCAGCAGGGTCATCAGCACTGCGGTCAGGCCATGTCCGTAGCGAAACCCGGAGTGGAACACAATCATAGGCAGACTCAGCAGGCCGAGCCAGAGGTGCCCGCGCATCCAGGTCTGCGCCCGGCCGACGCGCCAGACGGGAACTTTCTTTCGCGCACCAAGCAGCGCGGCAAAAATCATAAACGCAAAACTGGCGCTTCCGAACACCAGGCCCAGCGCTGTGCCGCCCATCGATCCGGCTGCAGCGGGAATACGATAGATTCCATAGAACAGGGCCGAGACGCCGGAGATCCCGAGCGACGCAATGAGCCAGTTCTTATGCGTGTAGTCAATTCGCAAAGTCGTCTCGCACCTTGCCAGAGAACATGCTAGCGCTCTGAGTCCGAAGTTCCGTAACTAGCAACTCGTTCGGTTTGTGGGTCGGAGCTTTAGCTCCGAGATCAAACGCCACCGACGCGCCGGGCTTCAGCTCCTGAAGCCTCAGGGCTTGAAAGCCCTTCTTCTGCCCCATCTTTATTGTCGGACCTGAAGGTCCGGCCCACAAATCTTCTCGCAGTCGGCTGACTTCCTCAGCAAGCTTCTGACACAGGACGCTAGCGTTTTTCTGCCCTTCCCAGCCGTTGTCCCAATGTGCCTGCGAAGAAATCACGCGGCTCCACGCGATGCGCGGCATCGTGCGGGCATGCGTAGACGCAGCTTGGCTCTGCATGTTCGGTGCAAAGATCGCAGGACGTCGCCTTCTTCTGGACGACTGCCTTCTTGTGCCCCGGATTTTCATGATCCTCGGCTTCCACGTTGAACGAATGCAGATTGATGTTCCCGTACGGGCAATTTTTCGCGCACAAGCCGCAGCCGACGCACCAGTCTTCAATGATGACCTCGAGTGAATTACGCCGGCGGATTGCGCCAACCGGGCAGCCCACCATGCAGAGCGGGTCGCGGCACTGCCGGCAGGACGTCGCTACGAGAAAGTTCTCGAACCGGAGCCCCTCGCGGACCAAACGCGTCACGCCATCGTGCGAATCGGCGCAGGCGGTCACGCAGGCATCACATCGGGTGCACCTGTCGAGATCCAGAACCAGCAGGCTCTGCGCCTCCATTAATCCTTGTGCCAAGAACCGCTCCAGGGGAACGCTGCGCACCATGCGCAAGCGCTCCTGGTTCGCCTCCTGGCGTTCGCGAGCGATGTTTTCCAGGCCGAGCCGCACGTCGGGAAACTTCTCCACCATCGCGCGAAAATCTTCGGCGGAGATGCGGACGAGCTCGACATGGTCGAGCGCCGTGCAGGTCGCGGTTCGCCCGCCGCCCCCAAGAAGCCCGATCTCGCCAAAATAATCGCCGCGTGACAAATATGCCAGAACCAGTTCGCCGCCCGGATACGCTTCCGAAATTTTTACAAATCCCAGGCGCACCAAATAGAAACTATCCGCGGGTTCCCCCTGCTTGCAGATCACCTGGCCCGGTGTGAATCGCATTAATTCGACCCGGTCGCGAAGATGGTCGATAAAGTCCTGCGTGAGGCCGCGGAAGATCGAAACATTCCGCAAGTGCGAATCGAGCGCCCGCTGGCGGTAAGTCTGGTCGAGCTGCGCCCGGAAGGGTTTGCTCTTTTGCAGGACGTCGAGGACGTTGCGAAGCATCTCGAGCATCGTGCAATCAGTTTCGGCGCGCACCGTTGCGGAGCGCGGGTAGTAATTCATGCAGGTCATTTCTCCGAATAGTTCGCCCGCGCCGAGTTCCGCGACGGGATGGTCGTAGGCCAGGTCCACGGGAGCATCGATTGGAATCGACCTGCGGTCCGCTTCTTCTTCGCGGCGGTCTTCCTGCCGGGCGGCCAGACGGCTCGTGAGCTTGCTGGTCAGCCTTCCGAAAAATCCGCTGGGGCCGCCCTGGGCTTTCACGTGCGCCATCGGGCTTGCCAGTTGCACGCTGGCCTTGCCTTCGAGAATGTAAAATGCGGTTGAGCCGTATTCGCCTTCGCGGCACACGATTTCCCCGCGCTTGAAGTGGCGCCAAACGGTCGCGGTCGCGTTTTTCTTGAGGAACTGCGGTGACACATCCTTAAAAACGGACAACTGGAGGAGATCTTCCGCTGCAACCGGCGTGCCGTCAGGCTGCCGCTGGATTTGTTTCAGCTCTTCGAAAATCAACGCGACGCTCCCCGGGGAAGGTGGGCCTCACGCGCATGCGTCCTTGCGGGCCAAAATTCATATAACAGACCCCGGACGTTGAGTCCATCGTCACCCGGCGTCAGTTTTCCATAGCCGTGCACGAAACAGGCAATGGCACATCCGTTGACTTCGCGTGGCACGGGCAGTATAAGAAATTCTGACGCGAGCCAGCGCCACGGCTCGCGCGACTGGGGTTGCGCTCCATCCGAGCGAACGAATGAGAATCGGGCCTGAGGGCAAGCATTTGCCACTGCGATGCGCCGTCATTTTGTACGGCGCGATTTTTTTTGCCGTCATTCTCGCGGCGCGCGCCGCAGGGCTTCCCGCTGAGACCAGCAAGTACACTGGGCCGGGCTCGTGCAGCTCCACCAGTTGCCACGGAAGCGTAAAGCCTCGCGCCGATAGCCGCATATTCCAAAATGAATACAGCATTTGGGTCGTGAAGGACAAGCACGCGAAGGCTTTCAATGCCCTCACGGGTCCGGTGGGTCAGCGCATGGGACGGATTCTTGGCCTGGGCAAGTCCGAGCAGGCGGCGAAGTGTCTCGCCTGCCACGCGCTCGACCTGCCTGCCGACGCGCGCGCGAAGACGTTCGAACTGAATGAAGGCGTCGCCTGCGAGAGCTGCCACGGGCCCGCGTCCGCGTGGCTCGGCCCGCACACCACGCGCGGCTGGACCCACGAGCAGTCGGTCGCCGCAGGGATGTACGACACGCGCAACCTGGTCCGGCGCACGGAGAAGTGCCTGTCGTGCCACCTCGGCACTCAGGAGAAGTTCGTGGACCACGAGATGATCGCCGCCGGTCATCCCGACTTGTATTTCGAACTCGACTCCTTCTCCTCCGTGATGCCACGACACTGGAAAACGCCGCGAGAAAGCGCTCCTGGAGTGGCTGCGGAGAACGACGCCTGGACCGGCGTGCGCGATTGGGGCACCGGGCAGGCCGTGCAACTCCGCGCGTCCATGGAGCGGATCGCGTGGCGCGCAAAGGGAAAGAACTGGCCGGAGTATTCCGAATTGCAGTGCTTCGCGTGCCACCACGCGCTGACGGCCCCCGAGCAGAGCTGGCGGCAGGAGCGCGGCTACCCGGGTCGCCGCGCTGGCGATCCGCCGTGGAATGGCTCGCGGTACGTCGTCTTCCGCGATCTGGCACATCAGGTGGACAACGACTCCGCGTCGCGTCTCGACGATCAGGTCGCGCAAATCGCGAAACTGCTCAGCCAGTTGAATCCTGACCGCGAAGGCGTTGCGGCCGCTGCCGCAAGTACCGCATCGCTCTCAGGTCAACTTGCCGCGCGGATCGAAGCGCAACCCTACGATGCGGCGATGACGCTACGGCTGCTGCAACGGATTTCGAACGATGCGGACGAGATTTCGAACGAAGGCGAGCGCGCCGCCGAGCAGGCCGCCATGGCCCTCGATTCGCTGTTCATCGCCTGGAGCCGCAACGCCAAGCCCTCGAGTGAGGTTGAGATTCGCGCCGCCATCAACGGCCTGTTCCAGCAGCTCGAAAATCCCTCCGCGTACAATCCCGCCGATTTCGCGCGCCAGATGCGCAAAGTGAATTCCCTGCTAAAATGACGCACCGAAAAGTAGAAAATAGAATCAATTCAACCCCCCGGGTCTGAAGACCCGGGCTACAGCACAATCCCACGCGACCACCGGTCTGCTGTAGCCCGCCTCTTCAGAGGCGGGTGGTTTTCCTTTGATCTTTTTGAAATAAGAATGGACCGTGTGGTTTTGCCTACCGCCCGGCGAGGGAACCTAGCTCGTTGCGGGCCTGCAGGACGTGAAGGATGGAGTCGCGCGTCACGATGCCGACAACGTTTCCGGCGGCGATCACGGGCATTTGCTGCATGCCGACGGTGCGCATGCGGTCGAGCAGGGAGAGCGCGGGCTCCTCCGGCGCGGCCCAGTGGAGTTTTTCCTTGGGAAGCATCACGGCCTGAACCGAAGTAACGTCCCAATCATGTTGCGGCACGGAGTGGAGCGCCTCCGCGGTCATGAGTCCAACCAGTTGTTCGTGCGCGACGACCAGATGCGCCCGGCGTCCCGTGCGCAAAATCTCGCGCGCGTAGTCTTCGAGTGAAATCTCCCGGCCGACTGTGGGCAGTTCCGCGGTCATGATGTCGGACACACGGAGACCCTCGAGCGCGCCGCGTGCCTCAACCTGCGCCCGGCTCTGGCGCGCGGCCGTCAGCAGGAACCAGCCGATGAACGCGAGCCACATCCCGCCGATCATACCTCCGAGTGGCAGATAGCCGGTCACAGCCGTCACAGCGCCCAGTCCGATCATGCCGTAGGCGACGACCTGGCCGCTGCGTGCGGCGATACGCGTCGATCGAGAATAATCTTTCGTCAAGCCCCAGACGATAGCCCGGAAAATGCGTCCGCCATCGAGCGGGAACCCGGGCACAAGATTGAACACGGCTAGGCCGAAGTTGATCTTGGAAAGCGAAAGGGCAAGGGCTTTGAGCAGCGCATTCGACCCCGATGCCTGAGACACGATCCAGAAACCTCCAGCGAGCAGGAAACTGGAAATCGGCCCGGCTATTGCGATGTTGAACTCTTCGATCGCGCGCGACGGGTCGCGGCTGATGCGCGCCACGCCGCCGAAAATAAACAGCGTGATCGACACGACCGGGATCTTGTAGTGCTTGGCAATCACGCTATGCGACATCTCGTGAAACACGAGCGAGCCAAAAAAGAGGACGCTGGTCACGAGTCCCAGACCCCACAACTGGGAAGTGGGAAGGTCGAGGTGAAGGGCGTCAAACTCGGAAACGAAGGAGTAAGTGATCAGCGCGAAAATGAAAAACCAGCTGGAATGCAGGAAAATCGGTATTCCGTAGATCCGCCCGATTTGGATTCCCTCACTGCGCATCGTGGCCCAAGCCCTCAAATACAGTATAGCCCAACCCGTCCTTCAAGTTGTTGACCGGCTGCCCCATGGCAAATTGACTGCGTATGAGGGTCCACAGCGTGTTTCCGGCGCCACGCCTCAGCCAATGCCCAATCCCTGCAAGTCCTTCATTTCCACTGTGAGGCAGAGTGGCGGTTCTCGTGCCACTTCACTCGGCGGGGGAAGCGAGGAACTGCGATGGAAACCTGGATGGAAGGGGCGATGCTGATTGAAGCCACGTTGCTTTCGTTCTTAGTGGCGCTGTGGATCACGTGGTTGAGCCTGCGCGGCCTGTTCCGGATGTTGCCAGCCACGAGACTCGATGCCGTTCCGATCCGGCCAGCGGCACAGCAACGGGCGGGGGCGATTGGTCGCCATGCAGCCTAGCGTACCCGAGGCTGCCGGGCGAGTCGGGTGCAGGCTCCGCTTGGAGCCGGCTAGGATTCGGTAGGGAATCCCCTCGACAAGCACGATCAGAGATTCGAGGGAGCGGAGGGAAAGATCATGTTCGCACTGAAATGGTTGTTGATGGCCGCGGGCGTCGCGATGTTCGGCACTGCAGCGGGAGTGGTCGCGTACGATGTGTACCTGGCAATGCAGTTCCAAAAGCTGATGGGCTCGGGGGAGCCGGGGGCGGCCGGGCAGGCGGGGCCGCGTCGTCCCATGCGCTGGCCGCTCGCCATGAAGTTATTCGGATGGGCGTGGGCGCCTCTGCTGCTGGCATTGAGCATCGCCTTCGTGCCGGAAGGATCGGGCGGAATTCGAATCAGCCAGATTTCCGGCGTCCGGCAGGGAACACTGTACCCCGGAGTGCACCTGGTCATGCCGTTGGTGCAACGCGTGGCCGTGTATGACCTGCGCGATCATTTGTTCACCACGACAGCGGCGCCTGACGCGGCGACTAAGAGCGAGATCCTTACCGTCCAGACGCGCGAAGGCCTGACGATCGGCCTCGCCATATCCGTGCGATACCGCCTCGATCCCCTGCGGCTCGCCTACATCCACGCAAATCTGGCGCAGCCGGTGGACTCGGAAATCGTCGCGCCTGTTGTGTCGACGGCGTTCCGCGATCTCGCCCCCAACTACGTCGTGCGCGAAGTGTTCGCATCCAAACGGGACGAGTTTCGAACAAAATCCACGAAGACCATCACCGACCGGCTTGGCTCCGACGGCATCGTCCTAAAAGAAGTGCTCCTGCGTGATGTCCACTTGCCCGCGGAATATGCCAAGGGTCTCGAAGGTCTGCTGCTGAAGGAACAGGAAAGCGAGCGCATGGAATTTGAAACCGCGATCTATGAGAAGCAGGTGAAGATCGCCGAACTCCAAGCCGAAGCCGCGAAGGCTCAACAACTGAAACGCTCGGAGGCCGACGCTGCCTCGCGCGTCATCGCAGCCAAGGCTGAGTCCGACGCAATGCAATACACGCTTCCGCTCAAGCAGAAGCAGATCGAGCAGTCGCGCCTGGAGGCCGAAGCGCGCAAAGAAGCCACCGTCCAAAATGCCGATGCGGCTGCACAGTCAAAAGTCACCGATAGCAAAGCGGAAGCGGAGCGGCGGCGCTTACTTGCAGCGGCCGATGCCGACACCACTCGCTTGACCGCGGCGGCGAATGCCGACACGATTCGCCTGACCGCGGCGGCCGATGCCGAGCGGCTACAGCAGGAGGCCGCAGTGCTCAAGCAAAATCCCATGCTGATTCAGAAAATCATCGCCGAACGGCTCTCGGACAAGCTGCAGATCATCATGGTGCCGACCGACGGCCGCAACTTCTTCGCCTCCGACGTTCTCCGCTCTGCGTTCGCAGGCGTACCGGCGTCGAACAGCACGGACGACCGGGATGGGGCTCTACTTGGAGCCCGCCCGAATACAGGGCAGGACGCTCCTGCGCCCGCGCGCAAGGCGACGCAGACAGCAAAAATCAAATGAGATTGAGTTCCACCAGCAAAAACCCTTGCGGGCCGCTCGCCGGAATCCGGGACAGGGACCGCCGCCCCTGCGAAGGGTCTTCCCAAGCGAGCGCCACCCAGCCGGTGGCCAGTGCGCGAACCGCGTCCCAGAGCTACCTAATTCGGGCAGGCTCCAAGTGGAGCCCGATCTCGGAGTGGCTTTGGGACGTGCTCGTGCGTTCTGTGCGGGCGATCTATCTCCCTGATATAGATTGCGCAAAACCCAGGCGTGGATCGGCATTCCTGCCGGACGGCTGTGCTATGATTTCTCACAGTGGTGGCCAGCGTGCGCGATTGATCTTTAAGCTGCGCGTGGCCGGGCGCAGCACACCGATGACGGGCATAGAACGATCCAACCTCTCGTATCGCGCCATCCTGATCCTTCTCGTCTTGTTAGGGACGCCGATTGCGGCGCGTTCTGACACTCTGGAAGAATCGGCGCAGGAACTAGCGCGCAAGATCGAAGCGGCGCTGCCGGCGCGCGACGATGTCACTGTCGAAGTGCGAAATTTGTCATCCTTGATGCCGGAGGAACTTGCCCGAGTCGAACAGGCGCTCAAGGTTGAGTTACAGAGCCGAGGTGTTCGCGCCCCGCTAAATGGCGCCGCAACGGTCAGCGTGCTGGTCACGCTCTCGGAGAACTTGAGAAGTTTTGTATGGACCGCCGAGATACGACAGGGGGACGCATCCCGAGTTGTTTTGATGGCCGTTCCGCGATCTTTAGAGAATCGTGCTGCCTCCCACGCAATGCCGACAACGCTTCGCAGCGAGAGATTCTGGGAGGGACCGGAGCACCTCTTGGACGCAGGGATAGTCCCCGATTCGAGAGGGGGAGCATGGCGCGTATTGCTCTTGCCAGATGGAGTTGTGATTCAGGAAACCGGGAACGGCGTCTTCTCCAAAGTCGAGATTCCCTCTGCTCAAACATCCACTCGTGACCCCAAGGGCAGCCTGGCGTTGCTTGGAGATGCAGTCGTGGCAAAGCTTGAGCCTCAAGTCTGCACCGTGATGCTGGAAACGCGAACTCTGGCCGAATGTCACTCCGCACTCGTCCCTCCGAGCGCCCGCGATCCGCTTGATTTGGGCCCTTCGGCCTCCTTACTTCCGGAAAAAGAGAGCCGTGCTGTCCTCGTTCGGAACCAATGTGGGCAAAATCAACAATTTCTTGTGACCGGCGGGGGTGACGATACCCAGCCGGACTCTGTTCAACTCTACGAGTCACAGGGCTTGCGGTCTTTTCCGGTCAGCGATCCACTAAACTTTGCGGGAGCCGTGGTTGCCCTACACGCGTATGGGCCTGACCCGACAGCGACGGGCATCGTTCGAAATCTCGAAACAGGGAATTATGAAGCGTATCGTTTATCCATATCCTGCGGCCAGTAGACGCGCGCACGTATGCGTAGCGCTGCTTGTACTCGGAATAATCCTTTCCGGCAGTCTCGCGAAGGCTTCCAGGCAGCCGAACTACGGTGGCACGCTGCGGGTCCAGGTTCAGGAGCGCATTACGACAATTGACCCGCGTCAGTGGCCTCCGGATTTCGCACGAGCTGATGCAATGGAGCGGCTCGGCTCTCTGGTCTTCGATCGTATGGTTCGCTTCGACGACCACGGTATGCTACAACCCGCGCTCGCTGTTTCCTGGCAGCACGATGCGCAATCGAAGCGTTGGCAATTTCTTATGCGAAAGGGCGTGAAATTCACGGACGGCTCACCATTCACGCCGGAAGCAGCCGCGCTTGCGCTCCAACAGTTGCTCGGCAACGCCTTCGACGTGAGCGCAACTTCCGATTCCGTCGTGATTCAGGCGGATCAGTCGTTGCCTGATTTTCCAATGCTGCTCGCCGTGGGGCGCTATTTCATTTTTCACACTGCGGACGACGGCTCGCTGGCAGGTACCGGGCCATTTCGAATTGCCGAATGGCCGGCAGCCGAAGGCTCTGCGAAAGCTGTCTTTGCTGCCAACGAATCCTGCTGGGCGGGGCGACCCTTTGTGGACAAGATTGAGTTCACAATGGGTGTCGACCAGCAGCAACAGGCCAACGCCATCGCGTTCGGCCAGGCGGATGTGGTTGAACTGCCTGCGTCTCAAGTGCGCCGCGCAGCGCAACGAGGCGTGCGCACAGTTTCCAGCGACCCTGTGGAACTATTTGCGCTTCAATTTGATCCAGCGAGGCCTGCCGTCCAGGACCCACGCATAAGGCAAGCGATTTCGCTAGCCGTTGATCGCACCTCTGTCGCGGATGTGATCCTGCAACGACAGGGGGTGGCAGCGGGGGGCTGTTGCCAAACTGGCTCTCCGGATATGCATTCCTGTTTCGAGTCGCGGTGGATTTGCCGCGCGCAAAAGGACTCCTGACAGCAACCGGCCGTGAAGTTTCTCGTCCGGCCCCGCTTGTGCTGGTCTATGATTCTGGCGATGTCGAGGCGCGTGCAGTGGCGGAGCGCGTAGCTGTCAATTTAGGAGAAGCCGGGATCGTGGCGCAAATTTCAGGACAGTCCGCGGACGGAAAAATGACACCCGCGGATATTCGGCTGGTGCGGTATCGCATGGCCGCCCCGGATCCTGGAGTCGCTCTTGCTGGCGTGTTGAACGCGCTCGGCGAATCACTTGTTAGTTTGGAGACGCCGGAGCAGACCTACGCTGCCGAGCGCGCACCCATTGACGCGTTCCGCGTAATTCCGCTCGTGCACGTTTCCGAAAGTTATGGCCTGGGCCCGCAAATGCGCGATTGGATGGCTCCGCGCTGGGGTGGCTGGCGGCTTGAGGACGTCTGGCTCGCGCCCGTGGCTGGGGGAATTGCGCCATGAGTTTTCGCACCAAGCTGCTCGCATTGTTCACAGTGACGATCGTCGCTGCCGTGACGGCTGTGGCCTGGGGCGTGTCGGCTTACACGCGGCGCGCGTTCGAACTATTTGACCGCCAGCGCACCGACGCGCTGGTGGCGCAGTTCCGCCGGGAATACGCGCAGCGCGGAGAAGAAATCGCGCATCGCGTGCAGGGAATTGCCGACGCCGAAGCCACGCTCCGCATGGCCATCGACCTCAGCCGCCCGCAGGCCGATGCTTCGCAGTATTACAGCGACGCGCGCGGCATCGCCGGAACACAGCAGCTCGATTTTCTCGACATCGTCGCCGATGACGGCACGCTGATTTCTTCCGCCGTGTGGCCCGCGCGCTTCGGTTACAAAAACGACTGGGTGACAACGGAGAAAGATTGGAATTTGCAGGGCGCCTTCCTGCGCCGCGTGGACATGCCCGACAGCGTCGATCTGGGCTTGCTCGCCGTCCGCACGATTCGCGTCGGCGAAAAGCATATCTATCTGATCGGCGGCCAGCGGCTCAATCAGGATTTCCTCGCGACACTGGTTCTACCGGAGAGCATGCGCGCGCTGCTCTATCGAAATCTCGAGCAGGGCTTCATGGCCTCCGCGCTCACCGATTTGCACGGCCAGGTGGGCCAAGCCGATTCCTTCGCGCCGCTGATTACTGAAGTGCAGCGAACCCACCGCGAGCTGCAAAAGACAATCGACTCGGGCGCAGACCGCACAGCAAGCTCCGAAACCTTCGACGCGATTCCGTTGGTGGGCCGGGAAGGCGATTTGCTGGGTGTGCTCCTGGTGGGAAGCTCGCGCCAGGACCTGGTCCAGATGCTGAATTTTATTCGTGCACTGGCGTTGCTGGTCGCCGGCGGCGTGATTTTGCTCGGGCTGGTCCTCGGCTGGTGGATTTCGGCCCGCGTCACGCACCCGATCGAGCAACTGGCTGCGGGTGCGCGCGAGGTCGCCGCGGGACACTGGGAGGTGCGCGTCGAAGTGCATTCACGCGACGAAATCGGCCAACTCGCCGGCGCTTTCAATGATATGACCCGGCAACTCGCCGAGCAGCGCGAACGCCTGGTGCAGACCGAGCGCGTCGCCGCGTGGCGCGAACTGGCGCGCAGGCTCGCCCACGAGTTGAAGAACCCGTTGTTCCCCCTCCAATTGACCGTGGAGAATCTGCAACGCGCGCGCGAGCAAACTTCCGAGCAATTCGACGAGGTATTTTTCGAGTCCACGGCGACTTTGCGCGCCGAGCTTGAAAACTTGAAAGCCATCGTCAGCCGCTTCAGCGATTTCGCGAAAATGCCCGCGCCGGAATTCGAGCCGGTGGATTTGAACGAATCCGTGCGCAGCGTCGTGAAACTATTCGAGCCGCAATTCAGCACCGCAGGCCGCCCACCGATCACGCCGGAGCTGTACCTCGACGAAAATCTTGCGCGTCCCCAGGCGGATCCTATTCTCCTGCGCAAGGCGCTCGAAAATCTCGTACTCAATTCCCTCGATGCTATGCCTGCCGGCGGGACTCTGACCGTGAGGACTTCGCAGCATAACGGTTCGGTGCGCCTCGACGTCACCGACACCGGGGCGGGCCTGACGCCGGAAGAGTGCGCGCGCCTCTTCACTCCGTATTACACGAGCAAGCAGCATGGCACCGGCCTCGGTCTCGCGATTGTGCAGTCGGTGGTGAGCGATCACGGCGGAAAAATTGCTGTGGAATCTGCGCCAGGGGCGGGCGCAACTTTCCGGATCGAGTTGCCGCTCGAACAGCCGGCCTTGCGGCCGGAAACGAAACATTCGCAGGCCGCGCCGACGGATCCACCCGTCAGCAGTGCCGCATAGCGGCGTGAGCCACCCATGACATCTGCCAAACCGCATCTCCTGCTCATCGATGACGATCCAAACACTCTCGCGTCGCTTTCTCGCGCCTTCCGCCTTGCCGGCTACGAAGCTACCGTGTGCGACAGCGCCATTCGTGCGCTGGAGCTGATTCGCGAGGAGCGATTCGACGTGATTTTCTCGGATGTCGTCATGCCGGGAAAAGACGGCATCTCGCTGCTCGAGGATTTGAAGGCCGCGGGCGCGACCACCCCGGTCGTGATGATTTCCGGGCAGGCCAGCGTCGAAATGGCAGTGCGGGCCACGCGCCTTGGCGCCGTCGATTTCCTCGAGAAGCCGCTTTCGACCGAAAAACTTCTCGTCACTACCGAGAACGTTCTGCGGTTGCATTACCTGGAAGAAGAAAACCGCGACCTGCGCCGCCGCCTCGGTAAACACGAGGTCATCTGGTCCGGACCAGTCATGGAGCGGTTGCTGGCGCAGGTCGAGCGCGTCGCGGCGAGTGAATCGCGCGTCGCGATCCAGGGCGAAACGGGCACGGGTAAGGAACTCATCGCCCGCACCATTCATCAGAAAAGCGCCCGTCGCGCCGGCCCGTTCGTGACGCTCAATTGCGCCGCTGTGCCAGGCGAGCTGATCGAATCCGAGCTGTTCGGCCATGAAAAAGGCTCATTCACCGGCGCGACGGGCCGCCACATCGGTAAGTTCGAACAGGCCGGCGGCGGCACACTGTTCCTCGATGAAATCGGCGACATGCCTCTCGCAATGCAGGCGAAGCTGCTGCGCGTGCTGGAAGAGGGCGAGATCGAGCGCGTGGGCGGAGATAAACCGATTCCAGTGGACGCGCGCGTGGTTGTCGCAACGCACCGCAATCTCGAAGAGTTGGTCCGTCAGGGAACGTTCCGGCCGGATTTGTTTCACCGGGTCTATGTGTTCCCCATTGTGTTGCCGCCGCTGCGGGAACGCGCTGAAGAGGTTCCCATCCTAGCAGAGTATTTCGCCGCGCAGGTCGCGGCGCAGAACGGATGGAGAAAGAAGCACTTTTCGGCGGAAGCGCTGGAAATTCTGAAGCGCTATGCGTGGCCGGGCAACGTGCGTGAGTTGCGCAACGTCATGGAGCGCGTTCTGCTGCTTTCGAACAGCGAAACCATCACAGCCGGCGAAGTGAACCTGGCCTTGCCGGCGGTTCCAAATAGTGAACCGGCGCCGGCCGGAGGAAACGGCACGCTGGCCCAGCGCATAGAATCCTTCGAACGGGAAGTGTTGCTCGCCGAGTTGCGCCGCCATCATCACCACATGACCAACGCCGCGCGCGCCCTGGGCCTCGAGCGCAGCCACCTCTACAAGAAGTGCCAGCAACTCGGCATCGATCTTCGCACCGAACGGAAATCGGATTGAAACCATCCTTCCGGATGCGAAATAATTTGCAGCCTCGTGGCAAAGACTTACGGGAAGACGGATTCCACCGCCGGATCGGCCGGGCGAGTGCTCCAGAGGCCGGCCGCACCTTCGCGCAGGGCATTGAGCAGGCGCGCGGCGGTTTCGTCGTGGAGCAAGGGATCTGTGAGTTCCTTCATTACTTGGTCGAGGCCGCCGCCGAGTTCGAGCGCGAAAATCATGGCGTGCAGCGCATAGCGGTCGCGTGAATCGACGATCTTCTGAAGAATCTCTACTCTGTCCTGTTCGAATCGGGCGAGTGTGGAGGCCGCCCGCATTCGAACCAGGCGGTTGGGATCGCGCACTGCTTCGAGCAGAATCGGAATCGTGCGCGGATGGCGGATTTCATTGAGCGCGATTGTCGCTCGGAGCCGCACGAACCAAACTTCGTCACGCGCCAGATCGCCAAGAGCCGGGATCGCGAGCGGCAGGGGCGCGACCGCCAGCGCCTTTGCCGCGGATGCCCGCACCTCGGGCCGTGGATCCGCCGCCAGGACGATCATTTCATCGCCCATCTCAGCGGTGGCCAGCTCGCTGGCCACGCGCGCCAACAGGTCGCGCGACTCCCCCTGCGAGCGGCGTAGATAAGGCAGTATGGCTGCCGGATGATGAATGTAGCAGCGCACCAGCGCGTTGGTGATGGGGTCCAGCGGCACCTTGAGCCCGCCGACCATGAACGTTTCGATGATGGGCTCTGCCGCTTCGGCGAGTCCGGTGCGGCCCAGGCCTTGCACGGCGGCCATTCGCGTATCGAGTTGCCAATCATCGAGCGCTTCGGAGAGCGGAGCGATCGCTTCCGGCACGCGCATCGCGCCGAGCGCCAACATGGCTCGCCGCCGTTCCCATCCGTGCCCTCCCTCAATTTTTTTGATGCAGAGACCGATTAGACCGCTCTCGCGCAAAAAATCTTGCAGCCCTGCCCGGTCCTTGTCAGTCGCTGCGCTAATTTCCTGGATGACGATCGACTGCACGATTTCGCGCTGCATCAGATCCTTCCGCCAAGTGTCAGAGGGGACATCGCCTCTTACAATCTCGCGCCACTGGCTGTGAATCTTGAACGCGAGCGCATCATACCGGCGAGTGCGATGCTGCCGGATGGCGCGGCGCCCCATCAGGAACACCAGTAACATCGCGATCCCGCCTAACGCGGCCAGGATCGACTCCGTCCAGAAGAATACCGCGTTGAAATACGGAAGCGAGTTTAGAACAGAATCCACTTCGTCACCCCGCAGTTGGTTTGCATACAGCAAGTGCACGTTCGCCGCGTACAAATTGGGAAATACTGCGAACTCACGGCGAAGGTACGGTTCGCCGTGAGCCGTCGGTCTAGAGGGAAGTGCAAACTTGTGTTGCCGGAGTGGCGTGACCGTGAGTTCCCCCTGCAATATCCTGCCGCCAGCGCACTCCGGCGTTATTACTTCCTTGCGGTAGAGTACTGAGCAAGAGGAGCACCATTTGGAATGAACGGGAATTGTTTTTCTGACTCGCTAACGCGCGGCGATACCTCTGCTTGCGGGCTTTATTCCGAGGAGTGGAAATAATCCGCTCGTCAGGATGTTCCGGAGCGGAACATCTGTTTCAGGCGGGCGCATTTCGGAAAACGGGTCCCATCGTTGACTCCACACCGCTAATTGCCTGGTAGGGACGGAACGCTCAACGCGGCGGCAGGCTTTGGGACGGGACGCAGAGCAAAATAATTTCGCGCGAAGGCTGCGTAGGAAGTCCCTGCAGCAACCACGATGGCCTGGACGGTGTAGCGGCCGGCGTTCAATCCGCTGAGCGGCAGGCTGATGCGGAATGAGGCCGTGCGCGTTTTCTCATTGTATTCAGCGGGTTCGACCATCGGCGTGTCCGAGAGGCGCTGCCCGTTGCGGAAAAATACGAGGCCGGCGCGCAACGACGCCACTTCGGCTTTTTGCGGCAAGTACGCCTGGAAGAAGACGTACAGCGTCTGCTGGCCGGTGAACATGCGCGTCACGCTGGGAATGATGCGTTCGCCGCCGACCTCGAGCGGAGAGGAGGCCATCTTCGCGTCCCTGGCCAGGGCCTGCATCTTTATTTCGGAAGTTTTCTTCACCTCTTCGACCTGGCTCGAAAGCAGCACGCTGCTCAACTGCAATTGATTGGTCTGCGGCGGCGCGAGTGAGATCTGTTCCTCAAACGTGCCGATGCGCCCGGACTGGTTTTCGCGCGCGAGAAATTTCAACTTGTACGTTCCCGGCGCCAGCAACATGCCGCCCTGATAGACCAGTGCGCGCTGCTGGATCTGTTCGAAGCGCTCAGTGTCGAGCTTCACGGTGATCGTGTCGCGGAGCGCGCCGACGACGCGGTTGGTCCTCGCGTCGCGCACTTCCGCCGCGAAATCAAACGCCGTTTCGCGGCTGCCGCGCTTCTGCGCCCATTGCAGCGCGCTCGGAGCGAGCTTCGCCGCGATGGGCACGAAGATCTGGTCTTTATCGATGCGGAATTGCGCGGTCTCCACCGCTACGGGCAATTCCACTTCGGGCGTCGGCGAGCGCATGGCCTCTTCGAGCTGGCGTTCGCGATCTGCGGTTGTGAAAACGCCGAAATCTTTCGGCGCGTAGTAGCCTTCGCGGTATCGCAGGTGCGCGCCGGAGGGCAGATTCACCTTCACGTGAATGCGCCGCCAGCGGCCATCCCGCACCGCATCGGTGCTGTAATAGCCGAGCAGATAGTAGCCGGAGCTGTCGCCCTGCACGGTTTGAAATATTTTCCCGAAATCGCCCACGTCGAAGAACGAGCGCCCTCCAGTATCCCCAGCGAGCGTCGCCAGAGTTTCGCGCGAATCCTGCCGCGCCTGCGTCTGCTTATACACGGCCGCTCCCGTGTACATCGAAGTTCCGGATGCCGCGCCGGTGGAGGCGTCGCCGCCGGGGATCGCTGCCATCAGCCCGCGGGAATCCACGCTGTAAATCGAGACGTTGGCGCGATTGGCGGCGTTGGTGGCAGCGGTGAGCTGCGAGCGGTTCTCTTCGCCGGTTTGCGTGATGCCGCCCGTGAATTCGATCACGGCCTTCCTCCCGGGAATGCCGCTCAGGATATTGGCCACCGCTTCCACCGCGGCCAGTTTGCGGTCGGTGTTGAATACGTTGAACTCCGTGTCGTCGGCGGTGAACGCTGCACCGGTATCTTCGCTCGAGGACGTCTCTCCGTCCGGCGTGGCGGCTTCGGCCAGCGCGGCGAGCGCCGCTTCGTGGCCGGGCACCAGCGCGTCGACCGCTTGCTGCAGCAGTTTGCGATCGTTGGTGAAATTCGCGATCACCTGCAACGTGTTGCCGAACGCAACGGCGCCGACCAGATCCGCCGGGGTCATCTGCTCGCTCAGGAATTTTTCGGCGGCGCGCGTCGAGCGCAACAGATCTTCGGATTCAAGCGAAGTCATGTCGAAGAAGAACACGATCATGCGGTGGTCGCGCACTTGCGCCTTGATCGTCTCCGGGGAAGCGACGGCGCCGAGCGGGATCGTCACCGGCGCTTCATCTGCCGCGGCAGCGGTTTCGATTTTTTCGACGTCGTTGTATTCAAACGTCGAGATTTTTTGCGCCTTGCCGTCTTCGGTGACGGTGAATTGCTCCTGATTCAACCCCTTGATCGGCTTGCCGTCCCGGCCGGTCACCTGGGCGTCGATTTCTACGAGGTCGACCGCGGAACGAATGGTCGCTTTGTCTCGAGGCAACGGTGTAAGCGGCGGCGCGGGCCCTTGCCGCGGGTTGACCGCCGGAGCCTGCTGTTGTTGAGACTGTTGCGGAGGCTGCGCCTGCGGAGTTTGCGCGCCCAGTGGCGCGGTGAGCAGAGAGGCCGCTCCAAACACTGCAAGCAGCCGCCGCAATGTTCCGTTCCGCGCACGCATCAGAAGTTCACCCGTGTTGTGAACGACATGCTCCGCATCGCGCCCCCGCCGGTAACGCTGCCGAACGTTGCCGAATTCACGAGGGTCGAAATCCCGGAGTAATTCACGTGATTCAGCAAATTGTTGGTGTCCAACCGAAAATCCAGACGCCGCAGCCCGTCGCGTCCGAACGGGACCGTCTTTGCGAGTGATGCGTTCCATGTGAACAATCCCGGGCCCGTAATCGTATTGCGCGCTGCGTTGCCAGTACACCCGGTGGGCACAGTGAACGCTGCGGTGTTGAACCATTGTGTGGTCGTGCGTTCGCTGGCCGGCAGATTCGGGTCCCCCACTTGATCGGCGCGTTCGGAAAATACGCCACCCAGGATCGAGCAGGAGCCGTTGGCAACCTGCGCGGTATAGGGTGTGCCCGTTTGCGCCGCAAACGATCCGCTGAAGCGCCAGTCTCCAAACGCCGACCTCTCCCATCCCTTGGTTGCCCAGCGCTTGCGATCACCGAACGGCAGCTCATACATGTAGTTGGCACGGAACTGTTGGCGCACATCGAACGAGGAAAGTCCGCGCTCGGCGGCGAGGTCGTTGTTGTCCTGCACGATTACCTGTCCGCCACCACCAATCGAGCTGGCATTGTCGACTGATTTCGCGAACGTGTACGTGCCGTTGACCATCAATCCCTTCGTCAAGCGCCGCTGCAACCGTACCTGCAGCCCGTTATAGTTCGAAGATGCGCCGAATGTGTCGTAGGTAAATCCGAGCGCGTTCTGCACCGTGACCGTCTGGCCCGGAACCGGCGTCTGGCTGAAGCCGAGGAGCATGTCCAGGTCCGTTCCTTTCGTGCCGGTGTAGGTCAGCTCCAGTGTGGTGTTGCTCAGAAGCTGGCGCTCGATCGAAAGATTCCAAATCTGTGCGTAGCCGACACGATAATTCGGGTTCACCGCCACGGTATTCGAAACTTGCGACGATGTGGCGGGTGGAAAAGCATTGCCAAAAGTAAGCTGCGTCGTTGTGTTGGTCTGGCGCGTCTGCGCTTGCGCGAACGGCGGCTGATTGGCCATCGCGGAGTCGAGCTGGCCGTAGATCGAGCCGTTGTAGAAGATTCCGTACCCCGCCCGCACCGTCGTCTGATTCCGGCCGGTGAACCACTTACCCGGCGGCTGCCAGGCAATCCCGATGCGCGGAGACAAGTTGTTGTAATCGCCGTGGAGCAGCGCCCGGGTCGACGCCCCGCTGCATTGCGCAGTCGCGACGGGCGTGACGCACTGCGCCTGGGTGAAGTCTGAACTCACGAGCAGATTCACGATGCGGTTGTTGATTTCGATGGGCGGCGTCGCAGCTTCATAACGGAGTCCGTACTGCAGCGTAAATCGCGGGACGATGTGCCAGTCGTCCTGCGCGTAGGCGGCGTAGCCCCAGCTTCGGAAATAGGTGCTCGACGCGCCGAACCGCTCGCTCGTAGCTTGCGGCAGCCCCAGCAGAAAATCCGCAAAATCAAAGCCTGTGCCTGAAACCGCCTTGTCGGTCATCGAGTCGATCTGAGCGGTCAGCAGGCCGTCAAAGGTAAACGAGCCGCGCGGCGTCGGGTCGGTCCGCTGATTGATCTGGATCCGGCGGATTTCAAAGCCCGACTTCATGGTGTGCTTCGATTTCAGGATGCTGAATGTGTCCACGTAGCGGAAGGTCTGGTTGCGGGTCAGCGATGGCACCCGATCGTTGACACCGGAGAAATTCGTGAAGCCGAGCTGCGGCACTCCGTAGTCGATCGGATTGGTCGAAACTCCCCCGTTGCTCGAGTTGATGCCGAGTTGCCCGGCGATGTCGGTATTGAAGGCGAATTGATTGAGCGTCTGGGACCGGTTGCGCGAATAATACAATCGCGAATCGTGAATGAAAGTTTTTGTCCAGTTCTGCGTCAGTCCCAGCGTGGCACTCTGGCCCCGCGTGTCCGCGTTGCTCTCGAGGTCCGGGAAGCTGTTGAAAGAATGCGAATGGGCGTTGCCGAGGTTGTAGCTCAACTGCAGGTGCACCTTCGGCGAGAGCGTGTGCATGACGTTGATGTTGATCCGGTTTGTCGCTCCCGGAACGCGAGTTTGCAAATGGTAGTTGTTCACCAGGCCGGACAAATTCGCATGGGGGATATAATTCTGCAGAGCGACGGCGGTCGGATTCAATGTCACGGTTGTGGGAATTGAGCTGCCCCACGATGCGCCGTTTGATGGGTCGTACAATTGCACACTCCGGTCTGCAAAATTGCCGCTGCGTTCCGCGTCCGTGGGCACGGTTGCGAACTGATCCACCGGGTTGCGCGACCATCCGAGTTCATAGTTCACGAAGAAAAATGTTTTTTCCGTGCCATTGTATACGTGCGGAATTTTGAGCGGCCCGCCCATATTTCCGCCGAAGCGTTCGTTCCAGCTCGAAATCTTTGTGGGATCGGCTTCTTTCAGCGAATACGGACGGGCATTCAACGCCGAATCCGCGAACGTGTCGTAGAAGCTGTAGTGGATACTGTTGATGCGCTGCCGCAGCACGCGCTGCGCACCCCAGAGCGCGTCAACGCCCTGCGGTCCACGCTGCGCTCCGGGACGCTGCGCTGGTCCGCGACCGCCGCCCCCGCCTCGCGGGATGAAAACGGCTCCGCCGCCCGGCCTGCCAAACCCTCCTCCACCACCCGGTCCTCCTGGTCCACCTCCTCCGCCAAAGGTGCCAAAGCCACCCGCGCCACCGCCTAGATCGCCCGGCCCACCCGGGCCTCCCTGTGAGGCGTCACTCTGACTGGGGCCGCCGTATGACATTACTGACAGATCCGGGGCCGCGCCGCGCGCCACCGTCCCTGACATCAGGAACGCATCCGAGGAAGAAGATTGTCCGAGGGGACCTTGCTCCGGCACGGTCGTTCCAGAATCGCTGGTTGCAGCGGGATTCTGATCTTGACCGTTTCCGTTCAGGCCTACTTGCTGAAAGCTTCGCTGGCCTCCACCTTGCCGGCCGTCCCCGCCGCCAAAGGGCGGTCCGTTGCGTCCCGGCCCGCCACTGCCCGGCGAAGAGGGTGCGCCATTTCGCGCCGCGCGCGAGCCCGGCGACGGTTGCGGCGTTGAAGTCCCCGGAGTTGCGAACGCATTCGGTGCTGAAGATTTCGGGGTTTCGTTCGCTGGCGGTCCGGAGGGCGCATTCGATACGGATTCCTTAGGGACCGGGGGAGCGGCCAGCGCGGCCAATGTCGCCACGTCAAGTTTCAGTTCGATCGGGGCCTTTGATTCCGCAGTGAGATCGAACTCCCTGGTTGCCGTGGCGAATCCGATTTGCGAAACCTCGACCCGGTAATGGCCGCTTGGCATGCCAGGCAGATCGAACTTTCCATTTTCATCGGTCCAACTGACCCATGCTTTTCCCGTGGAAGTCTGAATAACACGCAACGTAGAGCCGGGAACGGATGCGCCCTCAGCTGTGCGCACGACGCCGGCGAGACGCAGTTCAGCGGAAGCATTCGTGTCTGGAGTCTGCTGCGAGGCGACCGAGATTCCGAAAGCGGTAATCAACGCGAGCAAAACTGCGAATCTTCTAGCCAACACCTCTCACGACCCTTCGAGCCCTAGGGAAATACCGTTTTCCCGTTCCCGTAGTTCCAAAATTCGCGGCCCAAGGAAAGCGGCAGTTCTGCCAGCTACTCGTGTCTTGACTCCTTAGACGTGTCCATACCGGGAAGGGTTACCCGAGGGCAGGAGACCACTTTCCGAGAATCCGACTTCACGGGACTTGGCTCGACATTACGGATGGAGTGAAGCAAACGCCCATAAGCAGTAGTCCCAGTCGGTCAGATTCGCAAACGAATTACTCCTTGTTTGATAATCATACCGGAGAAGTATTCGCTAGCTCCCAATCATTACACTCAAGTAGCCTATTTCTACTTTGGAAATAGACTGGGGGGCGGCTGCGGCGTAGAAAATTGCTCGTCTGTAAGTTGTGGAAATGCAATGTGCCTGCAAACGTATCCCGATACGTTCGCTCGATGCCTTTCGCCTACTGGCTCGCCGACGACGATAGTCCCTTGAAGACGAACTTGTCAACGCGGTGCCCCTCAATGCCCTCGGCAATATAAATGTTGCCTTTCGAGTCGCTGGCGATGCCGTGCATATGGTACGTTTGCCCGGCGTAGTGTCCCATACGCCCGAATCTCCCGAGGACCTGAAGCGTCTTGCGATCAAGAATCCAAGTATGTTGGTCGGGGCTATCCGTAACGTACATGAATTTCTGCTCGCTGTCGGGTGAGAAAGCAACACCGTCCGTCACGCCAGCGCCAGTTGACTGTCTCGCGATAAATACCTCGGTGACGTACGTGCCGTCGGGTTTGAATACCTGGACCCGGTTGTGCGTTCGATCGCAGACATAGACGAGGCCGTCGTTCGAAATCCGAACACAGTGCACGGTATTGAACTGCTGGAGTGTAGACCCGTCCAAATCGGCAGCTTTCTGGCCTCCGGCGTACGACGGCCCAACTGAATCGTCGGGTTTGTTACCGTACGCGCCCCACATGCGCTTAAATGCGCCGGTATCCGCGTCGAACACAATCACGCGTTTGTTCACGTACCCGTCAGAGACGAACACTTCATTCGTTTTTTGGTATACATAGATCCCCGTCGGCTTGTTGAGGTTCTCAGTATCGAGACTGCCTTTGCTCTTGCCGCTGTGTCCAATTTGCATCAGAAATTTTCCGTCTTTCGTGAACTTCAAAATCTGATTGTCTTTCGCGCCGTTTGTGCTAATCCACACGTTACCCTTGTAGTCGACATGGATCCCATGCTCCGTCTCAGGCCACTCGTACCCCGGACCCGGCCCGCCCCAGCCCTGGATGAAGTTCCCCGCCGCGTCGAATTCCATAACGGGTGGCGCCGGGATACAGCAGTCCGCTTGGGGCGGCTTCAGGGCGGCGAACACTTCCCTACCTTCTCCTTCATGACCCAGCGTCTTCGGACGATTAATGATCCAGACGTTGTCCTGCGCGTCGATGGCAACCCCGGGGACCTGTCCCAAGAGCCAGTTCCGTTCGGGAAACTTCGGCCAGGCCGGGTCTACCTGGAACATCGGCGTCCCGGCTTTGTAGGTGGCGTAAGGGTATAATGGCCCTTCTCCACCCTTTACGACTTGCCCGGCGTTAGGGTAATAGTCTATTCCCTTCCGCAAAGCGATCGCGGCCAGCGAGCTTGGCTCAGCGGTTTGTTGGACCGCGGCCTTCCGGGTCAGGGTTTGGCGGACGCCGAGCGCAATAATCATTACTAAGACGATACCGCCTACGATTTTCCATTTCATTTTCATTATTGCCTCCGTTGACTTTCCGTTTCTCAATGCCCTCTGATCTGAAGCCGGTCGCGGTAGGGATGCCAGTTGCCTGATACCCCCGCACGGATCCGTACGTGCGCTCGTTAGTGCATACGGCTCTTATCTCGGATACATTGCGGCGAGACGATCCTCGGCTTGCCGCACACCCTCCAGTCTCAGGGACGCGCGTGCCCCGCTCTGTGTCGGGCGCGTGCGGGACCAATGGGTGTTCTCCTTGATCAGCGGCCTTCCCTCCTCACTCTCCACCAACGGTTTCCCGTCTTAGGTCGACTGATTCATCGGTACTATGCCGCTGTCCGACCCCTCGGCGACGTGCATGCGGGCCGTGTAGCTATCGCCTTCTCCCGCCGGCCTGCTGTCCTCGTGCCCAACAGGCGTCTCCGAGGTCTCCCGGTTCTCGTGCGTGCAGTTTCTAGGCGTGTCTGGGGTCTTCGACTACGCAGGACCGACCAGGGACTCGCGCTACCGCCTCCGGTCATGTTGCCTTCCGCTAGATTCAGAGCGTCGGCGTCCTGATTGCATCTTTTCGGAGCTCAATACCCAGCCCACCTATACGCCTGTTTACGCTTCGCCGTGCACCTCGCGATGCCCAGCGCAAAACTCGGGGGCGAGCGGGTCGCTACCGCTTTCTCGTAAGGCTCTTTCATCCTCTGCTGCATGCCGGTTTATCCCGGCGCACGAATTTCCGATTTGGACCTCTTGCTCGTGCATCGTACGCTTCTCCTCCCTTCGACACAACGAATTCTCCACCAGAGCAGGCCCCAGCGAGATCAGTGGAGTTCCTACGGACGAGCTTTTGAGTTGCCCAACTCCTGAGAAACGGGATTATCGGAATGTGGCCCATGCTACCCGAGACCAAAAAGCCACATTCCGATAAGTGGACTTCACAGGACTTGGCCTTCGAGAGCTTGCCGAAGACGGTTTTGTTTTAGGTCGTTACAGCTTGGGTTGAAGAGTGTTATTGGGCCTTAGCGCGATTCATGCAAGTTGACCCAACAAGGAAAGTTCAACGGATGGTTTGACCGATTCGCGATTTGTCCTTAGACCAATAGATATAAAGCGCCTTGCCGAAGATTTTGTCCCGAGCAATTGGCCCCCAGTAGCGGCTGTCCCAGCTATGGTCGCGGTTATCGCCCATAGCGAAGTACTTATCTGGAGGCACAGTAAGTTCGCCGTCGCGAATGTCCTGAAAAATTTCGTTTGCCCACTCGGGCTGCATGCTGGCCTGCAGATATTCCTGACTTTGCGGAGGGAAGCTGTCTCCGAACGGATCAGACGGCGCGGCAGGGTCGCGAACGATGTATGGCTCGCTGATCTGCTGCCCGTTGACATAAACCTGCTGGTCCACAATTTTGACGCGGTCGCCAGGCAATCCGATGACCCGTTTAATGTAAATCGGGTGGTCCTGATATGGAAACGCGAAGACGATCAAATCGCCCCGCCGTGGAGTGTGACTTCTGTAGTACCTTACGTCTGCAACGATTCGATCTTCGGAAGCAAGCGTGGGCAACATGGAGTCTGCGGTCATCTTGTATGCACGCACCCCCGGCATCCGGTCAGGAACACTGCCGGACACAGTAGAGACGTTTACCAATAGCAGCGAAAGACCCACCAAATACGAACGCCACGTATGGGTTGGACGCCGACCCACTTTAACTTGTCGAACTGCTGTAAACACAGCATCGCCAAGCAAAAACAAATACACTGAAACAGTCAATATAATGTGGACGATGAGGCCATTGAAGCTGTGAGTCAACCCAACCGCAGTGCTTAAAAGGAACAGCCCTAATAACCCTCCAAAACCGAAAATGCCCTTCAGCAATTGTCCATTATAGACTTGGCCCAAACCGGGCGTAACGATGGATAGAAGAAATGCCGCAAGTCCCTTTTTGATTAATTGAAGCATGGTTTAAACTCCGCGGCCAACATTCTATCCCCACCGCACGAGCATAGACGAGAATTTCATCGTTGGTGATAGTGCCTGAGAAGCGGTGCCAGCTCAACCGGTCGATGCAACACCATCTAATCAGTTGATCCGACAATACTTCCTCTAGGGAACCGATCTACAAGGCTGTACTCAATCAGAACCTAAACAGGGCAGTGTTCCGTTCACATCGACGCTCTTGAACGAATTTAGCTTCGTAGACTCCTGCACGTGGACTTTGAGCTAGTGTTGCATCGACCGGTTGAGCTGGCAGGGATTATCGGAAACTAGCCTACCTCCCACCCAATCGGCGGCTGGAATGCTAAGCGAGGCCGTGCGAGAATCAACGGCATTGGAGGCGAGTTGAATCCTTGGCCCATTGTTGTGTCGGCTGGCGCTGTGGCCGCCGCGGGTATTGCTGCCTGGGGAGCGGTTGGCCCTTCGGCCGAGTTGTTCGGCCCCACCGTGCGGCATACGGCCTCCCCTAAGGCGCTCGCGCTCACATTCGACGATGGCCCAAACCCAGTTGTCACTCCGCGGCTTCTCGATTTGTTCGATCGCTACTCCGCGCGCGCGACATTTTTCCTGATCGGAAAATTTGCGCGGGAATGTCCAGATCTAGTCAGGGAAATTTCCGCGCGCGGCCATTTGCTCGGAAACCACACGGACACGCACGCGAACCTGATTTTTCAATCGCGCGCCGGCATTCGAGAAGAATTGGAGCGTTGCCAGGAGGCCGTTGCCGCTGCCACGCGCTCGGACTCACCACGCTGGATGCGGCCGCCTTATGGTTACCGCAGCCCCATGTTGGATGGAGAGGTTCGCCGCGCCGGTATGCGGGGCATCGTGATGTGGTCGAGGATTTGCTGGGACTGGAAACCGCAGCCCCCGGAGCAGTTGATCGCGAGACTCGCGCGAGTTGCGCGCCCCGGCAGCTCGCACGGCGACGTCGTCGTGCTTCATGATGGTGATCATCGCGCTCTCGGCGGCGACCGGCACCATGTGGTCGCTGCGCTCGAACACTGGATGCCGCGCTGGCGCGACGCGGGCCTCGAATTTGTTACAATCGAATCGCCCGCGGTGAGCGATTCGGCGCGGGCGCCGCACATATAAATTCCGGCGGGCTCCAAGTAGAGCCCGCACCCGCTCCGCCGGTAGCGGGCACGGAGGGAGCAGCGACATCATGGACGAGCGCCAGTTCTATACCGAGAAACCGGAGACAAAAAATATTACCCTCACTTGTCCGGCTTGCCACAAGGAGGACAACTATCCGATTCGCTGGGTTGTCCGGACGAAGAAGAACGAGTCGCCGCGCGGCGCGGGCGAAGAGGATAAGAAACGTTTCGCCCTCGCACGCTCTTACATGGTTCGTGTCGATGAATTGGTAGCGTGCCGCAAATGCCGCAAGCGTTTTGAGCTCACGGGGCAAAGCGTCGTGCTGATTTCGTCGAATGCCGCCGCTCCCGGCTCCGCGGACTTCGATCCTGAAAATTTCGGGAATCGCTGAGGCGTAAATCGCGGAAGCCCGAGTCCATTTGACAGCACTCAGATTTCGGGATACATCTCGAAAAACGCGTCCACCGATTGTTGCAATGTTGCCTCAATCTGCTCCTTGCTTCCCTCGATCAGATGCATGGTCACGCGCGCCACACGCCCGTCTTTCAGCTTGATCACCGCCTCATTCACTTCATCCAGTTCATCGGCAGGAAACAACCGCATTCCGTAGACCAGCGCCAGCTTTGCCATCTCGCCTCCTCGTGAAAATCAAGCCTAAGCTGCATTGTTCATCGCGTCAAATGGAACCCAGGCGAGAAGATCAAAAATCAACATGGGAAATGCCTTTGACAAAGCTCCGGTTTCTGATCGTAGAGAAGCATAAGGATTCTCAAGTCATTCGCTCGGGCATGCACTTGCGCAGGCTGGCCCACGTTAAACTGCGAACGAAGTTTTCACAACTTGTTGAGTCCTTCGGTTAGCTCGATGTACGTTCCCCATGGATCGGTGATGTAGGCCATCGAGATATCCAGCTCGGGTCTCTTTGTGAAGGGAAGATCGAACTTTATCCCGCTCGCTTCCGCCTTCTTGCAAAATGCCTCGAGATCCTTGATTTCGAATCCAATGTGATCGAGCATGCGTCCTTTGGTCGGCACGGTTGGAGTATCGGATTTTGTAAACATCAGGTTTACTCCCGGCAAGTCGGCAGCCTCAAATTGGCCCCGTTTACCGGGCTTGGCGCCGAATGTCTTGGCGTACCAGGACTGGATTTCTGTCACGGAACTGGACCCCCCAGAGTCCGCGACATAGAAATGTATATGGTGAAACGCGATCGGCACGGTGAGTGACTTGTTCTCCAAAATCTCGACCCTGGTGAGATCGTCCGGTGTGAATACAAAACACTGTCCTGGATTTTGACCGAGCTCTGTCTTCAAACCTGCGGCCTTCCATTTCGCCATCGCTTCTTGGGCGTTGGGCACATTGAACCCAATATGATTGATCACCGATCCCACTGTGCCGCCGGCTGGCTCGCCTTTTCTCAGGAGGATCAGGGCGCCCGGGAATTTCATTACCTCATTGGCACCAAACTTGACAGGAGTAGCGCCTACAGAGATCCAGAACTTCTCCGCAGTTTCCAAGTCCTGCACGACCAAATGCACGTGGCCCATAGAGACGCCGGCGTCATTCGGTCCGGGCAATTTAGCTCCCGATGCTCGAACGGGCAGTAGGGCTAGAAGGCTGAAAATGAACACAATCTTTTTCATTCCTTGCTCCTTAGTCTGTCGAGAACGATCGTGCCCAGAATTAGTTGGGTGCAGAGCTTGCCATTCTCCTTCGCGGGGATCAAGAATTCGTAGCAAACGGCGTGGCTTCCCGCGGAGTGCCTCGAATCGACGCAAACAATGTATAGTCACGGCATCCCCGTAAGTTGCGGGCGCATCATAGTCGAGCAGCGAGGTAAGAGCATGCTGAATATTTTTGGAGTTCTAGTCCTTGCGGGGCTGCTGGTGACCGGCGGCAATTTGTACGCGCAGGAAGCGTCACAGGCTGCAGCGCCGCCTCAAACCCAAGCGACGTCCTCCCAGACACAGAGTTCCGATAGACTGGTTGTCCCCACGGGCACGCGGCTGCCCTTGGTCCTGCACAATGCAGTGACCACGCGCAACGCCCGGCTCGGCGATCCCGTATATCTCGAAACGCTTTTCCCCATTGTCATCAAGGATCGCATACTCATTCCCGCCGGCACCTACGTGCAGGGAGAAATCCAGGAAGCCAAGCGCCCGGGCAAAGTAAAAGGGCAGGGCGAAATCCGTATGCGCTTGAACTCGATGATCCTTCCCAATGGCTACACCGTGGATTTCAATGCCATACCGACTAACACCGGGACGGGCGGCAATGAATCCACCGACAGCGAGGGAAAAATCAAGGGCGACACCGACAAGGGAACCGACGCCGGCACCGTCATAAAGTCGACCGGAATCGGCGCGGGAATCGGTGGGATCGCAACGCGCAGCGCCAAAGGGGCAGGCATCGGCGCAGGCGTCGGCGCGGCGGTGGGACTCGCAGCGGTGCTGCTCACCCGCGGCCCTGAACTGGAGTTGCCGCGAGGCACGACCGTTGATGTCATCCTCGACCGCACACTCTACTTGGATGCGAGCCGCGTCAATTTCACAGATCCGGGGCGTGCCTCGACAATGCCTGGTCCGGCGAACCGCGAACCCACGCGGAGCAGGTCTCCGTTGTAGCGCGTTGTTTTGACAGATGGAGCCTGGCGGGGTTTGCTATTACGGTGACGCAGAGTAGCCGGCACTCCCACGCATGAATCGCAAGGGACTGAAATTTTCCCATTTCAATGACACTTTGCCTTCGGTGATCCACTCCGTGATGAGCTTTGCCGTAACGGGCGCAAGCAGAATGCCGCTGCGGTAATGGCCCGTTGCCATCACCAATCCTTCCATGTCTGCCGGCCCGAGGATGGGCAATTGATCCGGAGTGCCAGGGCGCAGACCGCTCCATGTCTCCAGGATTTCCGCGCCAGCAAGGCAAGGCGCAAGTTCATTCACGGCACTGAGGATTTGTTCGAGCCCGCCGGAGGTGACAATCTTTTCATACCCCGCGTTCTCCAGAGTGCTTCCCACAACCAAGTTCTGCGGACTCGCGTGGTTACGCGGCACGATGTACCCGCGCTCCGAGTGCAGCACGCGGCGGATCGGCTTGCCCGTGTGCCGGAGGGCGACCATCTGGCCGCGCACGGGGTGCATCGGCGCGTAGGGTGCGGCCTCTGGAAGCTGGGACGTCCAACAGCCCGCGGCCAGCACGACCTGTTCCGTTGAAAATGTTTCTCCGCCTGCGGTCTTCACTCCTGCGCACCGTTTCCCGTCCTTGACAAGAGAGACTACCTCGACCCCCGGGCACAGCGTCGCACCCGCCGCTCTTGCAGCAGCGAGCAGGGCGGCGGTCAGCGCGCGGGTGTTCACAGATGCCTCGTCAGGAAGAAATGCGGCGGCGCGCGCATCGCGTCCAAGCGCAGGCTCCATCTCCCGCGCCTCTTCGAGCGGCAGCGGCTCGCACGCGAGACCCAGCCCATGATGGAGTGCGACCAATGTGCTGAGTTCACGTTCCGCGTCGCCGTGGCACAAAATTTGGAGCGCACCGTCTGTACGGTAGCCCGTACTCATTCCCGAAGCTTCCTCTACGGCAGCGATGAAATGTGGGTATAGGGCCAGGCTCGCACGGCCGAGTGGCACGAGGGGAATCGCATCAGGACAATCCGGCGCCGGCGAAAGCATGCCCGCCGCTGCCCATGACGCCTCGTGCATGAGCTCCTGACGGTCGAGCACAGCAACGCGAAGATTCCGCCGCGACAATTCAAAGGCAATCGAGCCACCAATGATGCCGCCGCCCACGACAACGACGTCGTACGTGTTCACCATCTCATCCTACCAGCAAACCCGGGAACAGGGAGTAGGACAGCCTTTTGGATTCACAGAATTGCGTTGATCTCCAGAACCGAGCAAAGTGATTGGTGAACAGACCGATGCTGAGCGAGACAACGCCCCTTTCCGGTCGTTTTCGGGCTTCAGGATGTGCTGTGACTCCGCCAAGCAGACCCTACTCCGCTTTGTACTTCTGATGACAAGTTTCTCACGTAGTGAGAATTTGATCGTTGATATCGTTCAGCGCGTTAACGTCTTTGGCGTTCGCCGCTTTGAACGCCGCTGCCCCGGCATCCACAAGAGCCTCGGCATCCTTCATCCACTCATCTTTGTTCTTGGCGCGCCCAGCATTCATGAGGAGGTTCCCGGATTCGGCCAGCGTCAGGGCGCTGTCCTGTATTGTTGCCCATTCTTTGTCGTCTTTTGGAGCTTCATTCGAGATCTTGAAAATCGCATCCGACGTGGGGATCACCATCGCCCGCATCAACTACAACGTGGTCCCCACCGGCTGGAACGTGGACGCTTGAGCCATCGCGGTGCCTGCCAAGACAAGAATCATAGCACCGATCGTTCGCATCCGGCCTCCATGTGCACGAAGCCGGCGGCTCACTCCCCGTGCGTAAAATAGTTGGGAACTTTGGTGCGGTCTGTGCCGGCTATCACGGATGAGTGTGAGTCGTGTCACATGCTCCGATTTCGGCGCTTTCGATTCATACACGGAGAAAAAAGGGGAAAGCGCAGTTAAAAAAGCACCTAGAGAGACTTCACTAGCTCCGTGGACAGCACGAGCGCTTTCTCCGCTAGATTCTGTGCGCGGATCCAGTCGTCGGCAAGAATCGCTTCATGGGCCTGGCCGAGGAAGCCGCTAATTTTTTCCACCAAGTCTTTCTGAGCGGCACGGAGCTGCTTGCCCGTCGCGAGCTGTAAGTTCTTTTCGGCCATTGTGATGTTCGAGGTCGTGTTGTTCTTCGCGGCGGCGAGGTCCTTTGCGGAAAGTTGGGGCGAAATCTGCGGTGGCGTGGGCTTGGGCGGCGCAGATTCGGCCGTTTCAGGCTGTGCCGGCCGCGGCCGCGGCGCGGGACGCTTGGCAGGTACGGGCGGCGGCGTCGGAGGCGGAGCTTCCGGAGGTGGTTCTTCCGTCTTGGTTTCAGCCGGTGAAGGTGCGACCGGCTCTGGGGCAGTCGGCGTCTCCTCTGGGGGCGGAGTGCTCACGGAAGGAGGAGCTGCGCGCACAATATGCTTGCTGCCGCACCCGGCCGTAGCAAGGGCGGCTGCAAATAGGAGCACGAGGAGTTCGCGTCGTCGCATTTAGGTATTCCGTACCACTGCCGCACCCGCATCGCGCGCGCGCGGCAGGGCCGGCTCCATTTGGCGCGCCAGCGGCAACTCGATTCGAAACGTCGTGCCGCGTCCAACTTCAGATTTAAAGTCTATCGAACCATTATGCAATTGCACAGTTCGAAAGGCACTGGCGAGTCCGATCCCGCTCCCACCTGGCCTCGTCGTAAAGAATAGCTGAAAGATTCGCTCTCGATGCTCGGGAGCGATGCCGCCGCCGGTATCTTGGATTTCGATATCGGCCATCTCGCTGCGGCGTTTGAGAGAAACGGTCAGCCGGCCGCCTCCAGGCATGGCCTCGACGGCGTTAAGAAACAGGTTCATCAGCGCCTGCTTCAGTAACTGCCGGTCGGCCAGCACGTGCAGCTCATCAGCTGCGAAGCTGGCTTCTACTTTGACGTTTGCTTTGTCCATCTGCGGCCGCTCAAGTGCGAGCACTTCCTTGAGCAAGTGCTTGAGGTTTGTTTCTTCCTGGTGCATCTCTGGAGGACGGGTGAAATCGAGGAACCGTTTCACCACCGTGTCAAGGCGGTCAATCTCGCTGTCCAGAACCCCGACAGCCTGCTGCGGCATTTCATCGCCTGCGGGCAAACTCACCTTCAGATTTTCCAGCCACAGCCGCATCGAGTTCAGCGGATTCTTCACTTCGTGAGCCACGCCTGCCGTAATTCGCCCGAGCTGAGCCAAGCGCTCCGATACCTGCAACTGCGTGCTGATGCGCTCGCGCGATTCCAGGTCCTTGAACGTCACCAACGCGCCCATCCGCGTTTCTCCCTCGGTGATGACCTGTACGCTGACACCGACACGCCGCGCGGGCGAATCCGGACCGGCCAGAACGACTTCGGCAGCGGCAACGGCCTCGAACTCGCCATCATGCAGTTTGACGGCCTGCCTCACAGGATGATCGGGCGGAAAAATATCTTCCGCACGGCGGCCCAAGAGGTGGTCTGACGGCGTTGATAGGAAACGTTCAACCGCCGGGCTCACCATGACGGCGCGGCCATCGAGAGAGAACAACAGCAAACCGTCGTCGAGCCCGCCAAGGACCTGGTCGATGTTCTTGCGCAGCGTGCTGAAGATCTCCCGAACGCCGCCGAGTTGCATTCCAATCTTGCTGATTTCCGTGCTGACCTGACCGAATTCGTCGCCGCTCTCGAGCGGCTTCTGGTCAAATTCTCCCTTTCGGATGCGATCCAACTGCGCCGTGATGCTTTTCAACGGCGCCAGAGACACGCTGCTGACCAGCGCTGCAAGGAGGACGGATATCCCAACCGAAGTCAGGGCCAGAAATGCCGCCGGTCGCAAGGCTGGCGTGATGTCACTTTGCAGCAGAACAGTATCCACCGCGACGCGAACCATTCCGAAAGGAACCTTGTTGCCCGGCGGTCCCAGTTGAAACGGGGAGGAGACCTCGTACACGCGAGGAGGTCCGTAGATCGCGCGGAGCTGGCCGAGGAAGCTGCTGGATACGAGTTGCAGAAGATTCGTCCTTGGTGGCGACTGCTTGCCGGGTGCCGAAGCGGCGCTCGAGATCAGTACCGTGCCATTGATGTCGGAGATGCTGACTTCATAAAACAGGAAGGAGTACGCGACCTCCGAGGCGATCAAGGACGTAAGGGCAGCATCCTCATTAAGAGATTTCTGGACGTAGGTGCGCAAATCTTCGGGGCTATTCGAGGCTGGGGCTTCGCCCGCCTTTGCCGCTTCGGCCAGCGCGTTTTGCGCCTGGGAAAGGACTTGCTGAGAAACCTGCAACGCGCGGCTATCGGCCTGGCGGATCACCTGCTGCGTGAGAGTCCTAACGTACAGCGTGGAGTTCACCGCAACCACGGCGAGCACCAGCAGCGCCATGATCAGCGTGATTTTGGTTTTCAGCCGGAGTTGCATGGTCGCCCCGCGCCTCACTGCGAGGGAGCTTTCGCGGCCTCGTATTCTTTCAGTTTGTTGTGCAGAGTTTTCAAGCTGATCCCCAGCAGCTCGGCTGCGCGCGTCTTGTTGTTTGTCGAGGCCAGCGTCTGCAGGATGAGCTCGCGCTCGACGGCTTCCACAGTGGTTCCCAGCGGGAAGCGCAGCGAAGTAAGATCGGAAGCAGCCGTCGCGGGACTATGCCCGAACTCACCGGGGAGATGGGCGCGGCCGATCAAATCGCGGTCGGAGACAATGACCGCGCGCTCGAGCACATTGCGCAGCTCGCGCACATTTCCCGGCCAGGAATAGCCCGCGAACATTTCGAGCACATCAGGATTCACGCCACGGATGTGACGCCCGTGCTTTGCATTGAGATCGCGCAAGATATGCTCGACCAGCAGCGGGATGTCGTCCTTGCGTTCGCGCAGCGGCGGCAGGTGAATGTGGAATACGTTCAGACGAAAATAAAGATCCTGGCGCAGTTCACCCTTGGCCACGGCCTGCTCCGGTTCCTTGTTCGTCGCCGCGAGCACACGCACGTCCACCGGCGTTTCCACCTTGCTGCCGAGCCGCCGTACTGTATGGTCTTCCAGAACGCGGAGCAGCTTCGCTTGCGTCGGCGCCGGCATCTCGCCGATTTCATCGAGAAGCAGCGTGCCGCCGTCGGCGAGTTCGAAGCAGCCAATCCGCCGTTCGGCCGCACCGGTGAACGCCCCGCGTTCGTGCCCGAAAATCTCGCTTTCCATCAGGGATTCGGGAATTGCGGAACAATTGATGGCGATAAAAGGCCGGTCAGCGCGGGGTGAGAGCCGGTGAATGGTTCGCGCGAGAATTTCCTTGCCCGAACCGGTCTCGCCCGTGATCAATACCGATGCGGAGGACGGCGAAACCTGCTCGAGAATCCGCATGACGTCCTGCATGGTCTTCGTCCCGCCGACCAGATCGCCGAGTCTTCCCGTTTCGCGCAACTGGCGCGTCAGCGCCGCCACCTGCCGGCGATCCCGAACACGGCCCAGCGCGCGGTCCAGCAGAGAGCGCAATACCGCAAACTTGAGTGGCTTCTCGATGTACCAGAACGCCCCGGCTTCGATCGCGGCAACGATGCGTTCTTCGCTGCCCTTGCCGGTAATGACGATCGCGGGAACGGTCTGCAATTCTTCGCCGAGCTTGGCGAGCAAGTCGAGCCCGTTCATTCCGGGGAGCTCAACGTCGGTGAGCAAGACCGCGGGCGCAAATTCCGAAAAGCGCGCCAGAGCGGCTTCGGCGCTGCTCACGCCAAGAACTTCGTACCCGCACTTTCGCAGCAGAGCTTCGTATCCAATGCGGGCGTTTTCTTCATCCTCGACGATCAGGATGCGGTCAGCAGCAGGCTTCGTCGTTTCAAAACGCGTCGGATCAGCCATTCAATTTGTGAGCAGCCCCTCGCATCCAGGGGCGGCGCCTCACATCGAATCTACCAGCAGCGCGCGCCTCTGCCAAGCTGAGATCATCGTGGACCCTGCCATTGCCGGCCCTGCTTAGTGAGCCAGATATAATGGGCGGTCCAGAGCAAGATCGAGCTTGGTGCCTTTCGGCAGGTCCAGCTCCTGGCCGAAACCGGAGGACGCCACAAATCCTGCGATTCCGCCCGTGGCAGCTCCCACAGCAGCCCCTTTGCCTCCGTGGGCGGCCGCGCCTGCAGCGGCCCCGATTGCCGCCCCAGCCGCGGCGGCTTCGAGGTCCCGAGTTCCCTTGCTGGTGCGCGCTTCGATCTCGCCCTCTTTGCTTTCACCAGGTTTCACGCCGAAATCACCTGGAACACTTGTGACTTCCGCCACAATGGGCAATCGTCCGTGACGGGTGGCAATGTCATCGAAGGTCAGCCACATCCTTGCACGTCCGGTCAACCCCGCGGGTTCAATGCGGCTGATGTGTCCGCGGATCGTCGCCCCGGGCGGGAGAATAGTCCCACCCGAAGTCTCCAGTGGCTCGAGTGTTTTTGCGTCAAATTTCTTATTCACCTTGTGTTTGCCGGTGTTCAGTTCGTCGTCAAGGCGAACAAGAAAATGCGTTCCACTAGGAACGGTATCAACCGCTATCGATGGGGCTGGCGTACTGTCTTGCGGCACCGCCCCCGCCCTTGCAGCCCCGAATACACCCATGAGTGACACAGCTGTTGTTAGCGCGACCCACTGCAGAAAACTCTTGTGCATGTAGATCCTCCGGCCGTTTCTTAATTCCTTTTGCGGGTCCGGGTCAGAGCTGGGGAGCCTGACCAGATTCACACATTCCGTTCAGATGTCGGCGGGGTTCCGGAGGTGGCCTGTCTGATTTCCCGATTTAGGAAGCATCTCAGTCCTCGGATGGGTCAAGCCATTTTTTATCAGGAGCATAGGAGGAAAAACATTTTTGTGTAGTGTTTCCGCATTATATAATGGCCGCTGCTCGAGGTTTCATTTTGTATTGGGGGACGTGAGCCGGCCGCAATTCGCGTCGAGAATCAGACTAATTCTTGCTGAACCAACATTCAGGCACAGGTATTTGTCTTTCCTGATTCGTGTGGGTCCACTCTTGGTAGCGGAGGTTCGAGGGAATGATGCGATTGATCTTGCGGGGTGGGGCACTGTTAGCGCTGGTTCTGCTGCTGGTACCGGCCGGTTTCGCGAAGAGCCCGGTGAAATCGAAAGCCAAGAGAGCGCACAAGAAAACCGACGACACATCGGTTTCCTCTCGTTCGGGTACGAAGGCCGATGAAGCGGCCACTCCCGAAGCGAAACCCGTGTCCACAGTTGCGTTTCCGGCGCAGCAGGCCACGGACAATAAGTACGACAAAGGTGGGGACTATAAGCCTGCGCCGAAATTAACGCCCATGCTCGCCACAACGGGAACTATCGGGCTGTTTACAGCGGAGACCGCGGATACGCTGCCGAAAGGTGGTTTTGCGTTTTCCGTGTACGGGAACAAATTCGGCCGCATGCCGGGCAGTGTCACGCTGTTTCAACTTGGCCTGGACTTCAGTTACGGCATCACAGACCGGCTTAACTTGTATGGTTCCTTCGTGCCCTATGGACACACGCATATCGGAAATCCCTGCGAGTTAAGCCTGGCACTTGGGAACAATCCCCAATGCCCCCAGTCCTTTTCCCAGTTCCCGAATACGATCTATCCTACGCTCCCCACCACCGGTACTCCTGGTTACGTTGAGGATTTCCCGTTTGCGGCGAACAACCACGGGGGAGTCGGCGAAGTCACGTTTGGCCTCAAGCTCGGCTTGCTTTCCGAGCGGCGTGGCGCTCCCTTCAGCCTCTCGGTCCGCAATGATTTCATTTTTCCGACCTGGGGGAATCTCCAGCGCCTGCTGGATAACGGGACGCAGTCAGGACAGTTCAACGACATGGTTTCGCTGGCAGTCAGCAAGCAGTGGAGCAACATCATCACCGCGACCTGGGACGTCGGGTACCGGTTTACACGTGACCCGCGCGGCCTGGGCAGCGATCATGTGGTCAACATGGCGGATCAATTCCGCACCGGAGCCGGTTTTATCCTGTTTCCGGAGAGCCGCATTCAGCCAATGGCAGAGTACACGGCCGTAGTGTTCACTGGTCTCAAAGCGTACACGACGCCGAACACGACGTTCGGCGCGCGCGATCCGGTGGATGGCGTTTGGGGACTGCGCATGTATCCCTGGAAGAACGTGGCGTTCGATCTTGGATACCGGTACATGCTGAACTTGAAAGACCCCAACAACGATCACCAGGGGTTCCGCCACGGGTTCGTGGTGAAGCTTGGCACGGGGTATTGGCCGGAGAAGGCCCCGCCTGTCAATCACTCGCCCACGGCAGCCTGCTCAGTGGATAAGAGCATGGTTTACCTGGAGTCGGGTGACACAGTCGCGGTCAGCGCAACGGCGAGCGATCCGGATAGCGATCCGCTGACGTACACCTGGTCGGCCAGCGGCGGCCGCGTCGACGGCAATGGACCCCAGGTCCGCTGGCTTTCTGCCGGTACCGCTGCGGGCAACTACACCGTAACACTTCATGTAGACGATGGCCGCGGCGGGGCGGCGAGTTGCAGCACGGACATCCGCGTCGAACCAAAACCAAACCGCCCGCCGGTCATTACCTGCTCCGCGGACCGCTCTTCGGTTTTCGCTGGGGAGCGCGTGCACATCACAACAAACGCCAGCGATCCTGATGGCGACCGGCTCACGTATGCCTGGCGCGCTAATTCCGGCCAGGTTGTGGGCTCTGGCACCGCCGTGGATTTTGATACGACAGGCCTTGCGCCCGGCACGTATACGGTCGCGGTGCGCGTGGACGATGGCCGCGGCGGTGCCGCGGATTGCTCGACGACGATAGAGGTGAAGCCCGTGCCTCCCCCGCCGCAGGCGAGCAAGATCAGCGAGTGCGCGTTTGGCAAACCATTGAGCGCGCGCATCGATAACATCTGCAAGCGCATCCTCGACGACGTCGCGCTGCGCCTGCAGAGCGAGCCTCGCGCCACGGCCCTAATCATTGGTTACTCCGACTCGAAGGAACGCAGCCCCGAGAAACTCGCAGGGGACCGTGCCACCAACGCGGTGAAGTATTTCGGCGAGAAGGGTATCGACGCTTCGCGGGTCGCGACCCGTACCGGCAGCGGTCAGGCCGGCGCGGACCAACAAAACCGACGTATCGATGTCATCTGGGTTCCCGAGGGCGCAACCTACTAGCGCTCCTTGGGTCTCATTTCCGGGCTCCGTGCGTCGCCAGAAGCGGCAACGCACGGAGCCCGTCTTGTTTTGCCGATGTTGTTTATCCTTCGTTTGAGTTCAGGCGATCTGAAGGATTTCCCGGCTGCCGGTAATCCACAAGTCTGTGTAGCCCTTCATGGCCTCGCGGAACGTTTCGTTTGTCGCATAGTCCCTCATGCGGGCCTCAAACTCGCCGACATTCTCCGCTTCGTACTCCAGGATGACGCGATTGAACTCCCCGGTCAGATCGGTCAAGACACGATGCTTGGGAATCTTCCCAGCGGCGGCTGCCTTCTTGATCTGGGCGGCGAGCTTACTCGCATTCCCCGGTTTGGCGACGAAGCAATTGCGCACGACGATCATGGATTCTCCTCCCCCAAATGTAAGTCGGAATTTCAGAGTCATACTTCCATTTGCGCGAGACCATACGCCTGCCCCGTTTTCAAGTCAAGTTCGAGTCGCGCTGGAAATGTTTCGGGGCGGGGCAGGTGGTCTCTCAACAAGCGCACGCCAGCATGGCCTGCAGCCGATCGCAATCTGTTTTCGCAACTTGCGAACACGGTGTTGCACAAGTTCGCTCTCGGCTGCTCATCGGGAAGTGAGTTCTCGTGTTCGGATCATCGCGTCACGTCTAACCTTACTCTCCGCAACTGCACCAGACAGGGCCCTCGGGTGCAATCTGGACTAGAATAGAACGTGCCTTGCCGCAGATTTAGGCGGGCCGTGCCCGGTCATGATCCAGCGTCCAATCGCCGTTCTGCTTTTCATTGTGCTGGCCTGTACGGTCGTACACGGGCAAACGTGGAAGCCGCTCGGGCCGCCCGGCGGCGACGTCCATTCGCTTGCTGCCGATCCTTCACGTCCCGGGCGGATATTTCTCGGCACGGCGGACGGCCACATTTTCGGCTCCGAAGATGCCGGCGAGCGTTGGACGTTGCTTGGCCGCGCCAGCACCAGGCGGGACGCTGTCATCACGGCCATCGTCGTGGATCCGCGCGACGCGAACGTGCTGTTCGCTTCCTCCTGGACGCAGGACCCGGCCGCGGGAGGCGGCATATTTCGCAGCGGTGACGGCGGGCGGACCTGGCGTGCGGCGGGACTTGAAGGCCAGGCCGTGCGCGCGCTCGCCATCGCGCCGTCCGACGCGGAAACGCTCGTAGCCGGAACTCTCGACGGTGTGTACCGCTCGCGCGACGCCGGGAAATCCTGGGAGCGCATCTCACCCGAGCATCACGAAGAACTGCGCAATCTGGATTCGCTGGCCGTGGATCCCCGCGACCCGCAGACGATTTACGCGGGGACGTTTCACCTTCCCTGGAAGACAATCGATGGAGGGCGCACCTGGCGCCCCATCCATGACGGCATGATCGATGATTCCGATGTGATGAGCCTTCTGGTCGATCGTGCAACTCCCGGGCGCATCTATGCCAGCGCCTGCTCGGGGATCTACCGCAGCGATAGCGGCGCCTCCCAGTGGAAGAAGATCCAGGGCATTCCTTATATGGCGCGCCGCACTTACGTTATTACGCAGGACTCGGAGCACGCGGACCTCGTATACGCCGCAACTTCCGAAGGGCTGTGGAAGACATCCGATGCGGGTGTAACTTGGCGGCGCACCACGCCGCAAAACTGGGTGGTCAACACGGTCGTGGTGCCTGCGGGCCGGCCGGGGCGCGTGGTCATCGGCACTGACCAGCTGGGCGTGCTCTTGAGCGACGACGATGGCGAACATTTTCACGATGCGAATGCCGGATTTTTTCACCGCCAGATTGTCGCGCTGGCGCTCGATGCGGCGCGCCCGGGCCGCGTCCTGGCTGTCCTCGCACATGCTCCCGAACCCATTGTGGCGACCGGCGATGACGGCAAATCCTGGCTGCCGCTCGGTCCGGGCCTGCGCACCGGACAGATGCTCCGTGTTTACGCCGCGCCGGGTGGATGGTGGGCATCGCTCGCACATGGCGGCCTGATGCGTTATGACGCGCAAAAAAAGTCCTGGCAGCGCGCGGGCGCTGTAACCGGCGAGGCGGCTGCCGCCACGGTCCAGGCCGCGCGAAGTTCCCGCTCCCCCTCCAGGACCTCGCAAACCGTGCCTCACCAGCTCGGACAGGTTGTCAACGACATGGCCTTCAGTTCGGGCCGTTGGTTTGCCGCCACCGAAAACGGATTGCTAGTGTCCTTCGATCAGGGCGCCACATGGACGCTCGATCCAATCGGTCCGCTCACCACGCTGCCTGTACAGTCGGTGCGCGTCTCTTCGAATGGGGAGCGGGTGTGGGTGGTGTCGCTCCGTGGAATGGTTTTTTCCACCGATGGCGGAAAATCCTGGAGCTGGCACGATCTGCCGCTCAAGGCTGGCGGCGCCGTCACCCTCGATGTGGACCGTGCAGACGAAAACACGCTGATCTCCATCGCACACGACGGCCTGTATATTTCACGCGATGCGGGGAAGAGCTGGCAGCAGGCCGGCGCCGGTTTGCCTTCCACGCCCGTGCAGGATTTCACCATTTCAGGAAATGTCTTCCTCGCCTCCGTGCGCACCGGAGGTCTGTATGTTTCTTCCGATTCCGGTCGCACCTGGACTCGCCTCGCCGGTACGCTCGCCGATGGTTTCTTTCCCGCCGTGACGTCGGAAAGCAATGCCGGGGTTATCTTTGCAGCCTCCGCCACGGAAGGGTTGTACGGGGTGGAATGGACTCCCTCCGCTGCGGCTGTCCCGGTTGATCCCCCCGGGCCCCGGAATTAAGATGCGGCGACCGCGGGAAAAAGGGACGTCGTAATTCCAGCGGAGACGACGCTGCATTTTCGTTCCATGGGCGCCTGACAGTTTCCCCAAAGAATTGACCAAGGGGGCACCAGAATCGGGCTCAGCGAGATTGCCACTCGCCGGGCTCTCGTTCTTGGATTCGCGTTCCAAATTGATACGGAAACGAGTCCCATTCTTGCTTCGCCCTGGCAGGAAAGGGTTTGCCCGCGCCGAAAATTAAATGGGCTTGTGTTAATTCCCAATTCGGCAATAGAATCATGAACCAACAGAGCCTGTTTTATGGTTAAGTGCAGTACTGGAGCCAGTTTCAGCTTTCTCCTGATTTGGCACTGTCTTTGCTCCTGTTTTGAGAAGAGGCGCCACCATGGAAACCGATACCAAAGTCGGTCTCTCTGCAGTTAGGTCCGGAGCGTTAAGTCTGTTGATTGTTGACGACGAAGTCGCCACTCAAAACCTATGCAACGACGTGGCGCTCGAAGCAGGGCTTCATGTTCACACGTCCGCGACCACCGAGCAGGCGCTCGATATCCTGGACCAGTATCCGGTTGACATCGTTGTCACGGATTTGAAGGTTCCCCAAGTCGGAGGGTTGGAGCTCATCAAGCGGATTCGCGCAGGAAATCCGCAGGTTGCGGTCATCGTGCTCACCCAGTATGGCACGATCGAAACGGCGATCGAAGCGACGCGGCTGGGGGCGGTAGACTACGTCACGAAGCCGTTCCACGTCGAGGAGTTGCGCACCAAACTGGATCGCCTGGTGCATTCCATCGAGCTCGACCAGGAAAACCGCCTGCTGCGCGAGCAGCTTCGCAGCCGGCCGGGTTTTGGCGGATTGATCGGCGTGTCGCCCAGAATGCAGCGCGTTTACAAGCTCATCGAGAAAGTCGCGCAGCATACCTATCCCGTTTTGATCCTGGGAGAGAGCGGCACGGGGAAGGAACTCGTCGCGCGCTCGATTCATTTCTCGGGACCGCGGAGCAGCAAGCCGTTTTCGCCTGTGGACTGTTCCGCTCTGGTTCCGACGCTCATCGAATCGGAGCTGTTCGGCTACGTCAAAGGCGCATTCACCGGCGCACAGCATTCCAAGCAAGGCCTGTTCGAAGCAGCGGGGGAGGGCACGCTTTTCCTGGATGAAATCGGCGACCTGCCCGTGGACCTGCAAGCCAAGCTCCTGCGCGCCCTCCAGGAGCATGAGGTCAAGCCGGTCGGCTCGAACGAGCGCGTCGGCATCCGCGCGCGCGTGATTGCCGCCACCAACCGGGACCTCGAAGCCGCCATCCGCACCGGAAGCTTCCGGCAGGACCTCTATTTCCGTTTGAACGTCGTGCAGATCAAGCTGCCGCCGCTGCGCGATCGCCGGGTCGACATTCCGGTGCTGGTCAATGCGTTTCTCGAAAAATTTTCCGATCCGGCGCGCCCGATCCACACGATTTCCGAAGACGCGATGCGCCGCATCATGGCGTACGACTGGCCGGGGAATATCCGCGAGCTTGAAAATGCGATCGAACGGGCCGTGGCGCTGGGCTCGGGGCCGATCCTGCACGCAGGGGATTTGCCATCCAACCTGCAGTACACCTCGATGGAGAAGCTACCGGAAAGCGACGACGTGGTGCCGCTCGTGGCGCTCGAGCGCCGCGCGATTTTCCGCGCCCTCCGAGAAACCTCTGGCGACAAGCTGGCCGCCGCGCGGTTACTCGGCATCGGCAAGACCACGCTGTACCGCAAGCTCAAGGAATACGAATCTGAACGCCCAAAGGCTTGAATGGTTCGCCAGCGTGCAGCGTGGCGGGGAAAAACAAGTCCCAACGCGCGATGGCAACCGGCTCCGGAAACTTTCCACTTCCCTCGGCCTGATGGATTTCCAGGGCCTCAACTCGAAACCTGAGCTTCTCCGCTAGTCCGATCGTTCCGCACACGTTCGCTACGGCTTCTTCATGTAGCCATCGAAGTAAGCAATGGAGTCCCTCACAACCTGGATTTGGACCGGATCAGGTGCATAGACGCCTTTTGCGTTCCTCCGGACGAAGATAAATCCATGTTCGTCATGATCGTAGGATTTCCACGTTACCTCTTTTCCGGCCTCGCGCAGCAGTTCGTAATTGGCCCTGAAAATCGCTTGATTGTGATCGCGGTCGCGGCCCTGCACCCGGATCGGCGTCTGAATCGATCGGAGCCGCTCCGTTGCGATGCTCATATCGATCTGCTTGCGCGCCTCTTCCGTCGATTTCTTCTGCATTTCCTCTGTATTGACCGGCAGTGTCTCCGGCGGCGGCGGCGCGCCCGGATTGCGGGGCGGGGCTTTTCGGGCGAGATACTCTCCCGAGGCAGGCTCACTCGCGATGCCGGCACGCAGGCCGTCGTATTCGCGGGCGATCTTCATCAGCATCTCGCCGCCGTGGCTTAACCCCACGTAGCCCACCCTGTTGGGATCGATATAAGGCAGCGTTTTTACGTATTTGATGATGGATATGGCGTCGTCATATTCGAGTGGGCCCCGGTTGAAGAGCTGGCGCCCTTCCCGTTTCCTTTCGTCGAGGCGTGCGCCGTAGCTGTTGTTCACTTCCGCGCGATACCTCATCCAGGCTACCGCGTAGCCGGCCTTCAGGAATTGTTCCAGTGTCCAACTTCCGTTCTGCGTCCACTCGCGGATCCATTGAACGCCGAAGCCGCCATTCATGTGGGCGAACAGAATGATGGGAAACGGACCCCGGCCCGGCGGTTTTCTGAGGCCGATCGGGGCATACAACCCGTCAGCCGTTTCCACGTAGATCAATTGAACGGGCAGGTTGGAACCCTTGACCGGTTCGGTAATGGCCGTAACGGGGCTCTTGACGGGCTCCGTGAAGAAGATGTGCTCGGGATCAATACTGGCATTTCCGGAAGACTGCTGAGCTACTGCAACCGTACCAGTCAGGATCATCGTGAAAGCAGAAAGAAGAAGAACCATGTGCATGGGGCCTCCTCAAATCGTGTCCAGAATCTTGTTGGGGCCAAGTGAACTGTCCCAAGTCTACACCTGCCGGTCTCTGACAAGACCGGAGATTCTCCCACCCGCCGAAGAGAGAAGGTGTTCACCAGTGAGGATGTGTTGAACGAAGACTTCGACGCATGCGTGTGTGCATGGATGGCTCAGCGCGGATGGTCGGGTGCGGTTGTATTTCCTATCCGGGAATTGCGTGTGAGCGGAGTGTCGGGATGGGAAAGCAGTGAAATCTGGAAGCGGACGTGTGCTTCGGAACCTGCTGGTTCTGCGTGCCTTACGCGACCTCTGGCATTGGCTACTCCGGTGCAAGACGAAGCGCGGGGGGCTGCCATGCTCTATCGGAGATATTTCCTGCACTACCGCTTGATCCGCGAAGCCATCACCGCCGTTGCGACAATCGGCACCGCGCTGCTGTTCAGCTATCTGATCCTGCAGGCGCGATTCTAGGAGATCTAGGAGAGGCAATGTCCGCATCTGGCTGGATGCGAAAATGGAGAACCGCAAACGCGCCGGAGGAGCGCGCGGGCGCTTTGGTTCGCGCTGCCGCGCGGGGTGACTCCCTCGACCAACTGCTTGATTTGGCCGTTCAGACGTTGCTCGCGACCGCCAGCGCGGACCGAGCCGGCCTTTGGCTGGCCGGGGAGCGGCGCGGAGAACCAGGCTGGGGTCGAGTGATCGATTCCACGCTGGGGCCTATCCCCGAGCAGTGGAAACATCTCGATATTTCGACGCCTTTCTTGCGCGCGGCGCTCGAGAGTCCGGAGCCGCTGCGGGTCGAATTCGGTCCGGACGAAACGATGCCGCACCTCGGCCCTCTGGTAGGGATGCGCGGGGCCATCTGGATTCCGCTGCGTGCGAGCAACCGCACGCTCGGTCTGGCCATGGCCGGATACGCGCATGCGCACACCGCGTTGCATTTGGATTTGGAGCCGCTGCGCGCGCGTGCGGACGAGGTCGCGCTTGCCGTCGCGCACTACCGCGACACCCGCAGGAGGGAACTGGCGGTGGAGGAGCTCCGCTCCCTGGTTCGCCTCTCCCGCGCCAACCTTTGCGGGGTTTCGGTGGATTCCATCCTCCCGCAGATTGCGCGCGCCGCGCGGCAATACGTCCAGGCGGAATTCGTTGCGTTGGGCAGGCCTGGTGAATCGCCCATGCTCGCGGAGGCCTGGGATGGCCCGGAAGAATGGCGTACATTGATCCAGCAGGAACCTTTCCTGCACTTGTGGCACAAGGTTCTCGAGGAAGGGTGCGAGGTGGAACTTGGCCACGAGGCCCTTCCAGCCCGGCCGGGTTCCGCATCGGAACAGGCCGTGCCGGCACTGGATCGTGTGATCGCCTTTCCTATCGAAGTTCGAGGTCGGGCATGCGGTGTTCTAATGGCCGGGCTGCTGCCCTCGGAAGATTCGGTCGATGATATGGCCCGTCTGGAGTCCTATGCGCTGCTGGCTGCCTCCGCCCTGGACCGGGAGGCTACTCGCGGGGAGCGGACCGAATGGGCCAATTCCTTGCGGCAGATTGTCGAGGAAAGCAGCGAAAGTCTTGTGTTCGTCGATGAACAGGGACGGGTTCGCGAAGCCAGTCGGGACGCGCGCACCTTCCTGCACCTCGATTCGGGACACACAGATGATGTGCGGCTTGAGAATCTCTTCGCTCCGGCCGCGCGCGATGCCGTGGCCGAATGGCGCGAGCGAGTCGTATGGCAGGAGCCCGGGCGTGGATCCGGGGCCGAGCGCCCCGTCGTGCCGCTCGAAGCAGCCCTGACCGCAGGCACGGTTGTGCGCCTGCACCTGCGCTCTGTGATCGAGGCGTGCGGCGATGACGCCCGGCAATGGCTGGTTCATTTCGAGGATCACGGCTCCCGGAAGGCCCAGCTCGAAGCGGAAGGGCGCCTGGAAACGGAAATGCTTGGCCTCATGGATTCGATCGATTCGGGTGTGCTCCTGTTCGATGTGGCGGGGAATATCCGGGTCGTCAGCGAACGCTTTGCCCAAATTATGGGAATGGAAGCGCGCAGCCTGTTCGAACTGGGCACGATCGACGCCCTGATCGACAGCCTCGCGGGGCGCTTTAGCCATCCGCCCGAAGCGGCGGCGCGCTGGCGCGAGCATGTACGCCAGCCGGACGAAGCGAGTTGGGACGAACTCGAACTGGTGCGGCCATCGCGGAAGGTCGTGGAGCGCTTCACGCGGCCCCTGTTCAAGGCCGACGGCACGCGCCTGGGCTGGCTCGAAGTCTACCGCGACATCACCGGCCAGCGGCTGATCCAGTCCAAGCTTCTGCAGACGGAAAAGATGGCCGCGCTCGGCCAGCTTGTTTCGGGCATCGCCCATGAACTCAATAATCCACTGACGAGCATCCAGGGTTACGCGCAGCTCCTGGTCAGCCGCCGCTCCGCGCCGGACCGCATAGCTGATGCCCGGCGAATTTCACAGGAAGCGGCCCGCGCCGGCCGAATCGTAAAAAATCTTCTCTTATTTTCCAGGGAAGCCAAGCCCGAGCGCCGCGCCGTCAATCTGAACGAGGTCATCGAGCGCACGGTCGCTCTGCGCGCCTACGAACTGAAAATCGAAAACATCGCCGTGGATCTCTTTTTCGATGCCGCCCTGCCTCGGACTTTGGCCGATGCCGCCCAGTTACAGCAGGCGGTGCTCAACCTGATCATCAACGCCGAGCAGGCCATCCAACAGGGACGCGGGCAGGGGGGCGGGCATGGCCGGATCCGCATCCGCACACGGCGGCTTTCCGGTGACCGCATCGGAATGGAAATTTCCGACGACGGTCCGGGCATCCCACCGGAGATCGTCTCGCGCATTTTCGATCCGTTCTTCACGACAAAGCCGGTGGGCGTGGGCACAGGCCTGGGGCTTTCGATCGTCTACGGAATTGTGCAGGAGCACGGGGGCGAGGTCGGAGTCGAAAGCCAGCCAGGCCGTGGGGCCACCCTGACTGTCGAGCTGCCCGCGCTTTCCGCCGCTGCGCTCGATTTCGCCGAAGAGGCGCCAGCCGCCACGCCGCATGCGGTAGCGATTGTCCCCGCGCCGCGCACCGTGCGGGCTGCGTTCCGTCCTGAGCGGATTCTTGTGGTAGAGGACGAGCCCACCGTATCGCAATTGATTGCCGACGTGTTGTCCGAGGAGGGCCACCGTGTGGACACGCTGCTCGACAGCCGGAAAGCCTTCGATCGCCTGAAAGAAAATCCATATGATCTGGTCATCTGCGATTTGAAAATGCCGCACCTGGACGGAGCGGGCCTCTATCGTGAGCTGGTGAGGAACGGAAGCCCCTTGCAGCACAAGCTCCTGTTCGTAACCGGGGACACGATGAGCCCACGCACACTGGAGTTCTTGAATTCGAGCGGCTTGCCGTACCTGGCGAAGCCGTTTTTGGTGGAAGAGCTGAAAGAAGCGGTGCGCCGGGCTCTCGCCGCCGCGCCGGCTGTCGAAGCAGCTGTTGCCGGGGCAGGGTGGTCGAGAGCCGTTGCGAGGAAAAAATGAGTGTAATGGGTCGAACGATTTTCATTGTCAGCGCCGATTCGGCGGTGACGCAAGAGTGCATCCATGAACTAGCCGCGTCCGGCGGCCGTTATCAGATGCGGATGGCCAGTTCGGTCGAGCAGGCACGCAGGGAATTCCATCGCGCCGCGCCATCGGTCGTGTTTCTCGATGAATCCGCCGTGGATGAGTCGCATGGCGGGGCGCCGCTCGAATCCGTAGTCGCGCTGCTCAGCGAGGCGGCCCCCGTCGTGGTCGCGGCAGCGCCGGAAAAACAGGCTTTGCTGACGTTCCTGATCACTTCCGGCGCGGTTGATTTTGTGACGCGCACGGACCGTTTCTTGCCCATCGCTGCCGGCCTGCTCGACCGCCGCGTGCGTATGGCTGAACGGATGTCGGGGATGATCCAGTTTCCCAGCGACGAATTGGCTGGTGATTTCGGCGAAATTCTGCGCCATGAGGTTAACAATCCCCTGACCGGCATTCTCGGCAATACCGAACTGCTGCTTGCCCGGCGCGACCGGCTTCCTCCAGCCGCCGTCGAGCGCCTGCAGACCATCGCCGAACTTGCCGTACGCCTCCGTGAAACTGTCCGCCGCCTCTCGAATGCCTGGGAGGAACATCACGAGCCCGCGCGCCCGGTGTAGTACGTATATTCCCCAAGAGCTTTGTAGAAGTCGCTGGCCGGTTCTACTGCAAGCAGTTACAGCGCAGAGGATCATGAACCCGTCGAAGAGTAATGCCGGACGCCCTGGTTCCATGCTGTGATCGCGATGGCGAGGCACGCGACGGTGACTACCGGGATGAGCGGAGCGTAACGCAAGAATTCAGCGCGGTGAAGCAGGCGGACGCTGGGGTAAAACGTGGCGAAGCCGAAAGGGATGATCCAGCTCAAGAAAAATTGTATGGGTGCGCTATAAATCGAAAGCGGGTAGCGCCCAAAGGCGATCAGGTTCCACGCCGGCGGATGCACGCCGATGCGATCCTCGAACCAGAAGGACACCGTGCTCAGAATCAGAAAAATGGAAATGTAAATCGTCCCGCCGCAAATGGAGAAGAAAATAAGCAGGAGCGCGTCCAGGAGATTCCAGGCGACGTGCATCTTCAGCGAAGCGTAGACAACGACTCCCAGGCCGGTGAACACCTCCTGAAACGACTCGATCCGGAAATTCTCGAACAACACCTGGAAGAGGGAAGCGACCGGCCGGATCAGCACGCGGTCGAATTTTCCTTCCATAATGTATTCGTTTCCGAACTCGTAAAGGTTCACGCCCAGGACGTTGAACAAGCCATAGGGCATCAGTGAAAAACCGTAGAGGAAGAGCACCTCTTCAAAACGCCAGCCGGCAAGATGAGGGATCTGCCGGAAGAGCACGAACACGAACCCCAGCGCGAAAATCGTTGCCGCCATGCTGGTCAGAACGCCGATCAGGAAGTCTCCGCGATGGCTCACGCGCATCTTCAGGTATTGGAAAAAATACTCCCCGAAGAGGCCGAAGTAGCCGCGAATTCCGAGATTTCGCGAAGCCGTCAGCTTATCCCCCATGAATCGTGATCTTCTGCGTTGCGTGGTTCCACCACAGGTGTCCGAGCCAGAGCAACAGCGCGACCCACAGCGCTTCTCGCCCCAGAGCCAAGCCCGACTGCGCGAGGGTCAGCTTCCCCAGGTAGATCTGGAGCGGCGTGTAAGCGATGTGTTCGAACGGCAGCCAGTGAGAGATTGTCTGCAGCGGCGCGGGGAAGAACCGGAGCGGGACCAGGAGGCCCGAGAGAAGTTCGATGAGCCAGAACTTCGCGCGAATCAACGCAAGGATCGACTTGAGAGGAATCGCGCAGGTCCCGATCATGAAGTTGATCGCTGCCATCAGCAGGAAGCTGCCCGCCACTGCCACGGCAAACAGCGCGAAGTGCGCCGTCGAAGCCGGCCCGCCAACCGGAAAAATCAGCGCGATTACGACGGCGGTTGGCGCGGTTAGCATCAGGAGGCGAAACGCCGACTCGCCCACCGCGCGCGCGATCCACATCCACTGCACCGAAACCGGCTTGATCAGCTCCATGGCGATCTTGCCTTCGATCACCTCGTAGGCGATTTCCTGATCGATTGTGTTCCAGTAGAACGAACGGATGATCCAACCCACCGAGATATACGTGAGCATCTGCGGCAGGTTGTAACCCGCCAGCGTCGCGCCAGCCGCCGAACCCGACGCGGGGCCATACACCGCGCTCCAGATGAAGTAGTACACGGTCACGTTGATCAGGTACGTGATGATCCCGGTGTAGTAGCGCAGCCGGAACGCGAGTATGTTAACGAAGCCGATGCGCGAGAACTCGCGGTAAGGAGCCAGGATTTGCGCACGGGAGGCCATCTCAGGCCGTCACCTTGTCAAGGGCCTCGCCCGCGTAGATGCGCTTGATGATTTCCTCGATGGGTTCGTCTTCGATCAGCAGATCGCGCACTTCGACCGAAGAGAGAATCTGGCGGATCAAGTCTGCGGTCGGAAAGCGGCTGCGATCAAACCGGATGCGAAAGGTCATCTCGTCCACCGGTTCGACCTTCAATCCATCGCGCTCGAGGGCCAGGAGGCTGGCCGCCTGTTCCTTGTCGCGCAGGACGAACTTGACCTGCTTGGTGCGCAGCAGCTTCTGCTTGAGCCGGCCGAGCGGGCCGTCGTAGAGCAGGCTGCCGTGGTCGATAATCATGATCCGGCGGCAGAGCTCTTCGATGTCATCCAGGTCATGCGTTGTGAGCAAGACCGTCGTGCGATATTGCTCGTTGATCGCACGCAAAAACTGGCGGATGTGGTCTTTCGCGACGACGTCGAGACCGATGGTCGGTTCGTCCAGGAATAAGATGGGCGGATTGTGCAGCAACGCCGCAGCCAGGTCGCACCGCATCCGCTCGCCCAGGGAAAGCTTTCGCACCGGCGTGTGCAAATAGTCTCCGATGCCCAGGATCTGGTTGAATGTTTCCATTCGCTCGTCGAAATCCCGCTGCGAAACGTCGTAGATTCGCCGCAGCAGCTTGAACGATTCGATGACGGCGATATCCCACCAGAGCTGCGTTCGCTGTCCAAAAACGACGCCAATGGTCTTCACGTACGCGGTCCGCTGCCGCCAGGGCACGAAGCCGTTCGAATGGAGTTCGCCCGAACTCGGCACCAGAATACCGGTCAGCATCTTGATGGTGGTGGATTTCCCCGCACCGTTCGGCCCGATGTAGCCGACCATCTCGCCGGGTTCGATGTCGAAGGTAATGCCGTCGACCGCCTTCACGGTCAGGTACTCGCGATGGAAGAGATTGACGATGCCGCCCCAAACGCCTTCCCGGCGCCGGAAGGTGCGGAAGTGTTTCGAAAGATTGCAGACCGAAATCAGCGGCGTATTGGACATCTGGAACAAATTCTAACATGGGGAACAGAGAGTAGGAGGCAGGAAGCAAGGAGGCAGGAAGCAGAAAATGAGCGAATCGTGCCTCCCTGCCTCCTTGCCTCGTGCATCCTTCCTACGTTCTGAACAGCACGTCTTCCCGCTGAAACAGTTTCACGGCGATAGCGATTGCCGCGGCGGCGTAAATGCACGACGACGTGAAGATCAGCGCGATGTATTTCCAGTGATAGATTCCAGTCATGATTTCCTTGCTGACCAGGCTCGTGTTCAGCACCGGCACGAGCGCCAGCGGAGTGTTGAGCTCCACGCCGGGCAATACAGCCGCCACAGCAGGCAGGACCACGACAATCATCAGGGGAGAAATGTAGCTCTGCGCTTCCTTGAAGCTCTTGGCAAACAGCGCAATCGCCAGCAGCGCCGCGGAAAACAGCACCGCCAGAGGCAGGACCATGATGAACACGGAGACAACTGCCTTTCCGGTCATGGTGATCTGCAAGGCCGCGCCGGCGGCGCCATTGGCAGCGCCCCGCAGCATTTTCTTTCCCACGCCAAACGAAACGGCCATCGAGCTGATCGAGAGCACGGCTGTCGCGACCGAGGCCGTGAGAACCATCAGAAATTTTCCCAGCACCAGATGCGTGCGCGAAACCGGGCTGCAGAGAATCGTCTCGATCGTTCCGCGCTCCTTTTCGCCCGCGGTCAGGTCCATGGCCGGATACATCGCCCCGGTCAGGCACAATAGAATCACGAAATAGGGGACGAGCCCGCCCAGAATTGCGCCGCCGACTTTCTCTGCCGGCGCCACGTTCTGCTGCTTAATATTGAACGGCCGGATCAGATTTTCTGGTAGTTGCCGCGCTACCAGGCGCTCGCGGATGGTGCGGTCGCGCAAATCGCGGAAGAAGGTTTGCAGCCGGTCCGCACCAAAACCCGACTTCAGCTCGCCTTCGTACATATAAATCTTCACCGTCATCGGCTCGCCGCTGGCAAGCTTTGCGTCAAAACCTTCCGGGATTTCCACGGCGGCGCGGATCTGCTTGCTGGAGATTTCCTCGGCGTAATCGAGGTGTTGCGGAACGACCCGCACTTCTTTTAGTTTCTCGAGTTCCGCCCGCACCTTCGGCGAGTCTTCACCGCCGAGGATCATCACTTTCGGCACCTCTTCCATCGCCTGGCCCACCATCTTTGCGGAGAGCACGCCCATGCCGATGGTGAGAAGAGGCATAAGCAAGAGGGGCACAGCGATCATCGAGATCAGAGTTCGCCGATCGCGCAAGGAATCGATCAGCTCCTTGCGGTAAACGATGCCGATGTTTCGAAGGCTCACGGTTCCACAACCTCAACGAAGATGTCTTCCAGATCCTGCTTGCCGAATCTTTGGCGCAAATCGGCGAGAGTTCCCTCGGCCAGCAGCCTGCCGCCGTGGATGATCCCGATGTGATCGCAAAGCTTTTCGACTTCGCTCATTACATGCGTGGAGAAGATCACCGTCTTGCCGTGATCGCGGCATTCCCGGATGAAGCCGATGATCGTACGCGCGGCCATCACATCCAGGCCCACAGTGGGTTCATCGAAGATCATCACCGAGGGATCGTGCACCAACGTGCGCGCAATAGAAACTTTTTGCTTCATCCCCGTCGAAAGCTTGTCGCAACGCCGGTCGCGGAAATCGTTCATTTCGAGCCGTTCAAAGATCGCATCGATGCGCCGCCGCAGGGTGAGTTCGTCGAGTCCGTGCAGCCGGCCGAAATATTCCACCATTTCTTGCGCCGAGAGGCGCCCGTAGAGCGCTGTCGCGGTGGAAAGAAATCCCACACAAGATCTCACCTGTTGCGGTTCCTTCGTTACATCATAGCCCGCGACGATGGCCGTGCCCTCGGAAGGGGTTAGAATCGTTGCGAGCATGCGCAGGGTCGTGGTTTTCCCCGCGCCATTCGCGCCCAGAAGTCCGAAAATTTCACCCGGCCGACAATGGAAACTTACCCCGCCCACCGCGCATAGTTCGCCGCGCTTCCTGTCGCGGAACCTCTTCACCAGGTTTTGCGCTTCAATCATGCAGGCTCATTTCGTGACTGTGCGCGCAGATTGTAGCTGAACCCGGCAGGGAATTGCATGTTGCAGGCGTCGGCGCAGAAGGTGGAGCCGCGAATCTAGCCCTTGTGGCAGTTTGGGCACTGTTTCGCGTCGAAATTTTCGGGCGTCACGCGGAACATATTGTTACACTGTACGCAAACACGGTGTAAAGCCGGTTGTCCCGGCGCGGGAGCTTCCTGTTTTGGGGCATGGGGCTGTGGTTGGGTCGGTTCCGCACTCATGATGCAATTCTAGCACAGCAGTGAGCAACTCGAAACCCGGGCGCGCACTTGCGGTGGCTCGCAGCATCCCGGCTGGAGCGCGGCGCATCTTAACGACGCAGCCGGAAACGTCCAGACCTCCGCCGGTCGCTCGTTTGCCGCGTCAAACTTTGTTAGAATGCGGTGTTTTGACCCGCCGGCAGAGACCGGCAGAGTGAGGACGGAATGGGACCGGCACTCGGACGAAGATTGTGGCTCATTGTGAGTGCCGCGCTGGTGCTGACGGCTGTGCTGGTTTTCATCAGCGGCAGGGGATCGACGGCGCGCGTAGCGGTCATCGATGTCGTGCGGGAAAACTTGAGCTCTGTGGTCTCCAGCAACGGAAAAGTGGAACCTGAAACAACGCGTTCGTTTCGCGCCGAGTTCCCCGCATTCGTCGAGAAAGTTTATGCGGTGGAGGGCCACCAGGTGAAGCGCGGCCAGTTGCTGTTCGCCCTAGATGACACGGGCGCCCGCGCTGAACTCGCGCAGGCGCGTGCGGACCAGGCTGTGCAAGAAGAAGCGCTCCGGGTGGCGAAATCAGGCGGCCGGGCGGACCAGATCGCGAAGGTCGCCGCGGATTTACAAAAAGCGCAGGCCCTGCGCGAACAGTTGCGCCGCGACAGCGAATCTTTGACCAAACTGGTGGCTCAGAAAGCCGCTACGCCGCAGGAGCTCGAACAGAATCGATTGGCGCTGGCTCAGACCGAGGCCGACGTCCAGTCGCTCGAAAAAGCGAAACAGACCTACGCCACCCAGGCGCAGCTGGACATCGAGCGCGTCACTCTTCTCGTCGAACATGCGCGAAATCAAGTCCGCAACCTCGAGGAAAAAATCAGTTCGGCTCACGGCACCGCGCCGGCCGATGGCACTCTGTACTCACTCCCCATACATCCAGGTGATTTTGTAAAGGAAGGAGATCTCCTGGCTGAGATGGCCGATCTGCATCACGTCCGTGTCCGCGCATTTATCGATGAGCCCGAACTCGGGCAGATCGATCTCCACCAGGCAGTGGAGATTTTCTGGGACGCGCATCCCGATCGCATGTGGAGCGGCCGTACCGAGGTGGTCCCAAAGCAAGTCGTCGCGCACGGGACGCGCAACGTCGGCGAATTGCTCTGCTCGGTGTCCAATGACCGGCTCGATCTGATTCCGAACACGACCGTGGACGTGCGGATTCACATCAGTGAGCGGCCAAACGTACTCGTGGTTCCTCGCGGCGCCGTGAACATCGATGGCGGCAAGCGATTTGTGTTTGTGGTGGAGGACGACCGTTTGCGCCGGCGTGATATCAAGGTCGGCATCGCCAATCCAACGATGATCGAAGTTCTTTCGGGCTTGCAACAGGGCGATGTGGTCGCGCTCCCGGGCGATGTGACCCTCAAGGAAAACCTGCGGATACGAGCGGTGCGTCCGGAATGAACTTCCGTCTGCGATGTGCTGTTCTGCTATTGGCAGCTTGCGCGCTGCAGGCTGCTCCTGTCCGCGGCGCGCAGGACCCGCTTGCCAATGCGCAGCGTGAATATAACGCCGGGCGTTATCACCGCGCGGTGGACGCGCTGACGAACGCGGTTGCAAAATCAACGGACAGCGCGCCGCTTCACTTCCTCCTCGGCCAGTGCTATTACCAGCTCCGCGAATTCACCCGCGCGGTGACGAGTTTCGAACGCAGCGTTCAATTGGCCCCCAACCAGTCTGAGTATCACGACTGGCTCGGCAAAGCCTACGGCCGCAGGGCCGAGGAGACCATGTTCCTGAGCGCCATGGGATGGGCGCGAAAGACGCACAAGGAATTTGAGGGTGCGGTCCGTTTCGATCCCTCCAATTTCGAGGCGCAGCGCGACTTGATCCGTTTTGAGATGTATGCGCCAGGTATCGTCGGCGGTGGTGACGACCGGGCCCTGAAGCATATCGAAGACCTCGAGAAACTCGACGCCCTGCATGGACAGCTTGCCCGGGGCGAGTTCTTCGCCACGAAGAAACGGTTCGTGGAGGCGGATGCGGTTTTTGCAAAAGTCTTGGAATCGAATACCGATCGTATCGGCGTCTATTTTGAGGCGGCGGACTATTACCGGGACCGCCAGAACGCCGCCAAAATGAGTGAAGCGGTTGCCGCCGCCGAACGAATCGACGGCGATGACCGGCGCTTGAAGTATTACCGCGGCATCCTGTTCGTCATGAAAGGAGAAAATTCTGCCGAAGCGGAATCGTTGCTGAAGTCCTATCTCGCTACGGTTCCCGACAACTCGGATCTTCCCTCGCATTCCTCCACACTCGAATGGCTCGGAAAGCTCCATGAGGCCCAGGGTAGATTTTCGGAAGCGGCCGAGGAATATCGCGGCTCCCTGGCTCTTGACCCGCACAATAAGGCTGTGGAAGAAGCATGGAAGAGAGTACAGAAGAAATAAGGCGCCGCGCATCACGCCGGCGGGTGAGTTTCTTCAGTCATTTCACGTAGAGGTGCGTGCAATTCGCGCCGGCAACCGATTCGGGACTGCGAATTGCATATCCAACGCCCGGCCGATTTTTTTCATCCGAGGTTTGTTATAGTCAACAGCGGCAATCATGATGCTCCGGAATGAAACCTGGATGGTCGCGCTGGAGGCTCTTTGGGCCAACAAGATCCGCGCGTTTTTGACTACGCTCGGCGTGGTCATCGGAAGCGCATGCATCGTCCTTGTCGTAACCGTGGCGTTGAGCGGGCGGCGCTACGTCATCGCGCAAATTGAAGGGGTCGGCTCGAACCTGGTATACGCCCGTCTTGATATCGATCCCAATCGTTCCATCATGCTGCAAGACGAATTGTCACTCGAAGACATGAATGCCGCGAAGGCGGCGATCCCGGGTGTTGTAACCGTGGCGGGGACGCGCGGCATGCAGAGTTCGGTGCTGGCCGGGTCGGTCGAGCGCACCGTAAACCTCGTCGGTGTCACCGAAGGGTTCCAGCAGATCCGCAACTTGCTGATCTTGCGCGGCAGGTTTGTGGATACCGATGACATGTATTCGCGCAGCAGGGTCTGCCTGATCACAACGCAGCTCGCGAATCTCGTATTCCCGTTTTCCGACCCGGTCGGACACAACCTGAGAGTTGGCGAATTCAGCTATACGATCATTGGAGTATTCCGGGAACGCGTGGAAACATTCGGTCTATCGGAGATTCAGGATTATTCCGTCTTGATTCCGTTTCCGTTGATGAAATACTACACGGGAGATACCTCACTCGAGATGCTGTACGCGCAGGCAGGAACGCCCGAAGGAGTCATCCCGGTGACCCGTCAGCTTGAGGCGCTGTTGCGCAGCCGGCATCCCACGCGTGCGCGATATCAGGTGATGAACCTCAGCTCGATCCTGGACGCGGCTCGGAAAATTGCGCTGGCGCTAACGGTGGTTCTGGTGCTGATTGGGTTCATCGCGCTGCTGGTCAGCGGGATCGGGATCATGAATATCATGCTGGTGACGGTGAGGGAGCGCACTCGCGAGATCGGGATTCGGAAGGCCATCGGTGCGCGGCGGAGCGAGATTCTATATCAGTTCTTACTGGAGGCTTTTTTGATCAGCGGATTCGGCTCGGTGCTGGGGATTCTCATTGCCGTTGCGATCCCCGTCATCGTCCAGCCGCTGCTCCCGGGAAATCTGCGCGTGCCGGTTCCCTGGCAGTCGGTCGTGCTGGCGTTTCTGGTGTCCTGTTCCGTCGGCGTCTTCTTCGGCTATCTGCCGGCGGACCGAGCCGCAAAACTGCAGCCTACCGAATCGCTGCGATACGAATAGCCGGCTTGGCGTCCAATCGACGCAGAGAAAGAACGGGAGGCCGAGCGCGCCATAGATGAACGGAACGGCAAAACATGACAGCCGGCGGGAAAGCGAGAATGCACCCATGGAAGATGGAACGAACACCTTAGGCATCCGGCGACGAAGTGCGGGACGCGCGGTGTGGATCATACTGCTCACGTTCGGCGGCATTTCAGCTGCTCAAGCGCAGGAAACAGAGATTTCACGCAAGCTGACGCTCAAGGAAGCTGTGACCCTGGCCGTGGGGAACAGCCGCGATCTCGCGCTGGCCCGCCTGCAGTACGGCCTGGTGCAGCGCGAGACGGGTGTGACCAGGTCAGCGTTCCGTCCGAACTTCTATACTGGAACAGGCGCCGCATACACCAGCGGATTCCCATTGATGGCTGGCGGGGGAGTGCCCGCTATCTTCAGCCTGTCCTATGACCAGCAGATCTTCAATCCGCCTCTTAAGGGTGAGCAGCGCGCGGCCGAGCAGAGGACCGAGGAGCAGCGGCTTTCCATGGAGGACGTGCGCGACGGCGTGATGGTGCGGGCGGCGCTCGAATACCTGGAATTGGCGAAGGTGCGACACGCGCAGGAGTTGATGCGTGGCGAGCGGCTGAGCGCGGGACGCATTCTTGAAGTGATGCGGGAGCGCGCCGAAGCTGGACGTGAGCTGCCCATTGAGGTGACGCGCGCCCAGCTTACCGCGGCTCGAATCGAGCAGCGAATTGCGCAAATGGAAGATCGCGAAGATTCGCTGTCCGGAGAATTGCGCGACATGATGGGGCTCCCGCCGGACCAGCCAATAGAAGTCTCGACGGAAGACATCCCGGGCGCCGCCACGGATGAAGCGAAAGACCTGGTCTCACAAGCGATGGCAAACAATATCGAGTTGAAGCAGGCCGAGACCGAACGGCGCGCGCGCGAGGAAAAACTGAAAGGCGAACGCGGAGGATATTGGCCCACGGTCGCCCTAATCGGCCAGTATAACGTCTTGAGCAACACCAATAATTACACCGATTTCTTCAATAAATTCCAGCGGAACAACGTCATATTCGGCTTGGAAGTCCGCATCCCAATTTTTGCCTCGCGCACTTCAGCCGCAGTCGCGTTCGCACAAGCGAACCTGAGCGCCGCCAATCTGACGCTTGAGAAAAAGCGCAGCGAGCTTTCGCTCGACGTCCGCCGAAAGGCAAGGCAGGTGCGCGAGGCTGATCTCGCGGGAGAAGTGGCACGGCTGGAGCTGGGGCTCTCGCAGGAGAATCTGCACGTTCTGCAGGCGCAATTCGACCAGGGACGCGGCAGTCTGAAAGATTTGGAGGCTGCGCACCTGGACGAAAACGATAAGTGGCTGTCGTATCTCGATGCGAATTACGCTCGGCAGCAGGCGCAGCTCGAGCTGCTTCGTACAACCGGACAGGTGGCAAAGGTGCTGCAGTAGGCGAGTTTTCCTGTTGGGGAAGGCCGCGTTTCGGGTAAGATGTTGGTTCCCGCCAGTGGAAGCTGCGGTTTCGGGAGTCCGGTACGGGGGGGAACGTAGGAATGCCTGAAGTGATGAAGACTCTGTTTTTGAATCCGCCGAGTTATGAGGGTTTTGATGGCGGGGCGGGCGCGCGATACCAGGCGCGGCGCGAGATCAAGTCCTTTTGGTATCCGACATGGCTGGCGCAGCCGGCGGCAATGGTCCCAGGCAGCCGTCTGATTGATGCTCCCCCGGACGGCCTGACGGTCGAACAAGTGGCTCCTCTGGCGAAGGACTATGAGCTGGCGGTGCTGCACACGAGCACGCCATCGTTCGCGAACGACGCGAAGTTTGCTGCGCACCTGAAGGAAGTAAATCCCAAGATCATGGTCGGCATGGTCGGCGCGCACGTAGGTGTTCTGCCGATGCAATCGATGAATGCCGCACCGGCGGTGGATTGGGTTGCGGTCGGAGAATTCGACTATATCTGCGCGGAAATTGCGGCGCGCAAGCCACTCAAAGACGTCGGCGGCGTCGCGTACCGAGACAACGGGCGAGTCTCGTTCACGCCGCCTCGGCCCACGATTGAGAACATGGACGATCTGCCGTTTGTCGTGGATGTGTATAAGCGCGATCTGACGATCGAGAACTACTTCATCGGCTATCTCCAGCACCCATACGTTTCGCTCTATACCGGACGGGGATGCCGCTCGAAGTGCACGTTCTGCCTGTGGCCCCAGACGCTGGGCGGGCATCGCTACCGGGTGCGCAGCGCGGACAACGTCGCCGCCGAAATGGCGCTGGCAAAGAAGTATTTCCCTCAGGTGCGCGAATTCTTTTTCGACGACGATACCTTCACCGACGACCTGCCACGCGCGGAAGAAATCGCGCGGCGCCTGGGAAAGCTGGGACTGAACTGGTCGTGCAATGCGAAGGCCAACGTGCCGCGCAAGACGCTCGAAATCATGAAAGACAACGGCCTGCGCCTTCTTCTGGTCGGGTATGAATCTGGCGACGAGCAAATTCTGATCAACATCAAGAAAGGCGTCCGCCTGGACATTGCGCGGGAGTTTTCGCGCAACGCGAAAGATCTGGGTATCGTCATCCACGGGACGTTCATTCTCGGACTCCCGGGCGAGACGCCGCAAACGATCCAGCAGACGATCAAGTTTGCTTGCGACATTGAGCCGGAAACGATCCAGGTTTCTCTTGCCGCACCCTATCCGGGCACCGAGTTATACCGCCAGGCGCAAGAGCAAGGCTGGCTGCAAATCCAAACCGGTGAACTGGTGGATGCGCACGGGATCCAGACTGCGGCAATGAACTACCCGGGTCTGAACTCGACCGTCATTTTCAGTTCGGTCGAAGAATTCTACCGGAAGTTTTATTTTCGCCCGCGGAAAATGTTCTCACTGTTTGGCGGGATGCTGCGGAACCCCGAAGTGATGAAGCGGCGGCTGCGCGAAGGCGTCGAGTTCTTCAAGTTCTTGCACGAGCGCAAGACGACCGCGCGCGAAATGGCCCAGACCGCTCCGGCAGCTTCCGCCTCGGGCGTCGGCGACTAGCGGGCAAGCCTCGACTTTTCCGTATGGGCAAGGGTGAATTGATGAAGTACCCCCCGGGAGAGAAGACCCGGGCTACAACAGATCCCCGCGTGTTGCAATCTCACCCAGATATGTTGGACGTCACCTTTGCTGTAGCCCGCCTCTTCAGAGGCGGGGGTTTCTTCCTTCAAAATTCATGGTCTAGTAACAAAACTGGACTAGCGTTGTGTCCGAAATGACTTCCGCCAAGACCCACAAGACCAAAACCTACGTGCTCCTTTTCCTGCTCGTGTTCCTCGGGTCGGTTGGGAACACGATCCTGAGCAAAGGGATGAAAGATGTGGGGGATCTGGATATTTCACATTTGGCGGCGATGGAGGCGGGCGCCGCGCAGGTTCTGTCGAGCGGAACGATTTGGGTGGGCATCACGCTCATGTTGCTATTCATGGTCTGCCACATGCTGGTGCTTTCATGGGTCGATTACAGCTTCGTGATGCCGTTTTCCGCGATTGCGTACGCGCTGGTGCCGCTGCTCGGATATCTGTTCCTCGGCGAACACGTTTCGGCGCCGCGCTGGATTGGAATTATTTTGATTTTCCTGGGCGTTCTCTTGATCAACCGCACTCCGCACCGCACCACCGAACCGGCGAAGTCGAGCTGACATGCGCACCGCCTCAATCCTACTCTTCGTGGTGGTGACGAGTACGGGCGGAGAGATCTGCCTGGCGCACGCGATGAAGCTGTTGGGCGAGGTACGCGATTTCCGCCCACGCACTATCGCATCTTTCGTTCTGCGCGCGCTCCGCGTGAGCTGGCTCTGGCTGAGCGTGCTGCTGATGACGGCATCGTTCTTCTCGTTTTTGACCATGCTCTCCTGGTTTCCTGTAAGTTTTGTGATTCCCGCGACATCGCTGGCCTACGTGGCGGGGGCGTTCGGCGCGAAGATTTTTCTTCGCGAGCGGCTGAACGCGACGCGCTGGGCGGGAATTCTGTTGATCTGCTTGGGCGTGGCCATGGCCTGGGTGGACGATCTGCCGGCGTCTCTTCATGGGCCCTCCGCATTCACGTTCATCCGTTGGGCCATTCTCGGGTTTGCGCTCGGCCCTTTGTTCTATTACCTCGTGGGCATTTATTCGGCGTGGCGATTTTTTCGAGTGGCGCATCGCGCCTCGCGCCGGGAGGACCTTCCCGCCGGAGAGACAGCTCCTTCGATCAGTGTGCTGAAGCCTTTGCGCGGCCTCGATCCCAACGCGTACGAAAATTTCGCGAGCTTCTGCCGGCAGGAATATCTCGAATTCGAAATTTTGTTTGCGGTTGCGGATGCCAAGGACCCGGTCGTGCCCGTCGTACAGAAATTGATTGCGGATTTTCCCGAGCGGCTGATCCGTCTTCTGGTAGTGGATGACCGGCTCGGGCCGAACAGCAAGGTTTCGAATCTTTGCCGCCTGGTACACGAGGCGCGGCATGACTTGCTGGTCATCACGGATAGCGACGTGCGCGTCGAGCCGGGGTATCTGCAAAGTGTCGCGGCGATGTTCCGCGATCCGAAAGTCGGCGGCGTGACGGCGCTCTACCGCGGCATCGACAATCTGCAATTCGTCGCCGCGATGGATTGCGTGGGTTCCTCCGCGGCGTTTTGCGGCGCGGCGCTGGTGGCGCGTGAACTCGAAGGCGTCAAGTTCATGTTGGGTTCGACGATGGCTACAACGAAGCGGCGCCTTGCCGAAATCGGCGGCTTCGAGCAGATGGTCGACCTGCACTCGGACGACTACGAACTGGGCCGCCGCATTGCCGGCCGCGGCTACCGCATCGAGTTGTTGCCCGAGCCGGTCTGGATGGCATTTCCGTCGCAGACGCTCGGCGCGTATCTGCGGCACGAGTTGCGCTGGGCGATTGGAATCCGCAATATCCGCCCGGGCGGCCACTTCGGCATGCTATTCACGCACGGACTGCCGTGGGCGATCGCGGCCGCCTGTTTAGCTCCGTCAGGGGCCGTTGCAGCGGCCTATCTGGGTGCGTATTTCGTTTTGCGGTTCGCAATGGCCTGGGCGGTGGGCGTGTGGGGGCTGCGCGACCCCGTTTTGCGGCGCCGGCTCTGGCTGCTGCCGGTACGCGATCTGCTTTCGTTTTTTGTCTGGCTGGCCAGCTTCGGATTGAACCAGATCGAGTGGCGAGGAAGCGCGTTCACGTTGGACAAAGGCCGAATGATTCCGGTAGGGCCACGTCCTGGCCGCGGTTAAATTCCATGGCGACCGGATCGATTCGCGCTAGATCCGGCTCCCTGTTGCTAATGAAGTGCGGGTGGCCTTGTCCGTACCGACGCTTCAACCGTGCGCGCATGGGAAATCAGGCCAAGGGCCCCACCCTTGAAAACCTTCAAGGGGCACCCCAAACCCACTATCATCACCTCGTGTTGACCTAAGGGGGGTGGTATTATCCGATCGTGAGGCTCCGTCAAGAGAAAGCGAAAGGCTGGGCCCACCCTCGAAAGAAAACAAGTCGGAATACAATGCCACCTGCTTTGGTAGCCAAAACGGAAATCCTACATCGATCGTCTCATTCCGATCAAGATGAATAGCTCAATGCTGTTCTAGTCCCTGACGCAACTCGCTCTTCCAGTATTGGGGTTTGTGTAGCGATGCTCTCCTGCCGGACACGGTGCGGCCTGACCTTGCATGCCCTGCTCGCCGGTCTGTCCCGTCCGGCCCGGGTCTCCAGTCTGTCCCATCCGGCCCCGGTCTCCGCTCTGTCCCGTCTGGCCCGGATCTCCGGTCTGGCCCATCATGCCTTGCTGTCCTGACTGCCCTTGCTCACCCTGCTGCCCAGATTGGCCGGTCTGGCCTGTCTGTCCAACTTGTCCCTGCGGTCCGGCTGGTCCTGGCGCCGGCGCTGTGTTCGTGTTGCACCCGGCAATAAGTAGCACTAGCAAGAATGCACCTATAAGTAGCGATGTCTTCATTTTGATTCTCCTTTGTGGTGTTGCTCGACGCAGAACGCTGCCACCGCAGACGATTGTACGCAGCGAGGATAGTATCCGCACTCGCACCGATGGGCGCTGTTCGAATTTGCACAGTTGTCAAAAAAAGTCGAGGGTGGGAAGGAATCAGGAGTGGTTGATGGGGCTTCGAATTCTCAACTAAGGTGACAAATCTGACATACACTACTGCGTTTACATCGTCGGCTGCGAACCCGGAACGCACTACGGGCAGTGCTCCACATCCGCCACAGTGCAAGGCGAAAGCTCAAGGCGTCTGATCTTTTGCGTGAACCCGGGCGCGGTTGACGGATTCGCGATTCCTGACTAAAGTAAAGAGGCTGGGTCGTGAGGCCACAAAGATTTCCTGGCCCGCCACGGCCCATTTCTTTCGCCTCCCTCGGCTGGGAGGTCGTACAATCGGTAGTACATCAGCCTCTGGAGCTGACTATCCTGGTTCGAGTCCAGGCCTCCCAGCCAAACTTTCTATCCCCTCGTAAAACGACAACTTAGAGCAGCAGCCTTCTCCGGCTACTGTTCCGGGCTACTAAATAATTGGCCTCTTTGCTCCCCGACAGTATTTCGAATAGAGGGAGCAAGGCATGGCAAATCACACAGTGAGCATTTTGATCCGATTCACAGATGCGCAGAAGCGGCGCACGGTAGCCGCAGTCTATGCGGGCAATGCACGGTTAAAACCGGGGATGGGCTTAGTGGACGTGTCCATGTAATACAGCCCGGGACCTTCCGCGGGGGGCTTCGGCAGGCTTCAATACGTCAATGTTCTGAAAGGAAGTGTTCAGCTCCCGCCAGCGCGTTTCCTGAGCGACGGCAAGCCGGCACCCGCGAGCAGGCGCGTTGCTTCGGCGGCGGCCCTGGTCACCTCGTCGCGGATGATTCTCTCGGCGAGACCGGGGTCGCGCTTCTTAATCGCCGCGAGCATGGCGCGCAGCCCCCGGATGCTCTCTTTCGAACGCTCCGCCGAGCGTTGCGGGTGCCTCAAGCCCAGCGCGCGCCAGCGCCAGATGCGCACATGGAGCGTGCCGATCATTGAAGACAGCGTCTCGCTCCCGGTGCCTTCGAACAGAACGTCGTAAAAACGGTTCTTAGTTCCCAGGATCAGTTCGGGGTCATCCCGCTTATAGGCCCGAGCGGTAGCATCCAGAGCCTGCTCGAGTTTTTCGACTTGTGCGTCCTTGGCATTCTCCACGAACAATCGCGCAGCCAGGCCCTCGAGCACAGCGCGGATGGAATAGAGATCCTTGGCCTCGGCCAGCGTTAACTCGCGGACGACCGGCCCCTTGTTGGGGATGATGGCGATCAGGCCTTCGGATTCCAGCTGGCGCAGCGCTTCCCGGATCACGGTGCGCGACACACCCATCATGCCGATGAGCTCGCGCTCGACGAGCCTGGCGCCGGACCCCAGGCGCCCCGCGATGATCGACTGGCGCAGCTCCTCGAGCACCTGCCGGCGCAAAGGGGCGGCAGACTTTTGGATGGTGGCGAGGGCCACGCGGGCAGACGGCAGATGGCTTGACTGTTCGAGCATCTCGTAATACCGTACTATGGGATTCGGAGCTTTACAAGTGGCTTGCACTGCGGCCACCATCCCTTCCATCGGCAAGAAGAGGCGCGGATGAGCGCAAATCCCGTCAAGGTCGGCATCGTCGGACTCGGCCGCTGGGCCAAGGTCCTGACGCGCGCCGCCGCTAAGTCAGAAAAATTGAAGATCGTCGCCGGCTTCAGCCGGTCGGAAGAAAAACGCCGGGCCTTTCAGCAGGAACTTGGCGTCCCAGCGACCCCCGATCTAAAGACAATGCTCTCCGACTCAGAAATCAAGGGAGTGATTCTTACGGTTCCCAACGAGCAGCACTTGACGGTTGCCACCGACGTTGCAAGAGCCAAGAAGCACGTCTACACCGAGAAGCCGATCGCGAGCACGCTCGAAGACGGACTCGAGATCGCCGCCCTGGAGCAGAAATACGGAATTACCGTGACGGTGGGCCACAGCGCACGACTGATGGCCGGCATCCGCCGGATCCGCGCGGCCATCGACGGCGGTGAGCTGGGACGCGTTGCGTTCCTGGAAGCAAACTTCTCGAACGAGCGCGCACTGGAGTTGACGCCCAGAACGTGGCGCTGGTACAAGGACAAGGCGCCCGGCGGCCCGCTATCGCAGTTGGCGATCCATCAATTCGACGTGCTGCATTATCTTGGCGGAGAAATCCTCGAGGCCGGGTCGATGGCCTCCAAACTTTCGCCCGTTGGCGCCGAAGTCGACGACCAGTCGATGACGCTGCTCAAGTTCACGGATGGCAAAGTCGGCTATGTCGGATCGTGCTGGACGTCGCCCGGCATCTTCGCGGTGCGCGTGTTCGGCTCCAAGGGATTGATGCACTACGAGATCGACTTCGGCACTTGGGACACTCCGGACAAGCTGCACGAGAAGTCAGTGCTCTACATCCAGCGCGGCAAGCAGGGCTACGCGGATCGCGAGGAGATGAAGGTCCCGGAAAGCGACATGTTCCGGGCGGAACTCGAAATGTTTGCCGAAAGCTGCCGGATCGGCAAACCAAACGAGCTTTCCGCTCATAACGGCAATTTGGCCGTCGCGGTCGTTTACGCCGCGCTGCGCTCTGTGGAAAGAAATGGCCAGTATGTGCGCATCGCCCACGTGATCGAAGATGCGCGCGCGCGAATTGCCGAGGGAAGCCACCATGTTGTCTAGCCGTTATTTTATCGACCTGACGCAGCCGGAAATCGCCGCGCAATTGAAAAAAAATCCGCTGGTAATTTTGCCTCAGGGCAGCGTCGAACAACACGGCCCGCATCTGCCGACCGGCACCGATATTTTTGCGTCCAATGTGATTGCCCATGCGGTGGCGGAGCGCATGGATGGCTTGGTGCTGCCCGGTGGCCCGCTGGGCGTCACGCCGCTGCACATGCCGTACGAAGGCACGATCACGCTCACGCCCGACACGTACATCCGCGTGGTGACCGAAACCTGTGTCTCCACCGCCCAGCACGGAGCGAAGTACGCGCTCCTTCTCAATTGGCACGAGCTCAATATCCCCGCGCTCGCCCTCGCAGCGGAATCCCTGCATCGCGAACACGGGATGACGGTGCTCACGGTGCAAGCATGTTTTGTCGCCGAGGAGATGTTCGGCCGCGAATGCAACGGGTTAACGCACGGCGGTGAAATTGAAACGCTGGCGGTGCTGGCCTGGCGGCCCGAACTGGTGCATCTGGAACGCATTGATTATTCTTCCGACCCCCAGCACGGGCACAAAATGGACAGCCTGCGGCGCACGCGCAGTTATCAACCCGTGCTGACCGACGTGCGTTCCATCGCGCCGACCGGCTGGTACGGCAGCCCCCAGCACGCGACGGTCGAGAAGAGCCGCCGCATGGTGAACGCTCTCGCTGACGCCATTGCCAAGGATGCGGCTGAAATTTTCCGGCAGCTTGACAGGATGCAGGGTGGCGTCGCCGAGATTTCGCGGCTGAATCAGGCGGGTTGATGGCGCGCGTATTCAAGCAGGCGGAAGCGAAGCGGCTCGGACTTCCCGGGCGCAAGGCGCTGGAGATCGTCTCCGGCGAAAAAGGCGCGCGCGATGTAACGCTGCGGCTTGCGGAGATTCCGGTACCCGAGCCGGGGGAAACGCCCCGCGGCCCTCATCAGCACAGCGATTTCGAGGAATGCATCTTTGTGTTATCCGGGAAGGGCACGACGTACGCCGACAGCGGCGAGTACCCGCTCCAGCCGGGAGATACGATTCTGCTTCCTGCCGGCGAGAAACACGTGACGCGCAACACGGGCAACGTGCCCCTGTTGCTTTTGTGTTTCTTTCCGGTTGCCGATATCACCGGTGGCACCCAGGAACCACCTCTTTCCGGCAAGCCTTCACAGAATCCATGAGTGTCGATGTAGTGTGTCTGCGCCCGGAAGCCGATTTTGAGCGGGTCGGAGCATTGCCGCCGCCGTCGCTCAAGGTCGCCTATCGGGTCCCCGATGACGCCGATGTGCCGGCGCTAATGAAGCAAGCGCGCGCGCTGGTGATTCCCGCCGTGGGCTCTTCGCTGCCCGCGGCGCTGTTTGAAGGCAGTACCATCAAACTCGTGCAAGTCACCGGCGCAGGCCTTGACCGCCTCGACCAGACCGCGATGCGGCGACTCGGCATTTCCGTGGCGAATGTCCCCGGCGGTAGCAACAACGCGGTGGCGGAGTACGCGGTCGCGGTCGCTTCCGTTCTTCTGCGACGCTTTGCCTGGGCCGATGCAGAGATTCGCAAGGGAAACTACAGCACGTTTCGAGCGCGCCTGATCATTGATAACCTCGCCGGACTTGACGGACTTCTGGCCGGGGTCGTGGGTCTCGGCGCCGTTGGCCTGGCCGTGGCGCGGGCATTTCACACCATGGGCTGCCGGATCTGCTATTACGATCCTGCGCCGCGCGATCCAGATACGGCCCGGGCGCTCGGGGCGCGGTCGCTGCCGCTCCATGAATTGCTGAAATCCGCTGACGTAGTCACGCTGCATGTGCCGCTGATGCCCGCGACGCAGCGGCTCATCGGCGACCGCGAGCTTTCGGACATGAAGAAGGGGGCCGTGCTGATCCACGCATCGCGCGGCGGCATTGTCGATGAGGCGGCGCTCGCCCACCATCTCAAGTCCGGCCACCTCGGGGGCGCAGCCATCGACGTCTACTCGGCAGAGCCGCCCGCGGCCAGCAATCCGCTCCTGGCGCTCGAAGGGGATGCCGCGCGCAGGCTCTTGTTTACGCCGCACATCGCGGGCGTCACCCGCCAATCCGCCGCATTTCTGTGCCGGTCAGCGTGGCGGAATGTCGAGCGGGTACTCCTTGCGGGCGAGGCAGCGCAGGATCGTGCGTATTGAAGAACGAACCGGAGATGTGATCGGTTTTCAGGCCGGCCCACCCAATGGGGCGGGAGAAAAGTAAGCGCGGGAAGAGGTTTCATGGCACAGCGCCGACCCTGGTACAAAGTTCTCTATCTGCAGGTCCTCCTGGCGATCTCCCTTGGTATTTTCGTCGGGCACTTTTTCCCGAAGACGGGCATGGCGCTCAAACCGCTGGGGGATGGTTTCATCGGGCTCATCAAGATGATGATCGGGCCGATAATCTTCTGCACCGTGGTTCAGGGCATCGCGTCGATGACCGACATGAAAAAGGTCGGGCGTGTCGGCGTAAAGGCGCTCATTTATTTCGAAGTCGTATCTACCTCCGCGCTGATTGTGGGCATTGTGATCGCCGAACTGGTTCAGCCGGGCCATGGGCTCAATATCGATCCCGCAGCGCTCGATCCCAAAGCAGTGTCCGCGTACGTCGGCCACGCCCGAGATGTGGGAATCCTCGCTCGGTTGCAGGCTATCATTCCCGAGACCTTCGTTGACGCGTTCGTTCACGGCGATGTTCTCCAAGTCCTTCTGATCGCAATCCTGTGTGGATTCGCCATCTCGCGCATGGGAGAGCTCGGCGAGCGCGTGACGCGCGCTGTGGGTGCCGCCGGCAAAGTGTTTTTTGGCATCATTCGCATCATTGTGCGGGCGGCGCCGGTGGGCGCTTTTGGCGCCATGGCGTTTACCGTCGGGCGCTACGACGTCGGCTCGCTCGCCAACCTCGCCGAGCTGATTGGAACCTTTTATCTCACCAGCCTGATCTTCGTATTGCTCGTTCTCGGAGGCATCGCGTATCTGGCGGGCTTTTCGATTCTAAGCTTCCTGGCCTACATCAAGGATGAGCTTCTGATCGTGCTGGGCACGAGCTCGTCGGAAACCGTGCTCCCGGACATGATGCAGAAATTGGAACGCCTGGGCGCGTCGCCTTCGGTTGTGGGCCTGGTATTCCCCACCGGCTACAGTTTCAATACGGATGGCACCAATATTTACATGACACTGGCGGTGCTATTCCTGGCTCAGGCGACGAACACGCATCTGACGCTGGGCCATATCCTCAGCATCCTGCTTTTTGCCATGATTGCTTCGAAAGGGGGTTCCGGCGTAACGGGCACCGGCTTGGTGACTCTAGCGGCGACGGTGGCAGTGGTTCCGGAAATACCCATCCAGGTGCTGGCGCTCTTGCTCGGGATCGACAAATTCATGAGCGAATGCCGGGCCTTAACGAATGTCGTTGGGAACGGAGTCGCCACGATTGTGGTGAGCCGGTGGGAAGGAGAGCTGGACATGGCTCGAGTGCGCGAGATCATGGCACAGCGGGCGGCGAACGAAGAGGGGAAGATTGTATAGGCATCCCGGATCGCCGTGCCCGCTCAGCGGCCTGCGCGTCGAACGCCTGGCGCTCGAACTTCGATGCCTCGTTTGCGTTGCGTTCAAACGCGTACGAGATGGCCATGGCCCCCAGCGCTTGTGCCTTCACGTCGGGATGCGCGAGTTCGATGGCCTTCGCCAGATGCCGGCGAGCTTCCTCGTATTGGCCTTTCAAATCGAGAACCATCCCGGCGGCCAGGTGGGCCTCGAAAAGTTCCGGCGATAGCTGCAATGCCTGATTGTAGAGGGCCAGGGCTTCGTCCTGCTTGCCTTCGCTGTTCAGCTTGCGGCCCTGCTTCACGAGCTCCATGGGATCGTTCTGAGCTGTGGACGCCTGGTTCGCAGAAGCCGGGTTCGCATTGGATATTGCGGGCGACGAGCCGCCGGCAAGCAGGACAGCTCCGAAGGCGACACAAATCGTGCGGGTGATCATGTTCATAGCCGCGATTATCGCGCTATCTGACTGAAAATGTGCGGCCCGGCTTGAAAGCGCTTGATTCTGGAGTCAGACCGCAGTAGTCCAAATCCGCTCAGGCGGGCGTAAAAGGACAGCGCTTGGTTGTGAAACCCACATGGGCTGTTGCCTTTCGAGGCGGCCAGGGGTATGTTCCTGGTCCGCCGAGGATCAAATGTAAATACCGGTGGATATGCTGAGCCGGCTTTGGTGCCTGGAGAAATCAACATGGATCCCCTCGAATCCTTCAAAGCGGCGCAGAAACAAGGGTGGGTATACTTCGCACCGCTAGAAACTCACACGACACCCCAGGCGGCGCGGCTGGTGAAGCGCGCCGGCATCCGCCCCGGAGACCGAGTGCTCGACGTCGCATGCGGAACAGGCGTGGTCGCGGTCACCGCGGCGCGTCTCGGCGCTCGTGTGACCGGACTCGATCTCACGCCCGAGTTATTGGAGCGGGCGCGCGAAAACTCGCGTATCGCCGGAGTGGAAATTGATTGGCGCGAAGGGGACGTTGAGAAAATGCCCTTCGACAGCGCCGTCTTCGACGCCGTTCTCAGCCAGTACGGTCATATCTTCGCCCCCAGGCCTGATGTCGCTGTTGCCGAGATGCTCCGGGTGCTAAAGCCCGGCGGGACCATCGCGTTCTCCACGTGGCCACCAGAACTTTTTGTCGGCCGCATGTTGGCCCTTGCCGCCCGTTATATGCCGCCCCCGCCGCCGGGCGTCTCGCCACCACCACAATGGGGCGATCCAAACGTTGTTCGCGAGCGCCTGGGCGCCGCGGTCAAGGACATCGTATTTGATCGCATTATGATGCCGATCCCTGCACTGAGTCCGCAGCACCATCGAACGTTTACAGAGCGGACAGCGGGCCCCATGGTGAGGCTCGTCGAGTCATTAGCGGCCAGCGACCCGTTGAAACTCGCCGACTTCCGCCGCGAGTACGATGCGCTTGCCGCTGAGTATTTCGAGGAGAACGTGATCCGGCAGGATTACCTCATTACGCGTGCGAAGAAAATCTGAACTCTCTGCTTGGTTGTGTTGGCTGTTCTCGTTCGTCGACCGTTGTTAGCGAGTTTGTCAGAATCAGATGAGCTGAGATGGTGAATCGCATGGCAGCCGGACGACAACAAAGACTTGCGTGAGAGAAGTTCCACGCAGTTGAATCCCACGCAACTTCTAAAGGCAATCGCATTTGCCGCCGATAAGCATCGTGACCAACGTCGTAAAGACGCGGACGCATCGCCATATATCAATCATCCGATTGCTGTCACCGCTGTCCTGGCGGCCGAGGGTGATGTATCTGATGAGGTAACGCTGGTCGCTGCAGCCTTACACGATTCAGTTGAGGACACGCAAACCACTTTTGGGGAGCTGGAGGAACATTTCGGCTCAGAGGTGGCCGATCTGGTGCGCGAGTTGGAAAGTTGGAAAGAGACGGGCACGAAAGATTGAAGCCGTCTGCCACCTCTAGCAACTGATGTCCAAGCACTTGAACCCCTTGAACCTTCACCTATGGGGTCGCGCCGGTTGGTTGCTCGAGGGTCGTCTCTTGTCTGTGGAATAGCTGCCAGCGGCCGCCTCGCTTGACCCACGCACGATTTACGTGAAAAGGCCGCTCGCCGCTCGGTTGGTGGTCGGCGATCATGATTGCCGCATTGCCAAAGGTGAACACCTGAAGCGAAACCATCCTGGGCAGAATTACCGAACCGGAACCAGGTTGCTTGATTTGTGCTACGCGCTCCTCTTTTGTGTCGGGTTTACCCGTGTATCGCCGACCAATCCCCATGAATTCGTTGGCCACGTGGTAGGCCCAGGTCGCCGCGTCATGGGTCGTGACGGCCGTCTCCACGGACTGGTACGCCTTGACGACTTCCTGCTGATCCGCCGTTTTCGGCGTGAATGGGACTGAACGGCAGGGATTTTCGCAGCCTGGCGCGTCCGTCTCGCCATTTCCGGCGATAGGCAGTTGCTGACTCAACGGGCCTTTCCCAAGGACTCTCGTACCCTGATGGGCGAACAACCGCCAACCGGCTGGCCGCTTCACCCAGATACGCACGAAGAACACGTCAGCATATCCTCGATGGGCACCCAAACCTGTAACGATTGCGAGATGGCCATAGTCGCGCGCTTCCGTATGGGTGTACTCGATCTCGCTGTCTTGCGCGGGCGTCTTTGAGTCCCGGAGAAACTGTGCGCGGGTCCGGGTTTGCCCAGCCTCGTTTGTCCACGTGAACTGCTCGTCCAGGAGAGCTCCGACCGCTTTTTCGTTCCCGTTTCTGAGAGCCAACTGCAGCGTCTGGTCGGCCTTCAGCACCGCCGGATCACTGTTACCGCGGCCAGCGGCAAATGCCTCTCCTCCGTTCACGGCCCACATGCTCAAACAAATCGCACTACTGATGACGAAAACGCTTCCGACGAGTCGTTTCACAGCAGCCTCTCTAACAGTGGACTGAGAATAAACAGAATTTCCGATTTGGGCCTCTGTCTCGCGCATCGTACGCTTCTCCTGCGCTCGATACAACGAATTTGCCACCAGAGCAGGCCCCGGAGAGATCGCAGGGCCCCGACAGCTCGTGTTTGCCGTCTGACGAGCTCCGCTTGCTGCCGGGTAACCGATTTCTCAGACACTGCTCCAACCCTCCTCCCTCGGCCTCTGATTTTGCAACCGCAATCGGTATGCTTATCGGAATGTGGCCAATTCCCCGCGGGGAGCCAATGCGGCAAATCTGCTTGGCACGGCCGGACAGATCGACAAAAGCAACCACTGCATGCCAGATCCAGTTTGCTTTGAAACTGTACTCTTGAAGGCAATACAAGCTACTACGAAGTTCCTCGCAGTGCCGCGTTTCCTGACAAGAAGCCCGGCACCGCGAAATTGCTGTGAATGTGCGCGTGTGACGAACGGAGGCAAGCACCCCACGACTTCCCAGTCCGGTTTGCTCTCTAGCGAATGTTTCGCGTTCTATTCCTCTATTTCTGGAAAATCGCTTTCGGGACCAGTGCGTGGATGCCTTTGACGCCGTCGACGGCTTGGGTCACGACCAAATCCATCGTGGCACTGAGCAACATGTAGGCATCTTCACGCGAAAGACCTTTCGTCTCGACAATGAAATTGAGCATCTCGCGTGTCGCGATTTTGGCGGCTTGATTTAAATCTTCATCGAAGCCCATCGTCATATAGTGCGTCGGTGTTTCTGCTCTGGGCCAGCCTATGCGCTTGCCCTTGTGCAGAATGACTTGTATCTCGCCTTTCAGAGAAGTTTCAACGGCAGAAAGGCAAACTTCACCGTCACCCTGCACCGCATGTCCGTCGCTCACTGACAGCAGCGCTCCCGGAACGTGAACCGGCAGGTACAATGTACTTCCTGCCCCCAGATCGTGGTTATCCATGTTGCCGCCGTTGATGTTCGGCGGGCCGCTAATTACCCGCCCCATCTCACGTGGCGGCGCAACTCCGATGTCACCCCAGAACGGTTTCACAGGGACAACAACGCCCGGAGCATATTCAATGGTCTTCTTGTTCAGGTCGATCCAGAGCACGCGGTCTTTGGCATAGGGGAAATCTTCAGGCAGCACGCCGCGATGCGGGCGGAAACTCTGCGCCGCGATCGGCAGCCAGACATCGACCGACAGGATCCTGATCTCCAGCGTGTCGCCGGGTTCCGCGCCGTTCACGTACATCGGCCCGACGAGCGTGTGATCGCCCCGCTCATTATCCTGCACACCTTCAAACGCAGCGTATAGCTCGGCGGGAATCTTGTCTCTTGGCACGCCCAAGTTTTCAAAATATCGCGGATTCCCAGTCGTGGTCCACACTCGCACCCTGTCGCCGGAATCAATCGTCAGAACTGGTTTCAGCGTCGCGTCGTAAAAGCCACGATGCACGGTGGTCGGCGACGACTTCAGTTCGTGTATTTTCCCGGCACTCTGGGCACCTGCGCGCACGCTCAGGCTAAGCACGCTCGCGAAGATCATGACCGCGCACCGTTTCATGGTTGGACTCCTTTCACCCAGGATTTCCTTTTGGGGATTCCAGGCAGGCGGAATTGTACACCGGCGTACCTTCTTTCGGACCGTGCTAGTGCAGTTCCCCATCCAGCTCGTCCTCGGCGGTCGCGGAAAGGGCCTGACTGCCCCTCCCCCCAAGCCGTAACCCCATGACTATCAGCAGACCGCAAGCATGCATTTCCGTTCGAAAAACCTTATTTTTTCGGTCCTCCTATTGGTTTCTCACGCTGTTTCCTTCGCGTCTTACGCCGTTCGTTTAACCTGTGATTTTCAAACGCAGAATTCTCGCAGATGCGCCTGCACGATTGCCTCGGACATTCTCATACCAGAACGACACGGCCAGATGCAGGAAGAGCGCAAACCACACGCTTCCATTCCCTCGGGCAGGCTGATAAGGTATCCCCAAATGAAGGTTCAATCTTTTTTCGCTCTGGCCGTTCTCACAACAATCTCCGCCTGGGGGCAGCTCGCGCCTCCGAACAATACCGGCGTCACCATGGGGCACATCCACTTGGCGGTGAAGGATGTCCCAGCCCAAGAACGTTTCTGGACGGAGATGATGGGCGGTAGTGCCGTCAAGAATGGGCCGCTGTCAATGATCGAGTTCCCTGGCGTCTTCATTGTGCTGCGGCAAGCCGAGCCTACAGCGCCCCCAGCCGGCTCCATCGTGGATCATTTCGGTTTTGTTTGGAGGGACTTGCCCGCGGCGCTCGCTAAATGGAAAGCCAACAAAGTCGAGATCGAACAGGCCACAAATCCAAACCAGGGCTACGTGCATGCGCCGGACGGAATCCGGGTGGAGTTCTTCGGCGATCCTTCGCTTTCCGTGCCGGTCCAGATGAACCACATCCATTTCTACCCCACTGATATTCCCGCAATGCAGGCCTGGTACGCGAAAATATTTGGCGGGGTGCCCGGCAAGCGCCCGCGGGTGGCAACGCCCGGATGGATCGATTGTGACGATCTTCCCGGCGTCAATCTTTCCTTCTCGCAAAAGGATATAGCGCTGGCCCCCACCAAGGGCCGCTCGCTTGACCACATCGGCTTCGAGGTGAAAGACCTCCAGGAGTTCGCGAAGAAGCTGGAGGCACAAGGGATCAAGTTCGACGCTCCGGTCCGCCAGCTTCCAAACTCGAAGACGAAAGTTGTCTTCCTGACAGACCCCTGGGGGACCTATATCGAACTCACCGAGGGCCTCGCCCCCAAAGACTGGCTCCAGGAGTGACCAGACCGAGTTTTTGTACCAGTTCCAGTGAGAGAGTCTACAACCCGAGTTTGCTTTGCAAGTCCCAATTGGACTACGAAAAGGTGTTCTGGTCCATTCCAGCCTCAAGATAGAAGGGAAAAACTACGAAAATCTCGAGCCGAGGCCCTGCCGCAATTTCTGGACACACAACGCAGCCAACGGTTTCCGATATCGCCAGGGATGCGCGACTGCTCGCGAGTCTAGATCAGTCGGCATTCACGAATCGGCACGCCCAGTTGTATATCGTCATCACCCTTACTCACCTTACTGATGGCTTCGATCTACTCATGATAGGCGTGGTATTGCCCGGCATCGTCGAAGCATTCAAGCTTACTCCCCCAGAAGCGGGCTTTCTGGCATCAAGCGTATTCGTGGGCATGACCGTGGGCGCAATCACGATAACGTATTTGGGGGATCTGATTGGCCGAAAGAAGGCGCTGCTTATCTGTGTCGTCCTCTACGGCGTTCTCAGCCTTCTTGCGGCGACCGCTTGGGACTACAGCACTATCTTGACCATGAGACTCCTGCAGGGGCTGGGATTAGGCGCGGAAATACCTCTCGTCCTGACATACTTGTTGGAGTTCGTTCCCGTGCGGCGTCGCGGCGTGCTGGCTGCGGCGACTATCAGCCTATGGCAATTCGCGGGCCTTTTCGCCGCTCTGGCCGCAATCCTGATTATCCCTGCTTTCTCATGGCGGGGCATGTTCGTGCTCGGCGCCATTCCCGCCCTCATCCTTGCCGTTGCCTTGGCATACCTTCCGGAATCGATTCGGTATTTGCTTCACCGGAAGAGAGTCGTTGAGGCGGAGCAAGTCGTACAACGCTTCAGCAGCATTGACCCAGACAAGGCCAAGATAGAGGCAAAGGCGAAACAGGCTCCTGCCGAGGTTCGGTTGCGGGATATACTTCGGGGAAAGTATCTGCGCTACACACTCGGCGCGTGGATCATGAGCGTGAGCTGGGCCATGGCCTTCTTCGGGATGGCCGTCTGGCTTCCGTCGATACTGATGCACATCGGCTTCACGCAAACCCACAGCTTCGCCTACACTGCGGCGATTACGGGCGCGGGAGGAACGGGCGTCTTCTTGAGTGGAATATCAATGGATTGGCTGGGGCAACGCGCCACTATGGCGAGCTGTTTTATTATTGGCGGCCTGAGCATGATCGCTTGGGGCTTCTCCACCACCCCGAGGTATATCCTTTTACTAGGCATGGTGACAGCATTCACTGGAACTGGAGGCGTCGCAGGATGTTTGTTCACTTACATCTGCGAAATCTACCCAACGCAGTTCCGTGCAACCGGCGCTGGCCTTGGCACAGCCTGGCAGAGAATTGGTGGTATCCTTGCGCCGTCAGTGTTGGGATTGCTGATTGGGGCCAACGGGGCCGTCTTTGACTCGTTCGTGCTGCTTGGCACCAATCTCATAATAGGTGGGATAGCGGCGGTTGCGCTCACATATGAGACTGGCGGCAAGACGCTCGAGCAGATCAGCGCCGATCTAGCAAGCTGAAGGCGCCGGGACCAATTAAGGGATTTGAACAATGGAAACGAAACAGGTGTATACGACGACGTTCGAAGCTGCGAGAACGCTCGGACAGCTTCTCGCGCCGGAAGATTTCAAATGGGACATCATTCCGGATCCTCACTCGGGCCCAGCACCGCTCGTTATCCACGTCTCTTGCAACGCCCATTTTACGCCGTTCATACCGCATTTGGCGCACCGCATCCTCAAACGCCTCGGCATGGAGGCGGTGGTGATGGGCGGTCCGGAGAATTGCTGCGGGTTCCCCCACCACAAGGCCGGGGACTTCGATCTGGAGCCGAAAGTGGCGGAGGCAGCGCTCAACGGCTTTGCCCGGCTCGCGCCGACCACGGTGCTTTCGGTCTGCCCCGATTGCGATGACGTCTTCTCGCGATTTAAGAAGCCGTCGATCAAGTTCAGGCACACCAACATATCCGAACTCTTCATCGATCACCTCGATAAGCTGAAGGCAATAATGAAACCGCTGCCTTTGCGCGTGGTGCCGCACTTCCATGACGTGAGTCCAATGCGACGGGCGGATACCGAGCGAATGCTTCAGATTTTACGTACGATTCCCGGGCTCGAGATCCTGCCGGCGCAACATGCGAAGGGCTTTGGCATCCACTGCCAGACCTGGAAGCCCATGCCGCCCGATAAGCAGGAGCAGATGTTCGTCGAGGCGAAGGCGCTCGGTGCCGATGCGATCGTGGTTCCTTACCATTCGTGCTATCGGCAGCATTGCAAGATGCAGCTAACGCATGGCGTGGAGACTCAGCACTATATCGGACTCTTGGCCACGGCGCTTGGGATTGAATTCGACGAGCCCTTCAAACGTCTCAGGCTGTTGGACAACGTGGATGCCGCGATTGCAGATCTGCGCCCCAAAATCGTCCGGATGGGCTACAACGAAGACGAGGTGCGCAAGTACGTCCAGAGGTCGATCTACTGCTAAGGAAATGGAAAATGGATAAAAAGTGGATGGCCGTCGGACGTGCCGAGAACTTTCCCGAAGGCCTGCACCTGACCGGAGCGGCGAATCGCACCGTGGTCGTCGCCCGCCTGAGCGGGGACCTCTATGCTTTCAACCCGCTGTGTCCTCACATGGGCGGGCTCATGGAGCGCTCGGAAGTCCAGGGGGCGATCATTGCCTGCCCGTTCCATGGGTGGCGCTTCGATCTGAAGGACGGTGGTCGCGAGCTTCATGATTACGGACGCCTGCGGACTTACCCGGTGAAGGTCGAACAAGGCGAGGTCTTCGTGGGATTCTAGAAGCGAGGCCACGGGTAGGCCTGAGGAGCTTGCTTAAAAGCGTTGCTTCCGATGGAGTCAAGGACCTAGCTCCGAGGATCGGGCTGTATCGAACCGAATATGTCCAGCCGATGGACTATGCCCCGCGGGGAGTGGGCACCTTTGGGGGCACCCTTGTGCGGACAGCCCAAGCAGTGACTCAAACCGCTGAATTGACGGAATGGGTCGCGTGGGCGATGACGAACAGACCCAACTAAACGCAACAAAACATCCGTTCTGTTGCATTTCCGCTCTCGTCCTAACCCTGTTCTGGTCTACCGCTAGGTAGATTCACATAGCACTTACTTCTAAAACCCTAGACTGATTTAACGCACACTGTTTTTCATCGGTGTTAGCCCGGATTTCCAATTTGAACTCTCCTTACGAACCTTCGGGCGTTCGTTGGCATCTGCATTCATGCAGGTTTGGACGCGGTGAGGACGCGTTGGAGGTGCGCACTCAATGGGTGAGAAACAAAACGGTCCGTTTCAGCTCTCTTTCAACGCCTCTCCGAAGGTCGAATGGTCTCTGCCTCGCCCCTGTGAAATCGTATGGATTGAAAACTGGGCTGGCGCATTGCATTCTGAAGTGATCAATTGTATTTTACCGGTCAGCCCGCAAATCAAAATGGGAATCCCAATTATTCTAGTTGACGCGGAGGTGATCCGATGGGGAAGGCTTCGACCGTTCAGCGGATGTTTGCTGCCATTCTTGTCCTTCCTCTTTATGCAGCAATCGCATCTCTGCTCGGAACTCTGCTGCCCGATCTTTCGCCGCGCTTTCGTTTGACTCCTGATCAGAACGGCCAGATAGCCGCCGTTCGAGCTATCGGATTCATGCTCGCCCCGGTTGCCGCTGCCGATGGTGAGCAGATGGTCCTTCAGGCCGACCTCTCTCTAGTTCAGGCCGTTGCGAAAGGAGACAAAACAGCAGTGGATGGGCTTCTAGACACGGATTTCACTTGGACAGACTCGGACGGGATCAGCTCGACCAAGGAGCAGGTCCTCCAGGACCTCACCGCGTTCGCGAGAGACAGCGAAGGCAACGCAGATCTCAAGGCCTTTAGCTATGGCCAGGTCGGAGCTGTTTTCGGCGCTCAGCACAACGCTCGCTTCGAGCGCGTGTGGGTGAAGCGTCCAGCGGGCTGGCGGGTGCTCGTCTATCAGCAGGTTCCCGATCGGGCACCATCGTCGCCTGCCTATGCGAGCAACGGGCCGAGGTCGGCGGACTGCGAGAATCCGTGCAAGGCGATCCCGTACAAGCCGACAACCGAAGCTGACCGGGGAGTCATTGCTTCGTTTCAGGCGATGAACACAGCGATCTGGCAGGCTGACGCGGATGCCTGGGCCAGACACATCGGGGATGAGGACTTTGGGATTACTCCTGGCGTTCTGGTCACCAAAGCGAGTCGGATTGCAGCCATCAAGAAGCAAAAGGAGACGAATACCAGGCCGGTGCCGGCCCCATTGTTGTCAGCGCGCTTTTTCGACTTCGGGGACACGGTGGTGATGGCGGCTCTGCACCAGCCGCGAAACGGTAAGCCGCATCACTTTACTCGCATATGGGTAAAGCGAGAAGGTGTCTGGCAGCTCGTGGCAGGAGCACAGACAGAAATTCAGGCTGCTCCCGCCACAATTACCCAATAGGATATAGACATCCGAATCAGCCCACTCGCCGTTTTCACTCTGTGTTTGTGCCGATATAGGAGATCACCATTTGGCCTGTTCGTTCCCGTCGTGGAGGATTCAAAGCGGTTTTTCTGGTATCACTTCGGCGCACTCCGTGCCGTCTGTAAGATCTACAACCTGTAGAGCGAACAGACCGAAACCGCGGTCAACGAGGTACTACTGCTGTGCGTTCATGCTCCTAAACATCAGAATCATTCCAATAATTTCCAAATTTGAACGCTACCGGCCGTGCCGGAACCTTGACATTCTTGTCGACGCGGTGATAAAAACCAGACTCCGAGTGACAATAATCCAGAATTCTAATGAGCGGAGACCTGCAATGATTTGTGCGAAGAACTTTGCCACTCGTCACCTCGATTTTCGGAGCCGGGCTGGTTTCTTGGTCCTGTGTCTGGTTCTGTTCGGAGTTCGATCTGCCGCGGCACAGCAAGGGGTGATGGCGTCGCGGCTCGAACACTCAGAAAAGGAGCCGCAGAATTGGCTCACTTTTTACGGGAATTACAAAGGGTGGAGTTACAGTCCGCTGAGCCAGATCACGCGGGAGAATGTGAAGCAGATTGTGCCGGTATGGACGTTATCTGCCGGTGGTCCCCCAGCAGATCTGGCGTTGAGGCCCGGGCTGCAGGCAGGACCGCTGGTTGCGGATGGCGTGGTCTACCTTGAGGGCATGCAAAACAATGTTTACGCGGCTGACGCAGCGACTGGAAAACTGCTCTGGACCTACGTTTACCCCTGGACACAGAAGGGATCCATGCAGGGGCTGCGAGGTGCTCGAGGACTCGCCCTGGGGGACGGCCGGATCTACATGGGGACACAAGACAATCACCTGGTGGCCCTGGACGCTGAGACGGGCAGCCAGGTTTGGAACATCGAAGTGGAGAATCTGTCCGAGTGTCTCTGCAACATCACTTCGCCGCCATTGTTTGTGAAAGGCAAAGTCATCGCTGGCGTCGCAGGCGGCGGGCTTGGCGTAGTCCGCGGCTACTTGAACGCATTCAATGCCAAGACGGGTGAGCGCGTCTGGCATTTCGACGTGATCCCGTCGCCCGACCAGCCGGGCGGTGATACCTGGAGCGGAGACTCATGGAAGACGGGAGGCGGCGCGACCTGGTTCACCGGCACGTACGATCCCGAGCTCAATCTGATCTATTGGGGAACGGGAGACCCAGCGCAAGTGTATGTGGGGAGCGATCGCCCGGGCTCGAATCTCTATAGTGCGTCATTGCTCGCACTGGACACCGATACGGGAAAGTTGAAGTGGTATTTTCAGGAGACGCCGCACGATCTGTACGATTACGACGCGGCGGCCGAGGCCGTGATCCTGGACGTGGACGTGGCGGGGCGCAAGCGCAAGGTGGTCCTGCACCCGAACAAGAGCGGATTTGCATATGTCCTTGACCGGGAGACAGGGAAGTACCTGCGTTCGTTTCCATATGGTTCGCCGAATTGGGCCAAAGGCATTGACGAAAATGGCAGGCCCATCGATCCCCTAGTTCCGAAAGACCACAAGGATTTTGTGATGTGTCCGGGCCTGGGGCCGGGCGCGCGGGGCATTCAACATTCCGCATACAGTCCGCGCACCGGCTGGTGGTACACCACCGATCTTGAAATCTGTTCCACCCTCAAGGGCGGCGAGGGAGCCGGTACAGTAACTTTGAACCCCAACGCTCCGCCACAAATCAGCGCTTTTGATCCCATTTCGGGAAAGAAGCAGTGGGCGTTCAAAACGAAGTATTACAACCTGTCCTCCCTGCTGACGACGGCGGGCGATTTAGTTTTCGGTGGCGATCTGGAAGGAAACGCGTTTGCTCTTGACGCGAAAACAGGAGAGAAGCTGTGGTCGTTTAACACGGGTGGGCGTATCGTAGCCGCGCCGGTCAGTTTCTCCGTCGGAGGGCGGCAATATGTAACGATCTCATCCGGCGGCGGGGCGAATATTGAGAGTTATCTCTCGACACTATACCCAGAAACCAAAGGCCATCTGCCGCAACCTTCGGCCATGCTCTTCGTTTTTGCGTTACCGGAAAAGAGTAAATAAACCTCGTTGCGACAACAGATAGATGTAAGCGGCGCACGGGAACTTCGCAACACGGCATTGGTCGCTTGCGGCGGGCTATCTGTAATTTGCGCTGGAATGGTTGACCGATTCAGCCCCATCCCGTAATCTGTATTGCTGTTTGCACCCGGACTTATTTGTTGAATGAACCGGCGTGGCTTGAGATCCCTTCGATTGGATCCAAGTCCGGCCTGGTCGGACGGATTCTTCCTTAATCTAAACGATAGAACGGACTGAGAATACCTATATGACTGGAATCATCAAGGAAAGACTATTTACGCCGGGGCCGACTCCGCTCCTGATGGAAGCGCAACTGCGCGCCCTGACGATGACGCTGCATCACCGCACGGATGCTTTCCGGACGCTCATGCGGGAGACGCTCGATAACCTTCGCTATTATTTCAACACACGGAATGACGTGATCATGTTCGCAAGTTCCGGCACGGGCGCGATGGAAGGCGCGATCACGAATCTGCTCTCCCCGGGCGACCGCGTTTTGATCGGAACGGCGGGAAAATTTGGCGAACGCTGGGTCCAGCTGGCGAAAGCGTACGGCATCGAGTCCGTCGTGGTGGAAGCTCCCTACGGCCACACGGTCCCCATCAGCGAGATGAAGAAGCATCTTGAGACCGGCGGCCCATTCCGTGCCGTGTTCATTCAAGCGACGGAGAGTTCCACCGGCGTGCGGCATGATGTCGAGGCGCTCGGCAAAATGATGGGCGCGTTGCCGGAATGCTGCTTCGTCGTGGACGCCATCACCGGCCTCGGCACCACGGAACTTCATCCCGATGAGTGGGGCATCGACGTCATGATCGGCGGCTCGCAGAAAGCGACAATGATTCCGCCGGGTCTTGCGTTTGCCAGCGTCAGCGAGAAAGCCTGGAAGACGATCGAAAAGGCGAAGCTGCCGCGCTATTACTTCGACTACGCGAAGGAGCGCAAGAATCTGTCGAAGGGGGAATCGAGCTATACCCCGGCGACTTCGCTGGTTGTGAGTCTGCATGCGGCCCTGAACTACATCAAGCAGCTTGGCCGCGAAAACCTGATCGCCAACGCCGCCCTTCTGGCCGAGGCGACACGCGAGGCCGCCACTGCCCTGGGCCTCACGCATTTTGCGGTGAATTCCCCGGCGAACGCGGTCACGGCGATCAATGCCCCGGCGGGGATGGAGTCAACCAGGATCGTGAAGGAAATGCGCGGGCGCTTTGGCGTGATCCTCACGGATGGCCAGGGCACGATGAAAGGCCACATGTTCCGCGTGGCACATCTCGGTTACTACGACTTTCTGGACCTCCTGGCCGTGCTCGGGGCACTGGAAATTGCGCTGCTGAAAGTGGGATGCAAAGTGGAACTGGGGAGTGGCGTTCGGGCAGCACAGAAAGTTTATTTACACCAGTCGGCGTAGTTCTCGATTTTGCCGGTTTCTGTTTCCTCTCTGTGTTCTTTGTGCACTCTGGGTTGAAAATCTTTCGTGGGCGATAGAAAACACAATGAAAATCCTTGTCGCAGATAGCGTTCCCGACCACATCATAGGAATTTTAAAGGCGGACCCGTCCTGGGAGGTCGTGAATCTCCCCAAGACAAAGGGCCAGGTCGCGGAGGAAATTCGCGACGCCGACGCCCTGCTCGTGCGCAGCGCTACGAAGGTGACGGCCCAACTGCTCGAGAATGCCAAACGCCTGGCCGTCATCGGACGCGCCGGGGTGGGCGTGGACAATATCGACCTGGATGCCGCCACCCGCAAGGGCGTGCTGGTCATGAATACCCCCGGCGGGAACGCCATCAGCGTGGCCGAGCACACGATGACGCTTCTGCTGGCCATGGCGCATCCCGTGGCGCAGGCCAACGCCTCGATGAAGTCGGGCAAGTGGGAGAAGAAAAAATTCACCGGAAGCGAATTGCGCGGCAAGACGCTGGGCCTGATCGGTCTCGGGACGATCGGGACAGAAGTGGCGCGGCTGGCGCAGGCGCATCAGATGACGGTCGTGGCCTTCGATCCCTACGTTTCCGCCGTCCTGGCCACGGAGCAAAATATTCGCTTGCTGCCGCTCGAAGACCTATTGCGCACCAGCGATTTTATCAGTCTGCACTGTTCGCTGACGCCCGAAACCGAGCACCTGATCAATGCCAAGACCCTTGCTCTCGCCAAACCCGGCGTTCGAATCGTGAATTGCGCGCGTGGAGAGCTAGTGGACGAAGCGGCATTGCTTGCGGCTCTCGAAAGTGAGCACGTGGCAGGCGCCGGGCTTGACGTATTCGAAACCGAGCCGCCGGCGGACCCGCGGCTGGTGAAGCATCCCAACGTAATTGCCACGCCGCACATCGCGGGTTCGACCGAAGAAGCGCAGAAAGTCGTGGGCACGCGCATCGCGGAGCAGTTGCGGGACTATCTGCTGACAGGCGCGGTGCGGAATGCCGTCAACATGCCCGCCATTTCGCCCGAGGAATTCAAGAAGCTCGAGCCGTATCTGCAATTGGGCGAAAAGCTGGGCACGTTCGTCGCGCAACTGACCGACAAGCCGATTTCGGAAGTCTCCATCAGCTACGACGGCGGCTTGGCGGACCTGAACACCCACCTCGTGAAGAATGCCGTGCTGAAAGGCGTCCTCAGCCAAATCCTGGCCGACCAGATCAACCTGATCAATGCGGGAAACTTTGCCAAGGCGCGCGGGATCGAGGTGGTCGAAGTGCGCAGCGCGCGCCGCGCCTCGTATGCCAATTCGTTGGGCGTGGCGCTGCGCACCTCGGGGGAAACTGCTTCCGTTCTGGGAATGATTGGCCTTAATAATGTGCTGCGTATCCTGGGTGTGAACAACATTGACATCGACGCGCCGCTCAAGGGTTTCCTCCTCCTGATTCGCAATCAGGATGTCCCCGGCGTCATCGGCCAAGTCGGCACGCTGCTCGGCCAACACAACATCAATATCGCCAATTTCGCCCTCGGCCGCGTACAGGATTCGAGAGAAGCCATGGGCATCGTCAATGTGGACCACAAAGTTCCGCCGGAAGTCCTGGCCGAACTCCGCGCGATTCAAGCCGTCCGTCAGGCGCGAATCATCGAAATCCGCTGATTTGGGTGGAAGCCGGAGAAGTTAGTTGGATACATCGCGCCCTTGCAAACACTGCAAGGACGTGGCGCTTGGCAGTGAGTATTTGATGGGCATTCTTTCAATAGTTGACAACCTGAAACGCGGGGCCGCCACTGTAAGAAAGTGGAAACAATTTAGGCATCAGACTGGAGAATGGCCGCTTCTTTCGATCACCTTTTCTTTCTTTCAAAATATTTTACTGGTTTTGGGCATGATATTTCTCATCTGGTACAGCGCGGAACACCATTGGTCAAAGAATCGTCTCGGGCTCGTTGGCTTGGCCGCAGTACTCCCTTTTATATTGGTGTGGGGTAGTCTCCAGGACAAGATCTGGCTGGAGGAGATACGCCGCGCGCGGCAACGGGGCAAGACAATTCACTTGAACTAGGTCCCCGGTGCGTGACCCGTCCGCCTGGAATGTAGGGTAGGGACGGGTGGCAAAACCTAATGTGGCAGTGAATTTTTTGATCTCATAACGGCGTCGGCGTATGCGAATGGTATTGTGTCATCGCATAGCATCTTCATGAGAAAACGAAAGCCGGCCCACCCGCCTACGCACATTCGTGGGAAGTAGTGTTCCCTCCCGGCTCCTCTTCTGATTATACTTGTGCCTTTCTGGGCCTCACGGCTGTAGCGATTGTATTGCACGGGGGTTTGTTCTTTGTAGCGCCCACCTTCAGGTGGGCATGTGCTTGATTGTATAGTTCCCTCCAACCGACTGAGTTGGGACAGATGCCGAGCTGAAGCCCGGCGCTACAAAAACCTCTCATATCTTGAGTCGTCACAGAGGCTCTGCACTCCCCTTCACAGGGCCGGAGCGAAGGACACGATGACACCCGAGGAACAGCGCCTGGACGAGTCCCATCGGCGCACGAAGCACTGGAAGCGCTGGGGACCCTATCTTGCCGAGCGGCAGTGGGGCACGGTCCGGGAGGACTACAGTCCGAACGGGACCGCGTGGGAATACTTTCCGCACGATCATGCCCGTTCGCGCGCGTATCGCTGGGGAGAAGACGGTATTGGCGGGATCAGCGACCGCCACCAGCGGGTTTGCTTCGCGCTGGCGCTTTGGAACGGGCGCGATCCCATCCTCAAAGAGCGTTTGTTCGGCCTGACTGGAAGCGAAGGCAATCACGGCGAAGACGTAAAAGAGTATTACTTCTACCTCGATTCGACGCCCACGCACTCCTACATGAAGTACCTGTACAAGTATCCCCAGGCAGCCTTCCCGTATGCGCAACTTGTCGAGGAAAACCGGAAGAGAGGAAAGCGCGACCCTGAATTCGAATTGATGGACACGGGCGTGTTCGAAGAGAACCGCTATTTCGACGTGTTCATGGAGTATGCCAAGGCGGCGCCGGAAGACATTCTGATCAAAATCACGGTCTGGAATCGAGGGCCGGAGGAAGCGCAGCTGGACCTGCTGCCCACGATGTGGTTTCGAAACATATGGTCCTTTGGGGGGAAGCACGGACATCCCAAGCTCTGGCGTGTCAATGATTATCCAGAGGGGGACCGTCCGGGTGCGGCGGTCGTTGCGGCGCAGGAAAGCCGCTACGGTGCGCGGTGGCTGCTGGCCGAAGGCGCGGCGGAGATGCTCTTCACCGAGAATGAAACGAATGTGCAGCGCCTGTTTGGCATTCCGAACGGCACGCCGTACGTCAAGGACAGCTTCAATGACTATTTGCTCCATGGCGCGCGCGAAGCTGTGAATCCGGCGCAGTTGGGCACCAAGTGCGCCGCGCACTACCGCGCGCGAATCGCGCCAGGCGCTTCGGTGATGCTGCGGTTGCGCCTGACCAACATTGATCCTCCCGGCGGGCTCCACGCTTCACTTGAAGCGTTCAGCGTAAAAGTAGAGCCCGCACCCTACACGCAAACCGCCAATCCTTTCGGAGAAGAGTTCGAAAAGACGTTCGCTCTGCGGCGCGGCGAAGCGGATCAATTCTATGCGCACCGTTTCCCGCAGGAGCGCTCCGGCGACGCACACAACGTCATGCGGCAGGCGCTCGCGGGCATGCTGTGGTCGAAGCAGTGCTACCACTTCGACGTCCGAACCTGGCTGGAGGGAGATCCGGGGCAGCCGCCGCCTCCGCCGGAGCGCAAGAACGGACGCAACCGCGATTGGGCGCACCTCTACAACGCCGACGTCCTCTCGATGCCTGACAAGTGGGAGTATCCATGGTTTGCGGCATGGGATCTGGCATTCCACACGATCGCGCTGGCGCTGGTGGACCCTGATTTTGCCAAGGAACAGCTCGTTCTCCTGCTGCGTGAATGGTACATGCACCCGAACGGGCAGTTGCCCGCCTATGAATGGGCGTTCGGCGACGTCAACCCGCCCGTGCACGCGTGGGCGGCATGGCGCGTCTACAAGATCGAAAAACGCATCCGCGGGCGCGCCGACCGGAGTTTTCTTGAGCGCGTGTTCCATAAACTCCTGCTGAATTTCACGTGGTGGGTAAATCGCAAGGACCCGGATGGCATGAACGTATTTCAGGGCGGTTTTCTGGGTCTCGACAACATCGGGGTGTTCGACCGCTCGCAGCCGTTGCCCACCGGGGGACATCTGGAGCAGTCGGACGGCACGAGCTGGATGGGGATGTATTGCCTGAACATGCTGGCCATCGCCCTGGAGCTGGCGCGCGAAGACCCGGCCTACGAAGATGTGGCCAGCAAGTTTTTCGAGCACTTCGTATACATCGCGCACGCCATCAATGTTCACGGCGCCGAAGGCATCGCACTCTGGGATGAAGAAGATGGTTTCTTTTACGACGCGATTCATTTGCCGGACGGGCAGCAACACTATCTGAAAGTGCGCTCCATGGTGGGGCTGATTCCTCTCTTTGCGGTCGAGACGCTCGAGCCGGAAAATATCGCGCGCTTGCCTGGATTTCAGCGGAGAATGCAGTGGTTCCTGGACAACATGCCGGACTTCGCGTCACGCGTGGATAGCAGCCAGAGCTCGCCAAATGGAGTGCGCCGTCTGCTTTCGCTGGTCGACCGCAAGCAATTGGTGCGTATCCTGGGCTACATGGTCGATAAGGAAGAATTCTTCTCGCCGCATGGCATTCGCGCGCTTTCGAAGTATCACGCGGCGCACCCGTATATCCTCGCGATCAACGGCAGCGAACATCGGGTGGACTACGAGCCGGCTGAATCGCAGACCGGCGTGTTCGGTGGGAATTCCAACTGGCGCGGCCCTATCTGGTTTCCAACGAATTTTCTGATGATCGAATCGCTGCAAAAGTTTCATCACTATTACGGAGAAGGGTTCCAGGTGGAATGCCCCTCGGGCTCCGGCCAGCAAATGTCACTCTGGGATGTGGGCGCTGAAATCTCGCGTTCGCTGACGCATATTTTCCTGCGCGATGCCTGCGGCAAGCGGCCGCTCCACGGCTCACTTGAGAAATTTCAGGACGATCCCTGGTGGCGAGACCTGATTTTATTTTACGAATATTTTCACGGCGACACCGGAGCCGGACTGGGCGCCAGTCATCAGACCGGGTGGACTGGCCTCGTGGCAAAGCTCCTCGAACAGACCGGGGAGTAAGGTATTTTGTAGCGCCGCCGTCTCGGCGGCGGTGTTTTTCGAATGGAAATGCCGGCAAGATGCCGGCGCTACCCAAGGAAGCTGAGTAGCCTCTCTGTAGTCCGAATTATTCTAGAACGCGGGCGGGGGACATCATGAACTTCCACGACAAAATCGTCTTGGTTGCGGGAGGCACCGGCGGACTGGGCCGCGAAGTCACTATGGCATTTCTTGAGGCCGGAGCGAGCGTCGTGGTTACATACCGGCGCGCGGAAGAGTTTGCCGCCGTGGTGTCCGCGGCGGAACGAACTGGAGCGACGCCGCCGGACGGTGCGGCGGTGGACGTGACCGACGCTGCAGCCGTTGAGAAAGTCGTCGTGGATATTGTGGCGAAGCACGGATGCCTCGACATCCTGGTGAATACGGTCGGCGGTTACGCCGGTGGAACAAATCTCTGGGAAGCGGACCCTCGGACCTACGACCAGATGCTCCAGCTCAATCTGAAGGCAGGATTTATTCTCGCGCGGTCCATCGTGCCGGTGATGATCCGGCAGAACCGGGGATGGATCGTCAACATCGCGTCGAAAGCCGCGGTTGACCATGCCGCGGGCGGTGCGCTCTATGCGGCGTCAAAAGCGGGCGCGCTGGCTTTGTTTGATTCACTCGCCGTGGAAGTGAAGCCGCACAATATCAACGTGAATTCCGTGCTGCCGAGCATCATCGATACGGCTGCGAACCGGAAGGCAATGCCGGGGGCGGATTTCTCCAAATGGCCGAAACCGGAAGAAATCGCGCGCGTGATCCTGTTTCTATGTTCGGAAGAAGCCCGTGTGATTCACGGCGCGACGATTCCAGTTTACGGGAAGACCTAACGCTTTACAGACAAGCACAACAAGTCGTCATTCCGAGGCACGCTGCGTGCCGAGGAATCTCTCTTTTCTTGTGTCTAAAGCAAAGAGGGATTCCTCACGGAGTTTATCCCGGCCCCTGCCGGGGCTCGGAATGACGGCCAAAATTGCATCTTCCGCAAGCTGCTAAGAGGGAGTTTTTGCCTGCTCGACTAATTCGACCAGCACCTTCTTGCCGTTCCAGGCGGTAACCAGGAAAAAATTTACGCGCGTGCCATTTGCTCCTGGGTGCGTCGCTGGATAAATCGGCTCGACCTGGAATCGCGTGCGCAGGATTTCGGTCGCGCGGTCCACGTTAGTCACATCAATTTCTACCTGCTGGATTCCCTCTCCAAATTTTTCAAGAAAACGCGCGATTGCGCCGTCTCCACTCGGCGCCCTTGTCGTGAGGATGTCCAAGCGAACGTGAGGGATGAAGGGTATTCCAAAAACGAGCTCGAATTCCACGGCGTCCTGGTCCGGTGGGACGTTCGCCAGAGGCGGGGAACCGTTGGCAGCGCGAATCTTCTCGAATGTTTCTGGCAAAACGGCAATCCCGGTGGTGAGTCGCGGATGCGAAATCTTCATGCCGTCCGGGCTTTGGAAATCTTGTTGGACGATCAGGGACTTGAAATCTGCGTCTTTTTGCCACTCCACGAACCAATTCAGCGTCCGTGTGGCTCCGGATGTGGAAAGGCGTTGCGCGACCTGGGCTCGCTCGTTCGGATCCGGGTCCGCAAGATGCTGGATGTACTCCGGCGTGGGCGGCGGAACTGTCGCAATCCCTCCGCGGAAAGCCTCGCCGGTGCGGGAACTCCTACGCGCAAGCATGATGGAGATCAGGACTGCTACCGCGATGACGCCGCCAACGATGGCGAGGGAAATTCCCGTCGAAATGTGTATCCACGGCTCGGCCAGCATTTTGGCGCCGATGAACATGAGCACGATGGCGAGTCCTTCGTCGAGATACTGAAAATAGGGCAGGATTCCGGCCAACAGAAAATAGAACGCGCGCAGGCCCAGAATCGCACAGGCATTTGAGGTGTAGACCAGGAAGGGGTCTCGCGTGACGCCAAACACCGCGGGAATCGAGTCTGCGGCGAAAACCAAATCCGTCGTTTCGAGCACGATGACGACAAGCAAGAGAGGCGTCGCCAGCCATCGGCCGGCTTCCCGGACGAACAATCGCGGCCCGGCGCCGGTCTGAGACATGGGCAGAATCTTCTGCACCCAGTGAAGGAGCGGGTTTTTCTCAGGGTGCACTGTGTGGTCCGCGCCGAACAGCTTGAAACCCGCGTACAGCAGAAACGCACCGAATAGATAGAGGATCCATTCGAAGCGTTGAATCAGAACGGCGCCAACGCCAATCATTACACCGCGCATGACGAGCGCACCCAGAACCCCCCAGAAAAGCAGGCGATGCTGGTAGCGGGCATCGACGCGAAAATATTGGAAGATAAGCAGGAAGACGAATACGTTGTCCACGCTGAGCGATTTTTCGATGATATAGCCGGTGAAAAATTCCAGTCCCGGGCCGCGTCCGTGCGTGAAGAGGATCCACAATCCAAATCCCACCGAAAGCGCGACCCATACTGCGCTTTCAAGCGCCGCCTCGCGCAGGGAAATCTTGTGCGCGTGGCGGTGGAACAGGCCCAGGTCAAGCAGCAGGAACAGCGCAACGCCGGCGTTGAAGGCGATCCATAGCGTCCAGGTGCCCATCTACGGCACGCTCGTTTCTTTTAAGGGGAGCACGACAGAAGCAGCCCTCAGCGGTTTGAATTTTGAGCCGCGCTGTAGGGCTTTGCGGCGTTGAAGTTTGTCAACTCCACGTGAGTCGTTTCGCCCGGACGGACCGTGACGGGAAAGTCCCAGCGAAGGCGAACATCCCCCGAGACAGCCTGCATGCCGAGCATACTGATCCAGTAGCTGCCGGACGCGAGGCCGCCAAACCAACCGCGGCCATCGAGATTTGTGTCGGTCTGTGCCACCAGATAGCGTGTTTGCGCAAGCTCCAGCGTGCGCTTTTCGAGGCGCTGGCGCTGGCCGCCCAACATCTGCTCCCATTTTACGGACGGGTTGATGTCGGTTAAGCCGGCATCAATGCCCAGTACGCTCTCCGGCACCGCGCCAATGAATTTGCGGATGGCTTCCTCGTATTCTTCCTTCTGTTGATTGTATTTCTCAGGATCGGACGTGCGATCCTTCTCCTTGAATTTCGGCTTGGGGAAGCCGACGCCCTGAAATCCCTTATTGCGCGACATGTAGGCGTCGAAAAATTCAGGCACGTCCATGATGTCGTCCGCAGCGAGATTCTTTGTGAAATCCGTTCCGGCAAGCTGCACGGTGTGATTCTTTTTCATCCACGCTTTCAATTTAGGCGACACTTTGAGGCCGTCGACGAATTTGTCGAGTTCCGGCGCCGGTTCGAGTCGCAAGGCCTCCTGGCGGACGTCGTCGAGGCTTTTGCGCAGAAGGCAAAACGTCAATTGACGGACAGGCTCAGGCCGGCCGTCAGTGGGGGCCACCTGTGCGGTGAATTCGATGTTCCCTGCGGACTGGGCCGCAAGCCGCCCCGGCAACGCGATGAGCAGCAGTCCGAGGCCGAACGCGGTACTGCGAAGATGCCATTTCATTTTCATGGAGCCCCTGGCGAAGTGTACCTCGCCGTGATGCGATTGAAAATGATTCCTCGTGGGTGTGTTTCCGCGATGGACATGGGCCGGAGGCCGCATCGATTGAGCAGCATGTTCATTTCATGGAACTCGGGCGATGGCCCTCATGCGTTTCTCGCCAGGCAACCGTGTAAACCGCAGATCCTTTCCAAGCTTCAACTTCGTTACGAAGATTATTTGGCCCGCGTGATATGCAAAGTGCCCGACCACGTGGGATACGGCATACATCCCGGAGACGCGAAAGCCCTGGATACTGTAGATTCGTAAAAGTGCATCTTCGGATAGGCGGCCCAAGACGCGGCACGCTTCGTGAACCGTCTTGTGCATTAGCGCAATGAGCGCACGGCGGGGAATGGGGCCGCGTTCCGAAAACTCCTGGTCTCGATCACGGTGATCCTGCGCGTTCCCCAGCCCTGAAACAATCCATTGGGTGACATTTCCGGAAAGATGCAGCACAAGATTGCCGGCACTATTCGAAGCGGCATTCGGTCTCCACCAAATCTCCTTTTCGGACAACATTTTGAGGCACTGAATGAGCCGGGGCATGTGGTATGCCGCGAGGGAGTGCTGCGATTCTGCCAGAAATGATTTTACGAAATTGGACATCCTTGGTCTCATGACCTGTTTTTCTCCCGCGATGCATGGAGCTCTGACGGTTCAAGAATCGAATGGGAACGGCTCGAGCAATCACAATACATGGCAGGGCACGGCATCCTCTCCAGATGCGTTCCCGGTTCTCTTCGTAGACGAAACTAGAGCAGGCGGAAAGTGACTTCGATGGGAACAACAACGGCAACGGGCTTGCCGCTGGGCCCAAGAGCGGGCTTGAACCGCCACTGCTTCACTGCTTCGACAGCTTTTTCTTCCAGACCAAGCCCCGGACCCTTCACGACTTGGATTTCAATGGCGCGACCGTCTGCGGTAATGACGGCCTGAAGTACAACCGTGCCTTGATATTTCGCTTTGCGGGCTTCTTCGGAATATTTGGGATCAGGGCAGTAAACGCAGGTCGGATAGCCGACGCCGCCTGTACCAGGATGGAAATAGCCTCCACCCGTGCCGCCGCCGGCGCCCGGTCCGAGACCACCGCCCTCACCGCTTCCAATCCCAGTGCCCGTACCAGTGCCGATACCGCTGCCACCGCCGGGGCCGCCGGACCCATTGACAAGTCTGGCGAGAGGATCGCCGTAATTGTCCAGGTTCGGGCTCGGGATCTTCAAGTCCGGAGGACCAAGCAAAGTCGCCTCAAGCTTCGAATCGGGATGTGTCTTGACCATCGGCGGAGCAATCTGCGTCATGCTCCATTTTGGCAGTTTGCCCTTCGTTGGTGGAAGGGGCGCGCGCTCGCCGCCGCCACCTCCGCCTCCGGCCTTGTCCTTGCCGGGAGGCAGCTTCATGGCGTAGTCGGAAATATCGAGCGGTGTGACGAGTTGGCTGCTGGCAACAGGAGTTTGGGCCGCCTTCGTGAATGCATGGTAGAAGGGAAACAGGATCAGGAGCGTGATGGCGACATGTACGGCCAGGGCGATCGCTTGCGATGGTCCGAAGGCTTTATCCTTGCTCCAAATGTCTTTGACCTTGACCGGCTGGCTCGTAACTTTGAGCGGTGGCAGCTTCGGAGGAGAGATCAGGTCGCGAAGATTCTGCAAAAAGACTTTATAATGTGGCTGCCAATCGACGGTCATGCGCGAAGCGGCTGCGCCACGCACCGCGCGCGGCGCCGGCTTGAACCACTCCCTCAAGTTATCCGTGAAGCCGCCGCCGAAGCCTTCCGTTGTGAACACGGCGCCCTTGCCGTTCTTGGGTATCTTTATAGGGCGCTCGGCGAGGAAATCCTTCAGGTTAGAAAAAAAGCCGCGGGAGAGAGGTTTTTGGGAAGCGCCGAGGCGCGGGGCAAAACCCCCCGCAGGCAGCGTCACCTTGGGTGGCGGTGTGCCTGGATCACTCGAATTGGGCAGCAGCGTACTCAACAACACCTGCCTTACTCAGCGGCAAAATACTACTCAACCTACGATTCAGCCGCGGCACGAATGGATGCCCACTGGCGCGCGGCTGACATGCCGTCAAATCCATTGTAACATTACGACGTTACCCTGAGGAAGATGGTTTCCGGATCGAGTAGTGCGGGCGAGAACACGATGGATGGGAACATTCCGGTTGCGCCTGCCGACAGCTAACTTATGCCCAAAATAGTCGACTTGAAAAGCACTCTAAATCTGCCGCGCACGGCGTTTCCGATGAAGGCCAGCCTGCCGCAGAACGAGCCAAAACAGCTCGCCGAATGGGACGAGAAGAAGCTCTACCATCGAATCCAGCAGGCTCGGGCCGGCGCACCCACGTATGTCCTTCATGACGGGCCACCGTACCCCACCGGTACGATCCATCTCGGTACCGGCTTGAACAAGATCCTGAAAGACATGGTCGTGAAGTCGAAGACGATGGCCGGCTTCCGCGCTCCCTACGTCCCCGGATGGGACTGCCACGGATTGCCGATTGAAACGCAGGTGGAGAAAGAACTGGGCGGGAAAAAGGGAAGCGTCCCTCCTGGAGAATTCCGGCGAATGTGCCGGGAATTCGCGTCGCGTTACGTGGACCAGCACCGTCGCGATTTCAAGCGCCTGGGCGTGCTTGGGCAATGGGAAGACCCCTATCTGACGATGAGCCCGCAGTATGAGGCCACGATTGCCGATGCCTTCGTCACGTTTCTCGAAAGAGGCTACGTGTACCGCGGGCTCAAGCCTGTGTACTGGTGCATCGTGGACTCGACGGCGCTGGCCGAAGCGGAAGTCGAGTATGAGGATCACTCGAGCCCATCTATCTGGGTGAAGTTTGCGGTCGAGCCCGGGGCGGCAGCAGAACGACTCGGTTCGAGCGTGGCTGCGGTCATCTGGACAACCACGCCGTGGACGCTGCCGCACAATCGCGCGCTTGCGTTTCATCCGGAATATGACTACGTCGTTGCCGAGACCGCTGCTGGCGCGTTGCTGCTGGCGGCGGACCTGGTCGGTCCGGCGCTCGACGCTGTGAAACTCGAAGCGGTAAGCGTGCGCGGGCCGTGGAAGGGAAAAGATCTGGCGGACCTGAAATTCCGGCATCCGTTTTTGGATCTGCGAGTGCCGGCGGTGCTGGCCGATTACGTCACGCTCGACCAGGGCACTGGCATCGTGCATACGGCGCCGGGACACGGCGTCGAAGACTTCCAGACCGGGCAGAAATACGGCATCGAGGCTTACGCGCCGATTGATGACCATGGACGGTATCTCGAGGGCCTGCCCGAGTACAGAGGGAAAACTGTATTCGAGGCGAATCCGATTGTCGTCGCGCTGTTGCGCGACCGCGGTGTGCTGCTTGGCGAACAAAAGCTCTCGCACAGCTACCCGCATTGCTGGCGGTGCCACAATCCGGTGATCTTCCGCGCCACGGAACAGTGGTTCATCGATCTGGACGGCGAGGGGCGCGATGGCGGCGCCATACGGCCGCGTGCGCTTGCGGAAATTGCCAAAGTGAAATGGACGCCGGAGTGGGGCGCCGAACGGATTTACTCGATGATTGCCGAGCGGCCGGACTGGTGCGTTTCGCGGCAGCGGTTCTGGGGCGTGCCGCTCGTGATCCTGTATTGCACCCGGTGCGGCAAGCAGTTCGATGATTACGCGGCGCTGCACGCGCTCGTGCGTGAATGGTTTACGCGCGAGGGCGCGGACGCCTGGTTCACACATACGGTCGAAGAGTTGCTCCCTGCTGGCACGCATTGTTCCTGTGGCGCGTCGAGCTGGCGCAAGGAAACCGATATTCTGGATGTGTGGTTCGATTCAGGTTCCTCGCATCTGGCCGTGCTCGATTCCCCGGATACGCCCAACGCGAAACTTCCCTGGCCTGCGGACATGTATCTCGAAGGCCCGGATCAATATCGCGGATGTTTCACAGCTCGCTGCTGGTCGGCGTCGCGGTGCGCAACGGCTCGCCCTACCGGCACGTGCTCACGCACGGCTGGACGCTCGACGCGAAGGGCCAGCCGATGTCGAAGTCGCTCGGAAACGTCGTGCTGCCTACGGAAGTGTGCGAGAAGTGGGGCGCAGACCTGCTGCGCCTGTGGGTAGCTTCGCAGGACTACACCGCCGACGTGCGGATGTCCGACAACGTGATGACGCAGCTTTCCGAAGCCTACCGCAAACTGCGCAATACGTTCCGCTTCGCGCTCGGCAATCTTGCCGATTTCGATCCGGCGCGCGATGCCGTTCCCAACGCCGAAATGGAAGAGCTGGATCGCTGGATGCTCTCGCGCACGGCGGAGCTGGTGCGGCAATGCCGCAAGTGGTACGAGGCGTTCGAATTTCACCGCGTCTTCCACGCGCTGCACGATTTCGCCGTCGTGGATTTGAGCGCGTTCTATTTCGACGTGCTGAAGGACCGGCTCTATACGTTCGCGCCGCGAAACCGCGAGCGGCGCTCGGCACAGACCGCTGTGTATCGCATCGCGAGCGCGTTGCTGCGCCTCGCGACGCCGATCATCGCGTTCACGGCAGAGGAAATCTGGAGGCATTTCCCTCGCGGCGTGTCTGATCTGGAGAGTGCGCACCTTGTGCTGTTTCCTGCGGCTGAGGATCTGGGTTCCCCGCTAGATGCGAAGAAGGCGGCAAACTGGGAGAAGCTGCTCACGGTGCGTACCGAAGTCCTGCCTGCTCTTGAAGCTGCGCGTAACGCGAAAACAATTTCGGGAGCGCTCGAAGCGAAGGTTTTATTGAGCGCGGGAAGCGACCTCGCCCCGCTGCTCGAACAATACAAGAGTTGGCTCCCTGCACTGTTTATCGTGTCGCAGGTTGAACTCGGGAGTCCGGCGTCCATGGATGGGCAGAAATCTGAGTTGCTTCCAGCTTTAAGTATCGCGGTGCAGCGCGCAGACGGCGCGAAGTGTGAGCGCTGCTGGAACTATTCGACGCACGTAGGTGAAAACGCCGACTACCCGACGGTGTGCGAACGCTGCGTGAAAGCGCTTGCGGAAATCGAACAAGCACTCGCGGCGTCGGGCCACGCGGGAGGCCAGGGGGCCGCGTCCTAATGGGCGGCACGCGCGGCTCACAATGGCTGTGGTCGTCGCTCGGGGTGCTGGCCGCAGATCGTGCTACGAAATTTGCGATCGAGCATTACACGAGCGTCTCCTTCCGCCGCCCGATACTTTCGGACATCGTAGTTTTGGTTCACAATCAGAATCCTGGCATCGCGTTCGGCGTGTTTTCCGATTCGAATTCGCCATGGCTTGCGCCTCTGTTGTTGGTGAGCTCGGCTGCGGTGATGGCGCTGCTGGTGTGGCTGCTGGTGACAGGCCGTGCTGGCGGATGGCTTGCGCGAGCCGGAATCGCTCTGATCCTGGGCGGCGCTGCAGGCAATGCTCTCGACCGCTTGATGCATGGAGGAGTAACCGATTTCCTGGAAGTCCGGCTCGGAACGTATCGCTGGCCCGCGTTCAACGTCGCCGATTCGGCCATCTCCATCGGGGCGGCGCTGGTGCTTATCGAGCTGCTCTTCGGCGGGCGGCACCGGTCAGATTCCGCCGAACACGAACGAGGCTGAGGAGTCGTCCTTTCGTTCGACACTATCTCGTTTCCGGCTAGAATGCACACGTCATGTCGGAGAATCCCATGGCACAACAAAGACTGACCGCGGCGTCGGGAGACGCTGGACGGCGCCTGGACCTGTTCCTAGCCGAACGCATCCCCACACTGAGCCGCACGCGGATTCAGGAGCTGATTCGGGAAGGGAACGTGCGTGTCGATGGGCGCGCAGCGAGGGTCTCGCACAGGGTTGCTGCTGGGGAAGCCATTGAGGTCGCAGTCCTGCCCCGTCCTGCGCTGGTGGCCGCGCCGGAAGATTTGCCGCTCGAGCTGCTGCTTGTCGATGACGATTTCGTCATAGTGAACAAGCCCGCAGGGATGGTGGTGCACGCCGGCGCGGGCCACGCGCGCGGCACGCTGGTGAACGCGCTTCTGCACCGCCTGGGAAAACTATCCGGCGCGGGCGGCGCGTTGCGTCCGGGCATCGTGCACCGCCTGGACCGGGAAACCTCGGGAGCTATGGTGGTGGCGCGGAATGACGCGGCGCACGAACACCTCGCCGAGCAATTCCGGTCGCGAAACGTGCGGAAAATTTATCTGGCGCTGGTGCACGGCAAGATGCCACGCGATTCGGGCACCGTCACCTTGCCGATCTCACGCGATCCGCACCGCAGAACCCGGATGACGGCGCGTGCCCGCACGGGCCGGCATGCGCGAACCGACTGGCGGGTAATTGCGCGCCTGGATCGCTGCACGCTCGTCGAGGCTGTGCTGCATACCGGGCGCACGCATCAGATCCGCGCGCACTTCGCCGCGATCGGGCATCCGATTGTCGGCGACGCGCTGTACGGCGCGCCGCGCGGCCTGCGCGCGGGGACGCGCAACCTTCCGCTCCTGGAGCGCAACTTCCTGCACGCCGCCCGCATCGGATTCTCGCATCCGTCAAGCGGCGCATGGGTGGAAGTTCGCGCTCCGCTGCCGAGGGATTTGCGAGTATACTTCGAGCAGATTGCAGATTCTTTGGGGCGGCGCGACGCGGAGATCGATGCTGCTCTTGCGCCGTACATGTGATCGCCGTGACAAAACGAGCGCTACGCATTGGACCTGGCATCTTGCTGCTCGCTGTGGCCGCGCTGAGCGCGCAGCAATCCCAGCCGCCCGCTCAGCCGCAACCTCCGGACCAGGCCAATCGGCAAGGGACGATCGTTCGCAACGTCAACCTGGTGGATGTTCTGTTCAGCGTGGTGACCAAGCGCGAAAAACTTGTCACGGATTTGAACAAAGAGGACTTCAAAGTTTTCGACGACGGAGTACAGCAGGAGATCACTTCATTCAGCCAGCCGACGGATTTACCTCTCCGCATTGGCATGGTGCTGGACACTTCGAACAGTATTCGGGAGCGCTTGAAGTTCGAACAGGATGCCGCAATCGATTTCCTGTTTAACGCCCTGCGTCGCGGGAAGGATCAGGCGTTCCTGATGACATTCGACGACGGTCCGCAGATCATCAAGGAGTTCACGGGTGATACCGGCGATCTCCGCGACACGATCCTGAAACAGCGCGCAGGCGGCGGCACGGCACTCTACGACGCTGTTTACATGGCCAGCCAGCAATTGCTGAATAAATCGCCACTGCCCCCTGGCCCGAATCCGGACGTCCGCCGGGTACTGGTGGTCATATCCGATGGCGATGACAACAGCAGCAGCCGTTCCCGTGGCGCGGCCGTGGAGATGGCGCAACGCGCGGGAGTGATCCTCTATTCGATCAGCACAAGCACACAATGGGTGAACGTCGATGACGAACGTGATCCGGCGAAGCGTGTAAACCGCAAGTATGAAAAGGGCGAAGGAGATCACGTTCTCGACCAATTGGCAGGAGAAACCGGAGGACGGGCCTTTTTCCCGTATAGGGTCGACGATTTGGGGCAGTCGTTCTTGGACATCGGGGATGAACTGCGCCACCAATACGCTCTTGCTTATAGCCCCGGAAACCGCGCTCCCGACGGAAGATTTCACACGATTCGAATCCAGGTGAGCCGGAAAGATCTGATCGTACGGGCTCGCAAGGGGTATTATTCCGTCTTAACGCCTCTGTCCACGGCGCCGCCTCCAGCCGCGCCAGTGAGTCCCTGACAAAAAAAACTCCAGAAACCGTTCATGTGGGTTGCGGCTCTGCAAGGCTAATTCGATGGCGCGTAGTAGCCGCGGCGGGCCAGAGCGGAGTAGTCCCTGTTCTTCATTTCCACTTTGATTTTCCGGTAAGCGCCGTCGCGCGCTTTGTTCGTGGGGAGATACCCTATGGTGTATTGGCTGCGCAGCTCTTCGGAGATCTGATCAAAAGCCTGCTCCAGATTTTTCTCACTGCGCACAACAATCATGCGGCCGCCGGTTTCGTCGGTGAGCTTCTTCGCGACGCTTTGGTCGCCGCCGCCGGCGGCAACCAGGAGGACGTGCACGACCGTATCCGTGCGTTGCGCGGCCTCGATCGCGTCCTGCAACTTCATCTTGCTTCCCGTGTCCTCCGCGTCGGTCAGGATGATCATGGCTTTCCGGCCGGCTTCATCGGCGAGTTTATCGTGGGCGGCGAGGTAGACGGCGTCGTAGAAATCGGTGCCGCCGTTGCGGCTCGCGGGAAGCGGCCCTTGCACGATGCCGCCGCCGGCTACATTGATCTGGGCGCGGTTGATGGCACGGTCGAGCCTTCCGCGGTCGTCCGTGAAATCGGCGAGGAGATCCACGTCGAGATCGAAAGACATGACCATGGCGAGGTCGCCCTTGCGCATCACTCGCCCCAGGAAGCGCGATGCCGCTTCTTTTTCCGCGGATAGCATGTAGGTCTCGCTGCCGCTGGTGTCGATCAGTATGCCGAGCGTGATCGGGAGATTGGATTCCGCGGCGAAATTGGTAATTTCCTGGGCCTGGCCATCCTCAAAGAGCTGAAAGTCATCCATCTTTAGGCCGGTGACAATCGCCTTATGTTTGTCGCGCACCGTGGCGAATAGATTCACCAGGTTGACCTGTACGCGAATCTGTCCCGGGGGCGCGGCGTACACCAGGCCCGCGGCAAGCGTCGTTATGCACAGAACTGAGAGTGCCGCCCGAATCCGCATTGTATAATCTCCTCCGGCATCGTTTCGATCTCGCTTGTTGGATGCGGCGCCGGAACATTAAGATGCGCGGGAGCAGAGACCCGGCTCTCGCGGGAAATAGTGACGGGACACCGATGAATTGTCCACGAAAATTCCTGGCGGCGGGGCTGACGTTTTGTATGGCTGGCGCAGGCTTGGCGATGCCGCAGGCAGCGCCGCCTCCTCCTCCCGGTCAGACGCCTGGTCCGGCGCAGTCTCAACAGACACAAGATCCGCGCGCGCGAATTCGGACTACGGTATCGCTGGTCGTTGTACCCGTCACGGTGAAGGACGGCGCGGGGGAGTTGGTCACCGACCTCCAGGAGAACGATTTCCGAATCTTTGAAGATGGGATCGAGCAACAGATTTCATTGTTCTCAGTGGATGCATTTCCGCTATCGACCGCTGTCCTGATCGACGACGACTTGAAACGGAGTTCGGCGGACAGAGTCCAGAAAACGTTGGAAACTCTCGCAGCAGGATTCAGCGCTTCCGACGAGGTTTCTCTCTGGCGCTTCGATGAAGTTCCCGAATCCATCTCCGACTCCTCCGACTCCAATTTTATTACCGACAACGACGCGCTTCTCGCCCAGCTCAAACGCATCGATCTCAGCAGTTCTTTCCCGGGAGTTGGCTCTGCGCCGATGACGAGCGGGCCGCGCGTGAATACCCAGCCGCTGCCGGGTCCCCCTCAGCGATCGGCCATGGCTATCGGGCACCCGAACTACAAACACATCAACGACGCCATTTACGCCGCGGCGGAACAGCTGCGTGACCGCGCGCGAGAACGGCGCAAGATTATTTTCCTGATTTCGGACGGACAGAACGCGAAGAACAACACGCACAGCTACGATGAAACACTCAAGCTCCTCCTCTCCGCCGGCATTTCCGTGTACGCAATCGGAGTAGGTGAGGCGAATCTCAACCGCGGCATCACTTTCCTCGGAAACAACATCCTTGCGAAATACGCCCATGCGACCGGCGGAGACATTTTCTACGGCTCGAGCCGCGATGATCTTGAGGGGCTCTACCCCCGTGTCTCGGAGCAAGCGCGCAATCAGTACACGATCGCCTATACGGCCGCGAGGACCGATCACACGCAGCCCTATCACGGCATTGAGGTGCGCGTGAAGCGTCCAGGCCTCTCTTTGCTTGCCCGCGACGGCTACTACCTCAACGCAAAACCCTAACCTGCATTTCTGTGAAGGGCACGGCATCATCAGCAACCACTTGAAGAAAGCCACCCGCACGGTTTTGTAGCGTCGGCGTCTCGCCGGCACTGTGCGCTGTGTTGGAGGCATGAGAAACCGCCAGCGAGACGCTGGCGCTGCGAAGATCCCGCGTTCCGCAAGAGGAGACGTGGTTTTTATTCCACCCACTCGCATCTTTGTGAGAAATGGTGCCCGCTCGGGTGAAATATTTTTCTCTGCGAATTATTTTCTTCCTTGCGTTCTCTATTTCGATGCGAGCCTTCCGGAATTTTTTCTTGACTTCCCCTCTGTTCACTCGTAAAAGGGCTTTAGCGGGTTCGATGTGGCGTTACTCGCTGCTCCGAGGGGAGAGTGGTTCACGGAGCGATTGCGCGAATTGGGCACACACGGGAAACGCAGGACGAGGAAACCAGCCACACGGCGTGAACGTTTCCAGCGGGGCGGTCGCCACAGCGAGCGCCCCGTTTTTATTTTTCCCTTTAGTTTGTCTCGCCTGAAATTTGGTTCTGTGGAGGCGATGGCCGGATTGGCGCGGTGCTGTTGCGAGCCTCCAAAATTACTCTTCGCCGGAGGCGCTTGCCGCCGCGCCCTGCTCCCGCGCCGGACAGATGGGCTCGTAGTCGCAGAACTTGCACCAGAAGCCTGGGTTCGGAGGGAACTTTCCAGCGCGGATGTCGGCGGCGGCTTCCTGAATTTCCGCGCGCACCTTGTTGAGTTTCTTGTCGTCGCGCGCCGCGCTCACGGCCTGGTTCGTCTGCAGGTTGTAGAATGTGAGCCGCACGGGGTTCCAGTCGAATACTTCCCGGGCCGCGAGCGCGTACACGCTCAATTGCAGGTCTTTTTTCGCCTTCTCCTCATCGCGCGGTTTTCCCGTTTTGTAATCCACGATTTCTTCCTCGCCCGGGGCGATGCGGTTCACCTGGTCCATCCGTCCGGAGAGGACGACGTTGTTTTCCATTGGCAGTTCGAACGCTTTTTCCTGAGCGACGACTTCAGGAGGCGAAGCGAGCGTGCTCGCGTGGAATGCGCGCAGTTGCGCGAGGCCGTCTTTCTTGTATTCCTGTTCTTGATAGTCATCTTCGAATCCGGCCGAGGTCCACTCCAGTTCGAATTTCTTCTCTACTTCTTCGAACGGCAACACGCGCCCCTTCGCGAGCTCGCCGATGAAATATTTAATCGTGTTGTGCATCACGCTGCCGAAGCTGATGGCCGCCGCTGGCCCGCCCCGCAGACGCCAGGCGCGGCCGAACAGGTATTTCTGGGGGCATGATTCAAGCGTGTCGATTGCAGACGGGCTGAGTTGCAGAGGTTCCCCCAGCGGCGGGCGGTAGGTGGCGGCCCACTCGCCGATCCGCGAACCGATCCGCGCATTGCGCTGCGGCAGTTCGAACAGTGCTGGAAGAGCTTCGGGAGAGGGGACAGGCTCGCTCGCAGGAGCCGGAGCGATCTGTTCGATATCGCGGCGCTTGATCTGCGCGTCCATCAGGATATCGTCGAGAAAAGGCGAGGGCTTCGAACGCTTGTGCTCGACTGTGTTGAGCGTCAGCCGGTGACGCGCGCGGGTCACGGCCACGTAAAACAGGCGGCGCTCTTCCTGGATATGAAAGCTCCCCTGGGGTTGCTCTTCCTTCATCAATTCGGGAGGGAATTCAAGCACGCGCGGCCTTTCCCCTGCCGGAAAACCGCGCTGTACCAGGCGCAAGACGTAGACGTGGTCGAATTCGAGTCCCTTCGCGGCGTGAACGGTCATCAATTGCACGGCGTCGCCGGGTTCCTGTTCAAGATTGATCGAGCCGCCGGCCTGCTCGAAATAATCCAGATACTCGACAAATTCTTTGAGGCGCTGCGTTTCGCTCTTGAGCTGCCACTCGCGCACGAATTGCGCAAGCCGGTCGAAGTATTTTCGGTCCTCCATCGAGACGACAGAGTTGATCTCCAAAGCCTCGGCCAACTCATCGAACAATTCAGCTGCGGTCAAACGGTACGCTTTCTTTCGCAGCGCGCTAATGAGCTCGACCAGCTCTCCCGCACGGCGGTCGCCGCCGGAGAAGGGAAGCTCGCCTTGCGCTGATTGCAATGTGTCCCAGAGGGACTTGCCCTTGCTCTTTGCCGTGCGTTCCGCGAGACGCACCAGGCTAGAGGGTTCGAGGCCCCACGCGGGTATGGCCAGCACGCGCGCGCAAGCGACATCGTCCGAGGGTTGATCGATCAGACGAAGATAGGCGATGAGGTCCCGGACCAAGCGGTGCGAAAGAATCGAGAGATTCTTGATGACGAACGGAATCTTGCGCGCCTTGAGTACCTCCACCAGTTTGTCGCGATGCGCGTGGATGCGGTAGAGCACGGCGAATGTTCGCCACTTCGCTCCAGCGCGATGCAGCCTCTCGATTTCACTCGCGGCCCACTGCGCCTCGGCGCCGCTCGAAGGGTGCGTGACGATCCGCACCTTGTCGCCATCCTCGCGGACAGCCGTCAGGGGATACTCGGGAATATTGTGCGGTTTTTCATTGTGGCGGATGGCCTGGCCCGCGACGCGCAAGATGCGTCCAGCCGAGCGGTAGTTGAGCGTGAGCGGTCGCAGCAGTTGATCATGTGCAGCCCGCGAACCGGCGGCGAAGCGGTTCAGAAAAATCGTGAAGCTGCCGAACGATGCGCCGCGGAAGCGATAGATCGCCTGGCGATGATCGCCGACGACAACCAAATTGGGCCGCTCGCCACCCAGCAGCCAAAGCAACTCGAGCTGTGCGATGTTTGTGTCCTGGAATTCGTCGACGAGGATGTAGCGGTAGCGCGCGCGGAGTTTTTCCCGCAGCGCGTTGTCCTCGCGAAGCCGCATGACGGCGTCCATGATCTGCGTGCCAAACGTCAGCAGCTTGCGCTCGCGGACCAGAATGTCGCTCGCGCGATAGGCTCTCGCTACTTCCTGAAGCTTGGCGATTTCCGCGTCGCGAATTTGACGTTCGTCTTCGAGTATCGCGCTGCGGACACGGCGGAAGTTCTCGGCCTGTTCGCCGGCGTAACGCTGATAATCGTCCGGGGTGACGAGCTCGTCCTGGCAGCGCGAGAAAAAATCCACGAAGTCGCCGAGAAATTGTCCCGGCTCGGCCAGCCGCCGGAATTGTTCGAGCTGCAGCAACGGCAGGTTACGCCGGAGGAGTATCCAGTGGTCGACTTTATCGATCGGCTTGAGATCCGGATTGACTTCCTGAAGCAGCGCGTTGCAGAACGCGTGAAACGTGCTGAGCGTGACCGCCGTGGCGCGTTCGACCGCCGTTTCCCCGCGCTCGCGTGCCGCCGCAATCACGCGATGTTTCATCTCCGCGGCGGCCTTGTCGGTGAACGTCAGGCCAAGGATTTCGCTCCCGGCAAGCTCCGGCTGGGTGTCGAGCAGGTAGCGGATGCGCTCGGTGATGACGCGCGTCTTCCCCGTGCCCGCGCCGGCCACCACCACCAGCGGACCTTCGCCATGATGCGCCGCCGCACGCTGCTCCGGGTTGAGCTGAATTCCCGGAGCCGGGGCGCTGGCGTGTTCAAACAGGTCGGCCATCGGAAATCATCCTGCAAAGAACAGTAGCACAGGCCTCTCTCTATGTGTTCAATCGCGGCGGCGGCCCCGAACAAGATTGTGACGCGTGACACACCGCAGGGATGACTGTACGGTTTAAGTTATTGAAATTTATGACAAACTTAATATACCGTTCCTAAATACTGCAGTTAAGATACATACGGCCGGAAAGCAGAATTGAGGGCTCGAGTGTATCAGCGACCATACTGTGATCGTGCGAAAGAAACTCCGCTTGAGCGAATTTTTTGCAAGATCACAGGAAGAAATATGACGGACGCGGAGAAGATTTGCTTTCACCTCAAGCCTAGCGTAAAGCCGGCGACGCGAAAGCCGATCTAGAACGCCACGCCACACCGCCCGAAATTGACCGCTCGGAGTAGCTCGCCTATACTCAATACATCAATCCGCTCTTGATGGTCGAAACGGGAAAGGTCATCTCGAGGAGAACCATCATGGACCAAGCTGTAATTCTGAGCGCTGTCCGCACGCCCATTGGAAAATTTCAGGGAGGGCTCGCGCCGCTTTCCGCGCCACAACTGGGCGCCAAAGTCGTCGCCGAAGCGGTGCGCCGCGCAGGCATCGATCCAAAATTGGTGGACGAAGTCATCCTGGGCAATGTCGTGCAAGCGGGACTCGGACAGAATCCGGCGCGGCAGGCGGGCTTGGGCGGCGGGCTCGATGTGCGCGTTGCAGCCATGACCATCAACAAGGTCTGCGGCTCGGGGTTAAAGGCCGTGGGCCTCGCGGCGCAGAGCGTGATCCTAGGAGAAGCGGAAATTGTGGTCGCGGGCGGAATGGAGTCGATGTCGAATTGCCCTTATCTGTTGCCAGGCGCTCGCACGGGCTACCGGTTCGGCAACGCGGAAATCGTGGACTCGATGGTGCATGACGGGCTGTGGGATGTGTACAACGATTTTCACATGGGCATCACGGCCGAGCTGGTGACCGAAAAATACGGCATCACGCGGCAGGAGCAGGACCTGTTCGCTCTCGAAAGCCACCAGCGCGCTGTGCGCGCCCGAAAGTCCTGTTTCATCGAATCGCAGATTCTGCCTATTGAAATCCCGCAGAAAAAGGGCAATCCGGTGGTAATCCAGCACGACGAATCGCCGCGAGAGGATGCCTCGCTCGACGCTCTCGGGAAATTACGGCCCGCGTTCAAGAAGGACGGCACCGTGACGGCGGGTAACGCCCCTGGGACCAATGACGGCGCCGCGGCGCTCGTCGTCACGACCGAACGCAACGCTGCGCGGCTGGGGAAGACGCCGATGGCGCGGATCGTCGCGCAGGCCGTGAGCGGCGTCGATCCCAAATGGATTATGGAGGCGCCTATCTACGCGGTGGAAAAATTACTCGAGAAGACGGGCTGGGACCGCGACCGCGATCTCGATCTAGTCGAGCTGAACGAAGCGTTCGCCGTGGCCGCGATCGCCGTAACACGGCAATTGCGCCTCGACCCCGCGAAAGTGAACGTGAATGGCGGGGCGGTCGCGCTCGGACATCCGATAGGCGCATCGGGCGCGCGGATTCTGACGACACTGCTCTACGAGATGCAGCGGCGCAACGTGCATCGCGGAATCGCCGCGCTGTGCCTCGGCGGCGGCAATGCCTTCGCGCTTGCCGTCGAGCGATAACGCTCTTGTTGTAGCCCGCGTCTTCAGAGTCTGCGTGGCAACCCGGTTTTGCTCTCTGTAGCGCCCGCCTTAAGGCGGGCATGTGCTTGGATCTACAGTGTTGGCCTGAAGGCCGACGCTACAAAATCGCTTTGCGTCTGGGTTCACGCACAGACTCTATAGAGGCGAGCTACACCGGCATCTCATGACCGACGATTCGCTCGAAATCCTCTGGCGCGGCGCCGACCCGGCAAAATTTACCGCCCTGCAAGCGGCGTTGCGGGATGATAGCATCCAATTCTGGAACGCGCAGGTCTATGATCCCGCAGGCGGCTTTTTGAAATCCCGTCCGTATTATCTCGAAGCATCACCCGGCTTCGAAATCCGCGTCCATGCTTCTGATCTGCCGCGCGCGAATGACGCGCTGGATTGGGTCGAGAGTAAAGAAAGCGTTTCGGGCGGTCCCGACGAACCTTCAAAGCCCGATCACGACCGTCTCGCCTCGAATCAAACGCTGCCCTACGATTGGGACCCGAACGAAGCGACATCCGAAATCTGGGCCGGAGAAGATGAGCCCATGGCGGAGTACCTCGCCAGCGCCCTAAGCGAAAACGGCATCCCCAATCGAATCCCGAACGAACCGGGCAACCGCGTGCGTTTGTGTGTGCGCCCTGGCGACGTAACACGCGCGCGGGAGATCATACGCGAAGTTACCGGCGGAATGCCGCCAGCCTAGCTTTCTGCGGACGGTACGCAATCAGTTTGCCCCGCAGTTCAGGCTACCGAACTTCGCTTGACCTGGAATTCCTTTCTGTGTTCCTTACTAGACCGTGTTTTGCCCACTCTGCAAATCCGAATATCGCGGCGCGGTGACGCGATGCGAATCCTGCGGGGCGGAACTCGTTGAGTCTCTGGATGCGTCCCGTGTCCAGTCGAATGCCCCGGTGACCTTCTGGAGAGGGAAGGATGATTCTTTGTTCGATGCTTTAACTGCCGCACTTTCCGCAGCGGGTGTTCCGTGCCATTGGGAGGAACCGCCTCGAATCTTCGCACGCCGCGAATGGTTGGCAGAATCCAGGATCTCCGTCCTTCTATCGGATCTGGATCGGGCCATAGAGGCCGCAAAGCCCGCGTTGCTGCCGTTCCATAAGAAACCGAGTCGCCTGACGGCGTGTTATGCGTGTCGCAGGATGATTCTGCCGGGATTCGCTCGCTGTTACCGGTGCGGCGCTGTCCTCCAGGTCCCGCTTGAAAGCGAGCCCATCATTGCAGAGTCGGCGCCGAAGCGTTGTCCGCTTTGTGGGCTTACGTACGGCGCCAGCTATTCCAGTTGCACCCAGTGCGGCGTGGAGCTGGAATCCAGACTCGGTCCGGGCGTTCCAAGCCTGAATCCAAGTGGAGCGGAAAAGCTCCTCGTCGTTTGGCGGGGAAGCGATCCGGCAGCGTTTAGCCGCATCACAGGAGCATTGCGCGGGGCCGGGATCGGCCACCATTCCACCTCAACGCACGACCATCTGGCTTTTGGCATGGGAATCCCTCGCCCGATGTACGAGGTGCGTGTCCTGCAATCCGATTTCGAGGTCGCGAAGTACCTGGTCGCTCCGATTCGCGAGACACTGCCTTTTGAATCACCGCGAGCGCAAACACTAGAAAGCGCGACGGATTTTCCATCATCGGAATCCAGTGCAAAGAGCCCTTCACTGGAACGCCATCCCGCCGAGGCCGTTGTACAGATCTGGTCGGGGGATGACCCCGCCATCGGCAGCATGCTGCAAGCTTGTTTTTTCGAGAACCGGATTCTATTTCGAACTGTGGGCACAATTCCCGGAGAGAGAGAGTTCTACGTCTGCCCCGATCAGGCGGACAAGGCGCGGGAGATCGTACGCGAGATCACTGGATTTGGAACAGGAAAGCAAATATGACCCAGGAATCAATTCGTACCGTAGGTGTTTTGGGCGCCGGGACGATGGGCAACGGCATCGCGCATGTCTTTGCACGCAGCGGCTACAACGTCATTCTGCGCGACGTCGAGACGCGTTTCCTCGACCGTGCCATCGACACCATTACGAAGAATCTCGACCGCGAAGTGAAGAAAGGGAAGATCGAGGAGGGGGAGAAACCGAAAGTCCTCGGCCGGATTCATGTCACCACCGACATGTCTGAGATTTCCAGCGCCGACTTCGCCGTCGAAGCTGTGCCCGAGCGCCTGGACCTGAAACTTTCCGTTTTGCGCGAGGCGGACAAATTGCTGCGGCCCGAAGTGATCCTTACGTCCAACACATCCTCGATCTCTATAACCACCCTGGCCGCCGCGACCAGCCGACCCGATCGCTTCGTGGGCATGCACTTCATGAATCCTGTCCCGGTGATGGTCTTGATCGAAGTGATTCGCGCGCTGCAGACCAGCGACGCGACGTTTCAAACGACGATGGCGCTTTGCGAGCGGCTCGAGAAGAAGCCCGTGGCGGTAAACGACGCGCCCGGCTTCGTCTCGAATCGCGTGCTGATGCCGATGATCAACGAAGCGGCCTTCGCCGTGATGGAAGGCGTCGCGACGGCCGAAGCCGTGGACGCCATCATGAAACTCGGCATGAATCACCCGATGGGTCCGCTGGAGCTTGCCGATTTGATCGGCCTGGATGTGTGCGTAAATATTCTCGACGTGCTGTACACCGGCTTCGGTGACTCAAAATATCGCGCCTGCCCTTTGCTGCGGAAGCTGATGGCAGCCGGTTGGTTCGGGAGGAAGAGCGGGCGGGGATTCTATGTCTATCCGGGATAGGATCAAGTCGGCTGGCAAATACTATTTGCTTTTTCTTCGCCTTGTGGTATCTTGTCCTCCGCGATGAACCTGCGCTGGAGCCAGCACTTTGTAGTAAACTCCGGCAGCTGGTCTGCGTCCCCATCGCAAACGACAGACATTCTTCCTCTCGAGGTGGATTATGACGGATGAAAAAATCAAAATGCTGGAAGCAGCTATCGCGCAGATCGAGAAGCAGCACGGCAAGGGCGCCATTATGCGCCTGGGCAACCGCGACGTGCTGGTGCCGGTCAGCGTGATCCCTACGGGGGCGCTTTCGATCGACGCAGCGCTGGGTGTAGGCGGCGTGCCGCGCGGCCGCGTGATTGAAATCTACGGCCCGGAATCGGGCGGCAAG
>JBGPPL010000009.1:0-127265 GCA_041488495.1 Terriglobia bacterium
GGAAATGGTGATGCCGGGCGATAACGTGTCGGCGGAGATCAGCCTGATCACGCCGGTGGCTTTGGAGAAAGGGCTGCGGTTCGCGATCCGCGAAGGCGGCCACACGGTCGGCGCTGGCGCCGTCACGGAGATCATCGAGTAATTTATGTCTGCCGGAGAAAAAATTCGCATCCGTTTGAAGGCGTACGATCACCGAATTCTCGACCAGTCCACGCGCGAGATTGTCGAGACCGCCAAGCGCACCGGCGCGAACGTGGCCGGGCCGATTCCACTGCCCACCACGATCAACCGGTGGACGGTTCTTCGCTCGCCGCACGTGGACAAGAAATCGCGCGAGCAGTTTGAAATGCGCACGCACAAGCGGCTGATCGACATTCTGGAGCCGACGCCGGACACGGTCGACGCGTTGATGAAGCTCGACCTGCCGCCCGGCGTGGACGTGGAAATCAAGGCCTTCGGGCGCGAGCACGTGAGCAAGTAACGGTTTGCAAGGGAGAGACGGGCAACTTCCATGGCTGTGAACGGAATTCTCGGAATCAAGCTGGGCATGGCTCAGGTCTTCACCGACGACGGCATGGCTGTCGGCTGTACGGTGCTGCAGGCGGGCCCCTGCGTGGTCGTGCAGCGGCGCACCAAGCAGAAAGATGGCTACGACGCCGCGCAGTTGGGTCTGGTGGAATTCATCAAACCGCAGCGCGTCACCAAGCCGATGTTGGGGCACTTCAAGAAGTCGGATGCGGCGCCAATGCGGCGCCTGAGCGAAGTGCGCATCGATGATTCTGCCGATGAGACCAAGGCCGGTGACCGCGTTCTGGTCGACCGCTTCCAACCCGGCGAATTTGTGGACATTACCGGCATCAGCAAGGGCAAGGGCTTTGCCGGCGCCGTCAAGCGGTGGCACTTCGCCGGAGGCGACGCCACCCATGGATCGATGTTCCATCGTGCGCCCGGCGGCATTGGTGCGAGCTCGTTTCCGTCGCGGGTGTGGCCCGGCCAGCATTTTCCCGGGCACATGGGAAATCGCCGCGTGACGGTAAAAAACCTCCGCGTCGTGAAAGTGGACACGGACGAAAATTTGCTTCTGGTGTACGGCTCGGTGCCGGGTCCGGTGGGAACGTATATCCTCATCCGGAAGGCCCGGAAGTCGAAGTAACGAAGCCAAGGACGCGACGACAATGGCGGTTGTAGACATCAAGAATCTCGAAGGCAAGAACGTCGGCCAGATGGACCTTCCCGACGCGGTGTTTGGGGCGAAGGTGAACCCGAACCTGCTGCACGAAACTGTGCGGTGGTATCTGGCGGCGCAGCGCGCGGGAACGCACAAAACCAAGGGCCGCGGCGAAGTGTCCGGCTCGGGGCGGAAGCTCTGGAAGCAGAAGGGCACCGGGCGCGCGCGCGTGGGGTCGATTCGCAGTTCGATCTGGCGCAAGGGCGGCACGGTGCACGGGCCGCAGCCTCGCAGTTACGCGTATCGCCTGCCCCGAAAAATGGTTTTGGGCGCGCTGCGCTCGGCGCTTTCGGCAAAGCTCGCGGACCAGAAACTGACCGTGGTGGACGCGTGGCAGCTTGAATCGCATAAGACCAAGCCGTTCCGCCAGGTGCTCGACCGTTTGGACGGGGACACGAAGACGGTTCTTCTGGTCGAAACGTCAGCCAATCGGAATCTGGAGCTGGCCAGTCGGAACCTTGAAGGCGTCAAGCTGGTCGCACCGCACGCGTTGCAGCCGTATGACCTGCTGCGGCACGATCGTCTGGTGCTTTCGAAGGACGCGGCCGTGCGGCTCGGAACGACGCTCGGACCACGGACGGCAACGCCGGTCTCCGATGTCATCAAGATTGAGGCGGCGCGGCCCGCGGAGACACCGAAGGTTGCGAAGTCCGCTGCCAAGCGAAAATCTGCGCCGGCGAAAAAGAAAAAGGCCGCAGCGAAAAAGCCTGCTGCGAAAAAGGGCAAAGGCAAGAAGTAAGCCGAGGACGAGTCGATGAACATCAGCGCCTATCACGTGATTCGCCGGCCGATCATCACCGAGAAGGGTCTCGGGGTGAAGGAGACGCAACATACGGTCGTGTTTGAAGTAGCCATGGCCGCGACCAAGACGCAGATCAAGGAAGCGGTGCAGAAGATTTTCAAAGTGAAGGTTGCCGGTGTGCGCACGGGAATTTTTCACGGGAAGTTTCGCCGCCGCGGCCGCGCAGAAGGCCACCGGCGTGACTGGAAGAAGGCTTACGTAAAGTTGGCGGTCGGCGAAAAGATGATCGAGTACGCGGATAATCTTTGAGCCCGGGGTTTCGGCTGCGGGCGCTCGATTGCCCGCCGGCGGGTGCCTGCGGGGCGTGCCAAAGGAAGAGAGAGCGTTATGGCACTGAAAAGCTTTAATCCATACACAGCGTCGCGGCGCTTTGTGACCATGCTCGACAAGAGCGAGATCACCAAGCAGACGCCTGAAAAGTCGCTGGTCGAGCCGAAGAAACGCTCGGGCGGACGCAACGCCCACGGCGAAATCACGATCTGGCATCGCGGCGGCGGGCACAAGAAGCAGTACCGCTCGATTGATTTCCGCCGTGAGAAGAAGGGGATTCCGGCGCGCGTCGCGTCGATTGAGTACGACCCGAACCGCTCGGCGCGCCTTGCACTGCTGCATTATGCCGATGGCGAGAAGCGCTACATCCTGCACCCGATCGGACTCGAGGTCGGGATGACGGTACAGACCGGCGAGGGCGCGGACATTTTGCCCGGAAACGCCATGCCGATCCGGTTCATCCCGCCCGGAACCCAGTTGCACAACCTGGAGCTGCAACCTGGGAAGGGCGCTCAGGTGGTGCGCGCCGCGGGCGGCTCCGCGCAGTTGCTCAGTAAAGAGGGCGATATCGCGCTGGTCAAGCTCCCGTCGGGCGAAGTGCGGAAATTTGGATTGAACTGCATGGCCACGATCGGCCAGGTCGGGAATCTCGACCACGAGAACGTCACTTACGGCAAGGCTGGCCGGACCCGTTGGCATGGCAGACGCCCGACGGTTCGCGGCGTGGCGATGAACCCGGTTGACCACCCGCACGGTGGTGGAGAGGGACGCGTCAAGGGCAATCACCCGCAGACACCGTGGGGATTCCCAACACTGGGCGCCAAGACGCGGCGCAACCGGCGGTCGGGCAAGCAGATTGTTCAGCGGCGCAAGCCGTAGGCAGCAGTTGATTTGATTGGATGAGAGCACGAAAAATGTCAGCCTGGCGCGGCGGGCATATAGAGAGAATAATTATGACCGCATCAAGAAGCAGACGAACGCGTTCGACAACTCGCCGAGTGGCGCGAGCGCGCAAACAGGTTCGCCCGGCGCGTCCGGCGAAGCCGGTCAAGCCCGTTGCGCGGTTTGTAGCTGTTGCGCCCGTGCAGGTGCTGTACCGGTTGTGCAAGCCCGGTTGGGCCGTCAGTGTGGAAAAAGCGCCGAACGCACAAGGCACCCGGTTTGTGTGCCCGTTCTGCCCGATTTCGCACCGCGTGCCCGGACCGGTGCGCGGATTCCGGAAACTGCGCCGCGCCCAGTGGATCAAGCTTCGCCGGGTTGAGGAATAGGTCGAGGAGTAGGGAGAAACGATGGCACGCTCGCTCAAAAAGGGTCCGTTCATCGATAGCCACCTGCGCGAAAAGGTGGAGGGAATGAACGCGCGCAACGAAAAGAAAGTGATCAAGACGTGGTCGCGCCGCTCCACGATTCTTCCCGACCTGATCGGCCATACCATTGCCGTGCACAACGGCAGGAAATTTATTCCGGTGTACGTCACCGAGCAGATGGTCGGACACAAACTCGGAGAGTTTGCGCCAACGCGCACATTTAAGGGCCACGCCGTGAAGGCTGCGCTCGAGAGGGCGGCGGGTGTTGCCGGCGCTCCAGGCGCACCGGGCGCTCCAGGCGCGCCTGCGGGTGGCGCGGCACCGGCCGGGGGCGGCGCACCGGCTGCGCCGAAGGGTTAAGCCATGGCAAACGAACCGATGCAGGCTCCGGCGATCGAGGCAATAGCGATGGCGCGCCACGTGCGCATGTCGCCCCAGAAGGTTCGCCTGGTCGTGGACCTGATTCGCGGGCAGCGCGCCGAAGATGCCTTGCAGATCTTGCGCTTCACAAAGAAGCGGGCGACGCGCGATGTCGAGAAGGTGCTGCGCAGCGCCATTGCCAACGCGGAGCGCAAGGCCGAAGACGCAGGCGCATCTCTCGACGTGGATCATCTCTTTGTTTCGCGCTGTTTTGTGAATGAAGGCTCGCGCTGGAAGCGCCTGCGCCCGGCTCCGATGGGCCGCGCGTTCCGGTATCAGCGCCGCACCAGTCACATCGTGGTCGGCGTCGTCGAGCACCACCACGCTGTCCAGCAGCGCGTCGCCGCGGCTGCTGCCGAGGCGGAATCGCAGAAGGGCGTCAAGGGGGCCGTAAAGAAGGCTCGCCAGGCGCTTGCCGGAAAGAAAAAGCCGGCCGGGAAGACCAGAAAGTAGCGGGAGGAAGCTTTGGGACAGAAGACACATCCATACGGGTTCCGGCTGGGCTACAACAAGCCCTGGAAATCGCGCTGGTATGCCGACCGCGATTATGCCGACCTGCTGCATGAGGACGTTGCGTTGCGCCGGCAATTGAAAGACAAATTGCGTTCCGCCGGCATCAGTTCGATCGACATTGAACGCGCGGCAAACAAGCTCGTGATTCGCCTGTTCACGGCCCGCCCGGGAATCATCATCGGGCGCAAGGGCGCGGAAATCGACAAGCTCAAGGGTGAAATCCAGAAGCGCACGAAACGCGAAGTCCACATCGACATACAGGAAGTCCACCGGCCGGAACTCGACGCGCAGCTCGTTGCCGAATCGATCGCGCTGCAGCTCGAAAAGCGCGTGGCGTTCCGCCGAGCCATGCGCAAGGCCGTGGACTCGGCCCTGCGCTTCGGATGCAAGGGAATCAAGGTGCGCGTTGCCGGACGGCTGAACGGCGCGGAAATCGCGCGCAAGGAATGGTACTTGCAAGGCCGGCTGCCGCTGCAGACGCTTCGCGCGGACATCGATTTTGGATTTGCCGAGGCCCACACCTCTTACGGCGTGATCGGTGTGAAGTGCTGGGTCTATCAAGGTGAAAATGTTCCAGAGCGCGGAGAGAAAAAGACTGTCGCGCTGGCGGCTGTCAGCTAAGACGCAGCGGATTGTTTGATGGAAGGATTTAAGGGACGACGACGATGTTAATGCCAAAGAAAGTGAAGTACCGGAAACAGCAGCGCGGGCGGCGCAAGGGGAAGGCCTGGCGAGGGGGGGAGCTCTCCTTCGGGGAATATGGCCTCAAGGCGCTCGAGCCGGCGTGGATTACTGACCGGCAGATCGAAGCCTCGCGCGTAGCCATTACGCGGTTCATCAAGCGCGGCGGAAAGCTCTGGATCCGGATTTTTCCGGACAAACCCTTCACCAAGAAGCCGGCGGAAACCCGCATGGGCAAGGGCAAGGGCGCGCCGGAACGATGGGTGGCGGTCGTGAAGCCCGGGCGTGTGATGTTTGAAATGGCGGGCGTAGATATGGCGACGGCGAAGGAAGCGATGGAACTGGCGGCGCACAAGCTGCCGATTCACACGCGGTTCGTCAGCCGCGAGGGAGCCCTCTAATGGCGCGGGGAATCGAGAAGCTGCGCGACCAGGGCACGCCCGAGTTGAACGAACGCGCAAGCGAACTCGCCGAACAGGTGTTTCGCCTGCGGTTCCAGCTCTCAACGGGGCAGGCCGAAGCGGTTACCAAGCTTCGCTCCGCCCGGAAAGATCTTGCGCGCGTCAAGACGTTGCTGCGCGAGCGCGAATTGAGGAAGCCAGATGGCAACTGAAACTTCAGTGGCGCCCGCGCGTCACCACCGCCAAGAGCTGACCGGCGTGGTGACCAGCGCGAAGATGCAGAAGACGATTGTCGTGAAGGTGACCCGCCTGGTGCAGCACAAGCTGTATACGCGCGTGATGCGAGTCACGAAGAAATTCTATGCGCACGACGAACAGCGCGAGGCGCGTCTGGGCGATCGGGTGAAGATCGTCGAGACGCGGCCGATGTCGAAGCTGAAACGCTGGAGGCTCGCCGAGGTGCTCACCCGCAGCACCCGGGTGAATTAACGTGCGCAAGAGGGAACAAGGACAACTGCCATGATTCAGATGCGAAGCTGGCTCACGGTGGCCGACAATTCGGGACCGCGCCAGTTGACATGTATTCTGCCGCTGGGGGGCGATGTCGGCAGCCGCGCGGGGCTGGGCGACGTGATCACCGCTTCCGTCAAGGAAGCCGCGCCCGACAGCCCGATCAAGAAGGGCAAGGTCGTGAAAGCCGTGGTGGTGCGCACGCGGAAGGAGCACCGCCGGAAGGATGGCACCTACATCCGGTTTGACGATAACGCCGCGGTGCTGATCAACGACGCCAACGAGCCTGTGGGCACGCGCGTCTTCGGACCGGTGGCCCGCGAGTTGCGCGAGAAGAAGTTCGCGAAGATCGTCTCTCTGGCGCCGGAGGTATGGTGAGCCCGATGCGAAACCGAGTTGAACAAGCGCCGGCCAATGCCGGGATCAAGAAGGGCGACCAGGTGCGCGTGATGACCGGGCGCGATCGCGGAAAGACCGGCCGGGTGCTGGCCGTGAATCCGGCCAAACGCACGATTACGGTCGAGCACGCAGGCATGATCAAGCGCCACACGCGTGCCAATCCGTCGAAGAACGTAAAGGGCGGCATCGTCGAAAAGGAAGGGGTGATGTCGATCTCCAACGTTTTGCTGTTCTGCCCTGCATGCAACAAAGGCACGCGCCTGGGGCATAAGTTTCTGCCCGACGGCACGAAAGAGCGGGTTTGCCGACGCTGCGGCAACACCCTGGAAAAGTAAGGGGCGAAAAGTAATGAAATTCTGGCGGGCTCCAAGCGGAGCCCGCTCCCGTAGAGAGTGAAGAGACCGGATCATGATGAGCCGAATGCACGAACGTTACCGCAAAGAGGTGGTCCCCGCGCTGATGAAGCGGTTCGGGCGGACCAACCCGATGGCTGTGCCCAAGATCTCGAAAGTCATCGTGAACATCGGGATGGGTGAGGCCAGCCAGAACGTCAAGCTGCTGGACGTGGCTGTGGCCGAGCTCGGTCAGATTGCCGGGCAGAAGCCGGTCATTACCCGCGCGAAGAAGTCGATCGCGAATTTCAAGATTCGCCGCGGCATGCCGATCGGCTGCTGCGTCACTTTGCGCGGCGACCGGATGTACGAATTCCTGGACCGCCTGTGCAACGTCGTGCTCCCGCGCGTGCGCGATTTCAGGGGCTTGCCGCCCAACGCGTTTGACGGGCGCGGCAACTACACGATGGGCCTGCGCGACCAGCTCGTGTTTCCCGAGATTGATTACACGCGTGTCGATAAGATCAAGGGCATGAACATCACCCTCACGACGACGGCAAAGAACGATGAGGAAGGCCGCGAGCTGCTGAAGCTTTTGGGCGTGCCGCTGCGCCCCCAGGCTTGAAAGGATCTTAAGGAGAACTTATGGCGCGAAACTCTCAATTCGCCAAGATGCGCAAGAAGCTGAAGTTCAAGATTCGCATACGCAACCGCTGCCGCCTGTGCGGCCGGCCGCGCGGCTACCTGCGCAAATTTCAAATGTGCCGCATCTGTTTCCGGGGCCACGCACTGCGCGGGGAAATTCCCGGCGTGATGAAGGCCAGCTGGTAGGGGCGGCGGAAAAACGACTATGCAGACTGATCCCATCTCCGATTTGCTCACGCGGATTCGCAACGCGGCCAAGGCGCGCCACGCGCGCGTGGACATCCCGACCTCCAAACTGAAAGTTGAGGTCGCGCGGATTCTGAAAGAAGAAGGCTACATCTCGACGTACAAGCTGGTCGAGGAAAACAAGACGCGGAAGACGTTGCGCCTTTTCCTGAAATACACTCCGGACCGCCGAAGCGTGATCACGGACCTAAAGCGCATCTCGAAGCCCGGCAGCCGCCGGTACAAGGGCGCTTCCGAAATCCGCCCGGTCGTGGGCGGGATGGGCATCAGCATCATGACCACACCCAGGGGTGTGATAACCGGCCGCGCCGCGCGCAAGGCGCGCGTGGGCGGCGAAGTCCTTTGCGAAGTCTGGTAGGAGAGCCATCGAGCTATGTCGCGCATTGGAAGAAAACCGATTGCCGTGCCCGCAGGAGTGAAGGTTCAGATTACCCCGGGCTCGGTCGAAGTCCAGGGGCCGAAGGGCAAGATGAGTGTTCCTCTGCCCCGGGGTATTCATCTCGAGCAGAAGGGCGCGGAGCTGCATGCGGTCCGTCAGAATGATGAACAGGCGGCATTGCATGGTCTGGCGCGGGCGCTGGTGGCGAACGCAGTGCACGGCGTGACGCAGGGTTTCAAGAAGGATCTCGACATCGTCGGCGTCGGGTATCGTGCCGAGATCAAGGGCAAGATGGTGAGCTTCGCGCTCGGGTATTCGCACCCGATCGAGTTCCCGATCCCTGAGGGAATACAGATTACGGTGGAGAAGCAAACGCACCTGACGGTTTCAGGCGCCGATCGCGGACGGGTGGGGCAAGTTTCTGCCGACCTCCGCGCCTTGCGTCCGCCCGATCCGTATAAGCAAAAAGGCATCCGCATTACCGGCGAGCGCCTGAAGAAGAAAGTCGGAAAGGCTGGCGCGGCCAAGACGGGCGCCTAAGGCCGGGTGCGGGTTCTACCGGGAGCGGGCGTTACTTGAAGCCCGCCAGAATTTGAGCCCGCCGGAATCGGGTGCGGGCTCTACTTGGAGCCCGCCGAAATAAGGAGAGAACTCGTGGCAACAGAACCGGTCCGAAAATTATCGCGCAACGCGCACCGCCAGCGAATTCACCTTCGCGTGCGGACGCGCGTTACGGGGACACCCGAGCGGCCGCGGCTTTGCGTGTATCGCTCGAATGGACACATTTACGCGCAGGTCATCGATGACCGCAGCGGGCGCACGCTCGCCTCGGCGAGTTCGCTCGACAAGGACACGCGCAAGGAGCTCAAGGGCGGAAGCAACGTGGCTGCCGCCAAAGTGATCGGAAAAAAAATCGCGGAACGCACCCGCGCCGCCGGGATCGAGCAGGTCGTATTCGATCGCGGTGGTTATATGTACCACGGCCGGGTAGAAGCCTTGGCTGCGGCGGCCCGGGAAGCGGGGTTGAAATTCTAAGCCTATGTCGAAACACATTCTGAGAGAAACCTTGGCGGTCCGGCGGAACATCCAGGTCAACGCCAACAGCTTGAAGGATCAGGTCGTGGCGATCCAGCGCGTGACCAAGGTTGTCAAGGGCGGCAAAAACCTCAGCTTTTCGGCCCTGGTCGTGGTGGGAGACCAGCAGGGCAACGCCGGCTTCGGCATGGGGAAGGCGCGCGAAGTGCCTATGGCCATCCGCAAAGCGATCGAGCAGGCAAAGAAAAACTTGATTCACCTGAATTTGAAGGGAACCACGATTCCGCATCAGGTCCTGGGCCTGTACGGTTCAGGGCAAGTGCTGCTGAAGCCCGCGCCCGATGGCACCGGGATCATTGCCGGCGGGCCGGTGCGCGCCGTCATGGAAGTCGCGGGGATTTCCAACGTGCTGACGAAGTCCATTGGCACGTCGAACCCGCACAACGTGATTAAGGCCACATTCGATGCTTTGCTGCGCCTGAAAGACGTGGCCAAAGTTGCGGAACTTCGCTCGAAGACGGTCGAGGAACTCGGGCGCTGACCGCGCCGGGGATGAACATGGCTATGTCGAAGAAGAAATCAGGAGCGCTCAAAATCAAGTGGGTGCGCAGTTTCATCGGCTGCCCCCTGGACATGCGCCAAACCATTCGCGGACTGGGATTCCGCCGGATGCAGCAGGTGGTGGAACGCGACGATACGCCGGCCATCCGGGGCATGATCCTCAAGGTCCGGCATCTGGTTGTAGTTGAAGAATAAAGTCGAGGAATCGGGTGCGGGCTCTACTTAGAGCCCGCCGGAAAAGGGTCGAGGAGCAAGCAGCGGGGAAAATTGAGGAAACCATGGCTGTGAATCTATCAAGTTTGAAGCCGGCACGGGGATCACGGCACCGCAAGGTGCGCGTGGGGCGCGGGATCGGCTCGAAGCTCGGCAGGACGTCCGGCAAGGGCAACAAGGGACAGAAATCGCGCAAGGGCTATTCGCGGCGTCCGGGTTTCGAGGGCGGCCAGATGCCGCTGCGCCGCCGAATCCCGAAGCGCGGCTTCCACAATCCGTCCCGCTTCGAGTATGCCGTGGTCAACGTGGAAATGCTCAATGGTTTCGCGGCAGGAGAAACGGTGACGCCCGAACTGTTGATTGCTAGCGGCTTGGTTCGGGAGGTACGCGCCGCCATCAAGATTCTGGGTGACGGCGACCTGAATGCCGCGCTCACCGTGCGCGCGCACAAGTTCAGCAAGTCGGCGGAGGAGAAGATCACCCGCGCCGGAGGTAAGGTCGAAATTTTGCCATGAACCAGTTTTTCGAAGCATTCGCCAACATGTTCCGGATTCCGGACCTGCGCAAGCGGCTCCTGTTCACGCTTGCGATGCTGGCGGTTTATCGGCTGGGTGCGTTCCTGCCCACGCCGGGGATTAATACGGACGTCCTGCAGCAATTCTTTAATCAGAATCAGGGATCGGTTCTGGGAGTCATCGACCTGTTCAGCGGCGGCAATTTCCGCCGCCTGACGATTTTCGCGCTGGGCATCATGCCTTACATTACGGCGTCCATCATCCTGCAACTGATGACCGTCGTCTGGCCGTACCTCGAGCGTTTGCAAAAGGAAGGCGAGCTTGGCCGGCGCAAGATCACGCAGTACACGCGTTACCTGACGATTCTTCTAAGCATCGTGCAGTCGTTTTCGATCGCGGAGACATTGCAGCGCACCGGCGGCCCGGGCAATCAGCCGCTGGTTTACAACCCCGGCATTGGGTTCGTCCTGATGACGATCCTGACGCTGACCACCGGTTCAGCGTTCATCATGTGGCTGGGTGAGCAGATTACCCAGCGCGGCGTGGGCAACGGGATGTCCCTGGTCATCTTCGCCGGAATCGTCGTAGGCCTTCCCCGCGCTGTGGCCGACCTGTTTGACAAGTTCCGCACGGGCCAGTGGGGGCCGTTCACGGGCCTGGCCCTGATTATCTTAATGGCCTTGATGATCTCGGTCGTGGGCGTCATCGTTTTCGTGGAAGGCGGACAGCGGCGTATCCCTGTGCAGTACGCCAAGCGTGTCATGGGCCGCCGCATGATGGGCGGGCAGATGACGTATCTGCCGCTGCGGGTCAATTCGGGCGGCGTCATCCCGCCGATCTTTGCCAGTTCGTTGCTTACGTTTCCGGGCACGATCAATCTGGTTCTTGGAAAGAAATTCAGGGCCCTCGATTGGCTTTCGACGAATCTGGCCTGGGGCGAACCCTGGTATATCTTGATCTACGTCACACTGATTATCGTGTTTGCTTTTTTCTATGTTGGCATCGTGTTTAATCCGACCGAGCTAGCCGACAACATGCGGAAATACGGAGGCTTCATTCCGGGAATTCGCCCCGGGCGCAACACGTCGGAGCACATTGACCGCGTTCTTCGCCGCTTGACGTTTGTTGGAGGAGTTTATCTCGCGGCAGTTTGTTTGCTCCCTGAGTGGCTGATGAGTGGTATTCACCTCCAACACCTCCCTCTTGTGGGCACATGGTTTGACAACCACATGTGGCGGTTCGTGCTGGAAGGGCTGAAGGTAAACTTTTATTTTGGGGGCACCTCCCTGTTAATCGTCGTCGGTGTGGCGATGGACACCGTTCAGCAGATCGAGGCCCAGTTGGTGATGCGGAATTACGAAGGGTTTGTCAGAAAAGGAAAGCTGCGTGGCCGCCGCTTCGGCTGATCAGAGCGGTATCGGAGGTTTTCAGAGGCCGCGCCGTGCGGTGATCCTGCTGGGCCCTCCTGGGGCGGGCAAGGGCACTCAGGCACAGCGGATTGCCCAATTGTATGGGTTGCCGCACCTCTCGACCGGTGACATGTTTCGTGACAACATTCGTTGCGACACGGAACTCGGGCGAAAGGCCAAACCGCTGATGGAACGCGGCGAGTTGGTTCCGGATGAAATCGTGCTGAGCATGATCGAGGACCGCATTGCCCAGCCTGACTGCGACAACGGATTTGTGTTTGATGGTTTTCCGCGCACGCTGGCGCAGGCTGAAGACCTGGAGCGGATTTGCCGGCAGCACAAGTTTGGTTTCACCGTTGTTTTGCACATGGTTGTGGACTCGGGCTTGTTGATGCGCCGGCTGACGGGACGCAGGATTTGCAAGACGAGCGGGCACATTTACAACATTTATGACCGCCCGCCAAAACACGCCTGCATTTGCGATGAGGACGGCAGCGAGTTGATTCACCGGCAGGACGATACTGAGCCCGTAATTCGCGAGCGGCTGGCGGCTTACGAGCAGCAGACCCGCCCTCTTGTGGATTACTACAGAGCGCTAGGCCTGTTGAATGCGGTGGACGCAATGGCCGAAGCGGACGCCGTAACGGCTAGCATCAAGAAGACTCTGGACAGGGCAGAAGCAACCAGATGATTGTGTGCAAGTCACAGTCTGAATTGGAAAAAATGCATCACGCCGGCCTGGTGATTTGGGAAGTATTGAACGACCTGCGCAAGATGGCGCAGCCGGGGGTTACGACGAAAGAACTCGATGAATATGCGGAACGCCGCTCGGCCGAACTGAAGGTCCGGCCTGCGTTCAAGAATTACCGGGGGTATCCGGCGACGCTGTGCACGTCGATCAATTCCGAGGTGGTGCACGGCATCCCCTCGAAGTCGAGGCGCCTCGCGCAGGGCGACATCATTTCGCTCGATTTCGGCGTCGAATATGCCGGCTATTACGCCGATGCGGCCGTGACGGTTCCGGTCGGCGAGATTTCTCCCGAGTTGAAGAGGCTCTTGCAGGTGACCCGGGAATCTCTGGATCTGGCCATTGAGAAGGTGCGCGTCGGCAACCGGCTCACCGACATCTCCGCCGCCGTGCAGGACTGGGCCGAGCGCAAGCACGGCTATTCAGTTGTTCGCGATCTCTGCGGCCACGGTATTGGTACGCACATCCATGAGGAGCCCAACGTGCTCAATTACGGTGAACCCGGCCGCGGCCCGCGCTTGCAGGAAGGCATGGTGTTTGCGATCGAGCCCATGGTTAACGTCGGCGGTCCTGACGTCAGGGTGCTCGAGGACGATTGGACTGCGGTGACCACCGACGGCACAAACTCGGCGCATTTTGAGCACACGGTGGCGGTTACCTCGAACGGGCCCTGGGTATTGACGCGTCCCCGCGAAATGCAGGGACCGTCTTGGTGAGCGGCGCGAGAGGGAATATGGCCAAGCGACCCGAACCGGATAAGCGCAAGCCCGACGCATCCAATCCGAAGGAGGACGCCATCGAAGTGATGGCGACGGTCATCGAACCGCTGCCCAACGCGATGTTTCGCGTGGAGCTGGAGAACAAACACCGGGTGCTGGCGCACATTTCCGGGAAGATGCGTAAGAACTTCATCCGCATCCTCGCCGGGGACAAGGTCGCCGTGGAGCTTTCGCCCTACGATCTGACGCGCGGCCGCATCGTGTACCGGTATAAGTAGAACGGGTGCGGGCTCTACTTGGAGCCCGCCGGAATGACGGGAGCGGGCTCTGCTTTTACGCTGAACGCTTCAAGTGAAGCGTGGAGCGCGCCGGAAATTTGTCAAGGAGCAGGGAAATGAAAGTCCGGGCATCGGTAAAGAAGATTTGTGACAAGTGCAAGGTCATCCATCGGCGCGGCGTGGTGCGCGTAATTTGCGTTAACCCGAAACACAAGCAGCGCCAGGGATAGACAGCCGGAGAATTGAGGAGCTCGCATGGCACGCATTGCAGGAGTAGATCTTCCGGTTCAGAAGCGCATCTGGGTCGGCCTGACGTCGATCTATGGCATCGGCCAGCCCCGCGCGAAAGCGCTTTGCGCGAAGGCGGACGTGGAATTCACCAAGAAGGTAAAGGATCTCACCGAGGAAGAGATTAACCGCCTCCGCCAGGCGATCGAATCCGAGGGCCGCGTCGAGGGCGATCTCCGTAAGGAGGTCCAGATGAATATCCGGCGGCTCATCGAGATCCAGTGTTACCGCGGGCTGCGCCATCGCCGGAATCTTCCGGTTCGCGGCCAGCGCACGCACACCAATGCGCGGACGCGCAAGGGACCGCGGAAGGGCGCTGTCGCCGCGAAGAAGAAAGTCGCGGCCCGGAAGTAGCGGTCCGGCGGGCATGTGTTAGATCCCGAGGAATCCGGGAGCGGGCTCTACTTGGAGCCCGCCGGAATTTGGGTCCGAGATTGAAGCGAGGGTACTGACTTGGCAAAAGAACCGCAGCAGCAAGACGCCGCCACACAGGCGCCGGCAAAAACTTCGAAGCGCAAGAAAGAGTTCAAGAAGAAGCGGGAAAAGCGCGTGGTCCCGCACGGCGTGGCGCACATCCAGGCCACGTTCAACAATACGATCATTACCATCTGCGGGCCGGATGGGCGCGCGGTATCGTGGTCTTCCGCCGGATCGATCGGCTTCAAAGGGTCGCGCAAGGGAACGCCCTACGCGGCGCAGCAGGCCTCGGCGTCAGCCGCCGGAGTGGCGCGCGACCAGTACGGCATGAAATCGGTCGAAGTCCGTGTGAAGGGTCCGGGCTCGGGCCGCGAATCGGCCGTGCGCGCTCTGGCCTCGTCGGGCTTGCATATTGTGCACATCAAGGACGTGACGCCGATTCCGCATAATGGTTGCCGGCCGCCCAAGCGCCGCCGCGTCTGATCGGGCGCAATCGAGCGGGTGTGGGCTCTACCGGGCGCAGGCTTTGCTTGAAGCCCGCCAGAATCTGGAGCCCGCGAAAATAGTTTGAGTTTCGAGAAGCCGCAACATAAGGAGAAACGCATTTGGCACGTCATCGTGAAGCGGTTTGCCGGCTCTGCCGCAGGGAAGGGCAGAAGCTGTTTCTGAAAGGGCTGCGCTGTTTTACCGAGAAGTGCGCCATAGAAAAGCGCAACTTCGTCCCGGGACAGCACGGCCAGTCGCGCCGCGTGAAAAAGCTTGCGGGCTACGGACTGCAGTTGCGCGAGAAGCAGAAGGTGAAGCGCACCTACGGGCTGCTCGAGCGGCAGTTCCGCAACTATGTCGAAAAATCCGAGCGCGCGCAGGGGCCCACGGGCGAGAACCTCATCGTCATGCTCGAGCGGCGCCTGGACAATGCCGTGTGGCGGTCAGGTCTCGCAAGCTCGCGCTCTCAGGCGCGGCAAATCGTCCTCCACGGCCACGTCCGCATCAACGGGAAGAAGGTCAACATCCCTTCGTATCTGGTGAGCGTCGGCGAGGAAATCACGCTCAAGGAAAAAATGCACCAGAACACCATGGTGCTCGAAGCGCGCAACGTCGCCCAGAGTCAGAACGCGGTGCCGTGGCTGGAAATCGACCGCGAGGCCTTCAAGGCCCGCGTGGTTGCTTTGCCGAAGCGCGAAAACGTTCAGACACCGCCCATCACCGAACAGCTTATCGTCGAGCTGTATTCGAAGTAGCAGCGGCGCGAAACATCGGCAGATTTGTTTTCCCCGCCATCGCGGGGAGGGAGGACTCAACAGATGTGGAAAGGTTTTCAGAAACCGAAACGCTTGGCGGCTGAACTCGAGTCGCTTACAGATAAGTTTGGGAAGTTTTCCGCGCAGCCGTTTGAACGCGGCTGGGGCACCACTGTTGGCAACGCTCTCCGCCGGGCTCTGCTGAGCTCGATTGAGGGCGCGGCCATCACGGCCGTGAAAATCGAAGGCGTCCTGCACGAATTCTCGTCGATTCCCGGCGTGGTCGAGGATGCCACCGATATTATCCTCAACCTGAAACAGGTGCCGCTCAAGCTCAACAACGACCAGCCGAAGACGATCTTCGTCAACGTCGAAAATCCCGGGGTCGTGACCTCCGCCATGATTGAGGAAGACGCCGATTTCGCGGTGCTGGACAAGACCGTCTACGTCGCCACGGTCAACGAAGGCGGAAAACTTCAGCTCGAAATGCGCGTCAAGAATGGCCGCGGCTATGTCTCGGCCGACCGCAATTTCGACGAGGATTTGCCGATCGGCTACATCCCTGTGGATTCGGTCCACTCGCCCGTACGCAAGGTCAACTATGCCGTCGAGGCAGCGCGTCTCGGCCAGATGACGGACTACGAAAAGCTTGCGCTGGAGGTTTGGACCAACGGCGCGATCACGCCGCAGGACGCCATCGGCCTTGCCTCGAAGCTGGTCAAGGACCACATGAGCATCTTCATCAACTTCGAGGAACAGCCGGATCTGCCGGAGGAAGCGGTCGAGGCCTACAACGACCCGCGCGTCGAGCACTTGGATCGTTCCGTCGAGGAACTCGAACTTTCCGTCCGGTCTTACAACTGCCTGAAGAACGCGAATATCCAGTCCATCCGCGAACTGGTCCAGAAGAGCGAGAACGAGATGCTGAAGACGAAAAACTTCGGCCGCAAATCGCTCAACGAGATCAAGGAAATCCTGACCAAAATGGGCCTGAGTCTGGGCATGAAGTTTGACGAGCACGGCCGCATCATTTGGCCACCGCTCCCCAGCCAGACCGCACCGCCCACACCGGAGGAAACCGCGGGCCTCTGAGCGCGCGAAGAACCCACTCATGCGACATCGCAACTATGGTTCAAAACTCGGGCGTCAGCCCGCCCATCGGCGCGCCACGCTGCGCAACCTCGTGACCAACGTCATCGAGCGCGAACGCATTACCACCACGCTCACACGGGCCAAGGCCGCGCGGCCGCTGGTCGAGCAGATGATTACGCTCGGCAAACGCGATACGCTTCACTCCCGCCGCCAGGCCGCCGCCTACCTCATGACGCCCGGCGCGACCAAAAAACTGTTTGCCGACATCGCCCCGCGTTTTTCAGGCCGCGCAGGCGGCTACACGCGGATCATCCATGCCGGCTTCCGGATAGGCGACGGAGCGAACCTGGCCATCCTTGAGCTGCTTGGTTCGAAACTCAAGAAGAAGGAAAAGAAAGAAAAAGCTGCAAAGCCCGAGCCCGCCGAGGAAGAAAAGAAGGAAGAGAAAGCGGGCGCGTAACAAATTCGATAAAACAGAGTTTCAATCAAAAGGCCCGTTCCGCACTTTCGGAGCGGGCCTTTTGCGTTTTCCTGGTTCGATCTCGCCTAATCCTCCGCCGTTGGGGTGGTGTTATCGTGAGCGCCGATAGAGTACTGGCCATGAAACCAGAACCAAAGCCACAAGAAGACCTGAGCAGTTGCGGCGCCTGAGGTGTCAATCAGCGAGTCCCAGGGCGACGCTGTGCGGCTCGGCACGAACGATTGGTGAAATTCGTCGAGCGCCGAGTATCCCACAGCGATCGACAGCGCGACGATTGCCCAGCGAAGCTGCCATCCTCGATGCTCCCCGCGCATTCCGCGCAGCAAAAGATAACTGAACACAAAATATTCCGTGAAGTGGGCGCTCTTGCGGATGAAGAAGTGCAAACGGTCAATGGTTTCAGCGCTTGCGTGCCGGAACAGCCAGTGCAGCACCGGAAATATAACTTCGTACGTGTTGTTGGCCGAGAAGGTATCGGTGGAAGCCCAGGAAATCAGTATGGCCCACGCGATCGCCGGCAGCCACGGTTTCAGGCGGCGCGTCATCGGCTGCGCCAGGGACCCCACTATTCTACCTGGTAGTTCGGCGCTTCACGCGTGATGATGACGTCGTGGACGTGACTCTCGCGCAGGCCCGCGACCGTGATGCGCACGAACCGCGAGCGTTCCTGCAACTCGGCAAGAGTGGCCACGCCGCAATAGCCCATCCCGCTCTTGAGCCCTCCGACCAACTGGTCCGTCAAAGCGCTGAGCGAACCTTTATAAGGCACGCGTCCTTCGACGCCCTCCGGCACGGATTTTCCATGTTGGGCGCCTTCCTGCGCGTAGCGATCGGCCGAGCCTGCCTGCATCGCGCCCAGCGAACCCATCCCGCGATACGATTTGAACGTGCGCCCCTGGTAAAGAATCGTTTCGCCGGGCGATTCCTCCGTCCCTGCAAATAATCCGCCAAGCATCGTGACCGCCGCGCCTGCTGCGATGGCTTTGCTGATGTCGCCGGAATACTTGATGCCGCCGTCGGCAATCACCGGCACTCCGGTTCCCTTGGCCGCGCGTGCCGCTTCCAGGATGGCTGTAATTTGCGGCACACCCGCTCCGGTCACCACCCGCGTCGTGCAGATCGACCCAGGGCCAATGCCGACCTTGACGCCGTCAAGGCCGAGCGCGATCAAATCGCGTGCGCCCTCGTAGGTCCCCACGTTGCCCGCAATCAATTGCATATCGGGCAAGCGGTGCTTCACCGCGCGGATCGCATCCATGACGCGCGCCGAATGCCCATGCGCCGTATCGATCGCCAGCACGTCCACCTTGGACCGCGCCAGGTCCACGGCGCGCTCCATGAAGTCCCCCGTCGCGCCGATGGCTGCGCCCACAAGCAGGCGTCCCTGATCATCCTTTGCCGCGTTCGGAAACTCCAACTTCTTTTGGATGTCCTTGACTGTGATCAGGCCTTTAAGGCGGAACTCGGCGTCCACGACAAGCAGTTTTTCAATCCGGTGCCTTTGCAGGATGCGCTCGGCCTCTTCGAGCGTCGTGCCCACCGGCACGGTTACCAGATTGTCCTTCGTCATCACATTGCTGACCGGCTGTTCGAGATTTTTCTCAAAGCGCAGGTCGCGATTCGTCAGGATGCCCACCAGGCGTGGCCCCTTCGTCACCGGCAGTCCCGAGACGCGGTACTTTGTCATGATTTCCATCGCATCGCGGACCGAAAGATCGGGCGAGATCGTCACCGGATCTACGATCATCCCGCTCTCCGAGCGCTTCACCCGGTCGATTTCCTCGGCCTGCCGCTCGATCGTCATGCTGCGATGTACGAAGCCCAGCCCGCCCTGCCGCGCCATGGCAATGGCAAGGCGCGACTCGGTCACGGTATCCATCGCCGCGGACACGAGCGGAATGTGCAGGGGAATTTTCTTCGTAACGTGTGTCTGCGTGCTGACTTCGGTAGGGAGCACCGAGGACTTTCCCGGCAACAGCAGCACATCGTCAAACGTCAGACCTTCGCCTATCGGTCCTTCCATTCAGCTCTCCTTGGGACAGTGAAAAAATGGCCTCTGAAAACGACGCAGCCCAGCGGAAGGCCGCTGGGCACGAAAGGTGTGGCTTCAAGATACCGGACAATCATCGGTGAAAATTCATTCTATGCGCGCTGCCGTTCGAAATCAAGCGCGCCCCCCCCGGCTCCCGCGTGCGGGCAGCTTCGGGGTGTCGTAGAATGATGCGCGAATGAAGACGTTCGAACCACATCCCCTGTTGCGCAATCCGCATGCGCAGACCGTCGCCTATGCCCTGTGGCGCTGCAAATTCCCGAGCCTCCCGAAAAGCACTCCGCGGGAATTTGAAACCGAGCCCGGCACGCGAATCCGCGGCGAATGCCATTGGCAATCGCAGCCTCGCGAGCGGCCCACTCTGGTGCTCGTTCATGGCCTCGAAGGTTCGAGCGAGTCTGGATACATGCTGGGGCTCGCGGAGCGCGCCTTCGCGGCCGGCTGGAACGCGATGCGGTTGAACCAGCGCAACTGCGGCGGGACGGAGTCGCTCACAACGACGCTCTACAATTCAGGGCTTTCGGGTGATTACCGCGCTGTCCTGCTCGAACTCATCGAGCAGGATTCGTTCTCCGAGATTTTCTTTGCCGGGTATTCGATGGGCGGGAATCTCGTGCTCAAAATGGCGGGAGATCTGGCGGGAGCCACGCCGCGTCAGTTGCGCGGGGTTGCGGCAGTCTGCCCTACGCTGGACCTCGCCGCGTGTGCCGACGCCCTCGGCCTGCCGGCGAACTTCGTGTACCAACGCCGATTTGTGAGCAGCCTGAAGGGCCGCATGCGGCGCAAGGCGAAACTTTTCCCCGGGAAATTCGATCTCGGCCGAATGGCGCGCGTGCGCACGCTGCGCGAGTTTGACGACGTGATCACGGCGACATATTGCGGTTTCCGTGATGCGTCCGACTATTACGCCCGGTCGAGCGCGCTCCGCGTCATGGACGAGATCCGTGTTCCGGCGCTCGTAATGACGGCGCAGGACGATCCGTTCGTTCCATTCGCGAGTTTTTCCGATCCCGCTTTCAAGAAAAACGCCCACATCCATCTGATTGCACCCGACCACGGCGGACATTGTGCGTTTATTTCGCGCAACAGCGGCGACGCGCGCTTTTGGGCCGAAGCGAGGGTCATGGAATTTTGCCGGAAGTTTTCAACGACTGCGTTTGATCGGGAAGAAATCAAAGAGCCTCACTGAAAATAAAAAAGGCACGGTCGCAATTCAGTAGCCGTGCCTTTTTTATTATTTCCTGCCGTTTAGTGGCGCAAAGAGCGGTTCTTATCGGGGAAGTAGCTGACTTCCACGGGCTGTTGAAGTGAGAAATCCAGCTTCGTTTCCGACGGGATCTGGACCTGCTGGCCCTTCGTTACGCCCTGAACAACCGTGCCGGCTCCGGCGCCGGTGGCTGCTCCGACCGCGGCGCCTTTGCCGTGGCCGATGACCGCGCCGAGCAACGCGCCCAGCGCCGCGCCGCCGCCCACGGTTTCCGCTGTGCGCTTGCCGCGCGAGCTACCCGTCTGTGTGTATTCATTGCTTGCCAGCGCATAGGATTTTCCCTGGAACTCCATGCGCACCAGTTCCAGCGCCAGCGCGCTCTGACCGGTCATGTGGCCCGCCGATTTGGCGTTCACCAGCTTCACGTACGCATCCGTACCGGACGGAACGACGATCTGATCGTCCAATACAATCGGCGATTCGAGAGTCGCGTGGAACATCTCTCCGGCGTGGTTCACCGAGGAATCGACGGCGTCGATCATCTGCACGCGCACCGAGGTCCCCGCGGGAATCTCCACACGCTTCGGCTGGGGCGGAGGAGGCGGCGGGGGTGCCGCTGCCACAGGCTGTGCCGGCGGCATCGAAACCGCGGGAGGCGGAGCTGGAGCCGGATCGGGTTCAGACATCATCGAACTCATGTTCGATTGGGCGTGGTGCTTCGGAACCTTGCGCACAGGCTTGGGAGCGGGAGCCGGCTCGACGGGAGCAACCTCTGGAGCGGGAGCGACCTGGGCGGTTTGTACCGTCATCTGGTCAGTGACATGCTTCACGCCGGGCGTGTCCGTCGCGAGCTTGAATGCCTGATAGCGCGCCCCGTAGTCCGGAACTTCACCGGACAGAGTCGCTTCGCCATCCTTCACGGTGACATCGACGTTCGCCGCTTTCACTTGCGGATCGGAAAACATCTTGGCTTTTATATTGGTGGCGAGAGCCTGATCTTTTTGGGGGCTGGAGCACCCGGCGGCCAAAGCCATCACACTGAGCGCTGCCACGAACAAAATCGCAACTTTTCTCTTTCGCATATGTCCTCCGTTGAGGTCTAACCCCATCGTGGCACCGAAGTTTCGGGACCGCGTAGCTGGGCAGCGTGGAGCAGGGGTTCCGTCGAATGTACCTCTGCCAGCGTCTAAGATGCACCAGGATGCAGGGAAGGGTGCCTGAAACACACGGCACGTGTTCAAAACGAGCTGGTGCATGTAAACCGGGAATCCACCAATCAAGGAAATCAGTCGCACGCATTGCACCCTTTTGAACTATGGGTGCACCACCCGAAAAATCACTCAATCACCAAAGCGTGGTCCACCTGCCTTCAGCTTCGCCATGCCCGGGTGTTGTTCGGTATAATCAATCCGGCTTGCGATGGACCAGAGGAGGAAAAAATGGCGGAGCCAACCTACGAAGAATTAAAGACGCGTCTAGCTGAACTGGAAAAGAAGGGAGCGGGGCGTCGTTCCGGGGAGTTGGAATTCAAAGTCGGCGAAAAGGGAGGCGTGAGCGTGTATGGGCTTGGCCGTTTCCCTGTCACTCTGTACTACGAGCAGTGGATTCGGCTCCTGGACACTAGCGAAAAGTTGCGGGAATTTCTCGAACAGAACAAGGCCGGTGGCAAACTAAAACTCAAGGAGAAGTAGATTCCTGCAATCCACTTTGTCCGAAAAGGATACTCTCAACCGTCGTATGCTTCAGGCTCGCAGCGCGGGCCCCGAAATCCTGCGCCGGATCATGCAGCGTCCACATTCTTTGAGAGGCTTCCTCCGACCGGCAGGATTACGCCGCGGCACTCACCGAATCCGATCGAGACATAACCTGCGCTGCGGCATACAGCGCGGAATATGACTTCGTCGCCATCTTCGAGGTAAGTGCGCGTTTCGCCGGAAGCGACTCGGATTGGCTTCTTGCCGTTTTCGGTGAGCTCCAACAGGGAACCGCAACCCTCGGGTGTGCGGCCCGAAATCGTGCCGCTGCCGAATAAGTCGCCAGGAAGCAGATTGCAGCCGGAACTCGTATGGTGCGCCACCATTTGCGCGAAGGTCCAATAGAGATCTTTTGTATTTGCAACCGACAGGCGGCGTGCTGATTTTCCCTGCGCTTTGAGACAGGGAGTCAGAAGCGAAGCTTCCAATTCGATATCCAACGCGCCCATTCGTTGGTCGTTGTCGTCCCAGAGATACGGCAAGGGTTGAGGCTCATCCTTGCGCCGGGGCGATTGCGCTGTGCGGAAGGGCGCCAGCGCCTCCGGGGTAACGATCCACGGTGAAATTGTTGTGGCGAAGTTTTTTGAAAGAAACGGGCCAAGCGGGGCCATTTCCCATGTCTGGATGTCACGCGCCGACCAATCGTTCAGAAGACAATACCCAAAAATGTGATTTGCCGCGCGCGAAATAGACACCGGATCTCCCAGCTCGTTGCCGGGCCCGATCCAAACTCCGAACTCGAATTCATGATCGAGCTTTTGACAAGGGCCGAAGTCCGGCGGCCCGCCGATTTCTATCACGCGTTGGCCATTGGGCCGCCGAACCGCCATCCCCGACGGGCGCACTGAGGAGGCGCGCCCGTGGTAAGCAATAGGAACGTGCTTGTAATTCGGCGTCAGCCCTAATCCAAACAAACGGCTGGCACTGGTCGCATGGTGAATCGCGGCAAAAAAGTCCGTGTAATTGCCGATGGCGGCTGGTAAGTGCACTACGCAGTCCGCAGCGGTATGCAGCAGCTTTCTCGAAAGTCCCTCAACCGTTTTCCGTTCGGCTCCATCGGCCCTCAGCAATTCCGACAAACGCTTGCGCAGAGCGATCCGCGTCTGCTTGCCGAGCGCCATCAGCGGATTCAGCGTTGGTCCAACGGCAGCCGCCGCGGCCAACTGGGCCGCGTCGGAAAACAGTCCCGCCGCTGCAGCCGCCCGCAGATCGAGGATCGCGTCACCAATCGCAACGCCTCCGCGCGGCTCGCCATCGGGCGGGCTAAAAACACCAAGAGGAAGATTCTGAATCGGAAAATCGGGATGACCTTCAGCGGAGGCGATCCAACTCGTTCGCTTCGGATCGTGTGTTTCATCCAGTACGCTCATCGGACGTTATCCTCGCGGATGCATGTGCGGTGACGAATTTGAGGAGCCGTCATTCGTCGAAGATCGCGACGGCGCGAGTCCAGCTGGCCGAAGCGCCGCGAATCTTCATTGGAAAACACGCGACAGTGAAGCTATCGGCTGGCAGGCTTTCCAGGTTGTGAAGCTTTTCCAAATGGCAGTAGCCAATATGGCGACCGGCCTTGTGCCCTTCCCAAATCAGCGATGCGGCGCGGGTGTTGACAATGACAATCTCCAGCGGCATCAATTCATGGAAGATCCGCGCAAGTTCGGGCTCGACATCGGCGGCGGTAGCCACATAGCCATCAGCAAAATGCAGAAAATCGACTTTCACTCCCAGTTGAAAGCACCATTCGAGCGGCACCTCGTCGATCGTGATCGCGCGCGCGCCCTTGTTCATGGTCGAATGAAAATGGTACGGCGCATCGAGGTGTGTGCCGTTATGGGTGCTCAGCTCCACATGCTCGACGGCCCACGCCTCGCCATCCGGCAGGTCCTCTTGCCGCAAACCCGGAAAGAATCGAGCCATCCCGTCGAACGATTCCGCATGGCCCACGTACGTGATCTTAGGCTGCATGGACGGCGGATCGGCAATCACGTCGTTTTCCAAAACGATCGAAAGATCCACGAGCCGGCGTGACATCAGTTTCTCCCCAAGCTCCGCAAACCGAGCGCGGATTTTACCAAGTTTATGCTATCTACAGCGCGGATGTTTTGGACGGGCCTTGCTATGCCCCGCGAGGTAAATTGTGCGACTTGCTGCGGTCGAAGACGGAAAATGAACCGTAGGATCGCACACTTGAAAAACCCAAGGTGTGGCACCCGAAACTCAGGAACTACTCACACGCTGCACCAGCCGCCGTGCCCTTCTCTAAAACCTGTACTTCATCGTGGTCTTCCCTATTGGCGTTAGGTACACAAGAAATTGGAATAAAGGGCCCGGGGTTAGTGAACGTCAAGCCCTGGATTTCGCATCCGGATGTTGGGACGACCAATCCGCAGGCGGAAATCCCACACCCCAGAATGTCGGATTGGGCAGCCGAAATTGCACTCCCACTTCAAGGCCGTCACCCTGACGCCCGCCCTTATGGACGGCAATGCATTCTGTTACAGCTCTTGTTTGTATGTTCGACAGGACGAGCCGCTGTCCTATTCTCACAGGCGCCGAAAGCAGCATCAACCCCCCATGGGGACTGATAGTAATTGTGTGGGTCTTTTCTTTGAAGGATGATCCGAGGTCGTCATATCCCGACACTCGCACTGCGACTTGCATCAATATTCGCTGACTCTTCCGCCGGTTTGACACCACCCATGAAATTTCTAGGGACCCCGCAAGCAATTTCTCCAGAGCCTGAAGCTGTTTCGGCCCGACTGCGGTGAACTCCAGTCCCATCCTCTTGCCAGCTATGGAGGAGGCCACACGTGCCTGCGCCTCAAACGATTCTTTTCCCTTCGTGATGCATACTCTTGTGACTGTTCCTACCGGGAAGGGGCTGTTCGTATGCACATGGCACCCGCCCAAGCCCAGATCATGCATGGTCGCCTCGATCTGCACGCCAGACCTAGCATCTACTATTTCGACCGAAGCGGTGAGCTTGTAACGCGGTTGAGCGCGGCGGTCGCGAGCCATCCGCGTGGTCCAACTGGCAGCGGGTTTTCCAGCATCATCAGACGTATCGGAGTCCTTCCGAGCGTCGCGGATCAAACACTTAGCCGGGTGCGTCATCCTTGACCATTCAATCCGGATAGCAGGAAATTTAGTTCTCGCTGCGACACCCATTGAAGAATACTATTATGTTAGTTCACCGGCCAGAATTGCGCCGAAAGTTTTGGGGTTCGGGTGCCTTACCCCTTGCGGGGTTTCAAGGGGGAGCCGAAATGGATCCTCTCCATCGTCCTACCCTTCTAACTTGAAGCGCGGGCCACCCGAAAACCATTCGCTTTCCTGACATGCCCGTTGAAACCGCACACGGCGTCATACAACATTCGCATTCTGTGAGAGTCCTCTGCCGGTCGGCGCAGTACCTACTCGATGCGGTCGGCGATGATCGAGTTGCCGCTTACCTGAACATTTATGGAAATGGGAGGCCGCAGACCTGCACCTTGCACAATTTCACCTCGCGCCCAAACTTCGCCGCCAAGCGGGCCGACCTTCAATGGATCGTAGACCGTGCTGTTGCACGGGTTGGCTACCATGGGGTGGGAAGCGCGATATCCGTACTGCTTTGCCATTTGGTCCAAGTCCGTTACGAATTCCAGTTCGCAGCGCCCGTACGGCTCCTGGAGGGCGAAGGCCCAGAGGCCTCCGCCGGGAAGCCGGATCACCATCGCGTTTACATTTTCGCGGGTGAAAGACTTCCTAAATGTGAATTTTTTCGCTGACCATGGTTTGACGAGATCTTCGGCAGTTGCCGCTATGGTAGAACCTTCAGTAGTCAGTGTCGAAGGGGATGACTCTGTTGGCGAAGGTGCGGGGACGGAGGATTCCGTCGCCGGCGTCTCGGTGGGAGAGGATTCCGGCGCCCGATGACGTGCGCTCTCTACCCACCACAGGATTGTGACCCCGATCAGGAGCACAGCGGCTGCAAGTCCGCCAATTTGCACGAGACGTCTTTTATTCGCATTGCTCGCGGTTGTCGCGGCGCTCGGGCGCGCATTGCGGACGCCGGGGATCTGTGGCATTTCCGGGTGGAACTCGTCAAGTTTGTCCGGCGGCTTGCTCGGAGATTTATTTGTCGGCTCGACTGGCATGGTCATCAGTACTTGCGCATGTGGATTTCAGCGCCGTTGCGTTCGTATCGAACCTCGTCCATCAGTGTGCTGATCAGATAAATCCCCCGGCCGTGGTCGGAGAACACGTTTTGCTCGTCGGTGGGGCAGGGGAGTTTTGCGGGGTCAAAACCTTCGCCGGGATCGCGCACGACAATGAGGATTCCGCGGTCCTTGTCTTCCGTCACGGAACATTCAATTTTCTTGCTCGGGTCTGCTTTACACCCATGCAGAACGGCGTTAGCCAGCGCCTCGCGCAGCGCCATCTCAATTTCATATTCTTTGCCGGCGGCATATTCCATCTCGCCTACCAGCCGCATTGCCCAAGTAACGACGGGAGAGATGGTGTTGATGTCCGCTGTCAGCGTCACCTCAAAGTGCGTGGACGACGGCTGCTCATTGTTTCCGCGGCTTGGACTGGATTCTTTGGCCATCTGCTGTTTCCCGGTGCGGGGCTAAGAAGAGGTTTCATCTTCCCCGGGGTTACTCGTAACACCGTCCGATGGGGACTGCATTGTTCAGCGCAACCTTCAACCAACCCAATGATTCTATAACTTGGCAAATGCGCACACAAGCGTAGGGGGCAACCGCGGTGTCAACATGGATACCTCATCAAGGGGAGTGCCGGGCCAAGACGGTTCTGTGGCGCACATACTCATTCAAATTGGCTATGCCAAGCAATAATTCCAGCAGCCTGGAGCGCTGTTCTGAGTCCCAATTCGTGTCCTCTTGGGCTAATGATTCGACCGCGAAATCCACTTGAGCGAGCAGCCAGTGCATGGTGTGGTAGTCCACGTCCTGCCCGCGATGAAGGGCTTCCTTCGCTGTCGCGAGCTTTTGGAATGCCTCTTCGAGGTAGTGGTTGAGGCAGAGACTTTCTTTTTCGAGCACTTCTGGGACTTCGACCGTGCAGCTTTCTGTGTGGCAGGTGCGGGTGGGGGTTGTCATCCGTTCAAACCTCGACCGTGAGCTATTCCGATCTTACCAAACCAAACAAGCACGCCTCCTGCCAGCGCGGCCACCTCAGGTAAGGCATTGCTGTAAAACCACTTAGGTTTCGTTCGGGTGCGTATAAGACTCGCGGTTTCAGCCCGGAGGGTAGAATCTACCCCGCAAGGGTATCGGCAGCCGTATTTAGGCCGAAGGCTGAGAATTTGGTTCCCATGCCCCCTTGCAGGCCGTCGGAGTAGCGGAAGAGATCGCTTCGTTGGTCTCCCTTTCACACGTCGCGCGAATATCCTTGCGCTCATTCAGGCGGGGCACACCGGCCTGTTGACTTGCCGGAAACCATCTCCCGCGTTTTGCATGGACACACCAAAGCATAGAGGTGAAGATGAAGACCGCAGTGAAATCGCACCTTGGGATGCGAGGAGGGTCATCCAAAATGCGTAAGTTACTAGTTCTATGCGGGACGATCTTGTGTCTGTCAATGACGGCGGCAGCACAGGATGCTCCAGTGGCGTTCGATGCAAGCAGCCCCGCGAGTGAACCCGCCGCTCCCGTTTCGTTTCATCCGTTGGATCGTACATCCTGGCAACTCGGAATTGGCTATCAGTTCCAACATTACAACGTTCTCGGCCAGGCCTTTCATACCAACGGCTTCAATACGGACCTCACCCGTTATTTGAACAACTGGATCGGTATCGAAGGCACCGCCGCCATGGGTTTTGGAAGGGCAACCACATGTGGCTGCTCCGTCTTCATCGGTGCCGGACCGCATATCGTCGCGCACAGCGCAGGGCGATTCGAACCGTGGGTCCATGTCCTCGTGGGCTGGCAGCATTTCCGGTTTACTCAGAGCGGCGGTATTCTCGGCGGTAACTCTGCGTTTGGATTCATGGGTGGTGGGGGAGTGGACTTTAAGTTTTTCCCGCACGCATATTGGCGAGTTCAGGGCGACTATATCGGCACACATTTCCAGTCTTCGATGCAGGCCAATTATTCTTTCGGATCGGGACTGGTCCTCAACTTCTAGTTCCCGCAAACGAGTTTCTTTTGACCAGTTTCAAGCGCCGGCTCTGGCGCTTGAAACTGGCTTTTTCGTTGGAAGACGGAAACTCTTTCGGTTCTAAAACAGAAGGGGTCCGTATGGCGCGGTGTCTAGGCGGTTGCTCCGTGGCACTTCTTGTATTTCTTCCCGCTGCCGCAAGGACAAGGTTCGTTTCGGCCGACTTTCGCGCCGGTGCGGACTGGCTTGGGCTCTTCGGCTTGGGCGGCGCCTGCCTGATACTGTAATTCCTGCTGCTGCCGGCGCTGCCGCCGCTCGATTTCGCGTGCTTCGTCTTCGGGCCGGGCGGGCTGGACGAGGAACAGATACCGCACCGTTTCAGTGTCGATGCGCCCCATCATGTCTTCGAACAGTAGGAACGCTTCCTTCTTGAATTCGACCAGGGGGTCTTTCTGGCCGTAGCCGCGAAGGCCAATTCCTTCCTTCAGGTGATCGAGCGTGAGCAGGTGGTCTTTCCATTGCGTGTCAACGATATCCAGGATGATGCGCCGTTCCAGCCAGCGCATCATCGTTTCGCCGAACATCTTTTCCTTCTCGGCGTAACGTTCCTTAACCCGTGTCACCAGCGTATCGGCCAGTTCGACGTGAGACAGCCTGGCCGTATCGATCCCGGCCGTCTTCACGTCGATTCCGAACTGATTCAGCACTTCGGCGGCAAACTGTGTGACGTTCCATTTTTCCGGGTGTTCATTCTGCGGGCAGAAGGTTTCCACGAACTCGCGCGCAATGTCTTCCGCGATGCCGAGCGCATAATCCTTCTGTTCTTTCCCTTCGAGCGCGGAGCGGCGAATCGAGTAAATGGTCTCGCGCTGCTTGTTCATCACGTCGTCATACTCAAGCAGATGCTTGCGAGCTTCGAAGTTCTGCGCCTCGACGGCTTTCTGCGCGTTCTCGATCCGGCGTGAGATCAGCTTGGACTCGATGGGTATGCCCTCGGTCATACCGAGCCGGTACATCAACGCCTTTACCCGCTCGCCGCCAAATACGCGCAGGAGGTCGTCCTCAAGCGAGAGGAAAAAGCGTGACGAGCCCGGATCGCCCTGGCGGCCGGCGCGCCCGCGGAGCTGGTTGTCGATGCGCCGGGCTTCATGCCGCTCCGTGCCAAGGATGTGCAGGCCGCCGAGCGCAATCACTTCATCGTGTTCGGTGCGGCACTGCGCAACATACTGGTCGTAGATGGGTTTCCACTGATCGGCGGGCACCTGGAAGATTTTACCTTCCTGTTGGAACAGGACCATGTTCGGTGCAGTGTTTCCGTTTGGGCTGTCCCCGCCGATGACCGCTGGCGCAGCAATGTAAGGTATGGCCAGCTTTTCGCGCAAACAATGGTCGCGCGTCATCGCTTCGGGGTTGCCGCCAAGCAGGATGTCCGTGCCACGTCCGGCCATGTTCGTCGAAACCGTGACCGCTCCTTTGCGCCCTGCTTGCGCGATCACCTTCGCTTCCCGCTCGTGCTGCTTCGCGTTCAACACCTGGTGCGGTATGCCGGCTTTTTTCAGTAGATTCGCCAGGTGCTCCGATTTTTCGATCGAAATCGTGCCGACCAGCACAGGCTGGCCCGATTCGTGGAGCTGCCGGAGGCCGAACGCGTGGCTGTTGTCCTCCTGCAGGATGCCGTTGACCACGGCTTCGTATTTTTCCGCTGCCGTGCGGTAAACCACGTCGGGATTTTCCGCGCGGCGAAGCGTGCGATTCGTGGGAATCAAGGAAACGTCGAGCTTGTAAATCTTGTTGAACTCGGTGGCCTCGGTTTCCGCGGTTCCGGTCATGCCGGAAAGTTTCTTGTACATCCGGAAATAATTCTGAAAGGTAATCGTGGCGAGCGTCTGGTTCTCGCGTTCGATTTTGACGTCTTCTTTGGCTTCGACGGCCTGGTGCAGGCCGTCCGACCAACGCCGCCCGGGCATCTCGCGTCCGGTAAACTCATCGACGATGATGACTTCGCCGTTTTTGACGACGTACTCGACGTCGCGGCGGTAGAGCGTGTGGGCGCGCAGACCCTGGTAGACGTGGTGAATCGTTTCCATGTGTTGCGGGTCATACATGTTGCCGAGTCCCAGCAACTTTTCGGTCTTGCTCACGCCTTCTTCGGTCAGTGTGGCGGTCCTGTGTTTTTCATCGACGGTGTAATCGATATCCTGGATCAATTTCGGAATGATCTTGTCGATGCGATAGTACTTGTCGGTGGATTCTTCGGCCGGGCCTGAGATGATCAGCGGTGTGCGGGCTTCGTCGATCAGGATAGAGTCCACCTCGTCGACGATGCCGAAGTGGTGGCCGCGCTGAACGCATTCAACAAGGTCGAACTTCATGTTGTCGCGGAGATAGTCGAAGCCGAATTCGTTGTTCGTGCCGTAAGTGATGTCCGCGCCATAGGCGGCGCGGCGCTCGGCGTCGCTCAGATCGTGGACGATCACGCCTACGGTCATTCCCAGCGAGCGATAGATCGGGCTCATCCACTCCGCGTCACGCCGCGCCAGGTAATCGTTCACCGTGACAATGTGAACCCCGCGGCCGGTCAGCGCATTTAGGACCGCGGGAAGCGTCGCGACCAGCGTCTTGCCTTCTCCCGTCTTCATCTCGGCGATCTTGCCCTCATGCAGCACTATGCCGCCGATCAACTGCACGTCGAAGTGCCGCATGCTGAGCTTCCGGCGGCCTGCTTCGCGCACCAGCGCGAAGGCCGGCACTAGCGCCGGTTCGAGCGCCTCTTTGCATCGTTCCTTGAACTGGGGATCGTCGAGCGGGAGTTCGCCGAGGCGCTCGTTTACCTGCGTCCGGAGCTGCGCCGTTTTCTCGAGAAGCTGGGCGTCACCGAGCTGCTCATATTCCGGCGCCAGGGCATTGATCGCGTTCACCAGCGGCTGAATCTGCTTGAGGTCGCGCTCGTGCTTGGTGCCGATGAACCGGGCGATAACCCGGTCGATCATAGTATCGACTCGCATCACAATCCTTTGGTGGTCTTCGGAATGCGCTTCCTGTTCCGGCGGCGGGCTCGGCGGCCCTGCGTACAAGGAGCCATCCCGCAGACGCGGAACCGCTTCCCCATGCGCATGCTCGAAATTTGATTGTACCCCGTCCGGTAATCCGGACGCAAAGACTGCGACTATCAGCGTAGCGAGCGCCAGCCGAGAGGTGGCGAATAGATCGCGCCGCGAGTTCTCCAGCGATTTCGCTTGACACTTTTTCTCGTTCAATGATAAATGAGCCACTATACGCATGGGGTGATACAAAGTACATTTGGCCGGCTAATGGGTGGTCAGGGGAAAAATTTCTTCTTCGAAAAGGGGTGGGAGTATGAATTCGTCTAACCTGGACGTACGTGTAACTGTCCGTGTGATGGCTGTATGTATTGCGGTGTTTCTAGTCAGTCTTCCCTTGTTCTCGCAAGGCAGCACAGGCCGTATCCTGGGAACGATTACCGATGCAAACGGCGGCGCGATCACTGGCGCTTCCGTAACCATCCTGGACGTCCAAAGGGGCACATCGCGGCCTCTGACCACGGATGAATCGGGAGCGTACAACGCTCCGAACCTGACTCCCGGCACGTATAGGGTCCGTGCCGAGTTCAAGGGCTTCAAGACCACTGAGCGCCAGAACGTTGTCCTCGAAGTCGGTCAAGAACTTCGCGTGGACCTCACTCTTCAGCCCGGTGAACAAGCACAGACGATTACCGTAACCGAGCAGATTCCGATAGTGGAAACGACCAATGCCGAGTTGGGCGGAACGCTCCAGAACGAAGTCATTAATGACCTGCCCTTGAACGGGCGAAACTTCGAAAACCTGCTCGACCTGCGTCCCGGCGTTACGAAGTATGTTGGCAACTCTGGTTGGACACAGAGCTCCAACGGCCTGCGTCCTCACGACAATTTCTTCATGGTCGATGGTATCAACAGCAACGATCCCTGGATGGCGCAGAGTGTAATGAACGCCGTCATGGCGGCGGGCGATGCGGGAACAATGCTGCCGATCGACGCCATCGACGAATTCAAGACGCAGCAGAATCCTCGCGCGGAATACGGCTGGAAACCCGGCGCGGTGGTCAACGTCGGGGTCAAATCCGGCACCAATACGATTCACGGCTCTGCCTACGCCTACGGTCGCACGACCGGTTTTAATGCGCGCAACTACTTCAATGTGGACATTAATGGCAACCCCAATTGCAAGACTGATCCACTACCTTGCACTAAGACGCCGGTGGAATTGGAGCAATACGGCGCCAGCGTTGGCGGACCGATCAAGAAGGACAGGTTCTTCTATTTTGGCAATTTCGAGGCGCAGCGGTATGCCGTGGGCAATCCGACTCCGCACTCTATACCAATCACCAGCGCTACGAACACTGATCCAGGTTCGGGCTTGGTCCCGGCCTGCAAGGCAGCTGGCGCAAGTTTGAGCGCGCTGAGCGCGCAATTGGCAGGTCTGGACATGACCTGCACCCCGCTTTCGAACTACCCAGGGCTGTTCCCCGTCAACAACACGAGTTCAACAACCCTCAACACCTCCCTAAATAGCACCAACAGGATCTACTCCGGAGTTGGAAAAATTGATTTTCACATCAACGACAAACACTCACTAAGCGGCATGTATTTCATCAGTCCCGGAAGTGGCTCGTTTGTCGACGACCCCGGTCGCCAGGTCAACCCGCTGTGGCTGACGAATCAATATGCGCGCTCTCAAGTAGGTTCCGTGGGCTGGACGTATGTCCCGAGTTCCAGGTGGGTGAACTCCTTCCGGTTTGGCTACTCCCATTACTATCAAACGTTCAACAGTGGTGATGGCAGCCAGGACCCCGCAAACTACTCTTTCAACGGCAGCACCTACCACTTCTACACGGGCCAGACAAATAAGGCCTACTTTGGACTCCCGAGGATTCGAATCGGAGACTTTCCTTCATTCCAGTTAGGGCTAGGCTGGCCCAAGACCGTCGGGCCCGACAGTGTCTGGCAGTTCTCCGACAGCATCTCCTACTTGCGCGGCAACCACTCGTTCAAGTTTGGCGGTGAGGTTCTGGTCAATCAGAGCACGAACAACGTTACCTCCAATACCAAAGGTCCTCTCCAGTTCACCAGCTTGACAAAATTCTTCACTGGCAGCATCCAGAAAGCGAACATTAGTGCTGGGAATTTCCTGCGGCACTTACAGAGCCAGGGGTACGGACTTTTCGTTCAGGACGATTGGCGCGTCACTCCCAGACTGACCATGAACATCGGAGTCCGTTACGAGCTCAATACGGTTGTGAAAGAGAAGAACAACCTGATTGGCAACTTCGACCCGGTGAAAGGAATGCAACAGGTGGGGGTTGGTGGGGTCTCTGGTGTGTATAACGGCGATCACAACAATTTCGGCCCACGGTTCGGCTTTGCGTGGGATATCGCCGGCAATGGCAAGACCGTGGTTCGTGGTGGAGGCAGCGTCCTGTACGAGCAAGGCAGCTTTGACGCGTTGATGGCTCTTGGCAACCTGCTCGGATTGCGCACGGTCCCCACAGGCGTGAACCTTTACACCGGCGGCAACACGACTCCAACAACTGCCGGCGGCACTATCAACTTGGGCGCCGTCAGCTTCTCGAAGAAGGGGCTCGGAAAGGTGACGAACCCCGGAGACCTCCTGTACAACTGGGCCAACAATTCGTCATCCACGCCCCTTTACGCGGCCAAGCCCGCGTGCGGCGATGGTACCCCGGTGCTGGGCGTCCTCCCAACTCCGCAGCCTTGCACCATTATGGGTGTGGATCGTAATCTGCGCGCGCCCTATATCACTACGTGGAGTTTGGGCATCCAGCGCGCCCTCACGAACAACCTCTCCATTGAAGTTACTTACGTCGGTAACCACGCCACGAAGCTGGTCGGATTGACCGACTTGAATCAACCACCCCTCGGGTCCGGGTGGGAAACCCGGCAACTGCGGGAACCCCCGCCAACGACTGCATTATAAGTGCTCCGGCCTACGACAACTGCGACCCCACCGCAGGCGCAATTGGAGACCGAGAGGTGGCAGCTCAGCCGTTCGCCAGCAAGTTCCCGTATCTGGGCTATATCGCGTGGCTATCGAACACCGATTTTTCCAACTACAACAGCCTGCAGGTATCGATGACCCAGCGGACAACGCATGGGCTATCCTTCGTGCTCGGCTACACGTACGCCCACGCTCTTGGGGAGTCACCCGACAACTGGAGCTTCCTCAGCGCCACCGACAGCGCTAAGACCAGATCTATCTACGGGACGACCGAATTCGACGTGACTCATCGGTTCACCTTTTCGACGACCTACGCGATTCCCGGCATGAAAACACCGGGGCAGCTCCTTGAGGGATGGTCGCTCAATTCCATCGTGACGCTCGAAAGCGCTACGCCATGGGGCGTCAATGACGTTACGACCGACTTCAGTGGAACCAATGAGATTGGTAGCCCCAGCCCCAATGGCGAGCAGTGGAATTTCTTCGGCAATCCCGCTGACTTCAGGACGACCAAGGCGCTCATCAACACCAACGGCGGAGCCGGGGGGATCCCCTATTTCGCAGGGACCACCAATTCGACATGTCTCGCGAAAGCAACGGCTTTGGGTCAATTGGCTATAGCTTCACTTACCAGCCTGGGCTGCTACGTCAACGGCAACTCGGTTCTGATCCCTTCCGCTTACGGAAGCGTCGGTAACACGGCCTCCAATATGTTCCGGGGCTTCCCCTACTACAACCTGGATCTGTCGGTAACCAAGGTGTTCAAGATCAAGGAACGCCTCAGTGCCCAGTTCCGGGCTGAGTTCTTTAACATTCTCAATCACCCCAACATCTCTAATCCGTTTGGTGGGCCGGGGGGTGACAACAGCTTTACCGATCCTTCTGCGGTTGCGGGCGCGAGTTTCGGCTTCAGAAATTTGACGCCGGACGTGCTCAGCTCCAATCCCGTGCTCGGATCGGGCGGCGCCCGCGCGATGCAGTTGGGCTTGAAGATTCTTTTCTAACGGATCCTCGCGGATCGATCTGAAAAAGGCGAAGGGGCCGGTCCCGCATGCGGGGCCGGCCCCTTCCTCGTTTATGGAGGGCGCGCAAAAATTCAGGGAACTATGTGCCTGAGTGAACTAAGACGCCCAGTTCATTGAGAACTGCGGAAGACATATTTTCGAGGAGCAATTTGCGGAGGCGGGCGCGTTCGTCGAGGTCCATGTCTGCGAATTCGAAGCCGAGTCCCTGGGCCCGCGCGTCGCGCATCAGCACCTGCGCGCGAATTGGCCGGAGGCTCGAGCCCATTTTCATTGTGACCAATGTTCCCGGCTGCAGATGCTTCTCGCCGGCCGCAATCCCGCCACTCAAGCTCAGCCCGCGAATCTCTAGGCGGTAACAGTCCTGTCCCACCATGGCGATCGCAGCTATCGGTTGTGCCAGGCGCACGCGCGGATACCGCCGTTGCCGGAAGTGTTTTGTGTTCGGCTGAGGATCAAGGGGCGCAATCGCCAGATCGGCTGCGCTGAAGCCGCTGCGCGGCAAGAACTCCCTGGCCCACTGTGGATCGATCTTCGCGAGTGAGTGCACCGCCGCTAGACGGAGTTCGAATGGATTCGTCCAATGAAACATGTGCCGCGCTTCCGCGATCGTTTGTAACACCCCCTCAGCCTGCTGCGCCTTCAGCCGTCCAAGCGCTTCCACCGCTTTCAGGCGCACAAATGTTTTCACCGCGTGTGACGAATCGCCTTCGACCAATTGAATCATGGAATGCATGCAAGCCAAGTCTTCGCTCAGACCAATTTCATCGATCACCAGCGGGAGTAACATCGGATCGAGCATGTAGAGGATATCCACCAGGAGGCTTCCGCGCTCGGGTGTGCCGCTCATCGCCAGGAGCCGCACCATGCGGTCCTGCGCATTTCGTGGCCACTCTCGCAGGCGTTCCGGCACCCACCGTCCAATCGAAGGTGAATCCAGGCGGCTCAATAGGCCAACTGTTTCCGCCGCTTCGTTGGCGGAGCCACCCCGGAGCGTGTCACACAACGAGGACACGAAGTCCCCTCCCACGGTATGAGCAAGCTCCACCAGTCGCTGCATTTCAACTCGATTGCCAGTCCTGTTGAAACGCACGACCAGATTCTCAGCAGCCGTACGAGGAACTCGCTGCAGCACTGTGCCCAGATCATCCGGAACGCGATCCGCGCGCACCGCCTCTTCGAGATATTCCGGCACACGCTTTTCCAGGCCAATCCGCGGACGCAGGCTTTGCGCGAAAACAGGCCTTTGATTTTCCACCGAATCGAGCGAATTGAGCGCCTGCAGAATCGCCGGGAACATGCGCCGCGTCCCGGCCTCTTGAGCCAGACGCACAAACGCGGCGCTGATCAGCCCTTGCAAATTGTCATCCCGCTCGAGGCTCAACTGCGCCCCGGCCATCTGAATCGCAGGAGACAGAGGGCGTCCCCCAGCCGAGGCGTACACATCGGCAAGGTCGGCGAGACCGATGGCCGTCCGCCGCCGTGCCTCCCCCTCCGGACTTTGCACGCAGGAGGCATAGTTCTGCAGGATTTCGATGGCCGCTTTTTCATCACCGCGGCGGAGGAGCTCTTCCACGTACTGTCTTACATTGCGCGCGGGTATACACCAAGCGTCGGATGATCCAAGCACGGCACGCTTGCCATTTTCCGGCACCGCAGCCCAGAATTGCCGGTCGAGCAACTCGGCATTCGATTCGACAACGATTCCGGCTTCCGCAAGTTTCTCTTCGTGTGTGCCCAGGATCTTCCGCAGCCCCTGGATTTCCTGGGACATTCGGTCAATCATCGTGCGCACGGCATTTACTTTCACTTCGCCGCGCTCGTATCGCTCCAGGGCAAACCGGATCGCCAGATGCTCTGCCAGGCGCAGCAGTATGGGATCTTTCGAATTCGTGGCCGGCGTCTGCGCGGCAACAGCAGCCAAGGCCGTCCGCAGCATCTCCTGGGAATGTACCGGGAGCTTTGTGAGTTCTTCCTGCAACGGTCCCGGTTGAGGGTTGCCGCCTTCACCCGAGACGGTTTGGCCCAGGTGCGTCAATAGCTTCAAGATTCCGAGAATGTCTTCCTCTTTTGCGCTCCAGGCCGAGGGTGCGCCGCCTCCGCCAGCCGCGCCGCGACCGGGTGTGGGGGAGTCTTCTGGCCCGCCACCTTGCCCGGTGCCACTCTGAGGTGATCCACCGCCGATTCCCGCGCCTGCGACAGGGCCGCTGCGGGAACCTTCAGACGCGGCGATCAGTTGCAGGAGCTTCTGGGGATCGCGCAGCCAGTCTTTCATAGAGTTTGCGTCGGCGCCGAGAGTTTGCGCGGTGAGCAGCCCCGCGACGCGCGCCTCGCTCATCGAGGCATCCTCCGCGACGAATCGAATTTCATTGATGCGGATTGTGGAAATTCCTTCCAGTGCCGCCTTTAGCTGTTCGGCCAGAGCCGAGGCTTTCGTGTTATGCGTGGGGAAGGCCCGGATGAGCCGTTCCAGGTCCTCTTTCTTGACGCTTGACGTGAATTGAATGCTGGCCAGGCCCGCTGCGGATAGCAGTTGCGCAAAGCTGCGCTCGGCCGGAGCGGCATCGATAGGTGCGCCATCGAGCAGGAGCTGCGAGCCGCTTGCACCGAGAAGGAGTCCCGATTCGTTCGTTGCCGGGATCGCCATATGCAGTTCGCTCCACGCGGTCTCAAACTGCTCCACTGTCCGCGCATGATCGAAGCCGTAAAGCCGCGCGTACTTGAGCAGAATGTTAAGGCTGCGGATGAAGGCGCGTGCGGCCGTGATCTTGGCGTCGCTAGAACTCATGGTGTTCGGGGCGCGTGCAGGGTTGGCGTTCCCCGCAATTCAGATTAGGCTGCAATAAAGCGGGTAACAATGGTACGCGCAGCATTTTGTTGCCAATTGAGAACGGCCTGTCCTCCCGCGGGACCAGTGGACGGATGCGCTTTTCTCGTTCAAAATAAGGGATCGCAAAGTGCGCTGCTCCAAAGTCTGTTCCTCGAGGAGAAATTGAAGATGCCACCGGCACCCATGCCCCAGCCCGCCAAACTGCCCGTCGAGGGCGTGAAAAATCTCGTCGCAGTCGCAAGCGGGAAGGGCGGCGTGGGGAAAACGACGGTTGCCGTCAACTTGGCCCTCGCACTCAAGCACCTGGGCGCATCCGTCGGCCTGCTCGACGCGGATGTCTACGGTCCCAACGTGCCGATCATGCTCGGCACCGATGAGCAGCCGCAGGCCTTGAGCGAGCGGCAAATCCTTCCTGTCGAAGCGCAGGGCGTGAAGCTGATTTCGATGGGCCTGCTCAATCCGGGAGACAAGCCGATGATCTGGCGCGGGCCCATGCTCCACAGCGTTATGCAGCAATTTCTGCGCAGCGTCGTGTGGGGCGAGCTGGATTATTTGATCGTGGATCTCCCGCCGGGCACCGGCGACGTTCAGCTTTCCTTGATTCAGATGGTGCCCGTTACCGGGGCGGTCCTTGTCACCACTCCGTCGATTGTCGCGCTGGCCGATGTCCGCAAGGCCATCGAGATGTTCCGTCAGGTCAACGTGGATATCCTCGGGATCGTCGAGAACATGAGCTACTTTAATTGCCCGCACTGCCAGGGCCGCATCGACGTCTTCGGCCACGGTGAAGGCCGCCGCATGGCCGAAGCTTACGGTGTGCCACTGCTTGGCGAAATCGAGATCGATCCGCAGATCCGCATCGGCGGGGATACGGGCAAGCCGGTTGCCCAGCTCGGGGAGGACGCGCCCGGCGCCAAGAGCATTTACGCGATGGCGCGCGCCGTCGCGTCGCGCCTGGCCGAAAAGCCTGCCGCCGCCCGTGGCTCCGTTGTCGAGATCGATTGACCGATTCCTGAACGCTTGTCGAAAAAGGCTTCCGACATTGTCATTCGAACCCCCTGCAGAGGCCGGGATATACTCCGCGACGATTTTCTCTTCATAAGAGCCAAGAAGAATGGAGATTCCTCGTCGTCCGCCGTTCACGGAAAACCCTTCACTTGAGGGGTTCAGGTTAAACGTTCTCGGCTCGCCATGAGCGGTCGCCGTGAAAAGTGAACCGCGGGCTCCCCGAAATTTGCCTTTTCGAATCCCAAACAGCTAGAATTGCCTCTTCTGATCATCCCTCAGAAGGGCGCTTCTCTCTACCGTGGCTCAACCTGCAGTCAACAATCCGGAAAGGACCGGTCTCACGTATTGGATGGATCGGGTCCTCGAGGAACATTCGAAACTCAACGGGAACTGGCCCCCCGAGCCCGTTCATGACCTGCGTGTTGCTTTGCGCCGATGCATCCTGATCGCCGACCTAATGAGAAATCTGGACGCAGGCGCTGACTGGAGGTCCATGCGAAAGGCCGGAAGGCGGCTTTTCCGGCAGTTGGGGGCATTGCGGGACGCTCAGGTGTTGGCGGAATGGGTGCAGAGACTTGGCCCTCCGGGGGAAGCTTCGACCGTCGGGCTGCTTGAGGGGTTGAAGGCAAAATACGAGCACGATCGTGCCCTGGCGCAGGACGCCGCAAGAAAGTTCGACAGGAAGCAGTGGCGAGCGTGGTCGAAGGAACTGGCAAGCCGTTTCCGCCACGTGGCTTCCGATAAGTCCGCTTGTGAGTCATTGGCGCTTGAAATCTGGGAGGCGGTTCGGGCTCTACATCGCCGCGCGCAAAAGAATCAAAGCCACATTGCTTACCACCGGATGAGGGTAGAACTCAAGAAGTTTCGATACGCGGTCGAAAACTTTCTTCCTACGATGTACCCGGGATGGGCGCCCGACTTGAAATTTCTGCAAGACTTGCTCGGTGAAATTCACGACCTTGACGTCCTTTCACAAATTATCTTCAAGAACAAACGCATTTCTGATGAAGCAGGCCGCGGTTTTTGGGCGAACAAACTGCAAGAGGAGCGCGCTTCCCGACTTCAACAATATCGCGCGAAAATGGCGGGAAAGTCGTCTCCTCTTTTGATATGGCGGGAAGGATTGCCTGCGGAAAGGAAACTGCGATCCGCCGGTTTGGCGAAGCTGGCCCAATGGGCGTACTTCGTAACACCCGGCTTCCCCCGCGTCCGCCGGATCGCGAGATTCGCGTTGCAACTGTATGATGGTTTTGCGAATTGCGGATTGATCGGACACGATTCGAACATCGAAGAGCGCTTCATTCTTCACGCCGCGGCGTTACTCCAGGAAGTGGGCCATTTCAAGAAAAACAAAGCCCACCATAAGGAGTCCTATCGGATGATTCGCAGGACCCCACCGCCGGCCGGCTGGACCAAGAGAGACCTTGAGCTTGTCGCATTGGTCGCGCGGTTCCATCGCCGTGCATTGCCCAGCCTGGATCACAAGATCCTGAAAACTTATCAGCTTCCGTTGCGGCACTCGCTCATTCTTCTGGCCGCCTTGCTGCGCATGGCGAACGCGTTTGGCGCCAAACCGTACCGCGCCGTCCGGCGTCTGGGAGTGGAGAATTGTGCGGGTGTAGTTGTTGTCCGCGCCGAAGGGTACACGGAAACAGATCCCCTCACCCGCAAACTGTCCCAAGCAAAGCGGCTTCTGGAATTCGCCTTGCATCGTCCCGTCCATATCCTTACACCTGGCGTCCAGATTGTAGCGCCGCAGCTCGTGCAACCGGCGACTCATAGCGACGCGGCTTGAGCGATAAGTCTTCTAGAATCATCAATCCTGCCCATTCGGGTGCGGCCCGCTCTTTGTAACACACCACAAATCCCGGATGCCAAGATTCCGGCTGAAAACCTGCTTTCCATACTTGTAACAGAGAATTCACACTCCTCTTACGCGACGTTAAGCCGCACTAGATAGTCTCTCGCCATCCGAAGGAAGTAGTCGGGGAGGCCCAAAGAACGATAAGGACCAGAAGATTAACTGGATTGCACCTTTGAAGTTCGAGATTCTATGGAGGCTACTCTGCCTTGTAACTAACGGTCAAGAGGCCGGATACAAACCGCCACTTTCAGGAGAGACAATGCGAATCGTAAAGATACTCAGCGTACTGGCAGTCCTGCTTGTGCTTGGAACGGTTGCGGTTGCGGAGGGCGGGCAGGTTTTATTGAACACCTGGTTGCTGATCCCGGCGAAGTTCACCGACATCGCCAAGCGCGACGTCATAAAGGACTTCCTGAAGTGGATGATGACGGACGGACAACAGTACTGCGAAGCGCTGTCGTATGCGAAGCTGCCGAAGGAAGTTGTCGCCAAAGAGATGAAGACGATCGCGAACATCGAATAATTCACTGCGGCGGTGCCCGCGGAGTTGGAGTGGAATCCACGGGCGTTGCTGCGTGGCGTGCGTAGCGCGAGCGAAACCGCGCAACTGATATGAAATCCTAAAGGAGGATTTAGAATGCGAGTTTTTGGGGCAGTTATGCTTATGCTGAGTATGAGTCTTGCGGCATCGCCTCTACTGGCGAATGATGCCAAAGATGCCGGCAAGGAGGAATCACCCGCGACGGACAAACCGAAAGAAACAGCGAAGCCGGAGAATGCCGTCATCGAGAGCGAATTGCAGGACCTTCGCAGCCTGGTGCAGTCCCAGATGCAGGAACTCGAATCCCAGCGCGCGGTGCTGAAGGCACAGCAACTGAAGATGGAAGTGCTGGAAGAAAAGCTGCACACGGCGCCTGCAGAACCGGCAATCGTGCCGGTTGCGGCGTCGCCAGCGATTTCCGCTGGAACTCCCGCCGCAACGGTCGCCGTTACGCCGGGAACTTCTTCCGCCGCTGCCGCAGCCATGTCGCCGCAGCAAAAGCCAGAGGATGTTTCACCGCTTCAGTTCCGTATCGGTTCTGCTTACATCACACCCGTCGGATTCATGGATTTTACCAGCGAGTGGCGGAGTCATGATGGCGGAAGCGGCATCGGGACGAACTTTGGCAGCATACCGATCGGCTTTACTACCGGCACTCAGCCTTTTGCAGATCATCTGAGCGAATTCCGCTTCAGCATGCAGAACTCCCGCATTGGGTTCCGCGTGGACGCGATGGTAAAGGGCGCTCACGTGATCGGCTACATGGAGTCGGACTACCTCGGAAACAATCCCGGAAACGTGGCCGTCAGCAGCAATAGCAACACCCTGCGTTCCCGGTTGTACTGGGTAGACGTCCAGAAGGACAAATGGGAACTCTTTGGCGGCCAGACGTGGAGCTTGATTACTCCCGGACGGAGTGGGATATCGCCCTTGCCAGGGAAGCTCTTCTTTACACAAAACATCGACGTGAACTACCAGTTGGGTTTGGTTTGGGGACGCATCCCGGAATTCCGGTTTGTGGTCCATCCCTCGAACAAGGTGGCCTTCGCGGTTGCTCTTGACAGTCCGGAACAGTATGCCGGAGGTTCAGCGGGCGGCGGAACGATCATCTACCCAGCGATCGGTTCCGTCTATAGTGGCAACCAGTTGAACACCGGCGGCAACACCCTCGGCGTTCCGAACGTTGCTCCCGACGTGATCGTCAAACTCGCGTTCGATCCTTCGAGCAAGTTTCATGTCGAGATCGGCGGGGTCGAGCGTCAGTTTAAGGTCTGGAATCCAACCTCAACGGCCGCATTTTCAAAAACCGGCGGGGGTGGCTTCGTGAACCTGAATTTTGAATTGTTCAAGAGTTTCCGGTTGCTTACGAACAATTTTTGGAGCGATGGCGGAGGCCGGTACATCTTCGGACAGGCTCCGGATTTAATCGTAAGAAACGATGGCAGTCTCTCCCCCATCAAAGCGGGGTCAACGGTTTCGGGCATCGAGTTCACGCATAAGAACACCTTTCTCTATGCCTACTATGGTGGCCTCTATGTCCAGCGGAACGCGACTTTCGACACGAACGGCACCACGCCCATCGGCTATGGAGCCTCCGGCGCTGCAACCACCGCAAATCAGAACCGCTCTATTCAGGAGGAGACCATTGGTTTCAACCAGACCTTGTGGCGGGACGCAAAATACGGCGCTCTGAACTTCATGGGCCAGTATTCGTACCTGCAGCGCAACCCATGGTTCATACCAGCCGGTTCAGACAGGGAGGGGCACTTGAACATGGTGTTCTTGAATTTGCGGTATACGCTGCCTGGCTCTGCTCCGGCCATCAAATAGGGTAACAATTCGTTTCCCTTCCCCTTGGGCACCGAACTGGCCGGGAGGGACCGTACGACACACCCTGCGCCAGGTTGGATGGCACTTTCAATAGCTAAACCAACCTCCCAGGAAACGCCGGCCTTTATGTGATTGGGGTCTAAAACGCCAACCGGAGCGAAAACTGCGTGATCCGGGGATCATACGCGCTGGAAATCGTGCCGAAGTTCGAGGGAGTGGCGGTGAAAATCCGGTTCGGCTGCTTGAAATTGGGGTGATTCAAGAAATCAAACATGTCCGCGCGGAATTGCAGTTTCACGTTTTCGTGAAGTGGGAAATCCTTTTGAAACGTTGCATCGAAATTGTTGGTTCCCGGTCCGATCACAATGTCACGGCCCGCGTTTCCATACGCCAACGCCGCAGGTGTCACAAAGCATGATGTATTGAACCATGCGGCGGGTGTTTTCGATCTGCGGTTCGGGTCACACGCCAGATTCGGCCGTTGCGACATCACAGGTGTTCCGTTGTTGGCGTTGTCGGTGGAGAGGTTCACCGTAAAGGGCGATCCGCTTTCCAGCGTCCAAATGCTCCCAACTTGCCAATCGGCAAATGCCGTGTGAATCCAACCCTCCGAGCTTTTCAGGAACGGAAGCTGGTAGAGGAAGCTGGTCACGAAACGATGCCGGTGGTCGAAATCTGACAACCCCTTTTCCGCTGCCATGTTGGTCGGATCCTGGGGCACGTTGGTCCCGGCGTTATTTGTCCCGGGGTTGGACGCATCGTCCAATGCTTTTGACCAGGAGTAGTTCGAATCAAGAGTCAGACCCCGCCAGGCACGCTGTGTCAGGGTGAGGGTCAACGCATGATACTTTTCCCAACCGTCCCAAGTGATGCCCGTGAAGCCACTCAACTGCGGAGTAGGTCGTACGTGCAGTGGGTCACTGCTGGGCAGCCCGCCTGGGTAAAGGTTCTGGAGCGTCAGGTTGTCGGCGTGTACCGTGTACGATCCAATATACTGCGCCTGGAATGACGTGGTGGAAGAGAGACTGCGCTGGATCGACAGATTCCAGACATCGTTGTACTCGATCTTAAAATCGTGCTTGAGGTTATTCGCGCTAACCGTGCCCGCCGCCGGAGCCGCCGACAAAATATTTTCCGTCGTATATACAGGGACCCCGGAGGACGCACTTTCGGCTACAGTCTTAGAATAGTAGAAGGGCAGGTTCAGTGCGGCGCCTTGAATGATGCTGTATGCCGCCTGGTTGGTATAGATCCCGAACCCGGAGCGGATCACGGTCTTGTGGTCCGGCAAGCTCCAGGCGAGTCCTATCCGTGGCGCCAGCCGCAGAGGACGTACCGCAAGCAGGCTGCGATCCCAGCCGAGGTCCATTGAAGTGACATAAGGGGTCGGAATATTGGCCAACAGAGCGGCTGCCGCCAGTGAAATTTGGTTAGCGCTGTTACTGGCGATGACGAACTGCCCGCCCGGCACCGACGTATCCACCACGGCCATGTTATTGTTCACATCCGTGATGTTCTGGTTGTACTCGTACCGGAGGCCGATATCGAGCTTGAGGCTGGGTATAATCTGCCAGCCGTCCTCGATGTACGCGTGTATCCAGTTCGTGCGGCCCTGTAACTCTCCTCGCCCTCCCACTCCCACCTGTGCCTGAGTCGGGTACCCCAGGAGGAAATCACCCAATGCATTGCCAGTCCATTTACCTGTGAATTGGAAAAACCCTCTTGCGTTGTTCGCGTTCACCGGCTCGAAATTCAAGTGAAAGAAGTAGACGCCGAATTTCACCGTTTGGGTCCCATGGTGCCAGATAACATTGTCGTACAACTCATAGTTGCTGTCCTTGCGTGAGACGTACTGCGTCGGCTCTCCCATTGTGGTGAAGCCGGTCACGGAAGCTTGGGGATAGCCTGTGTCCAGGGAGTTGGAGGTCACCCCTTGCAGTCCCGTTTGCCCGGCAAAATTGGTCCCCGCATTGGGGCTGCTTTGTCCTCCGCCGACCCACATCCAACCAAACCGCAGTTCATTGATCCACGACGTGCTGAAGATATGGGTCCAGGAGGCGGAGAGATTATCCGTATGAGTTCGCAGGTTGTACCCGAAACCGGGCAAGAGCGTTTCGTTTAATGCTCCGGATCCAAAAGGATCGAATTCATTGGCGTCGAAAATCGACCCGCGCAGGAAGACATTGTCGTTATTGCCAAAGGTATGGTCGATCCGAGCGCTGTACTGGTTCACGCTCGTCGTAGATAGGTCCGTCGCGAGCAGATTGTTGGTTCCAGTCAGCCCCGAGGTCGCGTGTGGAAATTTTGCCGTCAAGACGGATGCCACAGGGTCGATGTTAGGGATCGTATCGTTCGGGAAAGCGGCCCCCGTGCTCGGATCGGTGACGGTGATGCCTGTTCCCTGGAAGTTCCCAGACCGTTCCGCATCAGTTGGAACGCTAAACAACTGGGCCTGAGATTTGCGGACCCGTTCACCCTCGTAGTTGACGAAGAAAAACGTCTTGTTCTTTTGAATCGGGCCACTGAGCGCCCCGCCGAACTGGTTCTGCTTGAATGGCGGTATAGGCTGCGTCGTCGAATTGAAGAAGTTCTTCGCATCGAAGATGTCGTTCCGCACGAACTCATACAGGCTGCCATGGATCCGGTTACTGCCTGACTTGGTGATGACGTTGATCACCCCACCCGACTTCCCGCCGAACTCCGCGTCGTATGAGGTCTGGTTGATGTTGAATTCCTGAATGGCGTCCACCGACGGGCTCAAAACCAGGTTGTTATAAAACTGGTCTGTGACGCTGACGCCATCGACGAGGTACAGATTATGCCCGCCGCGCTGCCCAAGAATTCCGAAGGTCTGTCCTGTCTGCTGCAGCGCTCCCCCGCGTGTGCCTGAAGGCGCGTTCGTCACCCCGGGCGTCAGCCCGACCAGATCGATGAACTGACGCCCTTTGAGCGGGAGGTTGATCACCTGTTGTTGCTGGACTATGTTTTGGATGGCAGCCGATTCCACTTGCAACATTCCGGGCGTCACGGTCACAGTAACTGTTTCGCTCTGTTCTCCGAGCTCCAGGGAGAACGCCTGACGAAGGTGCTCGCCCGCATGCACCGCGATGTTGGGCTGCACCACCTGCTTGAACCCCTGCGCATTCACCGTCAGCTTGTACTCGCCGACGGGAAGCTGGGCCAACAGGAATTCTCCGGATGAATTGGTCATTGTCGTATATTTCAGTTGCGTGCCGGCCTCGACGGCCACAAAGGCGGCTTCGGGGACGACGGCGCCGGATGGGTCCTTGACAATGCCGTCGATTTCGCCCGTGTTCAATTGGCTTAACGCCGGCGTCGCGCTCAAGATCAAGACACCGGCCAGAATCACTGCTGCAAGAGTGTGGCTTGTGAATTGCCTCAGGGTAGGAAGAGTGCGATATGCAAGAACATAGAAAGTCATCGGCTGGAAATTCTCAGCATGCCTGCATCGAACCAATATCGTTTCTCCTGCTCGCCATCGCGTTCTTGCGCGCGGAGATTCTTCAAACATTTCGTCCATTGCCGCACCGGAGGAATGCACCCGTGAACAACCCCACGACATGACCACTTCAAATCTGCAATTTTGAGGCTACACGTGATTTGCGTTTGACCGCTGTAAGGATGTTGTAAAAAGCATGGAATTATCTGAAAACGAGAATGCGCTGCCCGGAAATGAATTCTGGATGGGTGGAAGACGGGGCACCTAAGTCACAGTGCCGCTAGGCTTTAGAAATGCACGACGGTCACGGGGTAACCGCTTCGCCCACTTCAGCGTCAGTGCTCCGAACAGGGTGCTCCGAACATGGCAGGTGCAGTGTAAACGCGCTTCCGCGTCCCGCCACGCTCCTGACCGTAAGATGTCCTTTCATAGCTTCCGCAATGCTTTTGGCCAGAGGCAGGCCTAAACCCGTGCCATGAATTTGTGCGGCTGCCACAAGGGGACTGCGATAGAAGGGTTCGAAGATATGAGGCAAATCCGCCGAATCGATACCGATGCCTCGATCCGAGATGCTGATTTGGATTTCCTTGCCACTCAAGCCATGCTCAATGAGCCGCGCCTGAATGCCGATCCAGCGTTGTTCGCCGCCGTACTTCAACGCGTTGGTGATCAGATTCTGCAGGCACTGTGAAAGGGCTGAGAGATCACCGACGACCTGCGGCAAGTTCGGTTCGGTTTCCTGCTCCACCTTGAACTGGGCTTCTTGAATCAGCCCGGCCGTATTGGAAAGCGCTGAATCAATGATTTCGGCAACTGTGAGCGGCCGCAGACTATAATGCTGGTGGCCCTCCCGGATCGCCGCGAAGAGAAGGATTCGCTCAACCATTTCAAAAAGCTTCCTGGCCTGGCTGCCGATGACCGATCCGTATTGCGCCAGCTGCTGTTTTCCCTCGACCACGCCCTGAGCGATATTTTCCGCCGCGGAGCTGATGACCGTCAGCGGCGTACGCAGCTCATGAGAAACCGCCGTGACGAAATCCATTTGCAGTTTGGCAAGCCTTTGCGCACGCATACTGGTGATAATCAGGATCGCCATGCTGATCACCAGCAAGAAAAGGACACCAAAACTGATCGCGAGATCGCGGCGGCGTGAGTCCTCCACGAAAGCTCCGAGCGCTCCACCCCTGCGATGCCGCACGACCAAACGCCAGTCCTGGTCTTCTGCAACCTCACGAACCAGGGGGAACCAGGTGATTCCAACCGACGCGGCAGGCCCTTTGTTCTGCGAAGGAGTGTGGAAAATGTGGATCGGCGATCCCAGCGCTTTGTCTTCCAGGCGCCCGAAAATGTTCATCGTGCCGTCTGCATCCACGACTTCCTGCTCGCCAAAGCCCTGATCCGAGGAATAGATCAGATGCGCCGGTTTGCTCCCGGCGACAACGGCAACCTGATAGTCGAGCCCTTCTGTACCCCGGAAATATAGCTGAGCAAGATCTGGAAGAATGTGGTCCTGAACATCCTTGCCGTTCAACACGATTACGATCCAGTCCACACCATGGCGATTGGTGCTTTGGCGATCCGCATGTGCGGACACATTGTTCGCGATCGGACGGACAAGGGCCGGGATGCTCGGTTCAAACCGCCAGCCTGCTAACGCGCCGCCCGCATAGAAACGATCGGCAAATTCTCGGTCCGTGGCCCGCGAAGTCGTGTCCTGGAACTCATTGACACGGGCAGGAGCGCCGGCTGAAACAGATTTCGAGGATGCCTGCTGCAGTTCTTCGCGCAATTCCGCGAAATTCGCCGGCCAGTCACTCGGCTCAAAGCGGTGGTTGGATGGATCGAGGCGCAGCGTTTTAAGGCCGGGAGTCTCGTCGAATCTTAAAATGTAGAGGCTGGAAATGAGATTGGGGTGCGCCGTTGCCTTTTTCCATTCGGCGAACCGCCGGACGTATTGGTTCCAGTCGTCTTGCGCGCCGGTTCCCGGTCCGCCCCGCATCACTATGCAGATTTCAGAAAAATCGCGGAAGAAATCGAGATGCCAATTGATCATGGACATCTGCAAGCTGTCCGCAAGCCTGATGCTGGTGGCTTCGCTGACTTGATTGCTCCAGCGATACTGGAGCACCCCCAATACGATCACCACGATCGCGGCGAGGATGATCATACCGGTCGCAAAAGCTCGCTCTTTGATCAGTAATTTCATGATGTGCCGGAGCGTTGCAACCGCTGAAGTCCGGGGCGAATCCCAAGCACGATAGCAAGTTTATACGCCAACAAGGGGTTTGCCGCAAATCCGGGCCGGCGGAGTGCAGCATGGGGCAGCGCGGGTTTGGAGCCGTGAACTCCTGCTGTCCCTGCAAGGAGGCGCACGAAAGGGTTACGGTTTGAACTTATATCCGAGTCCCTGCACGGTGAGGATGAATTTTGGCTGTTTCGGATCATCTTCCAGTTTCTGACGCAAGCTGGCCACGTGCACGTCCACGGTGCGGGTGTACATGTCTGCGCTGTATCCCCACACTTGTTTCAACAGTTCGTCGCGCGAGAGGGTTGCGCCGCGGTGTTCGATGAAATATCGAAGAAGTTGGAATTCGCGGGCAGAAAGAGTGACAACTTGTCCGTCCCGGGTCGCTTCCGTCCCCACAAGGTCCACATGGATGGATCCGAATGCAAATTCGCCGGTCTGCACAGCGGGCCGGATTGGAGCGCGCCTGAGAAGCGCCTCCACGCGGGCCATCAGCTCCCGCATATTGAACGGCTTCGTGACGTAGTCATCGGCGCCGATTTTCAGTCCATTGACTTTGTCACTCGTTTGCCCGCGAGCCGTCAGCATCAGAATTGGAGTGATGAGACCGGCTTGGCGGATGTCGCGGCACACAATGAACCCGCTCTTGCGAGGCAGCATGACATCGAGAATAATCAGATCAAACGGGATCTGAGTTGCCTTGGCAAATCCCTCATCCCCATCGGCTGCGCATTCCACCGCGTATCCCTCATTCCGCAAGCGGTCGCCCACGGTCATGCGCAAGGCCTCTTCGTCTTCTACAAACAGGACGTTACCGCGCATGGTGAATTACCCCGATCGTTTCGGGTCCTCTCAGCCGGCCAGAATAGGCCGCCAAGCGTACATCGAACGGACCCCTCGCATTATATGAGATCAGCTTGATGTGTGGCACAACTTCAAGCAAGTCATCCCCATTCCACATATGTTTATTTGGTTTTCTCGGAAAGTGGACGAATCGCAGTCGTAGGCAATTTCAACCGCGCTTGACAGGCAGACTTTACGCACCTTATCCTTTCGCCCTTGAAGATCGCGATCAGTTCCGATCACGCCGGCTTTGAGTACAAGGAGAGAATCAAGATTCTCTTGGCTGGACTCGGGCACGAAGTCCGGGATTTCGGCACATTCAGCACGCAGCCGGTCGATTATCCATTGTTCATCCGCCCGGCAGCCGAAGCTGTGGCCCGCGGCGAATGCGAACGCGGCATCGTACTCGGAGGGTCGGGCAACGGTGAAGCAATCGTCGCGAACAAAGTCCGTGGCATTCGTTGCGCACTCTGCTGGAACCTCGAGACCGCGCGGCTGGCACGTGAACACAACGACAGCAACGTGCTTTCGCTGGGCCAGCGAATGATCCCGGAGGAATTAGCTCTCGAAATTGTGAAGGTATGGCTGGTCACGCCGTTCGCGGACGGACGACACGCCAGACGCATAGGACTGATCGAGTGAAATGCACCCTCAGGTGCGGGAGGTCGATTCTTTGATGCGCTCTATGAAAATTTCCCTTGTCGTGGTGTTATACCTCGTGTCTTTCCCGCCCGTAATTTTCCCGACGATAGCGTCGGAATCGAGATCGACCACGACGATTTCGGTGTCATGAGAAACGTACAATCGGCGGCCTTCACTCTCGGCCGCGACGTAGTCCCATCCGTAGTTGCCGGGGATGGGAATCTTCTTGATCACATGATACGCGCCCGCTGCCGCCAGCGTTGCTGCGAACACGGTGAATAATGTCAGCCAGCGCACGATCAAGCGGAAGGTTTCCGGCCTCTTCGTTATCATTTTGTCTCCTTCACTGGTTCACCCGGGGGCGACGATCTAAAACACCCATCCATGTGGCTGCATTCTAGTCGACAGGGGGCAGTTTGGAAATGTCCCAGCCACCGCCCAGGGCTTTCACCAGGAGAAAACTGGATGTCATGCGGCGTGTGAGGAGATTTACGGCGGCTCCTTGATTCCCGAGCGCCACGCTTTGCGCCGTGATGAGGGTCAGGTAGTTGTCGAGTCCGCCCTTGTAGCGATTAACGGACTGATCGATCGAGTGCTGCACGGCAGCGTCTTGCGCTTTGGCTTCTTCATCCGGAACACGAAGGTCGGAGAGGGAGTCTTCCACTTCCTGAAACGCTGTCAGCCAGCGTTCTTAGCTCACCACGATTCGTGAAGCCATTTCATCGGCGGAGAGGCCGGTGTAGGACCAGGCGATGCCAATGACCGGATTTTCGATGCCGGGAAATATGTCGGTTGGAGTGTTGTAGGCGGCGAGCGGCCCTAGAATCAGGATCAGCAGCGCCATCACCACAAAGGTGTAAGGCCTCCGCAATTTCGTTACAAATCCTCTCGAATCCGCGCGGAGGTTACGTCGAGTTTCCTCGAAAAATGGAATCGAAGAAGAGTCCCAGGACTTGCCGGACGTCATTCTCCGAAAGTGTTTTTGGGTCGACCAGTTGTTCGAGCAACAATCCCTGCGCAAGCGCGCCGAAACAGGCTGAGGCAGCAGGGTTCGAAATGGGAAGCGTCCGGCCAAGCGCCTGCAGCAATTCAGAGATGAGCTCTCCCCATGTTGCACGGATGCGCCGGTGCCTGTCTCGCAGCCGGGCATGTGCTTCGGGGTGACGCAGAGCGAAAAGTTTGAACTCCAGAGAGATTAATACGAAGCGCCGGTCCTTGGCGATTTCGGCGTAATGTTTCCGCAGGGCGGAAAGTTTCTCCGAAGGGTTCTCATGTCTGCGGAGAACTGCGATGGCGGAATCGATTCGTTGCCGGACCCACTGTTCCAGCAGAGCGAAGAAGATGTCTTCCTTGCTCTCAAAATTGGCATAGAAGGCGCCGCGCGTGTAGCCGGCCCCCGCGGCAATGTCTTCGAGGCGAGCCCCCTCGAAACCATCCCGGGCAAAAATGTTCTCCGCGGCTGCCAGCAGTTTGCGCCGGGTCGCTTCGGTTCTCTCCGCCTGCCGGGAGCGAACGCGCGTCCCCGGCGGAATGCCGATCCTGCTCATGTTTTGGTGCTTGGCCGACAATAAAAATCCTGTCATTTAACGGGAGCCCTCCGCTTGACATCATACATGCGTGTATGTATCTTACTTGGGTGCTCCCGACAGCGCAAGTCCTATTTGCGATACCGGAGAGCCCTCTCCTGTTTTGCGATCCGGCTTGATGGCTCGAACAGAGAATGCAGGAGCCGCCAGCAAGTCCTGAAGAATTGAGTGGGTCCGCATGCGATACCAATGGCTTCGTTGCTTCCTTATGGTTTTGGGCATATTCCCCATGACCGCTTCGGCGTTCGCGCAGACCGGTTCGCCGATGGTCACGCCGCCAAGTGTCTTTGCGCAAGCGGGGGGAGCGCTCCAGGGGAGTGTTCCTTCCAGCGCTCCCTCCGGCCAGCCGCTGTCTTTGTCTCTCGACGAGGCGCTGCGAAGAGGTCTCCGGTATAACCTGGGGGCAATCAGTTCGCAGCAAACTTTTCGCCAGGCGCAGGGAGAGAGCATCGTCGCGCTCAGCCAGTTGCTGCCAAATTTGAGCGGCAATCTCCGCGAAATCGATCAGCAAATCGACTTGGCCGCGTTCGGTTTTAAGTTCAGCGTCCCGCCGAGTGTCGGGTTCTCCATCCCGACGATCGTCGGGCCATTCAACTACTTCGACTTGCGCGGCAACCTGACGCAAAAACTGGCTGACGTGCAGGCTCTGCGGACCTATCAGTCTTCGCGCGAAGCACGGCGAGCCGCTGATTTCTCCATTCAAGACACGCGCGAACTGGTTGTGTATGTTGTAACCGCGGGATATTTGCAGGTGATTGCCGAATCGGCGCGCGTCGATTCCGCCAAGGCGCAAGTTGCGAGCGCGCAGGCGATTTACCAGCAGGCGCTCGATCGCTTCACGGCGGGTCTGAGCGCGCGGATCGATATGACCCGCAGCCAGGTCGAACTTCAGACGCAGCAGCAGCGCCTGACCTCGGAGCAAGCCGCCTACGGCAAGCAGAAAATCGCGCTCGCCCGGCTGATCGGATTGTCCCCCGGCCAGGAATTTATTTTGACCGACACATTGCCTTATGCGCCGATGGAAAACCTCACACTCGAGCAGGCAATCGATCTCGCCTCGCACAACCGGTCTGATCTGAAGGCGGCGGAAGCGCAAATGCATGCTGCAGAACTGTCCCGCAAGGCGGCGGCAGCGGAACGATATCCCACACTCGATTTTGCAGCGGATTACGGCGTAATCGGCATCAACCCCGCCACCTCGCACGGAACATTTTCTGTCGCGGGGCAGCTCCGGTTTCCCATCTGGGCGGGAGGGCGCATCCGGGGAGATGTGGAGCAGGCGGACGCCAGATTCCAGCAACGCCGCGCGGAGTATGATGACATGCGCGCGCGAGTCGAAGCGGAGGTCCGCACGGTCTTTCTCGACCTGACTGCAGCCGCCGAACAGGTTCGTGTCGCGCAAAGCCGGCGCGCGCTCGCGCAGGACGAGCTTCTACAGGCAAGAGATCGTTTTGCTTCCGGCGTAGCCGACACCGTCGAGGTCGTGCAGGCGCAGGAAGTGGTCTCCAGCGCGGAGCAGGATTACATCGCCAGCCTGAACGCGCACAACCTTGCGAAGGCCGGCGTCGCCCGTGCGGCAGGTCAAGCCGAAAAAATCATGCGAGAGCTTTTGAGGAGTCAGTAACCATGGCTGTAGACGAGTTGCAGGAATCAACGATTTCGCGGCCCGCCGGACAACCGGCGGGGAAACAAGACAACACGAGCGCATCGGACGATAACGGCCAGGGACGCCGCAAGAGTCTTCTCTTCGCATCCGTTCTGGGTATCTTGATCCTTGTTGGTGTGGTTGCATTGTGGTTGTACTCCCGGACCTACGAATCGACCGATGATGCTCAGGTGGACGGACACCTCAACGGGATTACGGCGCGGATCGATGGTGTGATCAAGGCCGTCCACGTCGAAGAGAATCAATCCATCCAGGCGGGACAACTCATTGCGGAAATGGATTCGCGCGACTATGAAGTTGCCCTCGAACAGGTGCAGGCGCAATTCCTCAAGTCACAAGCGGATCTGCGAGCTGAGAATCCGAACGTGCCCATCACGCAGAGTTCCGCGCAGACGACCATTTCGACCAGTCAGTCCGAAGTGTCGAATGCCGAAGCTGGCGTTGCGGCTGCGGAGCGGGATCAGGCTGCTGCATTGGCTCGATGGCAGGAGGTGGAAGCGAATAACGCCAAAGCGCAGGGTGATGTCGGGCGATACAAGGCGCTTGTCGACAAGGAAGAGGTCGCACGCGCGCAGTACGATCAAGTTGTCGCGACAGCGAAAGCGCTCGCCGCTTCGGTGGATTCGGCGCGTTCCTCGGCCGAGTCGGCGCAGAAGGTCGTGGACCAGCGTCGGGCCGTGTTGGACCAGGCACATAGCCGGCTGGCACAGGCGAATGTAGATGCGCCCAATCAGGTCGCCATTTCCAGGGCTAACCTGCAGTCTCACCAGGCCGATGTACAGGCCATGAAGGCTCAGGTGGACCGCGCACAGCTCGACCTCAGCTATTGCAAAATCATTTCTCCTGTCGCGGGAGTCGTAAGCAAGCGGACCGTGGACGTGGGCGAACACGTCAGCAAAGGGCAGAGGCTCATCACTCTGGCCGACCTCGGCGATCTCTGGGTGACAGCCAACTTCAAGGAAAGCCAGTTGAGAGAAATGCACGCCGGACAATCCGTAACAATTTCCGTGGACGCCTTCGACCAGAAATTTGATGGTTATGTCGAAGCCATGCCCGGAGCCACCGGCTCCATTACGAGTTTATTGCCGCCGGAAAACGCAACAGGGAATTACGTCAAGGTCGTGCAGCGCCTGCCGGTACGCATCCGGTTTAAACCTGGGCAACAGGGCCTCGACCGTCTCCGGCCGGGCATGTCCGTCGTCCCGAAGGTTTGGTTGAAGTAGCGGAAATTGCCGTGACGGACATTCAGGACGCCGACTGGAAGCCGAGATTCAATCCGTGGCTCATCGCGCTGACGGTTACATTGGCTACGTTCATGGAGATACTCGACACCTCCATTGCCAATGTTTCTCTGCCGCACATTGCCGGGAGCCTCTCCGCCAGCCATGAGGAGTCTACCTGGGTCCTGACCAGCTATCTGGTTTCGAACGCCATCATTCTGCCGATCAGCGCCTGGCTTTCGGCAATCATAGGCCGAAAACGTTTTTATATGACGTGCGTCGCGCTGTTCACCTGCAGCAGTTTCCTGTGCGGCCTTGCGCCCAGCCTGGGGATGCTGATTTTCTTTCGAGTCCTGCAGGGTATCGGTGGAGGCGGTCTGCAGCCCAGCGAACAGGCGATCCTTGCCGATACGTTTCCGGTTTCCAAGCGTGGCATGGCGTTCGCGGTGTACGGCATGGCCGTCGTGGTAGCGCCCGCGATCGGCCCTACGCTGGGTGGATGGATTACGGACAATTTCACGTGGCGCTGGATTTTCTACGTCAACGTGCCGGTCGGGATACTCTCCCTGTTTCTGACGAACCGGCTGGTCGAAGACCCGCCGTTCCTGAAACGCGAACAGGAGAGAAGAAGAGGCGTTCGCGCCGATTATGCCGGCCTCGGTTTGATCACGATCGCGATCGCCAGTTTGCAGATTGTTCTAGACAAGGGACAGGAGTCAGATTGGTTTTCGTCTCCGTGGATCACGGGCCTGACCATTCTGGCCGCCTATGCATTCATGGTCTGGATCATGTGGGAGTGGCATCATCCGAACCCCGTCGTGGACATCCGTCTGTTCAAGAAGCGCAATTTCGCGACGGCGATGTTCTTCAGCTTTACGGTCGGACTCGTCCTGTACAGCACGACGGTCATGATTCCGCAGTTTCTGCAGGTGCAACTCGGCTATACGGCGGAGAAGGCAGGGGAAGCGCTTGCCGGCGGCGGGATCATAATGATTTGCATGCTGCCGATCGTCGGAATGTTAGTTTCTCGGGTCGATCCGCGCGGGCTGATGGCGTTTGGGTTCATTGCCATTTCTGCAGCGCTCTTTCATATGGCCGCGCAATTCAGCCTCACCATGGATTTCGGTAGCGCGTTCATGATGCGCACATACCAGATGGTCGGGCTCGCTTTCATCTTCGTTCCCCAGAACGTACTGGCCTACGTGGGCGTTCCACGGGAGAAGAACAACCAGATCTCGTCCATGAACAGCTTCGTGCGAAACATCGGCGGAAGCATCGGGATCGCGCTCATCACGACTTCGATTTCGCGCATCGGGCAGCAGCGCCGGAATTCACTCATCGCGAATACGACGCCCGGAAGCCCTGCGTATGAAAACCTGGTGGGTGGCTTGATACAAATGTTGAAAAAGCAGGGCGCCAGCACTACCGGGGCTACCCGGCAGGCTTACGGTCTTGTTTCCGGCATAATTGAAAGGCAGGCGACGACGATGGCCTACGTCGAGGTGATCTCCATCCTCGCTTTGGTCGTGTTTTGCCTGGTCCCCTTTATCCTTATCATGAGAAGAAGTAAACAGGCGGCGGGCGAACAGGCGGCCATGCACTAGCCTTGAAACGTCCGTAGTCGCATCCCCTGACGATCTTGCGGTTGCCCTGGCTTGCGGTTATACGAATGGTCCGCGCCTGAACGCATTTGCAGCTTCTCGGTTATACTGTCGCACGCAGATCGTGCGCCTGCTTCCTGAACGAAACGAAGTGCGATTCGCTGATTCTGCGCGGGAACTGGAGTTCGGTTGTATCCCTTCATCCACATTGGCCCATTGACACTTGGCACGTATGGCTTAATGGTTGCCATCGGCCTGGTTTGCGCGTTCTTCATTCTCCGCGCCGATTTTGCGCGCCGCGGAATCTCGGCCGACGCTGAAGCGATCATCGGCATTACAGGCTTGGCCGGACTGGCCGGGTCACGGCTCTACCATTTGCTGGAAACCCCGGCCGAGTTTTTTGCCGACCCGTTGCCGCAGCTTTTCAGCACGATGGGGTTCGCATTTTTCGGCGCGGTGATCGGCGGATTCGTTGCGCTTTTATTTTTGGCGAGGCGCTTCCGGATGGCGCCCTTGCTGATGCTGGATGCAGCCTCACCCGCTGGCGCGCTGGGCTATGGCATCGGGCGCATTGGGTGCCTGGTTTCCGGCGACGGCGATTACGGCATCCCCACGTCGCTGCCCTGGGGCATGAGCTTTCCGAACGGAATCGTGCCGACCAACGAGCGTGTGCACCCCACGCCAATCTATGAGTTTCTGGTTGCGGTTGTGATCTTCTGGATTCTCTGGCGTTTGGGGGCGCGCGCCTTGAAGACGCGCGCGCCAAACGGAGTTGTGTTTGCCGCGTATCTGGTGCTCACTGGGATTGCGCGGTATCTGATCGAAATCATTCGCATCAATCCTCGATCGTTCTATGGGCTTACCAATGCGCAGACCGCGAGCGTCGTCTCGATAGTCGCCGGGGTGATCTTGTTTGCGGTTGTCCGCCAAGCTGCCGCGGCGCCTCGTCGCGCTTGACGCTTTGGGGCCAGTCGCTTAGTGTCAATCGCAGGGGCAGGACTTCTGGAGTCCAGCAGCCTCGCTGGAGAGGGACGAAATGAGTCGTCCAGTCGGAGTCACAATCCTTAGCGTGGTGATGATTGTCGCAGGGCTCGGATTCGCTGGCGCGGGTTTCATGTTCTTCTTTATGGGATCGACCGGGGCAATGGCTACCGCGCAAACAAGCGGCGCAGTGGCTGCTCTTCTGGTGGCCCTCGGCGCCGCCGCGGGAGTGATATTTCTGCTTTTCGGTGGATTGCACGTCATTCTGGCGATCGGGATCTTCAAGATGCGCAACATTGCCCGTGTTTTTACGATCTTTCTGTTTCTGCTTATTGGAGCCGGCGCGTGCCTGGGGTTGATCGCGACGCTACTCAGCTACAGTCACGTTGGACTGGCGTGGAACGTCTCGCTGCTTGCCGTGGATGCGTTGGCGCTCTGGTATTTGCTTCGGTCAGACATTAAGGAAGCTTTCGGCGCGTAATCCCGCAGACAAGAAAAAATGCGGTGCGCCCAAACTGGGGGAAAAACCACCGCTCGATATTCTTTGGAATCGCTTTGCTTTCCGTTGATTACTGCAGGCTCGCGCCCGGTGATTTGCTTGCCTCGATCGCGGACTTGCCGGATACGTCTACCATCTCGACCGGTCCGTATTTCTCCATAACCGTCTTGATTTTGTTTGCGTCGCCAACGGCAACCACCTGCATCGTTCCGGGATTGATGTATTTCCTTGCCACGCGTTCGACGTCGCCCGGCTTGATCGCCACGATCTGTGCCGGATATTTGTCCCAGTAATCAGCGGGGAAGTTGTACGCCTTCCGCGTAATCGCGTACCCGATCAATTGCTGCGGCGATTCAAGAGACAGCGCAAAACGCGCGACGACGGAACGCTGGGCTGCCTCCAGTTCGTCTTCCGGCACCTTTTCCTCGCGGATACGGTTCAACTCGCGCAGGAACTCCGCCATGGCTCCGCCAGTCACTTCCGTACGGAGGTCACCGCCGGCGGTCCACGGGCCCGCATATTTTCGGGCAATCAGATTGCTATAGACGCCGTAGGTGTAGCCCTTTTCTTCGCGCAGGTTCAAGAACAGCCGGCTCGCCGACCCTGCCCCCAGCACTTCATTCAGAACCACCAACGCCGGGTAGTCCGGATCGCCGCGCTTGATCGCCAGGTTGCCCATCAGCAAGGTGGTCTGCACCGATCCGGGGCGGTCCACCAGATACACTTTACCCTTGGCTGCTGGCGGCGGGCCCGGCGGGAAACTTACGGATGCTTTCGACCGCTGCCATTCTGCCAGCCATTGGCGCAGCTTGGGGATCAGCGTCGCGGCGCGCACGTCTCCTGAAATTGCCAGGATTGTGTTCTGCGGCGCGTAATGCTTTTCGTGCCAGTCCGCAAGCATGGCTGGCGCCAGGGAATCAACCGACTCGGGCGTAGCCGACACGACAGCGGCAGGGTAGTCGCCGTACAATGCGCGGTTCAATGTTTGATTCGCCAGAAAATTGGGCTGCGAGCGCTGTTGCAGAAGCGCCAGTTTTGCACGCGCTTTGTATTGAGCCAACTCGTCAGCCGGAAAGTTGGGATGGAGGAGGACGTCCTTCGCCAGCGCGAACCACTGTTCGAAAGTGTCCGACAACCCCGAAGCGGCCAAAATGGTGGACCCGGAACCGAATCCCGCGGAAGCGGAAAGCGACGCGCCCAGCGAGCCGATTTGCTCGGCAATTTGCTTGCTCGTGCTCGTTTTCGTGCCTTCTTCCAGCATCCGCGCCGTTGCTCCGGCCAGTCCGGGCTGGTTTCGCGGCTCATAGAGAGGGCCCGCGCCGTTGATGTCGAATTGCACAGTAACCAGCGGGAAGCGATGATCCTCAAGGATCATCACATTGATTCCATTCGAAAGCGTCGCTTCGACGGGACGGGGCAGCTTCACCCGTAGGATTTCCTTGGAAACCGGCGCGCGATTCAGCCGCTCGACCTTGCTCGTTGGAATTGACTTGTCCTGGACCGGTTCACTCTGGCTCCAGCCCGTCGCGGTCGCAGCCATCACGGCAGCGGTCGTGGCCGTCCACATCAAGGATTTCATCCTCCCATTGAATCTCATCGGATTTCCTCCGGGCCCTTAGCGGGCCGGCGCCGCCTGCGTCTGTGCTTTTGGAGTGGTCAATACAACCGTGCGCTGCGTTTCTCCCAGGTATTGGCGAGCCACGCGCTGGATGTCAGCCGGTGTGATTTCGCTGTAGTTTGCGAGTGTCGTATTGACTAAATTCGGATCGTGGAAGTACACCGCGTATCGTCCCAGCATCCGTGCGCGATTCAGCGTGTTCGTCAGCGACTCAGCCTGCTGCAGCCGGTCCTGTATGCGTATTTTTTCGAGCTCCGCGACTGTCACACCATCGGTCTTGACGTGTTCGAACTCCTCGTAAATCAGTCTCTCGACCTCTGCTGCGTTCTGCCCCGGTTTCATCGAGGCAAAGGCCTGAAATAGCGCGGGGCCGCGCCGCAAGTCGATTCCCCCCGCCACTTGCAGCGCCACCGCTTTTTCCTTTACCAGCTTCTGGTAGAGCCGCGAAGACGGCCCCCCGAACAAAATATCGCCGAGCATGTCAAGCGCATACCAATCGGGCGTGTTTGCGGGGACAGCCTTGTAGACAATGTCGAGGCGTGGCAGGCGCGCAAACAAATCCTCAACCGCCGTTCTGCGTTCCGCTGTCTGTACGGGCTCGGTCATGTTCACCGGCGGCGGCGCGGGCTGCGCCGGAATGTCCTCGAAGTATTTCTTGATTTTTTCCAAGGCTTCGGGAGTCTTGAAATTCCCCACAAGCGTCAGCACAGCATTGTTCGGTGCGTAGTACGTCTTGAAAAACTGCGCTACGTCCTCCAAGCTCGCTGCGTTGAGATCCGCCATGGACCCAATCGTCGAGTGTTTGTACGCAAAATTGTCGTAGGCCAGTTCTTCGACAATTTCACCCGTCTTTCCGTACGGCTGGTTATCCACTCGCAGCCGCCGCTCTTCCTGCACTGTTTTCCGCTGGTTGTCGAGGTTCGCCGGAGTGATCCGGAGCGCCCGCATGCGGTCGGATTCCAGGAACAGCGTCATGTCCAACTGGTTTGCCGGGACGCGTTCGTAATAATTCGTGGAATCGTCGTTGGTCGTGCCGTTCCCATCGCCGCCATTGACACGCACCAGAATCAAATGCTCGCCCTTGCCCACGTTTTGCGAGCCCTGGAACATCATGTGTTCGAAAAGATGTGCAAACCCCGTGTGGCCAGGCTGCTCGTTTCGGGAGCCGACGTCAAACGTCACGCACAACGACACAGTCGGCGCCGCGTGATCTTCCGAGAGCACGACGCGTAAGCCGTTTTTCAACGTGACTTGCTGGATGGGAATTTGCACGCTCCGTGTGGGGGCAGCATCGGCGGGCGCCTGTGCGGCTCCCGCTGGCCCAGTGGCTGCAATCCATAGCGCCAGTAAAAGCCCGAGAATGCAACGGATCTCGACACGCATCATTTCGTACTCCCTTCCAGGAGGTCCCACACCAATACTGTATCCTACTTTCTTTTAATGGACGTCCCACGGCAGCAGAAGTTTCATTTTGGGTTGGGGATTCTCGTGCCTACATTTGGAGACCACGGATCTTCGCCATTGCATCTTCGCAGTGTATGCCCGCGCGATCGTCTATCGCATCAAACCCGTCTCGGAGGTAGACTCGACAAGGCTATGGAAAATTCCCCCGGCGCGAATGATATCGAAGTTCTCTCCCTGACACGACGATTTGGTTCGCTCGTCGCAGTCGACCACCTGACGTTTTCATGCGAATCCGGCGCGACGTTTGGCTTGCTTGGGCCGAATGGCGCCGGCAAAAGCACGCTGATCAAGATGCTGACCACGCTGCTTCCGCCAAGCGAAGGAACCGCGAGGATCGCCGGATTTGACCTGGTGCAACACCCAGAGGCGGTGCGGCGAAAGATCGGATACGTTTCTCAGATGTTGTCTGCCGACGGGGATCTGACCGGATACGAAAACCTGCTGATTTCCGCGAAGCTCTACGGTATTCCCCGATCAGAACGCACTCGCTGGATTGCGGAAGCCCTCGAATTCATGGAGTTGGCGCACGTCAGAGACAAACTCGTGCGCGAATATTCCGGCGGGATGGTTCGGCGCCTTGAAATCGCGCAATCGATGCTGCACCGGCCGAGCGTTCTGTTTCTCGACGAGCCTACCGTGGGCCTCGACCCATCCGCCAAGCGCGCCGTTTGGGAACGGATCAGCGAACTGCGGCGCGAATTCGGCACGACAATCCTGATGACCACGCACGATATGGAAGAGGCAGATCACCTTTGTGACATGGTGGCGGTCATGCATCGCGGAGTACTGGCCGCCATGGACACGCCTGCAGCGCTTAAGGCGCAAGTAGGCGCTGCGGCCACGATGGATGACGTTTTCATTTACTTCACGGGCGCCACAATCTCGGAAGGAGGCGAGCTAAGAGATGCCGCACGCACCCGACTCACAACGCAGCGACTGGGCTGAGCCATTTCCCGGTGCGAACTACCTGCGCCAGACCATGGCCGTCGCCGAAGCCGACGTGCGCAAGCTCATCCACGACCCTGTTGAACTCTTCACTCGTATGGTTCAGCCGGTCCTCTGGCTCCTGATTTTTGGCCAGGTTTTTAACCGCACGCGCGCGATCCCCACTGGCGGCATCAGCTATCTGGATTTCATGTCGCCCGGGATCCTGGCGCAGAGTGTCCTGTTTGGCGCGATTTTCTATGGGATTTCTTTGATCTGGGAGCGGGATCTGGGAATCGTGCAGAAATTTCTGGTAAGTCCCGCGCCGCGGAGCACGCTGGTGCTGGGAAGAGCGCTTTCCTCGACGGCGCGCAGCTTGTGCCAGATGCTGTTCGTATACGCGATCGCTTTCCTGCTGCACGTCCAACTTCGTTTCGGAGTGTTCGCGCTGGCGGGCGTCGTGCTGGCTGTCATGCTGGGCTCGGCCGTCTTTTCCACGTTCTCTCTCATCGTTGCGTGTTTGGTGAAATCGCGCGAGCGGTTCATGGGGATCGGCCAGGTGCTGACCATGCCTCTATTTTTCGCGAGTAACGCGATCTACCCGCTCAGTCTGATGCCTTCCTGGCTCCGGATCATATCGAGAGCAAACCCGCTCACCTATCAGGTGGACGCCCTTCGGAGCCTCATGGTCGTTGGCGGTGGAAGTTCGTTTGGCCTGGGAGTCGACTTCCTGATGCAAGCTGTCGCGCTGGTTGTCGTGGTCTCCGTGGCGACGAGGCTCTATCCGAACATCGTCACTTGATTCCCAGCGCTCACCGATCGCGTTGCTGCTCGCTAGAAGTTGAATTTCAGTGCCAATTGGACCACGCGCGGGTCGCCTGCCGATGTGATCGTGCCGAATGCAGAACTTCCGACAGTGACGTTTGGCGCGCCCAGCGGCGGCATATTCGTCAGATTGAAAATTTCCGCGCGGATGTCCACGCTCACCCGCTCGCCGATGTTGGTGTGCTTGATCAAAGCGAGGTCCGCATCGCGGTATGCGGGGCCACGGACCGGGTTGCGCGAGCACGTGCCGAGCGTGAAGGCCGGCGCGGTCTGAAATGCGTTCACGTTGAAGAACGCCGGCGCGCTTCTCTGCGAAGCGGGCAGCGCCGTGCCGGCGACACAGTTGGGCCGCTGCGTGGCGAATCCGGCGAAGGCGTTGAAATTGGTCGTCTGCGTCACGGCCAGCGGAAGACCCGATTCGAGCGACACGATTCCCGCGACTTGCCATCCATTCGCAAATTTTCCGGCGGCTCCTGTGGGATGGAGCCGGTGGCTCGGGCCGATGGGAAGATCATAGGTGTAGCTGATCGCCGTGACGTTTGGGATGTCGCCGCTCGAAACTTCGCGCTCCAGCTTGCGGTTGTAGCTGTCCGCCACGGGGAAACTGGCCACCGATCCGAGGCCGATCGAGGCATCAAACACCGACGATGCGTCGTCGATCAGCTTCGAATGCGCGTAGCTGACCAGGAACGTCGACCCGCTCGAAAACCGCTTTTCCAGTTTGACTTCCACCCCATTGTAGTTTGAGTTCCCGATGTTGTTGCGGTACAAGATCACATTTTGGAACTCCGGATAGGGTTTCAGAAGCTGCGCCTGCGGTATGGTGGGCCCGTTCAGCGAGGGGTTCGAAGGGATCTGTCCAGCAAAGGGATTTGTCACTGATTGTTGCAGGCTGCTGCCCTGCGCGAGTTGAGCCGCCGTGAGCTGATTGAGGTTGTAGTCCGGAACGCCGAGGTGCGTCGCCTTCGACCCGGTGTAGGCAATCTCAAACGACAGGTCGTGCGCCAGTTCGCGCTGGATGGCGAGATTCCATTGCTGCACATAGCCGGACCCGAGTGTCCGGTCTGCGGAATAGACGCTCAGTCCTAACCCCGCGCCCGGTGTGAGTGGAATTGGCTGCGCTGTCGGTCCATTGGCAAGAACAAATGCAGGAGTAGAGTTGTTCAAATTGCTTTGCGTAACCGTCTGGATAAAAGGGAACGCCGGATTCGTGAAGGGCGTCGTGATTCCGGACTGGTCAAAGAACACCACCGCGTAGCCTGAGCGAATGACGGTCTTGTCCGTGAGGCGATAAGCAATGCCCACCCGTGGCCCTAGATTCTCCCAGTGCAGTGTTCGCGCCGAGCGTGGGAAGCCGTTCTGGCCCAGGTATTGAAGTTGCTGCGTCTGCAGATTGAAGACTGCGCCCTGGTTGTCTGCTTCCGTCGAAGGGAAGTTCAGCGTGTAGCGAACGCCGCCGGTCAGCGTCAGGCGGCTCGTTGCCTTCCAGTTGTCCTGGACGAACCATTCCTGGAACCACGCGCGCGGCCGCAGCATTTTCTGCTGCAGGTCGATCGAAAACGATTGCACCTGGCCGAGCAGGAAGCTTGCCAGCGAGTTACCCGTGAAAAGAGTATTGAATATAAACGAACCGGTCGGCGACGGCGGCTGAATCACGTCAAGGCGTGAGATCCGGTTGTCGATGCCGAACCGGATCGCGTGCCGCCCGTGCACGTAAGAAACCGTATCGGCAATTTCTGTGACGTCGGTTCGAAAGATAGAATTCACGTTCGCTTGCGGGCCGAGCTGCTGGAACCCGCTGACCACGAACGTCGGCAGTTCGTTGTTGAATGCCGCGTTCGTGGGAATCCCCGGCAGATTCAGGCCCTGTGACGGAGTTTGGCTGAGCAGCAGTCCCCGGCGGTTCACCGAGCGACGCGTGTAGCCCGTACGCACCTCGTTCGTCAGCGCGGGAGAAAAGATGTGCAGGTAGTTCGACGCGAACGACTGGCCCAGTGTGTCCTGCGGGCCGGTGGAAGCGCCCGTCGTCACGTTTCCATAGCCATCGGGCAGCGGCGTCACGGGTTGGGTGAAATCCTTGGCGTAGGAGTACCGTCCGAAGACCTGATCGCTGCCTGAGAATCGGTGATCGACGCGGATATCGAACTGGTTCTGCGTGTCCGGCTCATTCCCGACGCGGGTGAAATTGTTCGCGGCCCCCGAAGAAGTCGGCTGCGGATAGAGACTGAGCAACGACGCTGCTTCCGTATCGAAGCTGGACACGGGGATTTTGTTGCCCGCCCAGGCGGCATGGTCTGGCGGGCAAAAGATCATTCCCGCGCGGGCTGGAACCGAGTTTCCGTCTGTATCAGTTACGTTGAACCCCAAGTTTGCGCCCAGGAGCGCGGAAAAATCCCCGCCGCGTTCGGCCAGAGTAGGCACAGTCGAAGTGACCACGCGGCCGATGAGCTGCCGCGTCCCCTGATAATCCACGAAGAAAAATGTCTTATCATGAATGATCGGCCCACCCGCGACGAATCCGAACTGATTTCTACGGAACTCAGGCTTCTTCGGGATTGAAGCCGCGGCAGGAGCGAACAGGTTGCGCGCATTCAGCGCTTCATTGCGCAGGAATTCAAATACCGAGCCGTGAAATTGATTCGTTCCGGATTTTGTCGTGAGGTTGATGACGCCGCCATTGAACCGGCCGAATTCAGCCGATGCGCCGTTCGTCTGCAGGTTGAATTCCTGAATCGCATCAATAATGGGGACGAAAGCGACCTGCCCTGGTTCGGGCTGCAGCACGGAGATGCCGTCGTACATGTATTCGTTCGTCCGCGGACGGCTGCCGTTGAGCCGCGGGAGTGGTGTAGAGGCCGGCGGCAGAGCCACCCCAGCCGCAAGACCAGCCAGACTCACGAAATTGCGACCATTGAGCGGTAGGGCTACAATCGCCTCGTTGCCAATGATCTGGCCCACCGTTGCGGATTCGGTGCGTAGCGGGGAAGCGTTCGCCGTCACCTTAACGCTCTCGGATATACTCCCGATCGTGAGCGCCACATCCACGCGCACGCGCTCTCCCGTCGCCACGCTGATTCCTTCACGAACGAAACGCTTGAATCCGCTCGCTTCGACCGCCAGCGTGTAGCGCCCGGGTTTCAAACTCGAGAATTCGTAAACTCCTCCATTTGTGGTCGTTGACGCGTACGTCAGGGCCGTCTGGACTTGGACCAGCGTGACCTGGGCGGTCACGACCAGCCCCGCCGATGGGTCGCGAACTTCACCTGTCAATTCTCCGCTCCCGGCTTGTGCGAACGCCGCGGCGGGCAAGGAAAGGGCGCACAGGACGGACAAGAACCAAGCGAATCTGACTCGCAAGCGCGTGTCTCCCAGGAATGGCGCGGAGGAAGCTTGCCACCGCCGCTTCCGCCGGTATACGTTTTAGGTTATTTAGAACCGTTATGTCAAATCGGCTTAATACGGATAGAAATTGGCTGGTTTGCTGCGATTTGCGTGTTGCGGAATCGTTAAGCGGATGGCCTGGCGGCCCCGCGAGGCACCGGCGGAAACAGATGTCTCACTCGCTCTTGAATACGGTTCCATCCTTCATCACGAACGATACTTTGCGGACCGCCTGGATGTTTTCGAGCGGATTCCCCGGCATTGCGATGATGTCGGCCGCAAGGCCTGGCCGGATCGCGCCGCGTTCGCGGTCCACGCCCAGCAGGCGCGCCGCATTGATGGTCATTGCCTGCAGCGTGTCTTTTGTCGGCACGCCCGCTTCAGCCCAGGAATTCACATACTCGGATGCCTGCGTGCCGCGAGTTTCTCCGGGCACGATATTGATTACGTCAGTGCCGAACGCCATAGTTACGCCGATCTGGTAGGCGCGCTTCAAGCGGTCCACAAAGACCTTGTGGAGCTCCGGAAAGCCGGTTTCGCGTGCGGCAATTTCGGTGAAGTCCGTCCCGACCAGCACAACATGATTTTTCTTCGCCAACTGCAGATCGTCGTTGGTCATCATCTGGCCGTGCTCGATCGAATCTACACCCGCCTCGGCGGCGTTGTGAGCGCCGGCTTGCGTCCAGCAATGCGCCGCAAGTTTCAGGCCAGCGCGGTGTGTTTCCTCGACCATGAAGCGGATGTCATCGACGCTGTAAATGTACTTCTGGTCGTCGACGACGATTTTAATCACGGTCGCGCCATAATGGATGTTCTCGCGAATGGCCTTGACCATTTCGTCGCGCGTATCGGCGAAAATATATTCCGGAGTCGCGAGGTCCTTTTTCTCTGGTTGCAGGTGAAATTGTCCGCCGTATGGCGCGATGATGCGTCCGGCGTTCAACATTGTCGGTCCCGGCACCAGGCCGCGCTCGATGGCCACGCGCAGCGCCGTGTCGGCGTAGTTGCCCGCGTTGCCAACATCGCGGATGGTCGTAAATCCTGCCGCCAGCATGTCCCGCGCGTTCGCTACACCTTCGATGGCGCGGTAGGGCGTCGGGTCCAGCAGAGTCGTGATGTAGTAATTTCCAGCGTCACGCTGTTTCTTGACAGTCATGCACAGATGCGTGTGTGCATCGAACAGACCCGGAAGAATAGTTGATTTGGAAAGGTCAATGATTTGCGCGTCCGCCGGGACCGGCACGTTTGCGCCGACGGCGTCGATCTTTTGCCCTCGCACCACGATGATCTGATTCGCTGCCGTCGTTCCCTTTTCTGGATCGACCAGCTTGCCCGCCTTGATGGCGATCACACGCGGTGGTCCGGGCTGCGGGTATTGCGCCGCTGTTTCCGGCGTCGTGGCTGCCAGAAAGGCGATGGAGAGCGCTAAAAAGCAAAGAAAAATAATTCGCGGGCGCATCGGTGACTCCCTACATTGCGAAGCTCGGACAGCAACCAGTTTTCTATGCTCGCTTCGGCAGAGCTGCCTTGACGTCCACTCGGAGGTACTCATACAACTGATCGGTGACGTTCTCGCCCATGAATATGACCACGGACCCAAAAGGATGATTGTGCATTTTGACCTTGTCCCGTCCGGGGATCCGGCAGCGGATCACCCTGACATATTCATTTTCAAATTCCAGGTGGTAGTGTTCCAGGTCCGCGACGGTGCACTCGTGGGACATGTCCACACCTTGCACCTGTGGCGCGGGATTCGAACTCTGCATGGCCGCGCCCGCCACTGCCGGAACAAGTGCCATCGAGGCAAGGGAGGCGCCTGCTCCCCCCTTCACCCATTCCCTTCGATTCAATTTTCGAGGCATGATGGTCCTCCTTCTGAAGGCACAGGCTGAAACAAATCGCCGCCCGGATCAGTGAGAACCGGGCGGCGTAGAATCTATCGCGATGCCGCGCACAGCGCTAGAGCATTTGCCGCATGACGTACGGCAATATCCCACCGTGGCGGTAATAGTTGACTTCCTCGGGCGTATCGGCGCGAGCGATCGTCTGGAACACTTTTTCCGTGCCGTGCTCGTCGCGGCCACGGACCTCGAGCATCAGCCCGGGAGCGAGTTTTGCGACGTCCTCGATGGTGAACTCTTCGAACCCGGTCAGGCCCAGCGACTGCGCCGTTTCGCCCGCGCGATATTGGAGCGGTAGCACGCCCATGCCCAGCAGATTGCTGCGGTGGATGCGTTCGTAGCTTTCTGCGATCACCGCGCGCACACCGAGCAGCAGCGTGCCCTTTGCCGCCCAGTCGCGCGACGATCCCGATCCGTATTCTTTGCCGCCGAGCACGATCAGCGGCACGCCGTCTTTCTGGTATTTCATCGACGCATCGTAAATCGTCATCTTCTCGCCGTCGGGCACGTGCACGGTCCAGCCGCCCTCGGTGCCGGGGGCGAGTTGGTTGCGCAGGCGGATGTTCGCAAACGTCCCGCGCATCATCACTTCGTGGTTGCCGCGACGCGCGCCATAGGAGTTGAAGTCCGCCGGCTTCACGCCCTGCGCGATGAGCCATTTTCCGGCCGGGCTGTCGGCGCCAATCGAACCGGCAGGCGAGATGTGATCCGTTGTGATGCTGTGGCCGAGCATTGCCAGCACACGCGCGCGGCGAATGTCAGAGAGCGGCGCCGGTGTTTTCGAAATCCCATCGAAGAACGGCGGGGACTTGATGTACGTGGACTTCGCGTCCCACGCGTAGATATCGCCCTCGGGCACTCTCAGGCCGCGCCAGCTGGAGTCGCCCCGGAACACTTCACCGTACTCTTTGTGATACATAGCGGTTGTCACGCTCGCGCGCACGGTGGATTCGATCTCCTGCGGCGAAGGCCAGATCTCGCGCAAGAATACCGGCTTCCCATTCTTATCGTTTCCAAGCGATTCGGTGGCCATGTCGAAATCCATGCGGCCCGCCAGGGCGTATGCGACCACCAGCGGCGGGGACGCCAGATAATTCGCGCGCACCAGCGGATGAATGCGACCCTCGAAATTGCGGTTTCCGCTCAGCACGGAAACGGCGACGAGGCTGTTTTCCTTGATGGCCGCGCCGATGTGCTCTTCGAGCGGGCCGCTGTTGCCGATACACGTGGTGCAGCCGTAGCCCACCAGTTGGAAGCCAAGCTCGTTGAGATATTTTGCCAGGCCCGCGGCCGCGAGATAATCGGTCACGACTTTCGAACCCGGCGCCAGACTGGTTTTCACCCAGGGTTTGCTGTGCAGGCCGCGCTCGACCGCCTTTTTCGCGATCAGGCCGGCCCCCAGCATCAATGACGGATTCGACGTATTCGTGCAGCTCGTGATCGCGGCGATGACGACTGAGCCGTTCGAAAGCTCGAACTTGTCGCCGTTGTTCCGCACGGCGACGTGCTTTTGCGCGGCGCCCTCGAGCGACTTTTCGAACGACGCTTTCGCCTGCCGCAGCGGGACGCGGTCCTGCGGGCGCTTCGGCCCGGCAAGCGTTGGCTCGACGCTGGCGAGGTCCAGCTCCAACTTGTCGGTGTAGACTGGATCGGGCGTGGCGTCGGTCCGGAAAATGCCTTGCGCCTTTGTGTACTCCTCCACCAGGCGGACGCGCGCGGCGTCCCGCCCCGTAAAGCGCAAATAGGCCAATGTCTCCGCATCCACGGGGAAGAATCCCATCGTGGCGCCGTATTCGGGAGCCATGTTCGCGATCGTCGCGCGATCCGGCAGGCTCAGGCTGGAGAGCCCCGTGCCGTAGAATTCGACGAATTTTCCTACGACGCCCTTCTTGCGCAAGATTTCGGTGACGATCAACACCAGGTCCGTGGCCGTCGCGCCCTCGGGCAGCCGGCCGTGGAGCTTGAAGCCGACGACTTCGGGGATCAGCAGCGAAAGCGGCTGGCCCAGCATCGCGGCCTCTGCTTCAATGCCGCCGACACCCCAGCCGAAGACGCCGAGACCGTTAATCATTGTCGTGTGCGAGTCCGTGCCGACCAGCGAATCGGGAAACGCCTGCGTCTTGCCTTCCACCGTGGCGTCAAACACGACGCGCGCAAGATATTCGAGGTTTATTTGATGGACGATGCCTGTATCCGGCGGAACAACCTTGAAATTGTCGAACGCCGTTTGTCCCCATCGCAGGAAGGCGTACCGCTCGACGTTGCGATGGAATTCGAGTTCGGCGTTGAACGCGAAGGCCATGTCCGAGCCGGCCCTGTCCACTTGCACCGAGTGATCGATCACGAGTTCCGCGGGCAGAAGCGGATTTACCTTCTTCGGATCGCCGCCGAGGCGGCGGACAGCGTCGCGCATCGCTGCGAGATCGACGACGCATGGCACTCCGGTGAAGTCCTGCAACAGGACGCGCGCGGGCATGAAGGAAATTTCCTTCTGCGTCGAGGCCTTCGGATCCCAGCTCGCCAGCGCCTCGATGTCTTCGGAGTGGACGAAGCGTCCGTCCTCCTGGCGCAGAAGGTTTTCAAGCAGCACCCGGAGCGAGAAGGGTAGCTGGGCGGCATGACCCACTCCCTTTTTCTCTAGCGCGCTCAACCTGAAAATTTCATAGCCCTTGCCGTCGACCTGAAGTGTTTCACGCGTGCCGAAGGAGTTCTTGGATGCGGGAGCCATTCTGCTATCGTTCCTTTCTGGTGTATTGCAGGACCACAATCATAGCGCATTCCAGGTCCTCCGTGCAGTCTGGGAGTTTTTTCGAGTTTGACCGCGCCGCGTCCCGATTCAGATAGAATAGAAACTGCTACGCTGGCGACCGAGTGAACATCGTTCTCATCTCGACGTATGAACTTGGCAGGCAGCCGTTTGGCCTGGCATCGCCGGCGGCGTGGCTGCGCGCTCGGGGGCACGAGGTCGCGTGCCTCGATCTTTCGCGTGAAGCGCTCGATGAGGCAGCAATCCGCGCCGCGGAGTTGATCGCGTTCTACGTGCCGATGCACACGGCCACGCGTCTCGCCGCCGGGCTGATCGCTGCGGTCCGCAGCCTGAACTCACGCGCGCACATTTGCTTCTACGGCCTCTACGCGCCAGTGAATGAGGCCTACCTGCGCGGGCTTGGCGTGGGCACGATTCTCGGCGGCGAATTCGAAGAAGGGCTCGCGAATCTCGCGGCACGTTTGCAGCGAGGCGCATCGAACGACGATCGTGAGATGGCGCAGCGGGAACCCGTCATTTCGCTCGCGCGGCAGAAATTCCTTGTGCCCGACCGGGCGGGAATGCCGGAACTGGCGAAATATGCGCGCGTCGTGATGCCCGGCGGCGAACAACGGATTGCAGGCTCGACCGAGGCGACGCGCGGCTGTAAGCATCTCTGCCGGCACTGCCCGATCGTGCCGGTGTACAACGGCGCATTTCGCGTGGTCGAGCGCGAGGTCGTGCTCGCAGATATCCGGCAGCAGGTGGCTGCGGGTGCGCAGCACATTTCGTTTGGCGATCCAGATTTTTTCAACGGTCCTGCGCACGCGCTTTCGATCGTTGGAGCCATGCATCGCGAATTCCCGCAACTCAGTTACGACGTGACGATCAAGATCGAACACCTGCGGAAGCATGAAATCCATCTGGCAACACTGCGCGACACAGGATGCCTATTCATCATTAGCGCGGTGGAATCGGTGGATGATCAGGTGCTCGAAGAGTTCGACAAGGGCCATACGCGCGCCGATTTCCTCGCGGTCGCCGCGCGATTTCGAGAATTGAGCATGACGCTGCTGCCCACGTTCGTGCCGTTCACGCCGTGGACGACGCTGGAGGGTTACGACGATCTGCTGGACGTGATCGCGCAGCTGGAGCTGCGCGAAAACGTCGCTCCCATCCAACTTGCCATCCGGCTGCTGATTCCCGCGGGCTCGCGGCTTCTCGAATTGCCGGATGTGCGGGCAATGGTGAGGCCGTTTGATTCCGCGGCGCTCGTTTTCCCGTGGAAGCATGAGGATGCCCGCGTGGAGGCCCTCTGCCGCGAAATTTCCGAGATCGTGCAACGCGGAGAAAAGCGCAAGCTCTCGCGCACGGAAATCTTCGAGCACATACGGCGCGCCGCGCGCGTGGCAGCCGGGAACAGGGAGTTGGTCGGCATTCCTCCTTCTCAAGCGAAAGGCACGCCGGTGCCGTTCCTGGACGAACCCTGGTACTGCTGCGCCGAGCCGATGAATGATCAGTTCGTTTCCATCGGGAAGGTGAACGAAGCGGTCGCCAAGGCGGATCAATTTGTTTGATGCGGGTGAAAATCAGTGGCTCTACGATTGAGTTTGATGGCTTCAGGGGCTAAAGCCCTGTTTTTTTGCGAGTGTGATGTTGCGGCTGAAGCCGCGACCCACAAAACCTCTTCCTATGTCCATGTTTGTGGGGCACGGCTTCAGCCGTGCCATAAGCAGGTTGGAGAAGAGCGGCTTTAGCCGCTGACGGAAAGGGGCTAGCGGCACTGTTGCGTAGATTTTTTCCGCCTCTGAAGCTGAGTCGGTTTTGAGTCATCTTACAGTCTTGAGGTAGCTTCTTCCAAACTCTCATGAGCCGTCTCCTGATCCTCGCGAGCAAGCTCGGTTACCAAACGCGCAGCTTCGCTGAAGCTGCGCGCGCGCTGGGCGTCGAAGTTGTGTTTGCGAGCGACCGTTGCCACCAGCTCGAAGACCCGTGGTCCGACGGTGCGATCGCGCTGCACTTCGATCAACCAGAAGAGGCCGCGCGGCGCATCGTCAAGCAGTCGCTCGTGCGGCCGGTGGACGGCCTGATTGCTCTGGGCGATCGGCCGACCACGACGGCCGCATACGCTGCGCGTGCTCTTGGTCTGATCTATAACGGTCCCGAGGCCGTCGAGAATTGCCGCAGTAAACTCCGGCAGCGCGAAGTCTTGCGGGAAGCGGGTCTCCCAATACCCGGATTTTTCTCCTTTCGCCTTGACAAACCGCTGGAGCGCATTCTCCCGCGCGTTTCATTCCCATGCGTTGTCAAACCGCTGCGACTGGCAGCGAGCCAGGGTGTAATCCGCGCAAACAATACAGAGGAATTCCGGGCGGCTGTGGGACGGATCCGGACATTACTGGAGTCGCCGGAGATTCAGGTAATGCACGAGGCGGAACTCGACCGTTTGCTTGTGGAACGATACATATCCGGCGCGGAGGTGGCGGTCGAAGGCCTGCTGACTCGAGGAAGGCTGCGAATTCTTGCGATTTTTGACAAGCCGGGCCCGCTGGAGGGACCCTATTTCGAAGAAACGATTTACGTCACGCCTTCGCGCCTGCCGGAAGAGATGCAGGAACGCATCGCGGACTGCGCTGCGGCGACGGTTCGAGCGTTGGGACTCGAACACGGACCGGTGCACGCCGAATTTCGCGTGAATGAACAGGGACCGTGGGTGCTTGAAGCAGCGCCGAGACCGATCGGCGGTCTGTGTTCACGCGCGCTGCGATTTGGACCGGAACGAATTCTGCTCGAAGAATTGCTCGTACGGCATGCGCTCGGAATGGATGGCAGCGATCTCGAACGCGAAGCCGATGCATCGGGCGTGATGATGATCCCAGTGCCCACAACGGGAGTGTTCGAAAAGATCGAGGGAGAAGAGCAGGCTCGCGCGACTCCGGGCATCGAAGATGTGCAAATCACGGCGCGCCTGCATGACTTCATCGCTGCGTGGCCGGAGGGATCAAGCTATCTTGGATTCATTTTCGCGCGAGGATCGTCCCCGGCCGAAGTCGAAGCGGCACTTCGTCTCGCGCACAGTTATCTGAAATTTGAGATTGTGCCGCGGCTGCCGGTGGAGCATCCGGTGACGCGAAAACTCCCGGATGCGGGAATAGCGATCTAACCCTTGGCTCTGGGCGCGACGTATCCTTCGGGCAGCTTCGCGCCTTCACCGAAGAAGAACTGCTCCATCTGCTCTTCCATGATTTTCTGAGATTGAGGGTCAAGTGGATTCAGACGGTACTCGTTCATCAGCATTTTCGAGTGCTCGATCCACAATTTCCAGGCTTCCTGCGAAACATTCTCGTACACACGCTTGCCCAGATCGCCTTTCCAGGGAATGCGTTCGAGGCCGGGCATGTCTTTGCCGAATTTCACGCAATGGACGACACGCGCCCCGGGCTTGGCAGGCTCGCTTGAAGCCGCGGGTTTTGTCGGTCCACAGGAATCATCCGCCATTTGCATCCTCCGTCAAACAGATCGCGCGATTGACCCACATACGATACTGCAAGTCCGGGGGAAATCCAAACCGGTGAGGTGTGGGATATTAGGATGGGATCTTGCAAGGAAACGCCGGTGGAAGAGAGCAGCCCTTGTCCGCCAGGTTCGCTTACAATAGCTGGGCCTGCGGGGCAGTCAGGCGGGGAGGCGCTATGGCGGACGTGACGGCGCTGTTCTGGGATGTCGGCGGAGTAATTCTCTCGAACGGTTGGGACCGCGCCGCCCGCGCCGAGGCCGCAAAAAAGTTCGGGCTGGATTGGGAGGATTTTCAGGACCGGCATGAGTTGGCGAGTCCTGCATTTGAAACAGGCCAGATTACGCTTGATACCTACCTCCAGCGCACCGTTTTCTATCGCAAGCGCGCGTTCACACGGGACGAATTCACCGCTTTTATCTTCGCGCAGTCGCAGGAGTTTCCGGAATCGCGCGCGGTTCTTTCTGGCGTGGCGCGGGCGGGAAAGTACCTGCTTGCGACGATCAACAACGAGCCGCTCGAGCTCAACATGAAAAGGATTGAACAATTCAACCTGCGCCGGGAGTTTGAGGCTTTTTTCAGCTCCTGCTTCGTCCGCATCAGGAAACCCGACGAAGGAATTTACCGGCTGGCGCTCGAAGTAACCCAGCGCCGCCCGGAGGAATGTTTGTTCATTGATGACCGGGCGTTGAATCTGGAGTGTGCGCGGCAAATCGGGATGCGTACGATTCATTTTCAAACCGCGGCGCAGTTGCGGCAGGACCTGGCGGCCAACGGCGTGACCGTGGCCGGGAAGTAATTCGGAGGCAGACATGGAACTCGGAATGGTCGGACTGGGGCGCATGGGCGCGAACATGGTGGAGCGCCTGGTGCGCGGCGGGCATCGCCCAGTGGGTTACGATCGTGACGCGGCGGCCGTGGCGCGTGTTGTGTCGGCGGGCGCCGAGGGCGCCGATTCGTTGGCGAGCCTTGCGGGAAAGCTCGCGCGGCCTCGAGCCGTGTGGATTATGGTTCCTTCGGGCGCGCCGGTCGACGAGACGATTGCTGCGCTCACGCCGCACCTTTCGAAGGACGACATTTTGATTGACGGCGGGAACAGCAATTACAAGGACACGCAACGGCGCGCGAAGAGCTTGAAGGGCCAGGGATTTCCGTTCGTGGATGTCGGCACCAGCGGCGGGATCTGGGGACTGAAGGAAGGGTACGCCATGATGGTGGGCGGAGAGAAGGCTACGGTGGAGCGTTTGCGGCCCCTGCTTGAAACGCTGGCGCCCGCAAAAGACAAGGGCTGGGGGCACGTCGGGCCGTCCGGCTCGGGACACTTCGTCAAGATGGTGCACAACGGCATCGAGTACGGCATGATGCAGGCGTACGCCGAGGGTTTCGCGATCCTGAAGAAGAAAAACGAATTTGCGCTCGACATGCACCAGGTGGCCGAAATTTGGCGGACGGGAAGCGTGGTGCGGTCGTGGCTTCTGGACCTGCTCAGCATCGCGTTGAAAGAAAATACCGAGATGGCGGGCATTGCGCCGTATGTGTCGGATTCAGGCGAAGGGCGCTGGACCGTCGCCGAAGCGGTCGATCTCGACGTGCCCGCGCCGGTGATTACACTGTCGCTGTTGCAGCGGCTGACGTCGCGAGATTCCGATTCGTATTCGGACAAGCTGCTGGCCGCGATGCGAAAGCAGTTCGGCGGCCACGCGATCAAGACGGCAGCAAAAAAGTGAGGACCCGAAAATGACGCCGCGCAAACAGGCCGCCAAGGCCGTCGGACCCGCGAAGAGAGGGTCGATCAGCCCTGCGGACCCGTGCACGATCGTCATCTTCGGCGCGTCGGGCGATCTTTCGCGCCGGAAGCTGGTCCCGGCCCTGTACAGCTTGGCGGCGCAGGATTGCCTGGCGCGGCGATTCGCGATCATCGGATTTGCTCGAACGCCGATGACCGACGAGGCGTTCCAGCAGTCGGCTATCGATTCTGTAAAGAAATTCGCAGATGCCGGCACGGGTAACGATGACCAGAGCAAGGAATTCGCCAAGGCCCTTGCCTACGTATCCGGTGAATATCATCACCCCGAAGCGTTCGAGAAGCTGAAACACCGGTTGGATGAACTCGATCGCGCCCACAAGCTCAACGGAAACCGGTTGTTCTATCTGGCCACGCCTCCGGAGGTCTATCCCCTGGTCATAGAGCAACTCCACGAGGCCGGGCTCGCGAAGCATCCAAACGGAAAATCATGGGTGCGGATTATTATCGAAAAGCCGTACGGCCGGGACCTGGCTTCTGCACAAAGGCTGAACCAAGCCGTTCTCAAAGTATTCGACGAGCCCCAGGTCTACCGCATCGATCACTACCTGGGAAAAGATACGGTGCAGAATCTCTTGGTGCTGCGCTTTGGAAATGGAATCTTTGAGCCGCTATGGAACCGGAATTACGTGGACCACGTGCAAATTACCGCAGGGGAAACGCTCGGCGTGGAACAGCGCGCGGCATTCTACGAAACCGCCGGCGCCACGCGGGACATGATCCAGAGCCACGTCCTGCAATTGACGTCCCTGGTGGCCATGGAACCTCCCGCTGCATTTGACGCCACGGCGGTGCGGAATGAAAAGATTAAAGTCCTGCAGTCGATCCGGCCTTTCACTGAGGAAAGCATTAAGACCGGCATTGTACGCGGGCAATACGGTCCCGGAAGCACGCCTGGGAACTCCTCACTGCTTTCGGGCTACAGGGAAGAGCCGGGTGTGAAACCGGGTTCGGCGACAGAAACCTTCGTGGCTGCGAGAGTACAGATCGACAACTGGCGCTGGGCCGATGTTCCGTTTTACCTGCGCACGGGGAAACGCCTGCCGAGCCGCGTGACCGAAATCGCAATTCAGTTCCGCCGGGCGCCGCACCTGGTGTTTCGCGGACAGGATCTTTCAACAAACACCTTGGTGCTGAACGTCCAGCCCGATGAAGGAATCTCGATTTCTTTCCATGCGAAACTGCCGGGCCAGGAGATGAAACTGAAGACGGTGACGATGGACTTCAGTTACCAGAAGGAATTTGGAGGCGGCGAGCGCAGCGCGTACGCGACTTTGATTAATGACTGCATGCGCGGCGACGCCACGCTGTTTGACCGCGCTGACGGCGTCGAAGCCGCCTTGGCGCTGGTGAATCCCATTCTCGAGTATTTTCAATCGCACAAACCGAAGTTTCCCAATTACGCGGCGGGGACCTGGGGTCCTCATGAAGCCGACGAACTCCTGGAGCGCGATGGCCGACACTGGCGGAAACCTTAAAGGCGTACCGCGGGAAATCCTGCCCGGCGTGCGCGTAAATCCGAACCCAACCGAGGTGGCGCGCGCGGCCGCGCGGCTCTTCGTGGATTTTGCCTGGCAGTCGATTGCGCGCCACGGCCAGTTCCTCGTCGCGTTGTCGGGAGGCAACACCCCGCGATTGATGTATGAATTGCTCGCGTCGGCCGAGTTCCGCGGCCAGGTGGACTGGGCCAAAGTGCACGTCTTCTGGAGCGACGAGCGCACCGTTCCCCCCGGCCATCCAGACAGCAACTATGGCATGGCGCGTCGCGAACTGCTTCTCCGCGTGCCCATTCCGCAGGCGAACGTGCACCGCATGGAAGCCGAGAAGGCGAACATCGGGCGCGCGGCGCACGAATATGAGGAGGTCCTGCGGCAACATCTGGAACTCGACGATCGAGGCTTCCCGCGATTCCATTTGATTCTTCTCGGCATGGGCGCCGATGGCCACACGGCTTCACTTTTCCCCGGCACGCGCGTCACGCGGCAGACATCGCGATGGGTGAGCACGCCGATGGTTGCGAAACTCAACGCCCGCCGCATGACGCTGACGTTGCCCGTGCTTGACGCAGCGCTGCGCGTAGTGTTTCTCGTGGTCGGTGCGGACAAGGCGGAGACCCTCCGCGCCGTGCTGGACGGGAAAGCCGACCCCCCGTACCCGGCGCAACAGGTCGAGCCTCGCGACAACGGTTTGAAGTTGTTCCTGGTGGACGAAGCGGCTGCCGCTTTGCTCGAATCCGCCACTCCGCAGCCGGCCGGCTCGTCGCGAGAGAAACCTACAGGGACGATTCGAGAGGAGCCCGGGAGGGGTACGTGATCCTGGCCGGGGATATCGGCGGCACCAAGTGCAATCTCGCCTTGTACCAGGTCCGCGAAGAAAAATATCAGCAAATCGTCCAATACCGGTATGAAAGCAGCAAGTTTTCCTCTTTTGACGCGATCATCACGAAATTTTTGAGCGAAATCCCCAGCGGGACAAAGGAAATCGACGCGGGAAAGATCGAAGCAGCGGGTTTTGGAGTGGCGGGGCCTGTGATCAACCATCGCGTTAAGGTGACAAACCTGCCATGGGTTGTGGACGGGGCCGCATTGTCAGGACAGCTTGCCACCGGGCATGTCGTCTTGCTGAATGACCTGGAAGCAACCGGCTACAGCCTGGCGTTTTTGGGGCCATCGGAAATTTCAACTCTCAACCGGGGAGTGCCTTCGCCGCAATCCACTCAGGCGCTGATCGCTGCGGGGACGGGGCTGGGTGAGGCCATGCTTTTCTGGAATGGGGATCGCTACATTGTGGCAAGTTCAGAGGGTGGCCACACCGACTTTGCGCCGCGCACCGAGCGGGAAATTGAACTGCTGCGCCACTTGAAGAAGCGCAACGAATTCGTTAGCGCGGAGTTGATCCTGTCCGGCCGGGGATTTCGCGCGGTGCACGAATTTCTCGATACATCCGTACGGCACCCAGGCTTCGACGGCCCGGAGGGCGATGCCGCTCCCGAGATCACGCGGTTAGGTCTCGAGGGGCAGTGTCCGGTTTGCGTCCAGACGCTTGATCTCTGGACGGCCATGTATGGCGCCGAGGCGGGAAACTTGGCGTTGAAGGTTCTTGCTCGTGGCGGCGTTTGGGTCGCCGGAGGGATCGCGGTCAAGATTCGCAAGAAAATGGAGGACGGCGCATTTTTTCGGGCGTTCTGTGAAAAAGAAAAATTCGGCGCGCTCATGGCACAAATTCCCATTCAAATGGTGCTCAACGAAGAGGCGCCATTGCTCGGTGCCATGTCTCAAGCGGCCAGGGCCGCTGGACTCACTATTTGAGCCAAGAAAATCTGCTGCCCGATGGAGGCTCTTCTGATAGAGGTGGCCTGCGTGTTGGCGTTCGAACCAGGCCGCTTTCTTTACCAGGTGCGAAGTGTTTTATCGCGAGGCTTCGCTTCCCACAAGCTGCCCGACTGCGTGTATATCGATTACCACCTTATCGTTGACGCGCAAGATGAACGTGCTCGGGTTCTTAAGTCCCCACTGGATGTAGGGAACTGTGATGTGGGTAGCGAGCTGCCACTGCGGCCCGTTCGGTTGGACGTCAATCGGAAAAGTTACGTCGTGATCTTGCCCATGCATGCGAAATTGGCCTGAAACTTCCACCCGAAAGGGACCTTGCGGGGCGAGTGTGCCTTTCACGATGTTAGGTGTGAAGATGATTTCCGGAAACTTGCCGCTCTCCAGGATGTCGCGATGCATTCTGCGGTCGCGGCTCCCATTGCCGCTTTCTCCGCTGGTTGCGTCCACGATGATCGAGCCGCTCATCTTGCCTGTCGAAGGGTCGAATCGAGCCACGCCGCTCTTGAGTTTGAACGCCCCATGAACGGTATGGAGAACATCGCTGAGCGTGAATTCGATTTTCGTTTGCGCCGGGTCGAGTTGGACAACAGATTCCTGTGCCCGCCCGGCTGGAGCAAGAACAAACACTGCGAGCGCTACGAAGAGCGCAAGAAAGAATCGACCCCGGATTTCTCCGGGAGACAAGGTCTTGGCTGCCATCACGGTCATCTCCTCAACAGCCTCCACCCGAAATCGATCATTTCTCCCACGCCGAGCGATGAAAGCGGAATGGCAGCTGTGTGAATCGACAACAGTTTCGAAAACACTCCCGGATTGTTTTCGAATAAATGTAGGGCTCTCCGGCGAACCCAGGCGCTTCTTTCCATGATGAGCATGAGACGGGTCATGATGGTGGGCATGACTGCGATCTTTCGGTGGGCAGCTTCGTAGTGCGCAAGGTCTCCTCGTTCGAACGCCTCGGCCAAAAAGATGGCTTGCTGAAACGCGAGGCTAAGCCCATGGCCCGCGATGGCGTCCACCGATCCGGAAGCGTCACCGACCAGCGCCACGCGTCCCCGGGTAACGGCCTGGAGCCGGCTCCACGAGGTCACGCTTCCCAATTCTTTGGTCGTGGGCGTTGCGCCTCGAAGCTTTTCGGCAAGAGCGGGGAAGAGCGGCAGAGCTTGGCCGATTCGGAGGCCAGCATCGCGGGAGAGCACAGACACGCAGATCTCGTGCGCATCGGTCGGCGTCGTCAACATCTGGCAATAGTCGCCCCAGTTTACATCCACAAGATTCGGCCAGGAGGGCACCCAAAAGTGCTGACGAAAGCCAAACCGTTTGCTGCTCGTGCGCAGCGGACCAAGCTTCGCCCATCTTCGCACGGTCGAATTCTGCCCGTCAGCACCGGCGAGCCAGGTGTAAGGAATGCGCCTGTCCCCGGCAGTGACATGGCGCGAGTCCACATTTGTAACGCGCGTGCCCCAATGGAAAACCACGCCCGCCTGGATTGCCCGCTCGACCAGGAGTTGGTGCAGCCGGACGCGCCGCAGCGCAAATCCGGTTGCGTCTGGGAACTCCGCGCAAGCGGAGGATCCCTCGCCGGTAAACCGGATTCCGGTGAAGGGAACGGCGATATCGGAATTCAAGTGGATTCCGAGAGCGCGCAGTGCGGCCACACCGTGCGGCAACAACCCTTCTCCGCAAGGTTTGTCAATCGGTGGCGTGCGGGCGTCCAGAACGATAGCCCGAAGTCCCTTCTGGCACGCCGCAATTGCGGTTGCGATTCCTGCTGGCCCCGCCCCAATAACGATGACGTCTGTATGTGCGTTCAATGGAAAGTCGCTATCGTGATCATCAGATGCCCGGTTGCCCGGCAAAGTTGTATTTACCTTGTTCTAAGACGAAATTGGGTAATGGGTGGCAGCGGAACCTGTGAAATTTACTTCTCATGCTTCAGAGCAGCCCGGGCCTTTTTCAAGTCTTTACGTTTCTCCGCATCTACCTGGGGAAAAGAGAGATCCAAGCTTTCGAGCGCATGGACGAGGGCTTCCGCCACGACGAGGCGCGTGAACCATCTGTGGTCGGCGGGCACGACATACCAGGGCGCGCACTTGGTGCTTGTGTTCCGAATCATTTCTTCATACGCGCCCATGTACTCATCCCAATGCTGCCGTTCGAGGACGTCGGTTGCGGAAAATTTCCAATTCTTCTCCGGCTCCTCCAGGCGTTCCAGGAAGCGTTTCTTCTGTTCTTTCTTTGAAACGTTCAGGAAGAACTTCAGGACAACGATGCCATTGCGGCTGAGATAGCGCTCGAACGCGTTGATGTCTTCAAAGCGTTCCTGCCAGATCTTGCCCGAGACCTGATGTGCCGGCAATCTCTCCCGCGACAAAATCTCCGGGTGGACTCGAACGACAAGCACTTCCTCGTAGTAGGAGCGATTGAAAATGCCGATGGTGCCGCGTTCGGGCAGGAAACGCATGTTCCGCCACAGAAAATCGTGGTCCAGGTCCTCGGCAGAGGGGGCCTTGAACGATGTCACGCTACAACCTTGGGGGTTCACGCCGGACATGACGTGCTTGATCGTGCTGTCTTTCCCCGCTGCGTCCATGGCCTGCAGGATCAGCAGAATTCCCCAGCGATCCTGTGCGAAAAGCTTTTCCTGCAATTCGGACAGGTGGGCGATTCCGCGCTCAAGCGCCACGTGCGCGTGCTCCTTGGATTTCAATCTGAGTGTGTCCGCGGGATCAAAGTCCTTCAAACGGAAGCTCAGTCCATCCGCTACACAGAAGGGCTTCGCAAATTCTCTTGGTTTCATGGATGTAATTTGTCCTTCCGCTAACGATCGGCATGAAGACCCTATCCGTTTGGTCCGGGCTGCCCAATTGCGTGTAGGAGTCTAAATGGTACGAGCGAGTGTTGTTGAGATGTCCCAATTCTTCCGTCTGAATCTGCCCTGTTAATCAAATAAAGTAAAGGCATCACCCTACATATGAGGGACAGTTCTTCAATAGTACCCTGAGCGTAGCCCTTACCCCCTTCTGAATCTGTCCCTCAGGCCAGCAGACGTAGAACTTTCCGAAATGTACCGTGTGAGCTGCGGAGTGGCTTTTCAATGGAAAAATCGCATATACTTGTATTGAATATTCTTTGTATGATAATAGTCGTGTACTTTGTTCTGGCTCGCGCTGTGGAAGGGCAGGACGGCAGGCACGAAGGGAGTCACGACAGGAACTTCTTTTTCGGTCGGTCGAGCGCTCCTCTATTCGGTGCTTCGGGTACGCCTGCCACAGAGGCGCCAACCGGCTTTGACAATCTTACGAACGGCTTCGTCTTGCAAGGGCAGCATGACGCCGACGCGGACCAGTTCAATGAACACGAGACTCCCGAGCAGGGGCTCGGGCCACTATTCAACTTAGACTCTTGCGGATCATGTCACTTCAATCCTGTGACAGGGGGAATCAGCGAGGTCACGGAGTTACGGGCTGGGCACCGTGAACAGAACGGCTCATTTGTCGACGCCCCCGGCGGCTCCCTGATTAACAGTGCCGCCTTGCCCGGCGTCCCCATGCCCTATGTGCCGGACCGCGAAAACATTCGAACCTTCCGGACCACGCTGAATGTGCTTGGCGACGGCTTTGTGGAGGCCATTGCAGACGAGACCCTGGAGGAAATTGCCCGGTACCAGATCAACGCCACCCGCGGGCGCATCGCGGGCCAAGTGATTCGCGTCCCTTTGCTCGAAGCTCCCGACCAAACTCGCGTGGCGCGCTTCGGCTGGAAAAATCAACATGCCAGTTTGATTAGTTTTTCCGCGGATGCCTACGTGAACGAGATGGGAATCACGACTCCCCTTTTTCCCAACGAACGAACCTCGCTCGGCGTGGATGTGTCTTCGTTTAGCCAAGGGACAGGAACCCCATTTAATAATCCCGGAGACGACGTGGAGACTTTTGCCCAATTCATGAGGGCTACCAAGGCCCCGCCAAGGGACTTGATGACCGCAGGCACACCCGCTGCGATGGCGGGAGCGCAGCTATTTGAAAAAAGTGGCTGTGTAACTTGTCATGTGAGTGCCATCGTGACGGCTCCCGCCGGCAGGTCCATCAATGGGGGAACCTTGAACGTGGCGGAGTCGCTTGGCAACAAAATCATCCATCCCTTTGGTGACTTCCTGCTCCACGATGTAGGAACTGGCGACGATATCGTTCAGAATGGCGGCCAGGATACGGATGACAAGATTCGGACACCGCCTCTGTGGGGTGTGCGCCAGCGAAACCGGCTGATGCATGATGGCGAATCCCTCACCTTCGAGAACGCTATCACGCGTCACAAAGGTGAGGCCGAAGAGGCGGCCGAGCAATTCCGCCGGCTCACGCCGCAACAGAAAAGCTGGCTAATAGCGTTCCTCCGTTCGCTCTAGATTTTCGATAGCGCGAGGCGGATGAAGTGGCCAGAACGGCAGAAGCGCTCGATATACGCGAAGCCACCGCCCACTTTGCGAATAGTCTATGACGACGTGCTCCAAACGGTGCGAGCGGTTTCCACGACGAGTTCGACCGTGCGCCACTGCTCGTCCCTAGCTTGAGACGGCCTTCAGTGTGGGCGGCGCGAGCCCGCAACACCTCCAGCGGGCGCAGCAGGCTGCCCACTTGTTCAGCTCGAAACCTTAGGGACATGGCCGATAAACTCCATTTTCTTGCGTCGAACTCATCGACGAATGCAATGCCGGGTGAGAAATGCCGCCACAGTATCGGAGAGCGGCGGAGGCGTCAAGGGTTGCGCGCATGGAAGCAGTCTTCGGCTACGCAGGATCACCGTGAATGGCGGGCACCGCCGCACACGCAGATTGTGGGGCCAAGCCATGCGTGCTAAGATTCCGGACGTTCGAGGGTGGAAAAAACGATAGGAGTGTATAAATGAAATCGATTCTAGCTGTCATTTCTTGTGCCGCCATGGCCTTGTTCGCGGTTTCCGCGCAGGCCCAAATGGAGCGGCCCGTACAGACTTTTAAGTCTTCAGCAGGCCCGATCAAGATCACACCGGTTTTCCATGCAACTCTGGTCATCGAAGCCGGCGGCAAGGTCATCGTGGTCGATCCGGCCAAACCCGCCGTCTTCACGGGTCTGCCCCAGGCCGACCTGATTTTGATCACGGACATCCACGGCGACCACCTGGATCCTGCCTTGATCGCATCCGAGAGCAAGGCCGGGACTGAAATCATCGCGCCGCCTGCGGTCGTCAAGACCGTCACGACGGCCAGCCCGCTCTCCAACGGAGAGAAGAAAACCTGGAACGGCTGGACGATTGAAGCGGTTCCGATGTACAACCTCACGCGGGGTCCCGAGGCCGGCAAGCTCTATCACGATAAGGGACGCGGCAACGGGTACATTCTCACCTACGGCGGCACGCGCATTTATCTTTCCGGCGATACAGAGGGCATCCCCGAAATGCGCGCGCTCAAGAACATCGACGTTGCGTTTGTCTGCATGAACCTGCCTTATACCATGACGCCCGAAGAAGCCGTTGACGCCGTCAAGGCGTTCCATCCCAAGGTGGTGATTCCATATCACTACGGCAAGTCTGACCTCACCGTTTTCCAAAAAGGCTTGACGGGTACAGGAATAGAAGTACGCCTGCTCGAGTGGTACCCTAAGGGGTAAGGCACCCTCACGCAGTCTCTGAGGTCCCTCGAAGATTGAGCTGATTTTGCCTGGGGGCGGGGTCGGTCGAAATCCCGATCCCGCCTGCCGGGTTTGAATTAGATGAGTGGAATAGTTTCCCGCCGAAGTCAAACGTAAGGATCTGATTTATTTCTTGGGCGCCTCGGCAGGCTTTATTTCGTCCGCAGCCTTCTGCATATCTTCGAACCCTTTCGCGTCCAGCTCATAAAGCAACGGATCGTTTTCCCGCTTTGCCACGTAGAGGCTGCCAGCCTTCGATACGAGCACCTTTTCGACGCGTTTTCCATCGTTTGAGGTCACGATCAGGGTGGCCGCCGGGGAGGAGAATCCAGCGCTGACGAACTTCGTGGCTGAAAGCAATCGGATCGCGCGGATGAACAAGTCGACGCTCACGGCATCCATCTTCTTTCCGTTCGACCACCAGTCCTCGCCGCTCCGGGTCAGGAAATACGATTTCGGTCCGCTCTGCATCTCGATTTTTTCCGGATTGCTGTCGGCAAAATCGAACAGCCTCTTCTCGCGGAAATCGTCCAGATTTTTGTCGATCGCCTCGCCGAGCTCTTTCGACACCTTAAATGCACCTTCCATTGCTGTCGTCTTCGCGTAGTAATCGCTCTTACTCTTGCGAACCTGCAATTCCTGCGATCCGGATGCGTCGGTCGCCTTCACGGTCGCGACCGGAGTGCCGGACGAAAAAGAGGAAGCGGCCTTCTTCATGTCCGTCTCTGGCGCGCTGGGGTCCATCGTGGCTAGCCTGAGTTTTTCGACCACGCCTTCCAGTTTTGAAGTGTCCCCACGCATACCTTTTGGATTTTGGATCACCCATTGGCCGTTGTCAGAGCCAAAAGCAAGGTTCAGCTTTGGGCTGACGAGTTCGACCTTGCTTAGCTTGTCGAAATCGACCGGCACCAGCCGCTTGTCGCGCAAATCCTTCAGACCCTTGTCAAAATTCGTCTTCGCGGAACTGGTGATAATGAAGACCCGCGGATCGCCCTCAAGCATCGCGTAAGCGGAACCGCCCGTAGGGGTATCATCACCAATCAGAAGTTTTTGCGGCTTGCCATCCTTGCCTGTAGCGGAAACTTCAACTGCAGGCTCCGCCAGGCCATACATTTTCAGGTCGCTGGCTTTTTCTTCAATTACCCGGTCGGTCTCGACGGGAGAGAGGGCGTACAGGATGGTCGAAATCGGCTCTGGATCTGCAATCAATGATTTAGGCGACGTAATCTTCCAATTCTCGGGGCCGGTCCTTGAGAGAACGACGGCGTCTCCGTCCTTCTTCTTGATCTCCACTTTGGAGATATCTTCTCGCTTGAAGGAAAGAATCTTGACAGGTGCGTTGGCAGCGGCTTTCGCAGCATCCTCTATTGGCTTGTGGCGATTGGACCAGAAGAGAGTCGCGGCAAGCGCGGCCAGGACTATGGCAGCTGCAATCAATTGTCGGATTTTCATCGCGTTTGTCCCGCTGGGGATTGCACCGGCACTGGCCAGACGCCAGGCCTATCTTCTCCGCCACCAGACGGACACGCCGACAAGCAAGAGCGCCCCCGGCAACAGGAACTGGCTGCTGAGCCGGACCCAGTTGAATTGGGCGCGGGTCATGGTGACCTTGCGCTCCTCCTGCTCCTTCGGACGTATGGAGATCAGATCCTCATCCGAAGAAAGCCAGTTCATCGCGTTCAACGCAAGGTCGCCGTTGCCATTGAAACTGATGAACGAATTGGCAGGCCACGAGGAACTGCCGACGACGACGAAGCGGCCCTCTGAATTTTCCTTGCCGGTGGTGTAACTGCCCGCGGCAGCGATCGTCATGGGCCCCTTCTTGTTCTTCGGGTCATTCGGATCGACATTCGGCGAATTCAGCGCGGTGGTTGCAAGACTGGAGGCTGAGGACTCAAATAGCTTTTGAACACGGCTCTTATCCGTGTTCTTGACGGTCAAAGACCGCGATAGCGGGAACGCCGTCGCAGTGCCCTTCAATTCGTCCACGATCGGATGTGAATCGTAGGTGGAAACCAGCGCCACTTCGGGACCTAGGCCCATGATCTGACCCACCGGACTCAGGTCCAGGAGCAGGTCTTTATCCAAGCTTACGCCCCAGCTTTGGAGGAGATCGGCAAGAGCTGCGTTATCCGCGGTGGGCCGCCCGAACTTCAGCGGCGCTTCGAACAGGAACAGCGCGCGTCCTCCCTGTTCGACAAACTTCTTAATGGCATCGACCGAGGGTTGTTGGTAGTCGCTCTGGGGGCCGCCGATCACCACTACCGTGCAGTCTGGGGGGACCTCGGCCTTTTCGAGCAGGCTGATCGATTTCGTGGCGTATTGGTCCTTGGCGAGAATGTCCTTCAAGCGCGAATAACCGTTTCGTTGCGTATCGTCGATCTGGTGCTCGCCGCTCCCGGTGACGAAGCACACGGTACGCATGGTGGTTTTCAGGTCACGAATGATCGCCCCGGTGATCTCTTCTTCGGTCACGCTCTTGGCTTGTTCTTTTTTTGTCCCGATTTGCACGAACGTAGTGCCCGGCTTCGTGACTCCGGCCGCGCGGGCCACCTGGGGGTTCTTTTCACCATCGATATAAGCGACACGAATCCGGGGCGAAAGCGTCGAATAACGGTCGAGCAGATCCTTCGCCAACTGAAAGCCGCTTTGCCTGTCGTAATAGGTGATGGCGGCGTCCTGTTTCAGCCCCTTCACGATCTTGGCTGTCTGGTCGGACAAGCTGTACCGCTTGTTCGAAGTCGAGTCATAGGATTTGTTGTAACGGTTGGCAAGAACGTTTGCCACCGATACGATGGCGAGGATCACGATCACATAGAGCGCCGCGTAGGCTGCGTACTTCGTTTGTCTGGCATTGAGTAAACGGCTATTCACTTACGACCTCCAACGCAGGGATTCCATGGAGCGAGCGGTGAAAAATAGTCCCAGGAATATCACCGTTGCATCGAAAATCACATCTTTCGAGTCGAGCACGCCTTTGGCAAATGAGTCAAAATGCGGGACCACGGACATATACGAGAGCACCTGCGCCCACGTGGCGGTCTCGTACTGACTGACCCAATTGAGGACCAGCAGCATCAGGCAAACCCCGAATGTCGCGGCGCCCGCGATGATTTGATTCCGTGTCAGCGTGGAAATAAACGTGCCGATGGCCAGCAGTCCGCCAGCCTGGAGCAGCAGGCCAAGGTATCCGATGGCCAGCGGTTTCCAATCCGGATTGCCGTACTTGAACAAGAACACAAAGTCCAGCATCGTCGATAGCAGCATGAACGCGTACATCAAAACCGCTGCAAGCCATTTCCCCAGGATTATTTGGAAGTCCAGGACGGGTGACGTCGCGAGCAACTCAATGGTCCCTGAACGTTTTTCCTCGGCAAACAGGCGCATCGTGATCATGGGGATGAAAAACAGCCCAATCACGTTGATGTTGGACAAGAGCGGCCGTATGACCTGCTCGTTCAGGTTCATCGGAAATGGTTCACCTTCCATCTGTGCTTCCATCCCCATCTTCACGACATAGTTCAGGACGTTCCAAAAGAAGAAGCCGAAAATCACCGCAAACATGACCAACAACAAGTAGGCAATCGGCGAAACGAAATAGCTGCGGAGTTCTTTGGAACAAATAATCCAGATATTTCTCATCAGCTTTGTCCCCCTGCCGCGACGGCCGTCATTTCAGCGGACGCTTCCTCTCCCGTAAGCTGGAGGAAGATTTCTTCCAGGCTCATCGCGGCGGCGCGAAGTTCATTGAGATCCCAGCCGGATTCGACCACGGCGCGGGCCAAATCGGCGCGCAGGGAATGGTCCTTCTTGCCTTCGACCTCAAAGATGGCGCGTCTCTGGCCGTCTTCCTTGAAGACGACGCGGCTCACGCCCGCAACCTGCTCGAGCCTGCGCTGCACTGTCGCGGGATCAAGGTTGCCGTTGCGGCCGGCGATTTCCAGCAGTACCGATTCACCGGCGCGGGCGCGGTTTTGCAGATTGTTCACCGAGTCCGTCGCTACGACCTTTCCCTTGTTGATGATGATGACTTGCTCGCAGGTCTGGCTGACTTCGGGAAGAATGTGCGTACTGAGAATGATGGTGTGGTCGCCGGCAAGGCTTTTGATCAAGTCCCGGGTTTCGTTGATCTGTTTGGGATCGAGGCCCGCCGTCGGTTCGTCGAGGATCAGTACATCCGGGTTGTGAATAATGGCCTGTGCCAGGCCGACGCGCTGGCGGTAGCCTCTCGACAGTTTCCCGATCAGCTTGCTTCTGACATCCGCGACCTCGCAGCGCTCGCAGACGTAATCGACTCGATTGCGCAGATCGCTTCCGGTAAGCCCCTTGAGGCGGCCGACGAACGTCAGATACTCCACAACCCGCATTTCGGGGTAAAGAGGCGGCGTTTCGGGGAGGTAGCCGATGCGCTTCTTCACTTCGAGAGGCTGCTCGAGGATGTCGAAGCCCGCCACGGTGGCCGTGCCTTCCGACGGTGTCAGAAAACACGTCAGCATCCGCATCGTCGTTGTCTTGCCCGCCCCGTTAGGGCCCAGGAAGCCAAAGATTTGCCCCTTCGGCACCTCGAAGGAGATCTGGTCGACGGCGGTGTTATGCGCGTACCTTTTCGTAAGACCATTGACCGTAATCATAGGGATTCTCTTTAGATGGAGACGTATACGGCGCTAAAAGCGTTCCATATCTGTAGAATTACAACGCGAACCCCAATTCTAAAAACCAATGCAGCCGATGTCAATCCTATCTTCCTGAGAACCCTTAGCGGTCTGCAAGAACCCGTGGGCGGAGAGAGTGTCGTACGGTTCCCGAAGAAGCGCCAGCGAAATAATTTTCGACCGGGGCGCCCATATTTTCGGGAGATTCGGTTTCGCACAGGGAAGCTCTTTCGGTGCTATCGATTTTCTAGGTCCGCGCGGGCCGTGCCCCCTTCGCTCTGGGCAGAAATTACTCCTTGTAGAAGCTGCCAGTCGTCACGCAATACGGTCCCCGATGTTCTTGGAGTGCGTCCATGGGCTAGCTCGGCTCGCAGACGCATTACCAGAAACTCACGTTGGAGTTCGGGAGGCGGTTCGCTGCAAAAGAAGCTGCCGCGCGAGATTCCCAGTACGACGAGCCTATCAGCGAAAGGGGCCTGCAAGATCAGGCGGCCGAACTGATCCAGGCCTGGTTGTGCTTTTTCCTGAAACTGTTGCCACGATATTCCCTCATGCGCCGGCTTTTCATCGGGGATGGTCCGCAACAAATCGTTCAGATTTCTTTCGTATGTACGGCGTTCCTCCGCCGTGAGTGCGGTTTCGAGGCTGCCATCCGGACTGAATATCAATGCGTTTTTCGCCGGATTGAAACGTCCCCCCGCTACGTAGGCCGAAGCAAGGCCTCCGGCAACGAAAGGATGAAAGAGAGCAAGGGGGAGCAGGTATTTCTTCGCCTTGAAGACCGATTCGACTAAGCTGCGGACCGGTTTGCTTCGCTTGATGCTCCCGGGGACCTGGGGAATGACGAAACTCGAAAACTCCATGTCCGGGTGCCGCTTGCTGTATTTCACAAGTGATTTTGCTGTGTGTTTGGGTGTCGCGACATCGAGATCGGAGATAATGCCCCGCGACACGGCTTTGGGATAGTAGAAGTTCACGACGTCACGAACAAAGTCCGCGCAATTTCGCGAGACGACCTTGTAAGACGTGGTGTTCGGACGGGAGTTAAGCCACCGGATGAATTCGTCATCCTGCTCGGCGGTCGTCTCGATTTGGAAACCGTAGCTGGTGCGGTCATAGGCCGAGCCGACGAGCTGGACCCAGTCTCTCCCCGGCATCACTCCCGAGGGCTGGTCCGGCGCAAGATCTTCCAGATATTCCCGTCGATATTGATCCCTGAGAAAAGCGACAAGCTTGGTGTCAGCATACAGAGGAATACCCCCTGGTTTGGCGACGGCATAGAGGTAGGGGAGCAGCGGTATCGCAATCCAGTCATATCCAGCAATCCGGTTGTAGCGGCTGATCACGACACCGGATTCTCCTGGTTCGCACCGGCGCAAGAGGGTGGGAGAAGCAGCGCAGACGCGGGTCAGATAAACTGCGGTATGCCCCGTCCCGGCGAACGCGCCGTCATAGCTATAAGGCTCTTCCAGCAGTACCGTGACGTCCGCGTGCACTTGCGGCACAAGACAGGTGAAAACGAGAAGCAATCCGCCAACTTTCGCTGCTTTCATATCCGTCACCAGTTCGGGCCTGGCCTCCTCAGAATGAGAACCCAAACCCCGGTCACTAGGTTGCTTGTCGTTTCTCGTTGTTGTGTTGTCAGGGTAGGGGCCCCGGCTGGTGATTTCCTCGTCTAGTGCCGTTCCAACTTTTCGCGCCTAACGATTTGCTTCGGAACCTTCCTTCCGGTATCAGCTGAAACCATCTGAACTTAGTCAAGATTAGTTGGAACGGCACTAGTTCATGCGCTCGGTAATGGGTAAGTCGGTTCGTCCGGACAGGATTGGGTAATTAAAGCAGATCAGAGGTGATTCATTTTTTCCCGCTCCTCTCGATGAAAACCTCTTTTGCCGCCTGGATTCCGTTGATCGTCGCGGGAAACCCGGCATAAAGAGCCATCTGAAGGATGATCTCAACGATTTCTTCTTGAGAACATCCAACATTGATGGCGGCGTGAATGTGCGCGCGAAGTTGTGACGTTGCCGTGCCCAGCGCTGTCAGTGCCGCGACTGTGGCGATCTCCCGGGATTTGAGGTCGAGTCCAGGCCGGCAGTGGATATCTCCAAATCCAAACTCAACGACGTAGCGGCCAAGATCGGGCGCGACCTCTCCCAGGGAAGCGACGAGCATTTGCGCTCGATCTCCATAGATTTCCTTCAGTTTCGCCAAACCGCGCTCATATCGGTCAGTATGGTCCATGGCCCCGCCTCTCCTTTAGCCGGATTCGACTTGGGCCAAGTCCTATCTGCTCTCTCTGGTACATTCTGACCACAGAAGGTCACGGCCCATCGTCATCTTATCGGGATTCGTCGTTATGCCAATGGGGAAATTACTATCAGAAGTGCGACGACCCGGTCTTGGAGAGCAACTTCGCCGCCAGCCCGCGGGGGACCGTAGGTAATGCTACACGCCACCCAACGCCACGCTTTTAATGCCGCAGCGCACCATCTGGAACGCTCCCTGAACCTGATCGCTTCCATCAAAACGATGAATTGGGCAGAATTCTTGGCCTGGCTTGACCTTTCCTCATTAGCACTCTTGACCACCCCGGGGCCGAGTGAACACCCACATTCGGCTCTCCTCCCTCCTGGCACCCGCCGCGTTCTTCAGCAAAACCCTCTGACTGCTCCTGTCACGCTTTCCGATTGATCAACCCACCGCAGCAGGGCGCATAATCCAGGATGAATGCTCGTTGACAACATGCGAGGACGTTTGGTACAGACATCCTCGGCATTTCTGTGCGCCAGGCAATAGCGTTCAGCAAAGATTTCAAGCCTCTCAAAGGTGGTGTGTCCAATGGCCTTGCCCAGCGAACGTGCGAAATACTCTGCGATCGTCGATCGGCCGAAGCTCCGTTTACCAAACGGCGAGCGCATCGTTGTCTGGACGATTGTGAACGTCGAGGTATGGGACATCTCGCGTCCCATGCCGCGTCAAGTGCTGGCGCCACCCACAGGGATAACCCAGTTGCCCGATGTGCCGAATTGGAGCTGGCACGAATACGGTATGCGCGTCGGTTTCTGGCGTTTCCACGCGCTCTACGAGCGGCTCGGAATGCGGCCGAGCCTTTCGATCAACGCCCGTGTGTGCATCGATTATCCGCGCGTGGCGCAAGCCTGCAAGGACGCAGGGTGGGAGTTCATGGGCCACAGTTTCGAACAGGGCCCTATCCACAGCGAAAAAGACCAACCGGCGATGATCGAGCGCACGGTAGCGACGATCAAGAAGTTCACGGGCAAGCCTCCCATCGGTTGGATGGGTCCAGGCCTCACGGAAACGTACGATACACCCGACTACCTCAAGGCGGCCGGAATCAAATATATCGCTGACTGGGTCTATGACGATGAGCCCACGGAGATCTCGACCAAACACGGGCCGCTCTTCACTTTGCCTTATACGCTGGAATGCAACGACATCGCGATGATGGCTGTGCAGCACCACGAAGCGTCCTACTGGACCCAAAAGTGTACTGACACATTCGACCGTCTGTATGAGGAAGGCGCAGAACGGCCAAAGATCATGGCCATGGCCATTCACCCTTACATTAGCGGGCAGCCTTCCCGGATCAAGTATCTCGAATCCGTGTACGATTACATCGCAAAATTCAGCGGCGTGTTGCACTGGAATGGCGAGCAGATATTGAATTGGTATCAGAAAGTTAAGAAATAGAGGTCAGGCCGCGATCTCGACTCCGCGCGAGCCGGCGTTGCGCATTTCGTGCGGTCTGCATCCCAACACGGGACATAGTCCGCATCCCCAGCCGCAAATCACAATCCCTGCATCGTTACGACTCGATCTGAAAAAAGCGGAAATAGATTTGCCGGGGAGAAATCGAGAGTACAGGACCACGCCCGGCCCTATGTCTCAATGATCGAGTGATCACAGTCACGAAATATTCTTGAAAACAAGAGCCTCAGACCTGCGATACTTGGATATTCCCTTTAGGCTTGCGGGCTCCGACGATGTAGTGACCCCGCCGAGGAAGGATGAAATGCTCAGGCGTAAAGGTTCCAGTCTCGCTTCTTCCAAGTGTCCCAGCTGCGGCACGGTCCATTCCAGAGCCGTGTTGAAGAAGCACCTCTATGTCTGCCCGGGATGTAACCACTATCTGTCGATGCCCTCGCAGGCTCGTATCGCCACGCTCGCGGACGAAGGGACGTTTCGCGAACTCGACCACCAGCTTGTTTCCGTCGACCCGCTCGCGTTCGCGGACTTAAAGTCTTATCGAGCCCGGTTACAAGAGGCCCGTCGAGAAACTGGAGTCCGCGAGGCGGTGACAACCGGTCTTTGCCGGATCGGCGGTCAGCGCGCCGTTCTGGTTGTCTTCGATTTTGGCTTCCTGGGCGGCACGATGGGCTCCATTGTGGGAGAAAAAATTGCTCATGCTTTCGAGGAAGCAATACAGTACCGCATTCCTTTGGTGAGCGTTGCGGCCAGCGGCGGGGCCCGCGTTCAGGAGGGAATGTTCTCGCTGATGCAGATGGCGAAAGTCGCCGCCGCGGCGTCCGTGCACGATCGCCAGGGCCTTGCTTTCATTTCGGTCCTGACCGACCCGACTTTTGGAGGCGTTACCGCCAGCTTTGCTTCGCTAGGCGACGTCCTTCTCGCAGAGCCGGGCGCTCAAATTGGATTTGTCGGGCCGCGTGTGATCGAGCAGACGACTGGAGTCGCGCCGCCGAAGGATTCACACCGCGCGGAGACTCTGCTCCGGGCTGGGCTGATCGATCTCGTCGTCGGCCGCAGGGATCTACCCGCGGTGATTGCTTACCTGATCACCCATTTGAAGAGGCAAAAATCTGCAGGGGCAAAAGATGAGGGTTTGCCGCCAACTACGAACCGGCGACAGCTCCCGGCATGGAAAGAGGTTAAGTTAGCGAGGCACTCCGGCCGTCCCACCTCCCGGTACTACATCGCCCGCATGACGACTCACTTCCTGGAGCTTCACGGGGACCGATGGAGCGCTGATGATCCAGCAATCATCGGGGGGCTCGCGGAACTGAACGACCAGACGGTATTTATGATTGGGCACGACCGAGGCGGCACTCCCGAAGAAAAAGCCGCCTCCCACGATGGCATGGCTTACTCAGAGGGCTATCGAAAGTCACTGCGCCTGATGAGACTCGCCGCCAAGTTCAGGATTCCAGTTGTGACGCTGGTCGATTGTCCCAACGCTCAGGCCAGCTATGAATCCGAGCATCGCGGGATCGCCCATGCAATTGCGCGCAATCTTGCGACGATGGCCAACCTCCCGACTCCAATTGTTTCCGTGATCATCGGTGAGGGGGGAAGCGGGGGCGCTCTGGCTTTGGGAGTGGGAGACCGCGTGTTGATGCTTGAACACGCGATCTACTCGGTGATTTCGCCGGAAGGCGCCGCGGCGATTCTCTACAGGGACGCCGGCCGAGCCGAGGTGGTCTCAGAAGTCCTGAAACTCACTGCCCAAGATCTCCATTCCCTTGGCATCATCGATACCGTAGTTCCCGAAGCGGAGGGTGGTGCGCACCTCGATCCCGTCGCCACGGCCGAAGCGCTGAGGAGCCATTTGCTTGCCGCTCTGCGGGCGTTCACTGATGTGCCGATCCGCCAACTCCTCGACGACCGGTACAAGAAGTACCGCCATATAGGACAGGGTGGCACATACTGGAGAGAGAAAGTCCGAAGTGGTCTGAGTGATGTCTTCGGACTCTTGGCTTATGCGGTGTCCCGCATGGAGAAGTCCAAACGGAAGCCTCAGGTTCTCGAAGGTGCGTCGCAGGGCCGGCCGGACAAGAGCCGATCGCCGGCGACCGCAGGCCCAAGACGCGCTGAACGGGACTGACAATGGGACGTCTCCCGCACGAACATGAGTCAGTCTCAGTGCGCCGCGTCAACCGTTAACTTCTGAACTCGGTAATTCAACTCCTCGGCAGCGTAAAGGGTATGTTCGTTGGGGCAAGTGACGCCGTGGGTCCAGCCGAACTGTCCGAGCAGATTTCCCTGTTTGCCGAACGCGCCGAGAACATTTCCGTTTAGGTCCAGCTTGTAAAAACGTCCGGCGACTCCGTCAGCGCTCCAGATGATCTGATTGGGACCGGGAGTGATGCACATCACCCACGGGGCACCCACGTTGTTCCAAACCTTCAGGAAATTTCCTTCGGCATCGAACATCTTGATTCGCCTGTTCCCTCTGTCGCCCACGTAGACGATTCCCCTCGAATCAACAACGATCGCGTGCGGCGTATTGAACTGCCCGGCCGCGCCGCCGCGCCTGCCCCACCTTGATGAAATTCCCATCGGCGCCGAAGTGCGCGACCCGCGAGTTGCCATAGCCATCCGAAATGAATAGGCTCCCGTCAGGAGCGACTTCCAATCCGGTTGGTTGATAGAAATTCGAAGGCCCGGCCGCCCCGTGTTCGACGACGTGGGTATCCCATGTCCACGCTTCCGGCTTTTTTCCGAGCATCATTTGCAGCCGGGTCTGTTGATCCAGCCTGACGATGATGTTCGTGGCCGCGTCAATGAACCAGATGTTGTCTTGCGGGTCGAGGATTACGCTGTGCGCAGCTTCATGGATGTCCAGGCCTTCGCCGATGAAGCGCATGAACGTCCCGTCGGGGTGGAACTCCATCAGGGGATGCTTGCCCCGGTTGGCCACGTAGATGTTTCCCTTGGAATCGACGGCCACACCCACGCACTCTCCGAAATAGACGCCCTCGGGCAGCTTCAGAAAATCCGGGGTCGAATGAAATTGCCGCTCAGGTGGTTTCGCTTGCTGAGCGAACAGAGGCGCCGCAATCAATAACAGTACAACTAGCGCATGGCGTTTCATCGCCTTTTTACCTCCGGCACTCCTACTTTCGAAATTCATTACTTTGCCCGGTCCGGATGCAAGGTCAGTTTTTGCACTCTCCAATTCGTGAGCTCGCCAACGTAAATTTCGTTCGGGTTCCGGCAATCGATTTCGTGTACCGACCCGAACTCTTTCAATTGTTTGCCCGCAACCCCAAATTTACCGAGAATCTTCCCGTCCAATTCCATTTTGTAAATTTCACCGTTCTCCATGTCGGCAGTGCCGTTCGAGTTTGAACTGTAAAGGTATTGGTGTTGTCCGGGAGTGATGCAGACGGCCCAGGGAGCGCCAACGTTGATGTACATGGATTTGAAGTTTCCGTCATTATCGAAAACTTGAATTCGCCTGTTTTCGCGATCGCCGACGTACACGTTGCCTTTGGCGTCTGTCGCGATCGTGTGTACGGTGTGGAATTGGCTTGGCTGCGTCCCTCTTGATCCCCAGGACTTGATGTACCTTCCGTTCTTATCGAACTTCGCCACTCTCGAATTGTTATATCCATCAGCGACGAAAATATTTCCGTCAGCATCCCAGGCCACATCCGTCGGACGGTTAAAACTGTCGCCTGGAGCGCCGGCACCCGTGGGTGCTTCCCGTCCAGGACCGGCGCCTTCACGAGCGGGGCCAGGGCCAGCGGCTTCTCGTGCGGGACCGCCTCCAGGACCGCCCGCAGGATTTCCTCCGAGAGCAGGGAAGGGAGCGGCCACAGGGGGCGGCGCTGCCGGCACACGAATCGCCTCCGGCTTCCGGCCCATCGTCATGATGACCCGGCCCTCAGGATCGAACTTGATCACCATGTCCGACCCTTCATCAATCACCCAAATGTTGTCCTGGGGGTCTACGCGGACCGCATGGGCAAAAATAAATCCATACAAGCCCTGCCCCATCTCGCGGACATACTTCCCAGTCTGATCGAACTCGAACAGGCGCGAGGACGAACGCACAAACGCGCGATTGGTCCCCGTCGTCACATTCGATGACCCGGTTCGCGTGAACACAAAAATATGTCCCTTGGAGTTCGTCGCCACGCCGACGGCTTCGCCCATGTAGAGATTGTCCGGCAACTTGAGTAGGTTGGGGGCGGAGTCGTAGGGAATTTCGGGAACGGACAACTGCGCGAAGAGAGGGCTTGCGGAAAGTATCGTCACACCTGCTAACAAAACCTGTAAAGAGCGCTTCATTTATCCCTCCGAAGTCAGTCTTAAACTCGATAAGTGTTTCGTCTCGCGCCGGTTTTATTTCGAAGGCGACTGTGGGTGCAGTGTGATTTTCTGCACCCGCCAACCCGTGATCTCGGCGGTCATTATTTCGTTGGGACTTCGGCAGTCCATGGCGTGTACAGTGGTGAATTCCCTAGCTTGCTTGCCCGCTTTCCCAAACTTGCCGACGACGGTCCCATCTAACTCCATCTTGTAGATTTCACCAGTGACGGCAGCAATGTTCGAATTGTTGTTATCGGGATTCGAATTGGAACTGTACAAATATTGATGCGGGCCGGGAGTGATGCATACCGCCCAGGGGGCGCCCACATGGTCGTAGACCGCGCGCAATACCAAGTCGTTGCTGAGAACTTGAATTCGCCTGTTTCCCCGGTCCGCGACATACACGTTGCCGTTGTTGTCCGTCTGGATCGAGTGTGGTGTGCTGAATTGGTTGGGTTCCGTGCCCCTCGTGCCAATGGACTTGATGAACTTTCCCCATTTGTCGTACTTCACAACTCTTGAATTCGTGTACCCATCCGAAATGAAAATGTTTCCCGCTGCGTCCCAGGCGATGTCAGTGGGCCGGCCGAATCGATAGGGGACCGCCGGGGGAGGCAGCGCATTGTTGGGAGGGGTCACCAGCAGACCCTCGCCAAATTCCGGTCTCCGGCCAAGAAGCATGACAACTCGCCCCTCGGGATTGAATTTAATGACCATGTCGGTCCCTTCATCCACGGCCCAGATGTTGTCTTGCGAATCGACACGCACCGCATGAGCCATCGCAAAGCCATAGAGTCCCTGACCGATCTCGCGCAAGAAGTTTCCTTCGGGATCAAATTGAAATAGGCGCGTCGCCTCACCGCTTCGTGTGAATACGAGAATCTGTCCCTTGGAATTTCGAGCCACGCCCATAGCTTCGCCAAGATACAAGCCCGCGGGAAACTTCAAATAGTTTGCCGCCGCTGAGTCATAGGGAATTTCCGGCGCCGTTGCGAAGGCGGTCGCCGGCTGCAGCGCAGCATTCGGCGCCTGCGCGAAGAGGGGGGCCGTGAAAAGCACAACCACTACGACCACAAGAAATTCCAACCATCGCCTCATCAGAACCTCCAAAAATAATTAACCGATCGTGAAAAGAACTATCCTGTGAATCAGCAGGGAACCCTTCGCCTTGCTGTTCCGATCCATTGCAGGCGCGTATCCGAATTCAAACTACAGACTGACCAGCAGGTTCTCGCATCATACGCCGACTGAAGCGCTTTTCAAGTAAATATCGAGAACAGGAGGAACGCTCCAAACGGACTCCGGCCGCATGCAAGCAGGAGGGCTGGGATTGTTGCGGATCGCAAGACGGCCTCTCCCGCGAGCGGTCAAATTTTCGCCTCCATCCGGAGCGCAAGAGTGCCTTCCCGGATGTACCCTATCGCATCAAGTCAAAAAAATGAGAAGATGAAGAGCGTCGCGGTGGAAATCACGGCCGCACCCGCTCGGATCCGATCGCTCGTTGTGCCGAAGGAAACATGGAATGAAAGCCCTCGTGAAGAGCCGCGCTGCTCGCGGTCTGTGGCTGGAGAATGTGCCCGAGCCCGAGCCCGGAATCAACGACGTCAAGATTCGAGTGCTGTGCACTGGCATTTGCGGCACCGACCTCCATATCTACGACTGGGATGACTGGGCGCGGTCCACGATTCCCGTGCCGCTGGTCATCGGCCACGAGTTTGCCGGTGAGGTCGTTGCGGTGGGGTCGAACGTGGCAGATCTTCAGTCCGGCGATCTGGTGAGCGGGGAAGGGCATGTCGTGTGTGGGCGCTGTCGCAATTGCCTCGCGGGGCGGCGGCACTTATGCGCACACACTCAGGGCGTGGGAGTGAACCGCGCCGGCGCGTTCGCGGAATATGTTGTCCTGCCGATGATGAATGTCTGGAAGCACGCACACCCGATTCCGCACGAGGTCGCGGCGATCTTCGACCCATTCGGAAATGCGGTCCACACGGCACTTTCGTTCCCGGTGCTGGGCGAAGATGTTCTCGTCACCGGCGCGGGCCCGATTGGCATCATGGCGGGAGTCGTAGCGAGATTTGCCGGCGCGCGGCATGTGGTCATCACGGACGTGAATCCCCATCGTCTGGAGCTTGCAAAGAAGGCGGGCATCCCGGTGGCGGTGGATACGCGCACTATATCGCTCAAAGACGTACAGAAGCGGCTGGATATGCGAGAGGGTTTCGACGTCGGCCTGGAAATGTCAGGGTCGCACGCGGCGTTCCGGGAGATGCTGGAGAACATGTGCCATGGCGGCAAGATCGCCATGCTGGGAATTCCGGCCTCGGACGTGGCTATCGACTGGCACCACGTCATCTTCAATATGCTGACGATCAAGGGCATCTACGGCCGGGAGATGTTTGAGACGTGGTACAAGATGACCGTCATGCTGGAGTCGGGCTTGGACATTACTCCGGTCATTACCCACCGTTTTTCCTGGCGCGATTATGAGAATGGTTTTGAAGCCATGCGCTCTGGCGATGCAGGGAAGGTGATTCTGGATTGGCGCGACGTGAAGTGAGATCGCCCGCCGTCGAATATCCGCCGGTACAAGCCTCGGAGGGCCCGTTGAAGCAATTCCGAGGCATATTTCTACACGAAGAGACCCTTAGTTTCATTTCTCTAGTATAATGCTGGGCGAGACCATTGCCCGAGGGGCTGGGGGATGAGCCTGCTCGCGCGGGTCTCTGATTCGGGTGTGGATTCTACTTTTGCGCTGAACGCCCCGGCCAGGCCGGGGCGTGGAGCCCGCCGGAATTTCGGATGGGCTTTAAGCTCACGGGGGACGATGGCCTTATCCTCTGGGTGGAAAACTCCATGATGAAGACAGGCTCGCAAATTCTATGGGAGTGTCTGGAGCAGCAAGGGGTGACAACCGTATTCGGTTATCCCGGCGGCGCCATCCTCCCGGCCTATGATGCGCTGAAATACAGCAATATCCATCACGTCCTGGTCCGCCACGAGCAGGGCGCAACGCACATGGCTGACGGCTACGCGCGGGCTTCGGGGCGAGTAGGAGTCGCCATCGCCACATCCGGGCCGGGGGCCACGAACATGGTCACCGGAATCGCCACCGCGATGCTGGATTCGTCGCCGATTGTGTGCATCACCGGGCAGGTCGGCAGCAAACTCATCGGGTCCGATGCGTTTCAAGAGACCGATATTACGGGTGTCACGCTGCCCATTACCAAGCACAACTATCTGGTCACGCATGCGGATCAGGTCGCGCGCACGATCAGCGAAGCATTCTACGTGGCAAGTTCCGGCCGACCGGGCCCTGTGCTCGTGGATATCACCAAGGACGCGCAGCAATCTTCGTGCGAGTTCGACGGGAAACCCATCACGCCGCAACTGCCTGGCTACCGGCCTGACTTGTCCCCCACGCCCGATGAGTACAAGCAAGCCCTCGCGTTGATCCATAGCGCGAAGCGGCCCGTGATCCTGGCCGGACACGGCATCATCCTCTCCGGCGCGATGGAGGAAGTCCGCGCCTTCGCCGAGCGCACTAACATCCCGGTGGGCCTCACGCTGCTCGGCCTGGGCGGGTTCCCGGCGTCTCATCCGCTGAGTCTCGGAATGATGGGCATGCACGGCGAGGCCTGGTTGAACACCACCATTCAGGAAGCCGACTTGCTGATCGCTCTGGGCATGCGTTTCGACGACCGCGTCACAGGCAACCTGAAGACTTACGCGCCCAACGCGAAGAAGATCCATGTCGAGATCGATCGCGCCGAGATCAACAAGAATGTGAAAGTGGACGTGGCACTGGTGGGCGATTTGCGCGCGGTTCTGCGCGAACTGTTGCCGCACGTGAAATCGCGGGACCGCCACGAGTGGCTCACCTACATCGACCGGTTGAAGGGCGATTCCTCGGTGCGCGACATTCAGAACCTTCCAGATAACGGCCACCTCTATGCCGCGCATGTGATCAATGACCTGTGGCGCGAAACGCTCGACAGCGACACGATCATCGTCACCGATGTGGGGCAGCACCAAATGTGGGAGGCCCAGTATTACAAGCACGAGAAACCGCGCACGCTGATCACCTCCGGCGGCCTTGGCACCATGGGATTTGCCCTGCCCGCGGCGATCGGCGTAAAGGCCGCGCGTCCCGAGGCCGAGGTGTGGGCCGTGGTCGGCGATGGCGGCTTCCAAATGACCATGGCGGAACTGGCTACGATGGTGCAGGAAAAGCTGAAGGTCAACATCGCCATCATCAATAACGGATACCTGGGCATGGTGCGCCAGTGGCAGGAGTTTTTCTACGATCGCAACTACGAAGCCACGCCGCTCCTCAGCCCCAACTTTGTTAAACTGGCGGACGCCTACGGAATTCGCAGTGTGGCCGTGACGCAGCGTTCCCAGGTGGTGCCGACGGTCGAAGCGGCGCGCAAGCATAACGGTCCGGTCTTGATTGACTTCCAGGTAGAGCAGGAAGATTCGGTCTATCCCATGGTCGCGGCGGGCGCGTCCCTGCACGAAATGATTCGCCGGCCGAACCCAATTGTGGAGACCGCGACGGACGCGTGAGAAACCCATGCTGAATACATTTGTGGTTTATGTCGAAAACAAGCCGGGGGTGCTGACCCGCGTCGCTACGTTGTTCCGCCGGCGTGCCTTCAACATCGATTCGCTCACCGTGGGGCGCACGGAAAAACCTGAGGTCTCGCGAATGACGATCGTGGTGGATGCGGACAGCGATCAAGCCCTGCGCGTCGAAGCGAATCTGTACAAACTCGTCAACGTCTTGTTTGTGGAGAACATCACGGCGAAGCCCGCGATTTCCCGCGACCTGGCCATGATCAAGGTTGCTGCCACCCACGACGCGCGCTCGCACGTTCTCGAACTCGCCAGCGTCTTTCGGGCACGCGTGGTCGATGTTGCCCCGGAATCGCTGACGATCGAGATTACCGGCGGCGAGGACAAGATCGATGGGTTGCTCGAAGTGCTGCGGCCCTACGGCGTGCTGGAAATGGTTCGAACCGGGATTGTCGCGATGCGCCGCGGCGCCAAATCCGAAGGTGCAAATCCTTCTGTTGCCTCGGGGAATGGCGCGGAGCCTGTCGCGCCCGGCGAGGACGTTTCCTACTCGGTGTGAAGGAAAAGCAGAACCGCGGCGCGAGCCTTCCTCTTCAAGCGGATACCTGCCCGGAAAACACAATCTCTTTCTGACGTCACCAAAGGTGGTAGTAACCGTCGCTCCGCGTGATTTCTACGCGAATTCCGAAGAGGCGGGAGATTTGTTCCGGCTCGAGCAGGTCTTCCTTCCGTCCGTCCGCCTGAATCCGCCCGTTACGCATCAAGACGACGCGATCGATCTCCGGGATGACGTCGGATAGGTGGTGAGTCACCAGGACGATCCCAATCCCCGATTGGGCAAGCGCGCGCATCGTTTCCCGAAGACCATGTTGCGCGAAAACATCGAGGCTGTTGCTCGGCTCGTCGAACACCAGCGTTTGCGGATCGTGCACCAGCGCCCGGGCAATCAATATGCGTTTTGCCTCGCCGGACGACATTTCCGCCACAGGGCGGTCGGCGAGATGCGGCACTCCAAGCCGCTCCAGCACGGCGTCGGCGCGCTCCCTGTGTGCGGGCTTGACGGTCTGATGGTCGAAGATCCGCGTGCTGCTGAAGAAACCGGAGAGAACCACTTCCCGGCCGTTCGTCTCGCTTGTGCAATCCAGCATCAGATCATTCGAGACGATGCCGAGCACGGATCGCAGCTCAAAGATATTCCAGCGCTGGCGCCCTAAAATCGTCATGGAGGAGCCTTCCCGGACGACCGGATAGCACTCGCGCGTAATCGTCTTGATGAGCGTCGACTTGCCGCATCCATTCGGGCCCAGAATCGCGACGTGTTCGCCCGCTTCCATGCGAAGACTGAAGTCATCGAGCGCGACGTTGTCGCCTCGAATGACGCGCACGTTCTTCAGGTCTACCAGAGCAGGTCCCATGAGGTTCGTTAATCCGGCGGGCTCCACGCTCCGGCCTGGCCTGGGCGTTCAGCGTAAAAGTAGAGCCCGCTCCCGAATTCTCCTTCTGCCATCATAATATCTCTCGATGCGTTTCCGCTCCTGGAATCGTTCGACGGGTTCAGGGGCGGGACGCCGGGTTTTTCCAATGCGTTACTGGGGGTCATGCGATCGAGCGAGTGAATATCCGAAGGATGGGTTACAAATACAGGGAGAGGCAAATCATGAGGGTTTCTTCAAGATTCGCAGCCATGGGAATCGCCATTCTCAGCCTTTTTCCGCCGTCGAACTCTGCTCAGGGCAGCCAGGATGGCCAGGAGCAGATTTTGTTTCAATCCGCGAATCGCGAACGGATGGCTCGGGGGTTGCAACCACTCAAATGGAATGTCGCTCTGGCCGCGGCGGCGCGTCAGCATGCGTTGCGTTTAGCGCAGCAAAACACACTTTCGCATCAACTTCCCGGCGAGCCGGGCTTGGCCGAACGGGCTGCGCGCGCCGGCGTGCGCTTCAGCACCATTGCAGAAAACGTTGCGGAAGGGCCGAGCGCAGAGATCGTGCACGAACAGTGGATGAAGTCGCCGCCACACCGGGCGAGTCTGCTCCACCCGCAACTGGATTCGGTGGGTATCGCAGTAGCCCAACGGAATGGGACGCTATTTGCCGTCGAGGATTTTGCGCAGGCGGTTGGTGAGTTATCCTTGCGTGAGCAGGAAAATCTGGTGGAGACCCGGCTCCAATCGCGCGGGCTGCGAGTGCTGAACTATACCAATGACGCGCGCCGGACATGTATCCTCGACAACGGCTACGCCGGAAATCATCGGCCTTCCTTCGTGTTGCATTATGCGACCTCACACTTGGAAAGCCTTCCTGACATTCTGGAGCAGATAATTCGGAGCGACCGGTACCATTCCGGGGCAGTGGGCGCCTGTCCGTTGGACGGAAAGAGTGAATTTTCCGGGTATCGAGTCGCTGTCATGCTCTATGAATGAGCCGGGTGCCGACGAAAATCGTACGTCTTCCGTTGTAATTCTCTTCCGGAGTCTATTCCTTTTTCAAATGTGACACATTCGCCTTGTAGGATGCACATTTCTGATTGTTGGAAGAAAAAGTATGAATTGGACTGGGCCGAGGGAGACCGGCTAAGGTGCAAGCGCTGGTCGGGGCCTGCGAGTAACAAGAGAAGAGCGGCCTATCAGCGGAAAGGAAGTTGCACATCATATGAAGAACACATCTGGGGTGTGTTTAGGAATGTTGGCAATGGGGCTTTCGATCGTGGGAGCGCCAGTGGCCCGGGCGCAGAATCGGATGGAGGCAAACGGCGCAGGAAGTGTAAAAGAGGCAAGCACAACGAGCGCGTCAGTGGCGCCGCCCGCATCGAGTCCTGCGGATCTGGACCGGCGCATCGAAGCGCTGGAGCAAGAGCTGGTCGAATTGAGGGGCGAGCTGGCAGCGCGAAAAGATAGCGAGGCAGCGGCAGCGGCGGTACCGGCTCCGGCGCCGCAAGACAAGCCGGCGGAAAAGACCACGATTGCGAGTCTGCTCGGGCCAACATCGTTGAGCGGTTTTGTGGATGCCTACTACCAGGTCAACTTCAATCATCCGGTTGATCAAGGCGCGGATTTTCGCGGTTTCGATTTCAGGTCGAAGCAGTTTGCCTTGAACATGGTTGAGTTGATTCTGGACAAGGCTCCCGATCCGATGGGGGGAGCGGCGGGCAGGACCGGCTACCATGTTTCGCTGGGATTTGGCGACGGGATGAACACGGTGAACGGAACGGACTCCGCCGGGAATACATTAGGGTTTGGTGATGGGTTCTTTGCGCAGCATTTGAAGGAAGCATACTTCTCCTACCTGGCGCCGGTAGGGAAAGGACTCCAGGTGGATGTCGGCAAGTATGTGACGCCGATGGGCTCCGAAGTGATCGAGTCGAAGGACAACTGGAACTACTCCCGCGGCCTGCTGTTCACCTATGCCATTCCCTTCTACCACTTTGGCGCGAGAGCCAAATATACGTTCAACGACAAGTTTGCGGTGACGGGTTTCTTGGCGAACGGGTGGAACAACATTGTGGACAACAACACCGGGAAAATGTACGGAGTGACGTTCAACTGGAATCCAACCAAGAAGGTAAGTTTCGCTCAGACCTACATGGCCGGACCGGAACAGACGACTGGGACTTTTGGAACGACCAGTTCCGGAGCTCTCGTCAGCGTGAATAACGACTGGCGACAGACGTGGGACACGGCGGTCACATATAACCCAACGAGCAAGATCTCGTTTATGGCAAACTTCGACTACGGCCGCGGCGATAGAACCGTGATCGATTCTGAAACCACCCCATTTACTCTTTCTCCCCCCGTTTACTGGACCGGAGGCGCGGGGTATCTGAAGTTCGCGTTTGACGACAAGAACTACGTGGCGGTGCGGTATGAATACTTCGATGACCACGATGGATTTACCACAGCTTCGAGTGTGCCAGGATTCCCGTCGTCCGGCAGCTTAGCGCCATTCCAGCATGTGCACTTCAATGAGGTGACCGCGACGTACCAGCGGACGCTGGCAACCCATTTGCTTGCGCGCTTCGAATACCGCCGAGATATGGCGAGTGTGCCGGTCTTCGATATATCCACTTTTGGCAATGGGGTCAAACACCAGAACACAGCTGCCATCGGCCTGATCTTCCTGTTCGACAGCCGCGACGCCAAGTAACGGCGGTCGTCAGCGGTGAGGAAGAAAGGCTGCAACTAGGGCACAAACAACATACTGTCTTCGGATAGTGCGGATCACCGGGGCGGGAGAGACGAGGAATTTGCATACGTGCTCTCCCGCACTCCGAGTAGCAAAGAAACCACAGAAATGGCAGTTGGGCTTGATATTCTTTATCCATGGTCGAAGCCACTTTGGACCGCCAAACCATGGCCAAACGCGGAATACGATTATCGTATTTCACGATTGCATGGAACAGTCTCGAAGGATTGATCGCTGTTGTAGCTGGAACGGTTGCAGGTAGCATCTCCCTTGTTGGTTTCGGAATCGATAGTTTTATTGAGGTCATATCCGGCACAACGTTGCTCTGGCGAATGACCGTTGATGCTGACGTGCGAAGGCGAGAACGGAACGAAAGACTTAGCCTAAGGATTGTGGGGATTTGTTTTTTATTTTTGGCCGTCTACGTCGCTTATGAATCTTGCTCTGACCTCGTTACCAGGAAAGCCCCCGAGCACAGCATTTCAGGGATCATTCTGGCTTGCATTTCCCTTATTGTGATGCCGATCCTTTCTCGTGCGAAGAAAAAAGTAGGCTACGAACTCAGAAGCGCCGCAATGAACGCAGACGCCAGACAGACCGATTTTTGTGTGTATTTGTCAGCCATTCTTTTGGGCGGTCTTCTTCTCAATGCGGTTTTAGGGTGGTGGTGGGCAGACCCCGCTGCCGCCCTAATCATGGTTCCCATTATTGCCAAAGAGGGACTTGATGGGATAAGGGGAAAGGCTTGCTGCGATCCTTGCAGTTAAGTTCAAACGACCCCCCACTACCTGGAACTCGTCAGAGTGGAATTGCCGGGTAGAATAGCCCTATAGTGGAAGGCGCTGCCAAGACGCAGCAAGGGTTTGAATCCGTGTTGCAGCCTGAGGACAAGAACATGATGACGAAGCTTGAAGCGATCGTTCAGCCATCCAGGTTCGAAGCGGTTAAAGAAGTTCTCACCGAATTGGGCATCGGAGGCATGACCATATCGGATGTGCGAGGGCACGGCCGGCAAAAAGGGCATACGGAAGTCTACCGGGGCCGTGAATACACCGTAGATCTTCTTCCGAAGATCAAGATCGAGGTGGTCATCCCTGACAATCTGGTGGATGCGGCGGTGGACGCGATTCTCCAGAGCGCCTCGACGGGCAAAATCGGCGATGGGAAAATTTTCCTGAGCAAAGTGGATCAAGCAATCCGTATTCGAAACCAGGAACGCGGGGTTTCGGCTCTCTAGTTCAAGGAAGATTCCAGACCGCTGCAGATCTGAAGTCTGGACGGGAGTGTATCAGGGCGGGGGAAACTCTTTGACGCAGGGTATACGGGGAATCGGGTTGATCTGAAATGAGGCTCGAAAGCCGCACTTCCACACTACAAGAATTGTATGCGGAGGAATCCGCCAGGATTCGGGAGCGCTTCGAGACCTCAGGTGACGGAAAGGCGGCTATCAGGGACCGCTCTTCCTTGATCGATTCGGTGGTCATCGAACTTTGGAACGAAGTTACGGCAACCGGAGATCCCCTCGAAGGGTTCTGCATTGCTGCCATGGGAGGATACGGGCGCCGCGCGCTGTTCCCTTATTCGGATATCGATCTGCTTTTTCTGTATGAGAAGGAAGGCCAGGCAGAATATCTCGGCAAGAGGGTGATCGCTCCGCTGAGCCAGTCTCTCTGGGATTTGCACCTTCGCGTCAGTCCTACGACTCGCACCCTCGCCGAATGCGGCAAACTTCATCGAGGCAATATCGAATTCAATATTTCACTCCTCGACTGCCGTTATATTTGCGGTGATGAAAGGCTTTTTGAAAAGCTGCGGAGCCGGGTTCTCCCAGGCATGGTAACGCGGGAATCCCAGAACCTGGCGCAGGAACTTACTGGTCTTGCCCGGTCGCGGCACGAGAAATACGGCCAGACCATTTTTCATCTTGAGCCAAATATCAAAGACGGTCCCGGTGGCCTGCGGGACTATCAAGTTGCGTGCTGGATGGCGCAGATCGAGGAAATGAAACGTTCCCGCGAGTGGAAGAGTCCCCAAGAGCTGCTGCCTGCTCCGCTTCGATCGGATGCCGTGAAGGCCATCGACTTCCTCGACGCGGTCCGGTGCTTTCTGCACTACAGTCAGGGCCGCGACTTGAATGGATTGACCTACGAATTGCAATCGGAGGCTGCGTCTGCCGGAATCGGACTCTACGGTGGACCCGTGACTTCTCCCAATGACTGGATGCGTATCTATTTCCGGCATGCGCGAGCGATCGGCAGACTGACGGTTCTGCTGGATGAAGTTCCGCAGACAAAATCGATGTGGGCGCGCCTATTTGGCAAGCGCAAATCGCGCTTGTCGAATGCGGAATTCACTGTTGTGGACGGACGCGTCTCCTTGCGCCAGGCTGCTTCGGCCGAAGACCCCGCAGTTCTGTTCGGGCTGTTTGAATTTGTCGCCCGGCACGATGTTAAGCTGACTGCCGAAACTGAAAACTTGGTAGAAGCGGCGCTTCCAAGTTACCAAAAATGGGTTACCATCACTCCAAATCTGTGGGAGGAGTTCCGTCAGATTCTCGTGCTGCCTCATGCCGCATCGTCGTTGCGCGCGATGCACCGTCTCGGACTCCTCGTGTTGCTGTTTAAGGAATTTCAGGCGATTGATTCACTGGTGATTCGCGATTATTACCACAGGTATACAGTCGACGAGCATTCCCTGGTCACGATCGAGAATCTGCACAAGCTTTCCGCGGAGAGCGGCGAATCAGGCCGCAGATTCCGGGACATTCTCCATAGCGTCGAACACCCGGAACTCCTCTACCTTTCATTGATGTTCCATGATGTCGGCAAGGGTATGACGAACGAGAGCCATGTGGAGGGCAGTCTGGAGGCCGCGAAGGGTGTCTTTGAACGGCTGCGCCTCGATTCCGCCGGCCGCGACACGGTGAACTTTCTGATCGGGAGCCATTTGCGGATGTCCGCGACGGTGCTGCGGCGCGACATTTTCGATCCCGAAGCGGTGCACGATTTTGCGCAGGCCGTGGGTACGATTGAACGCCTAAAGATGCTCACGTTGTTTACCTACGCGGATATCAAGGCTGTGAATCCCGAGGCCCTGACGCCGTGGAAGGCCGAGATGCTCTGGCAACTGTATGCCGCCACAGAGAATTACCTGAACCGTTCCGTCGACGACCAGCGCTTGTACGTCGCCGGAGAGGATGCCAAGCAACTCGAGCGCCTGGTCCCGCCCGGAGAAGAAGCGGGCGAAACGGAGCGGTTTCGAAATTTCCTGGACGGCTTTCCGAAGCGGTATCTGCTCACGCACTCTCCCACAGAAATCGCGGCGCATTACCGGATGTACAAACGTTTGGGCCACTCTTCGGTGGAAATCAGCGTAACCAGGCGCGACGATTACTATGAGCTTGTTCTTGTGACAACGGACCGCCCGTTTCTTTTTGCGAAGGTTGCCGGAACAATCTCTTCCTGGGGAATGAATATCCTGAAGGCGGATGCCTGTGCGAACAAGGCAGGAATTGTACTGGATATCTTGCGCTTTTCCGACCGCTTCCGCACTCTCGACCACAATCCGTCCGAGACGATTCGCCTGAAACAGGATCTGATCGCCGCCATATCCAGGGACCTCGACGTTGCGGACTTGATGCGGAGGAAATTCCAGCCCGAAAAGCGCGCCCCGAAAGTCCGCGTGAAAACGCGAATCCATCTCGATAACGAGTGTTCCTCGCATAGCACCGTCGTGGAAATTACCGCACTCGACCGCCCGGGGCTTCTCTACGACATCAGTTCCACGTTTGCCGAACTCGGTTACAACATTGAGGTGGGCTTGATTGACACGGAGGGGGGAACCGCCACGGATGTGTTCTACGTCACCAAGCAGGGCGCCAAACTTGCTTCCGAACAACAGCGTATATTGCACGACGAACTCCAGCGGCGGCTTTAAGTGACACGGGGTTGAATCAGGAATGGGGCTGCCTCCACGGGGCCCCGAACTTCCTTAACACGCAGGAGGCCCGCGATGATCAAAAAGGTGAAAAGTGGATACAAGGTTGTTTCCAGCAAAGGGAAGAATCTCGGCGGCCCTTATAAGACGATCGAGGAAGCAAAGAAGCGTCTCCGCCAGGTCGAGTTTTTCAAGCATCGCAAGTCGTGATGGAGGATCCGGGGAAGGGGGGCAGCCCTGCGGAATTCACTAGGCGTAGGCGCGAATTCATGATAAGCTGCGGTTGCGTTTGTTGCTCTTGTAAAACCTTTAGATTCGATTAAAGGGGCTGCAAGTACACACTTGCGGCCCCTTTTTTGTTGTACGGCTGGAGGCGGTCGAGAGGCACCAAATAGCTCAAAACAGAGAAAAGGAAATAACGTGAAAGAACAAGGAACAGTAAAGTGGTTCAATGCCAGCAAGGGATTCGGGTTCATCCAGCGCCAGTCCGGCGAGGACATCTTCGTCCATTTCTCCGCCATCCAGGCGGAGGGGTACAAGTCGCTGAACGAAGGCCAGGCGGTTGAGTTCGAAGTGACTTCCGGCCCCAAGGGTCTGCAGGCAGCGAACGTCACCAGCCTGTAATGAATTGGGGCGAGACGGCGACCGCCGTGTCGCCCCATTTTTCTTTATGTGTGGCAATCAGAAGGAGGCAGTATCTTGAAAGCCCTCGCAGAAGGTCTGTACATCAAGCACTTTCAATATGGCCTGGGAGTTGTCACCGACTCGGATGCCGAGCGCACATCGATTGATTTTGACCTACACGGCCCGAAGAAGTTTGTCACCAGCATAATGGTTGTCGAGCCTGCCGAAGGAACACCTCCCAAGCGGTCCCGCTCCAGGCGCAAGAAGAAGGTCACGGTCGCCGTCCTCACACCCGTTCCTGTCGCCGCCAAACCTAGGGCTACAGCCGTCCGATGAGCGATAGTCTCATCGTTCAGTTTGTCGGGTATGAAGTCCGCCCCCTTGTCCGCGAGTACACGTTTAGCGTGCGCGAGTCCAAGAGCGATGCCCGCGAATTCACGCTGACGATTGCCAATGAGTCGTTTGATTGCCGGCGCGCGCGGTTCCAGGACGCGCCTGACATCTGTTCTCTCAGGCTTCACCGGGAACTCGCTGCGGACGCGAACCATCAGGCGAATACTCACTTCCAGATCACCGACGAAGAGCTGGATGAGTACCGCGGCCGTCACTCGTCCAAATCCTCCCCAAGTCCGTACAAGAAAAAAATCACAGAAGATTACTGATACGCAGCACGGTTCACGCATGCGCCGCGATCAAGTGCGCGGTGCAGGGCTGGCTTGCCCGCGTCATTTCAATTGAATGACCCTTCCCGGCTGGGAAGTGCGATTAGCGGAGGTGGGTCAGGCGGCCGAGTAGGGATGGGCGCGAAACCGAGCGAGAGGGCGCGATGTCCAGCTGATTTAGACGTTCGTGCGCTTGCAGGTGATGGGCGTCAAGTTCCAGAACGCGGACATAGTGGGGCCGCGCGCCAGGGAAACTTCATTTGTTCCAGCAACTGCGCATACTGGAAATGCGCGGCAATACTGAGGGGATCGAGCTCGATGGCCTTTTCAAATTGTTCGGCCGCTTCGTGGCGATACTCGGGGACGGCAGCCAGGCTGTGGCCAAGCATCGCGCGGCAGGGACCAAATTTCCCTCAGGCGTGCCAACTCGCACGGTTATTGTTGCGTTTTTCAGCATACGGAGCCGCGAGAAGTAGCGGCATCCATGACAATTGATGGATAGCGTCGTGGTTTCTTCGCTCAGTACGTTCCCGGCGGTGCCCGGCCAGGTAATCACCAGGGGCACGGCCTGCTCGATGCGAGTGCTTCGCCGCCTGGGGGCATTGGCCGTAATCGGAGGAATTTGTTCTATCACCGGCAGAACGCTCCGCTGGAGGGCCGGTCACATTCGTTTCGCAGGCCAAGCGGTGAAGCGAAAGCCCGCGCGCACGAATCAAGAACGCTCGGGGGTTAACGGTCGGCGAATCGGGAACTGGACACTCCGGACCTGGATTTTCACCGGGAGTATACGGCGAACCTGCGCATGTGGGAAGCCCCATTTGGGACGACAGACTCTTATGTCTTTCATGCCGCTCAATCGATTACAAATGAATGATTTAATGCCGCCCAGCTTGCGTGTGAGGAAGACTCCAATGAGCGTCTGGCCTATGCGGCGAGGTGGGCTGTAGGGATACAGGCGTCCTTCGGGCTGCTCAACCACTTGGCCAGCAGCGTTACGTCCCCGTTGACCGGTGAAATGTGGATATAAAACGTGTGGCCGCCATTTTCAAGTTCGTAAAAATTCTCGCGGCGCGGATCGCGTTGTGCAGATCCACCCACGGTTAACAAGTTGCGAAGGTCATTCACAACATCAGCGCCGTACTTTCGAGGGTCCTCGATCTTCGATTGTTCATTCATTCGAAGCACCATACGTTCTATTCCTCACTTTCACCACTCGGCTGTCCCCTTCATTCATTCAATGACTATGCGTGTCGTGGCCACTGTTGATCAAGTTTCAATCATCCGCTACCTCAGTTTCCACTTCTGGTCCTCGCATGGCTGTCTGTGTTTCCAAGGGATGCTGTTTCTCCATGAACCATTAGATGTCGGCGCGTCGAAAAGATGAATTCTATTTTATTGATAGTTTCCATTTGTGAAACGATGGGAACAGCCTTCCGAAAGATGCCTGGGATGCATCGCGCAGGGAATTTGGAGAACGATTTGAGCCTGCGGCTGGCTCGATGCGTGGGCTGGCTGGTAGGACGAGGCTGCCGGTAGCCCCGAGTGATTTGTCTGCCCTGGGGAGCCGAATGATTGCGGCTTTCCCTTTCCTCGAAGAGTATTGCTCGAATCGGTACTTGCGCGTCGCTGTTCCAATTGAGATAGTTTGGACGCGGGTACAAACCTTGAAAAAAAGAAAACGCACCAAGCTCGGGAAGGACCGGCGGCGCAAGCATAAACACTGGCAGGTCACTGTTTTTTACAAAGACGGTGAGAGATTTGCTCGCGTTTATACCGACCGCGCAAAAGCTTCCAAATTTGCTGAACGGCAGAGGAAGTCGCCCGTCGTTAAGACCGCGCGCGTGATTCAGGTGAGCTAAACCACACAGCGTAGCGATTCGTGGGATATGGCGTTAGGCAAGGGCACGGGTGTGCTCCTGTCTGTAGATGGCGCGTCATTTCTCGCGTGCCGGTACGAACTTGCCGCCACAATGCCGTCGTGCTAAAGTTTCCATGTTCCCGGGCGGTCGTAGTATAGGGGTAGTACGGGACCTTGCCAAGGTCCAGGCGTGGGTTCGAGTCCCATCGACCGCTCCATTCCGTCACGTACCGGTCCTTCTGATCCTCATGCTGGCATACTTGTGCTGTCCGATTGAGTTCGCGGCGGACGACGGCAAAATGTGGCGCCGCAAGCTCACTCCGTTTCTGCACAATGACCTCAGGCACCGTGTCTACGACCCAGCCGAAGATGAGAAAATTGGTCACGGCTCCGCCGCGCCGAGTTCTCCGTGTTATGGCTTTTCCCGGAAGGATTTAACACAGAGGGTACAGAGGACACGGAGAGATTAGGGCAATCGCGCACGGACCTCCGCTGCCAGCGCGCGAAACTCGGCGCATGCCAGGATATCGAGTGGCGAGTCCGGCCCCGGCGATTCCGCCTGGGCGCAGATGCGTTCGATTCGTTCGAACGACGCGCGCAATTCTGCCCCGTCAAAACGCCCGTCCTCGTGAGCCTGCCTGACCGCGGCAATGGCCGGAGCAACAGCCGGCCAGTCATGACACAACATGGCGATGTCCGTGCCTGCACGGAGCGTTTCAATAGCGGCCTCGCCCGGACCGTACCGTCGCGCAATCGCGCCCATGCCAAGATCGTCGGCGAGGATCACGCCGCTGAATCCCATGCGCCGGCGCAACACGCCGTCGAGCATCATTCGCGAAAGCGATGCGGGCCGTTCCGGATCAATCTGGGGCAGCAGAATGTGCGCGGTCATGACCAGGGGCACGCCGGCCGCGACGGCCGCGGCGAAGGGGACCAGTTCGGCAGACTCGAGACGCTCCATCGTGCCGGCAAATACCGGCAAGTCGTGATGCGGGTCCACCAGCGTGTCGCCGTGGCCGGGGAAATGCTTCGCGCAGGAGAGCACCCGGCCCGCGCGCAGACCGCGATCAAAGGCGACGCCCATCTTCGTCACAAGCTGCGGATCAGCTCCAAAGCTGCGGTCTTTCGTGACGGGGCTTTCCGGATTTACGTTCAGGTCCAGCATCGGCGCGAAATTGAGATTGCATCCGACAGCGCGGAGTTCAACCGCCATGGCCCGTGCCACCTGGTCCACCAATTTGATATCACCTACTCGGCCAAGCTCCGCCGCTGACGGCCACGCCGTGAACGGTTCCCGCAACGCGAAGCGTGTGCCGCCTTCCTGGTCGATGCCGATCAGCACGGGGCGCCCGGCGGCGCGGCGGATCTCCGCGGTGAGTTCGCGGAGGCGCTCTACGCTGCGGAAATTGCGAGGGTAGACGACCACGCCTGCGAGGCCGCGTTCGAGATAGCCGGCGAGTTCCGGAGAGAGCGCATCGCCATCAAAGCCCAGCATGAATCGTGCAAGTACGGAATCACGGATCTGTGTTTCGCGGCGGGTATGCGGGGTCATCTGATATCATTCGCGCGCGGTGTCAAGAAATCCGCGTGAGGTAGAAGGCTAGCGGGAGAAAGCGAGCATGTCAAAGTGAGAATCGAGTCGAAGGCGCCGGCGCGGATTGATCTGGCGGGAGGAACACTGGACATCTGGCCGCTGTACCTGTTTCACGAGGGCGCTGTAACCGTAAACTGCGCGATCACGCGTTACGCATCCTGCGTCATCGAGACCGCGGCCGAAAAAACACGTCGCATTGTTCTAGCCTCTCGCGACACGCAGCGTGAAGAATCGTTTCCGTCGCTCGATGCGTTGTGCCGCGCGCGGCGCTACAAGCTGCCTTTGCTGGCGCATCTGGTTCGAGTCTTCCGCCCGGTGACGGGCTTCACGCTGACCACCGATTCCGAGGCTCCCGCGGGAGCGGGGATTGGCGGCTCGTCCGCCATGGCTGTAGCGATCTGCGCGGCGCTCGATCGCTTGACTGGAGCGGGCCTTCGCCGCGAAGACTGGATTCACATCAGCCGTGACGTCGAGGCGATCGTCATCCGCGTGCCGACCGGCACGCAGGACCATTACCCTCCGGCATTCGGCGGCGCCGCCGCCATCGTCCTCGCGCCAGGCGGCGAACGGCGCGAGGCGCTCGGCTGTGATCTCGACGAGCTCGAACGCCGCCTGGTGCTTTGCTACACCGGCAAGCCGCGGCAATCCGGCATCAACAACTGGGAAGTTTTCATGCGGCACATCAATGGCGACCGGCGCGTGGCGCAAAACCTCGAAAAAATCGCAGTGGTTGCGCGGCAAGTGCGCGCCGCACTCGAGCGGAACCAATGGAACGAGCTTGGGCGGTTGGTGCGCGAGGAATGGGAGTTCCGTCGCCGGAACCTTCGAACGATCTCCACGCCGGTGATTGACCGCATCATATCGTCGGCGCGGCGGCGAGGGGCGCTTGGCGGCAAGGTCTGCGGCGCGGGCGGCGGCGGTTGCCTCACGTTGGTAATCGACCCCGAAGCGCGCGCACGCGTTGAGGCTGCCGTTACGGCTGCCCGTGGAACTCTGCTGCCGCTGCGGATCGACCGGGATGGTGTCCAGGTCCGGTCAGACTCTCTGTAGCGCCCGCCTTCAGGCGGGCATGTGCTTGAATCTTGAAGTGCCGGCCTGAAGGCCAGCGCTACAAGAGCTCTCCACATACGGGTGCCACGCAGACTTCTTGGCCCCTGAAGCTATCGCGAAGTATTTGCGCAAACTCGGGAGACAACACACCACTCCCTCAGCTATTTCAAGCAGAGGCGCGCAGGGATTCTGCGCATAGATAGGGTAGTTTGAAAAGCCCGAGCTGCTTCCCAGAAGCGGACTTCTGGCCCGTTTCGTGGGTTTTATATCTACGAGCACACTGAAGATTTCAAAGCGTCCGGCGGAAGCGCTTGTGAGCTCCATCAACATTGCTGAACCGCGCTCGAAGCATCTCGGCTCAATCGGAGTTATGGGGGGTGGGTCAACTAAGTGAAGCGTGTCGTTTACGGGGCAAGGGAGCGTCACGCATGGCAAGATCGTATATGACCGACGCAGCGAAGGCGGCAGATTCCTTGAGATCGTCTTCGAACACGTGGTCGAGAACGTCCATGTTGGTGAGGGCTCCTTCCTTGCCCGGACTGCCTTCCATGTAATCGCGAATAAACTGGAAAGCAGGAATACCGATTTCGTCAAAGGGGATGTGATCGCTGGCGCCGATGTTAGCGAGCGAAAGCGTGGAAGCACCCAGATCATCGAACGGCGCGAGCCAGGCGCGGAAGATAGGGCGAACTCCGTCGTTTCCTTGCAGATAGACGCCGCGGATGCGGCCGCTCCCGTAGTCGAGATTGAAATAGCCGGCAAACTATTCGCATTCGGGCTTGAGGTCGAAGCTCACGGGTCCAGAGGAGCCTGTCGGCGGTGGAGCTTTCCGGCCGAGATGGGCGGCGACATAGGGCGTGCGAACCGAGAGATCCCTGCTCTTCTGCGCTCCACAGGCTGATCCGGATGGCGCACCGGAGTGCCAAGACTTGGGGCAAGTCTTGTATCGAGGCTTGCCCCAAGTGCTTGCAAAGCGAAGCCGCATGCTTAGAATCGGCGCTCGTTGTCGCTACCCGACGACCAGCGGGCGCATCATGTCATGCTCTTCGTGCTCCAGGATGTGGCAGTGCCACACGTACTCGTGCCCGCCGGTCCTGGGGCTCAGCGGGTCGCCCATGGATGCGGGTAACTTCGGGAGTGTGAACTGCATGATTACGGTGGTTGCTTCTCCCGGGTTCATCCGCACGGTTTCCTTCCACCCAATCTCATTGCCATCGGGCGGAGTTGGAGGGCCGGTGAACTTCAATTTTTTGCCCGGTACCCCTCTGAACGGCTGCCGCTGGATGACCTGTACGTTGACCAAGTGGAAGTGAATGGGATGGGTGTCGCCGGTGAGGTTGAAGATCTGCCAGACCTCGGTAGACCCGGCGATTGGCGTCTCCGTGGCGGCCGCGATGTACGGCAGCCCCCACGTCGTGAATCCTGCGTTATCCAGACTCTTGCTAGTGAAGGTTCCTAGCGTCTGAATCAGCCGACCATAGTCGTCGAAGTCTTCGTTCAGAGTCAACATACGGTCTACCGGACCGGCGTAGGGTACCGGACCAGGCACAGACGGGTCGCCGTTGTTGTAAAGCAGCCCGGGCTGATTCCCGGTAAGGAAGTTGGCCTTCAGTTGGGCATTCAGATTGTTCAGCCAAGTTGAAGTACTGATGCTATCCCCAGCGCCAGTGGTGACTACGATTTTCATCAGCGTCCGGGTGTTCGGTCCAAAGCCGGGCAAGGTGGGTGGCGCGCCGCCAAAGGCAGTCTGGTCCGGGTCGCCGGTGAAATAATCGTTCCGCGGGTCTCCGCCGGGGAAAGGCGCCGGCGCATCAGCGTATAGGATGAACGTGGAGCCGGCCGACACGCCGTTGAAGTCGATGACAACATCGGCGCGCTCTGCCGAACCCAACAGCAGATTGAAGGGGCCATCCGGATTGGCAGTGTTTCCCGTGGAATCCGCCTTGAGATCCAGAGGACAAGGGATGCCATTGGGATGCACAGCCACAGCCGGTAGGAAGCCCCCCTCGTTGCCGACCTGATACATCTTCGGGCCTGGTGCGAAGAGGTTCGCCTCCCCAGGGACAGAGGATGATTCGGCGTACAGGTTCAGGTGATAGAACCGGGCTTGGGAGCCGTTGAGGATGCGGAATCGGACCCGTTTGGGCGGCACGCTGACCGCTGGGTAGACTCCGCCATTGACCAAAATGGTATCCATGAAGCCCTCGGCCACTACGGAGGCAGGCGTCGGCAGGGTGTAGAAAGACGCCCCGGGAAGCTTGGCTCCAAAACATGGACCGTAGTCCCATCTACCTCTGGGGTTGAGTCCACAGCTGGGATTGGGCCCCGTTCCGCCCGACTGATTAGGTTCATATACGTGGGGGTACCACAAGTCGCCGGGCATGCCCCATTGCCACGTGGGGTCCTGGTCGAGAATGTTGTGGGCAACGAAGGTCTTGTCCTGGACGACTAGCGGGATGCCGACGAGATCAGGGAGCAGCCCAGAGTTCACCAGACCGATTTCGAAATCATCGACGAGGACCAACGCCGAGGCGATTCCCGAGTAGGCATTGGTCCGCGTGATCCCAATCGCATGGTCGTGATACCACAAGAGCCTGGCGCTCTGGTTCATGGGGTAGTAATTGCTTGCGGAGCCCAGTGGCGGGCTGGTGCCGGGCACGTTCATGAAGCTCGCGCCCTTCAACCCGGACGGGTCAAACCATTGAAAGGGAGTGCCGTCACTGAACCAGGGGGTAAGGCCACCATGGACGTGCGTGGCAATACGGTTCAGCGGCAAATCTCCCACCGTTAGCCCGTTGGGTCCTGCCATGATAGTGGGGTCGATGGGGATGAGGGCTTTGTTGGGAAGCTGGTTGGTTAGGTTGAGCAGGATCGGTGTGCCCCTCTTGGCCACGATGACTCCACCGAGATATTTTTGGTCACCAGTCGCCAGGTCGTAATAACCCCAGAAATGGGTAGCGCCGGAAAGGTCGGGGTGCATCCTTTCGCCAAACTGTTTCACCCCGAGGTTGTAAACGTCGGTTGATATGCCGGCAAACGTTGACGTGGTTCTTGTGGCCAACGGGAGGTACTGGCCAATATTGTTTGCCCCTGAGGGTCCCAAGCCCGGCAGGGTGGTGATGAACTTCCGGATGTTCGTCGAGCTCTGGGCGAAAGCCCAGGCCGATCGGGAAGCGAAGGCGCCATAAGACGCCAAACCTGCTCCCGCAGCCATCATTGTTTTGATAAATTCGCGTCTAGTTTTCATCGGTTTTACCTTCCTAGACACAACTCCACCATTTGCTATGTGAGAGTGTGATCAGCGCGCGTCCGCGTTAAGGCACTGCTCGCACGGCACAGGCAGAGAATGTGATACTGATAGTTACGGGGACGGTGCGCTTGTACATCGGGTGAACGACAATGTCGGTGATCTACATCACGCTTGCAGGTGATGATAATCACACACGCTGCGCGCGATTCCGAATGACGGTGTGGTTGGCCGAACGAGAATCTAGCCGGGTAAGGCCCTTCAGGTACGCCTAAGGTAGGCAAGCCCTGGGCGGTGACAAGGCAAGCCTCGTCAGAGAGAACGGGGCGGCCCCGGTAGGAGACGGTGCAAGCAAGTCGCGCGGTCCAAGGCGATTTTTCGGCGGCGAGTAAGTTGGCGGTGTATTCGAGCACCCAGAGAGCTATCTGGTCCAGAAACGGGGTTGTGGGAAGCTGAAGACGAGGTTCCGGACGGATGGTCGCGCACTCGGAAACTGTCCACAAACGGAGTTCTGGGAAGTGACGGCTCGTCTGCGCGGCCGGAAACTGAGCCGCTACCCTAAACAGAGAGTGGTGGAAGGCCATCGCGGATTGGTGCTAAAATGCCACCAGAAGGTTCCGAATGCTCCGATTTGGATCTATGGTGGCCACGGCGGCGCTCCTGCTGAGTGCAGATGTGTCCGGAGTAATTCGCCTGCGCCCACCCACTAACCAACGCGTTGAATTCCCCCCGAGCGAGAACTTACCCGTATTGCCGGACATGTCGCCGGCAAATAATCAGGACCAGGCCGCGCGAGAGAATGCTCCCGGCGCCAAATCCGGGAAGAGCAAGGATGAGCCCCTGCAGCCGGAATCACGTTTGGCGCTGGTGCGGTTTGTGGACGGAGAATTCGCGCGCGTGGTGCAACCCATTCCGGCGGGGAAGAAAGGTTTCCACATGAAGGCGGGCGCCCCGCTTGATGAGAAGGTACTGGGGCAAGCGCTTGGAAGCTCGGGCGCGGCGGTGAATCCGGGCGATAGGGCGCAGATTACCAGCCTGGAATTCAAGGATCGCCAGATCATTGTGGATATCAATGGCGGTGGGCGCGGGAAGACGCGCTTGCGCGACCGCATCCATCTGGAGGTGGGAGGGATACCCACGATGAGGACGTCCGGACCGGAAACGCCCGTGAATACGAACGCGGGAGCGACAGTATTCCTGGATTTCGACAAGCCGCTCCCGGAAATGACTCCCGATGAATTGAAGAAATATCTGTCGGGCATACTCGATTTTTCGAAACAACATTCCGCGGCCGTGCAGTGGGTTGAGACTTTGCCCCCCGACATTCAGAATGCGATCAAGGACAAGCGGCCTGCTGTAGGTATGGACCGCGAAATGGTCCTCGCGGCAATCGGACGCCCGGATCGCAAGGTCCGCGAGAAGGTACCCGATGGGACCGAAACCGAAGATTGGATTTATGGCAAACCGCCCGCGAAGACTATCTTTGTGAAGTTCGAGGGTGACAAAGTCATCCAGGTTCAGCAGTTTCCGCAATAGTCCCCAGACTGTATGATTTGTTCACTGAACTTTATTGTTCCTTTCTCCTTTCGTGTTCTACTTGTGTTCTAGACAGATTCTCATTAGCCCAGTTTTGTGGGCAGGACGCAGTCTCTCCCGCTCCAAAGCGGGCGGCGGATGCCCGATAAGCCGGTTTCCGGGAGCGAGGCCTTGAAACCATTTCTGAAACTGATTCGAACGCATTTGTGGTCCGCCCTAATTGTTCTAGTTCTCGCGGCGGCTGTATCGGGCGCGCAGTCCATCGCGCCGGTCATCGAGGTTCCGCACGCGCCCAATGCGGAGGCGCAGCGGGCCAAGCATTACGTTATTCTGGTGTCGCTCGACGGATTTCGGTACGACTATGCGCAGAAATACGGCGCGAAGAACCTCCTCGCGCTGGCTGCGAGCGGCGCCAGCGCCCCGGAGGGCATGATTCCCTCGTACCCTTCGGTTACGTTTCCCAATCACTACACGATTGTGACCGGGCTGTATCCCGGGCATCACGGCATTGTCGCCAATAATTTTTACGATCCGGCGCGCAAACAGAGTTACGCCTTCAACAATCCCAAGACCACCGCTGACGGGAGTTGGTACCGCGGGACGCCGCTGTGGGTGCTGGCAGAAAAGCAGGGCATGCGCGCGGCAAGCTTCTTCTGGCCGGGTTCGGAAGCGGAAATTCAGGGCACGCGACCCAGTTATTATCTGCAGTTTGACGACAAATTTCCCGACGACAAGCGCGTCGAGCAATTGCTCGCCTGGTTGCGCTTGCCGGACGCGGACCGTCCGCATTTCATCACACTCTACTATTCGAATGTCGACCATGCAGGACACATATTCGGGCCCAACGCTCCTGAAACCGGTGAGGCCGTCCGGCACATGGACGAGATGATCGGAAAGCTGTCCGAGGGAATCGCGACGCTCGGTTTGCCCGTCGATCTAATTGTGGTCGCCGATCACGGTATGGAAGCCGTGCAGGGCGGCTGGGTTGCGCTCGACAAATGGGCTGACTTGTCACAATTCGAAACGTCAGGGCCCCTGCTGTACGCGAAATCTGAAACGGACGCAGCAACGGCCTACAACTCCTTGCTTGGGGCGAGCGACACTTTCAAAGTGTATCGCCGGGCCAAGGTGCCGAAGAACCTGCATTACGATTCGAATCCGCGCGAGGGCGACCCGATCGTGGTACCGACCGGGCCGTATAACGTCGTCGCGCATGAGCCGAGATCGAACGGCAATCCTGTGACGCCCAATCGCGGCGCGCACGGATACGATCCGCGAATGACGCCGGCGATGAAAGCAATTTTCTATGCCGCCGGCCCGGACATCCGCTCCGGCGTCACCGTAGCTCCGTTCGAGAACGTCAATGTATGTCCTTTGATCGCAAGAATTCTTGGCCTAAGGATTGGCCCGGTCGACGGAAAGCTGAGCGTCCTGGAGGGGATCCTGAAAAAGTAGCCGCGCCGATGAGCCAGTCCCGCAGTCCGATGCGGAACCTTTATGGGAAATCGGTTTGACTTTTCCGCGTCTCCAACCTAGCATTTTGTGTCTGCATGCTGGGCGAATCGGACAATGCAGCGGATTCCTGTTTATCTTTGTGAGGTCAAGCGCGCATCGCGTAACCTTCCGCCCGATAAGGCCAATATGCAGTAGGGAAACCGCAGTGCCAATTTTGCGCACAGCCAACTCCACAGAAATCTTTGGGGTCGAGCGTTGACTGTGCTATTAACTCTTCCGGAGGAATCATGCCGATCAAAGTGGGGATCAATGGCTTCGGCCGCATTGGGCGGAACATCGTGCGCGCATCGCTGGGGAATCCGGCAATCGAGTTCGTGGCGGTGAATGACGTCACCGACTCGCGGACTCTGGCGCACCTGCTGAAGTACGACTCCGTATTGGGGAACTTGCACCAGAAGGTGACTTACACCGACGACTCGATCGCGGTGGATGGGAAGAGTTTCCGGGTGTTCAAAACGAAAGATCCGGCGGAGATCGATTGGGCGTCGGTTGGGGCGGAAATCGTCATTGAGTCGACGGGTCTGTTCACCAAGGCTGCCGATGCCGCGAAACACAAGCGCGGTCCGGTGAAGAAAGTGATCATTTCGGCGCCGGCTACCGGGGAGGACTTGACGGTCGTCCTCGGCGTGAACGACAAGGCGTACGACCCGGTGAAACACCACATCATTTCGAATGCGTCGTGCACGACCAACTGCCTGGCTCCCGTCGCGAAAGTGATCCACGATTCGTTCAGGATTTCCTGCGGCACGATGACGACAATCCACTCCTACACGAACGACCAGAAGTTGCTCGACCTGCCGCACAAGGACCTGCGGCGTGCGCGCGCGGCGGCGCTTTCGATGATTCCGACTTCGACCGGCGCGGCAAAAGCGCTGCACCTGGTCATCCCGGAGCTGAAAGGGAAGCTCGACGGTTATTCCATCCGCGTGCCCACGCCGAACGTGAGCGTGGTGGACCTCACCGTTATGACGGAAAAGCCTGTAACGGTCGACACTGTAAATGCGGCCCTGCGCCGCGCAGCCGAGGGACCGATGAAGAACATCCTCGAATACACGGAGGAAGAGCTGGTCTCAGCCGACTTTCGCGGCAACCCGCATTCGTCCATCGTCGATTCCGGCTACACGCGCGTTGTGGGCACAAACTGCGCGAAAATACTGGCGTGGTACGACAACGAGTGGGGATATTCGAGCCGTTGCCGGGACCTGATCCAGCTCCTGGCGTCGAAGCTGTAGGCACGGGAGTCGTGATTGGTGACTCGTGCCGCTGCACGTGGATGCACAGGACAATGCTGCGCATAGATAGATTGTTTGTGGGTCGCGGCCCCGACAGGGTCGGGATCTTCGACTTCAGCCGCGACATACAACACACAGAGAGATTAGGGCTTCAGCCCCTGAAGTCCCCAGGGCTTCGCTCAAATGACGTGTGGGATTATTTGCGGCCTCCAACATAAATCATGAACAAACTTTCGATCCGTGATCTAGAACTTGGTGGCAAACGCATATTTGTTCGCGTTGATTTTAACGTTCCATTGGACGGAGGGCGCGTCACAGACGATACGCGCATTCGGGAAACGCTGCCAACGATTGAATTCGCGCGCCCTCGCGGCGCGCGACTCGTGCTGGCGTCGCATCTGGGCCGGCCAAAGGGGAAGCCCAATCCGAAATACAGCTTGCGGCCGGTAGCGGCAAAGCTTGCGGAGCTGCTGGGCGCGCCGGTGGATTTTGCCGCGGATTGCGTTGGCGCGGATGCGGAAGCTAAAAGCCGAGCGCTCGTAAATGGCGGCGTGCTGTTGCTCGAAAATGTGCGCTACCACGCCGAGGAAGAGGCCAATGACGAAGGCTTCTCCCGTCAATTGGCGGCGCTCTGCGACGGCCTGTTTGTGTGCGACGCGTTCGGTTCGGCTCACCGCGCGCACGCATCGGTCGTGGGAATTACGCGTTTTGTGAAGCAGGCTGCAGCCGGACTGCTGATGGAGCGCGAACTGGCCTATCTGGGCAAGGCGCTGTCGAATCCCGAGAGGCCGTTCGTGGCGGTGCTGGGCGGTGCGAAGGTCTCGGACAAAATCGAAGTGGTCGAGAACCTGATGCGCGTTGCCGACGCGATGCTGATCGGCGGCGGGATGGCGTACACGTTTCTGAAGTCGCAGGGACTGCCCATCGGGAATTCACTGGTGGAACCCGACAAGCTGGACCTTGCGCGAAAACTGATCGAGGAGGCGAAACTTCGCAACTTTCGTCTGCTCCTGCCTACCGATGATGTGTTGGGCGCGGAATTCAAAGCGGATACGAAGACGCAAACGATGAGCGTGAATGCTACACCCGATGGATGGATGGGGCTCGATATCGGACCGGAGACCGTCAAGAAATTCAGCGCGGAGCTGGCACGCGCAAGGACGATCGTGTGGAACGGCCCGATGGGTGTGTTTGAGATGCCGGCGTTCGCGAAGGGGACGCTGGAAATTGCGCGCGCGGTGGCTGCGGCGACAGCAAAAGGCGCAACCTCAATCGTAGGCGGTGGAGATTCGGTAGCTGCCATCCACCAGGCGGGTTTGGCGGACAAGATTTCGCACATCTCGACTGGCGGAGGCGCATCGCTTGAATTCCTGGGTGGGCGAAAGCTGCCGGGAGTCGAGGCGCTGACGAATAAGACATAAAAAAGGAATTCAACACAGAGGACACAGAGGGCGCAGAGGAAACCAGGAACGAGAAAGCCTCGAAAGTAAACGCACTAGGGCGACGAAAGAGGCATGATGCGACGACCGGTGATCGCTGGGAACTGGAAGATGTACAAGACGCAGGGGGAAGCGCGCGCCTATTTTGCGGCGCTTGCACCGCTGGTGGCGGGCTCGACGCACTGTGACATCATCGTCGCGCCGCCGTTTACAGCGCTGCCGGCGGCAGTGGAGGCTGCAAGAGGGACGGCGATAGCGATTGCTGGGCAGAATCTGCATTGGGAAGCCGAAGGTGCATTCACCGGCGAGGTTTCCGCCGGGATGCTGATCGAGGCCGGATGCAGGGCGGTGATCATCGCACATTCGGAGCGGCGTCAAATCTTCGGCGAGACGGACGAGCGCGCGAACAAAAAGATCAAGACGGCGCTTGCCGCGGGGCTGACGCCGATATTGTGCGTGGGCGAGACGCTGGCCGAGCGCGAGGGCGGAAAGACGGAAGAGGTCCTTGAGCGGCAATTTCGCGGCGGTGTAGCTGCGTTGACCGGTACGGACTTCTCGCGTATCATTCTTGCTTACGAACCGGTCTGGGCGATCGGTACGGGCCGCACGGCGACACCGGAAATGGCCGCGGAAGCGCACCGGTTCCTGCGTCAGCAGGCAGCGGCGGTGTTTACGCCCGAACGAGCCGGCGGTTTGCGGATTCTCTACGGCGGCAGCGTCAAGCCCGACAATATCAAGGGGTTGATGGCGCAAGTGGAAATTGACGGAGCGCTGGTGGGTGGCGCGAGTCTGAATGCCGAGGCGTTCGCCTCGATCGTGAATTTCTAGAGGGCGTGAATTTTTGAAGGGCAGGAAGTGCAATGCCAAGAGAAGTAAAATGGGCGATTTCGTTGCTGGTTGGCCTGGGCCTGCTGGTGCTGGGCTGGAAGTTTTATTTCGTGCTCATCACGCTGCACGTTTTGATTTGCGGCCTGTTGATCATCGTGGTGTTGTTGCAAAGCGGTGAAGCTGCGGACCTGGCCGGAGCGTTCGGCGGTGCGGGCAGCCAGACGGCGTTCGGCCCGCGCGGCGCCGCAACGTTTCTTTCGAAGGCCACGACTTGGTGCGCGATCATGTTCATGCTCACGTCGATGGCGTTGACGATGCACCAGAACTCGACGGCTGCAGCTTCGGGCAGTTCCGTGTTGCAACAGTTCTCTAAGACGGCGAAGCCAGCTGCTCCGGCAGTCCCGGGATCTGCGCCGCCAGCACCGGCAACGCCTAACGCAGCAACACCTGCTCCGTCTGCTCCTGCTCCTGCGACGCCGTCGAAGTAGCGCAAACAGCGCGAGCCTCAAAGCGCTGGCCGGGTTTATTGTGCTGAGATTTTTTTTACCTCTCCTCGTGCGGAAGTGGCGGAACTGGCAGACGCACCATCTTGAGGGGGTGGCGCCGTAAGGCGTGGGGGTTCGAATCCCCCCTTCCGCACCAAAACATCCCCTTTGCTTTCATTTAGTTGATAACCTCACTTTTCGCATGTACCTGTGACGTACCCTTCGTTTCGAGGAGCACCAACGGATCACGGCTCCAAACGCGAGAAACACCGGCTTCGCGCTGCTCCTGGCGCGCGCGTACCCAAGGCGCATAGTGCTTCTCGGTGATCTTAATGCTCTGGTGTCCCAGCAACACGGCAACGCGACACGTGGCAGCGTCAAGAAGGAAATGGCGAAGCCGCTCATGGTCAGGTCCGCAAGAATAGCGGAACTGAATCTAGATACTGCGCGAATTCCAGAACCGCCAAGTGCCACGATGCCCGGAACCGTCGAGAAAATCATCCC
>JBGPPL010000010.1:0-121340 GCA_041488495.1 Terriglobia bacterium
GGAAAAGGGAACATCACAGAGTCTCGTTACATTACTGGGGCTGGACGGCAAGACCATTTCCCCTGTGCCTTACCGTCGCAGGGGAAGCATTTGTCTTGACATCCCTTTTTATAGAACGGTCTTATCGGATGTATGGTCCGCCGCAGAGTTGCAAGCGAAAAACGAGCAATGGCAGTTGGTCTACGCCAATGTATTCGGCCTTTAGTGGAGTCAATGACTCCGGGCCATGATGGATATCCGCTCGCTCTCGTCCCTATAAACTGGACGGCCTCGAAGAGACCTTTACCGATATCAGGTTTCGAAAGCGTGGGAGAGACCCATTGCCATCTTTCTGTCTTCCGCCAGCAGACCTGGCAGGAACTCATTCCCTTAAACAGGGATTTTAAGTTGTCACCGCAAGAACGGGAGCGCGATAGCGTTCGTTCTTACATAAGACCGCCCAGGCCATGCGAACCAGCTTGTTGGCCAAAGCGACAACGACAACATTCTGGTGCGTGCGCCCCAACAGTTGCGCTAACCAATCGCTCAGACCGGGAGCTTGCTTGCGCCTCTGTTGCAACACGCTGCGTGCGCCCTGAACGAATAGTCTTCGTAAGTACTTATTGCCCCGTTTACTGATGCCCAGTAACTTCTGCTTGCCTCCGGTGGAGCACTCTCGCGGAACTATCCCCATCCAGGCCTCTAAATTTCGCCCTTTTTGAAATGCGCTTCCGTTGCCAACCGCAGCGATCAAGGCCGTCGCCGTTACCGGGCCGACTCCGGGGATCTCTGTGAGTCCTTGGCAGGCTTCATTTTCTTTCGCAGTTTTCTGGATGACCGCATCCATCTGCTCAATGCGTGCTGCGAGTTGCTCCAGTTCCAATTTGAGCTGAGCCAACAAAACACGAAACGAGTCTGACAGACTCAACCCAGCGTCTTCCAGGATACGAGGGAGTTGCTCATCCAGATGACTCCGGCCCTTGGGCAGAGTCAGCCCGCGTTCCAGAAGAAGGCTGCGGATCTGGTTCACCACCGCGGTACGTCGCATCACCCAACGCTCGCGCACCCGATGCAGCGCTTGCAGATCAAGCTGTTCCTCGGTCTTGATCGGCACAAAACGCATTCTCGGTCGTTGCACCGCTTCGGCAATAGCTTCCGCATCCAGGAAGTCACTCTTGTTGGTCTGCACATAAGGCTTTACGTATTGCGCCGGCATCAATCGCACCTGGTGCCCTTGCTCGCGCAGAGCCCGCCCGAGAAAGTGCGATCCACTGCAGGCTTCCATGCCGATCAACTGCACCTGCAAATTCGCGGTATAGGCCAGCAGCTGCGTGCGAGAACATCGTTTCCGTACTACTACCTGCCCACTGGAATCCAAACCCACTAGATGAAACACCGTCTTACCTAGATCGATACCCAGCGCATAGATTTTCATGAGATGCCTCCTTGCCCCGCACTCTACAACTTCTAGAGATCTGCGGCGGACCATCCCATTAAGTGGCCCGGAAGCACCAAGCGAGCCTTCTAACGCGTTCCAAAAGCCTTTTACCGAGTTTTGGAACGCGGTACAGACGCGCGATGCAAGGTGGCAAGCCCAACCCCTAACTCGGAGGCAATCGAACGCAAGGAAAGCCCCTGTGCGCGAAGCGCGGTAATTCTCCCTGCGTCCACGACCTTGCGCGGCCTGCCCAACGTCTTTCCCTTGGCGCGCGCGTTTCTGAGACCAGCCCGGACACGCTCCACGATCAAGCTGCGTTCCAACTCGGCCACGGCTCCTAGGACGGTAAAGATCATCTTTCCCGTCGGCGTCGTGGTGTCCATCTGTTCGGATAGGCTCACAAATGCTATGCCGAGCGCGTTGAACGTCTCCAGCGCACGCAACAGGTGCGAGACGGACCTTGCGAAGCGATCGAAGCGCCAGACGACCACCACATCGAAGCGCCGCTTGTGGGCGTCTGCCATAAGGCGATCAAGCTCCGGGCGTTTATCTTTGGCTCCCGAGATGCCGATGTCCAAATAGGAATCTACGAGACGCCATCCGCGAGCCTCGGCGAATTGCCCAAGCTCCCTGGTCTGCATGGAAACATCCTGGCCGTGATTTGTGGAAGCCCTTCCGTAGATTGCGACTCGCTGTAGACTATTCGAAGCCATCGTTGCCTCCAGTTAGGCGATGGTGGTTAGGGGCGTCGTGCAGATGCAAACTGCCCGGCGTCCCGATTGTTTACTTCCTCGGTCGCTTCTCCTGATAGATTTCTTTCTTCACGGCCTTCAGTCGAGCGACATCTGATGCGGTCCAGAGCCTCACGCCAACATTGCCGAGCCGCTGCAGCTTAGGCGCCGCAAATTTCTTCTTCTTGATCCAATCCTGCAGGGTCGCTCGCGTGAGCCCGGCGGCGGCGGCTGCCTCTTGCGTAGAGTAGCTCTTCGCACTCATCACGATCTTTTTATCACAACATTGACAGGCTGTCAAGACTTTGTTATGGTACACAGCAGAATGGCTGAGTTTGGAAAAATCGACAATCCAGTTGAGGCGTCTTTTGAGGCGTGGCCGGAGGAACCTGCGGGCCTAGGAAAGAAATGCAGCGACCTCGCACTCGCGTTTGAAGGCCTTGCGTTGACTCCAGCCAAGGTTTGGCAAATCCTAAGGGACCAGTTCGCGAACTCTAGCAGGTTCGCGCGCATCGAGTTCCTCCTAAATGGGCTCAGGTTGGGCCTGAAAATCGTTGAGTCAGAGAAGGCAGGCGACCGCGAGAAGCTGAGAGCCATAGAAGAAAAGCTCAAGGCCCCGCGGTTTTCAGAGGCGGTTTCAGTTGCGTGCGAAGAAGCAGCGCGAGCGACTAACGGAAGGAAAATCCAGCAACTCGCCGCCGTACTTGTGGGGTCAGTGAGTGACAACCAGTGGGCAGATCCCAGCGAAGATGTTCCCACTTTGATTCGCGACGTCGGACAACTCGGAGAGAAAGATCTCAACGTGTTGTCGATTCTCAGGACCGTTCATAGTTCTGCGATTGCAACCGCTCCCAACCTGCATGAACCAGATGCGTTCAGTCGAGAGACAAGGACACTTAACGGAGCGATCGACGCATCCCGAATTCACCGGGATGACTTTCTTTCTATTTGCGAGCGACTCAGGGGATTCGGCCTCGCTGCGGAAGTTCCGCGCAATACAAGCCAGATGGCGCCGCATGACTACTGCTACCGCCCAACGCGGCGGGGCCTTGCGGTGCTCGATTATTTGAGTACAACTTCCGAGGGCAGCGAAGCAGAACCCGCTGCTGCGACATAAGAGTCTTTCGGCGTATAAGGAGAGCTCCGGTCGGCACCGGGACTCAAGGCATTCACTGTGAGTCTGACGGCCTTATAGCAGTCCGGCGCAGCGGAAGGAGTCAATCGGGGAAATCTCAGAGCTAGAAGCTGCTGCTGCTCTGCGTGAGTGGTTCTTGGCCAAGTTCAGCAGGATCCGAAATGGCAGCGCCACCGATTTGCACAAAAGATGACTTATTGGCCGTCCACGAAGCAGCTGATACGGCAGGGGGTCACGCGGGAGGTAGCGAATGGAGCAATGGGAAGAAGCGGAACAACGACATAAGGTTGAGGTGGAACAAATCGAGAGAATCTTGGCTCGCCCCATTTGCGACCTTAGCACTCCGTACGCGCGACGGCTCATTGAGAGAAAGCAGCTACTGGAACGAGAAATTGCGAACTGTGAAAGATTGCGAGAAGCCAGGCAAGCTTCAGCGGCGGGCGCCGTGCCAAAGCAATTGGAACCTGACCAAGGGAGCACCAAAGATGCACCAAAGGGCTTCGACGGGCTAGGCCAAAAGAAAACCGGCCTGGAAGTCGCCAAAGACTCTACGGGAATCATGCAAGCGGATTTTGTTACGAGACCGAAATCCTGGCAGGAAATCGAAATCGTTTTTCTGAGCGACCATCGAGTTGAAATCAGCATCGGTGACGAGCGAAAGACTTACAATTTCGGCGAACTCGGCTTCGAGGATCGCAGGAACGGAAAGCCGAGTTTCGCTTGGGTGATGCTACGCGATTTAGCTGAACGGAGCGGCACACTACAACGGCCAGCGCCGGGGAGAACGCGAGCGTCACATCAGAAGCGCATAGAAGAAATTCGGAGGAAACTGCGGACCCGCTTCAAAATCGACACTGACCCGATCCCCTTCAACGGTAGTGTGTACCAGACGAGCTTCACGATAGGCTGTAGACGCTGCTCCAATACATAGGCCGAATTTTCGACGCCGCCGTACAACAATCTTCAAAAAATCTTTCCTTAACAGAGCCAAGCACTTAGAGACAACTGCCCCCGAATGTTCGGCGCCCTCGCCGAATTTTCGCCGGATAAGGCGTATTGCGATGACACCAACGAATCGCGGTCGCAGATAAGGATGTTGGATGGAACTCACGACTTCACAGGCAGTGCAGTTGTATGGCGTTTTCCCTAATGTACTTCACCGCATGATCCTGATGGGGCGACTAGAGGCGCGAAAGAATGCCGATGGTCGCTGGTTGATCAGCAAAGATAGTTTGGAGCGTTGGAATCGGCAGCGTAAACGTAGAGCGCCGAAGCGCGAACAGTCAGGAGTTGCGGCGACTACTTGAAAACAATGGGCCGGGGAATGAGCCCGGCCCGGAAAGGGAAAATCGTGGACAGCCAGACGGTAACACAAGAACAGCAACAAGTTCAACATCCTCACAGCGGCGATAGCGATTCTCGTCGCGACATCCCCGCCCACGCATCGGCGCAACGGCAGGTCCTCGCCGATTTCGAAGCACTTCTTGAACAGGCGGGATTCAGAATCCGTGGCCGACGTGCCGATTGTCCATTCTGCGAAGGTTCATCGCGCCTCACCGTGGCCTTCACCGATGAAGTCGCATTTTGTCACCGCTGCAAATGGACCGGAAACGTTCGGACGCTTTCCCGCGTCCTCGGCATAACAGTTGCGCCGGAGACGGCGCAGCATCGTGAGGCACGAACTCGTGCGAAACAATTCCGGGAGTGGCGCGGCATCTGTGAGCGCATTCTGACCGATCGTTTCCGCGACCTGGGCCACATGGCAGAGCGCGCCAAGCAAGTGCTGGCGCGATGGCCGGAGTGCGAGCCAGCATGGGATGCGTTGGCCGATTTCTACCACGCCGAAGCCGAATTGTCCGCTGCGTTGGATCTACTCTACCTCGAAAAGGCGAGCCCGTGGCTCGATCAGCCGATGACCAGAGAAAGACTCGCGGCCTCGTTTGACGAGGCATGTATACATTGCGGAGAACATGCCGATGCCGCTTGATCCCAACGCTACTGCACAAAAACTCGCGCGCGAAGCGGCGCACATCGCCGGGTTGCGGGTCGTCGATTCCCAGGAGGCGAGCGACTGGCCGCGCGAGATGGCGCCGGAAGCGTATATCGGACTCGCCGGCGATTTCGTTCGGCTCGTCGAACCTCACACAGAATCGGATCCCGCCGCGCTGCTCGGGAATTTCCTCATAGGTGCCGGCGTGCTCTTCGGGCGCGAGGCGTGGGCCCTGGCCGACGGCCAGAAGCATTACGCCGTCGAGTCGCTTCTGACCATCGGCGTAACCGGATCGTCACGCAAGGGCACTGCAACGGGACGCGTGACGCCGTTGCTCGAGGCCGTCGATGAAAACTTTCGCGCCGCTCATACACTCCGGGGCTTGAGCAGCGGAGAGGGCCTCATCAAGGCCGTCTCGCCGAAACCAAGCGAGATCGTGCTGCCGGGCGACGTGCGCACGTATCTGGTCCTGCTGTCTGAATTCGGCGGTTTGCTGGCGGTGATGAAGCGTGAGGGAAACACCCTGTCGTCGGTTTTGAGAGATGCGTGGGACTGCGTGCCACTGCATGTATTGACTCGGAAGGAGCCGCTGCGCGCCGACGGCGTGAACCTGTCCTTCATCGCAAATGTGACGCCCGCGGAGCTACTGAACAGTTTGACCGCGACGGACAAGGCCAACGGATTCGCAAACCGTTTTCTCATGCTGCTCGTTCGCCGCTCCAAAGAACTCCCAGAGGGTGGCGGCGACGTTGCCATCGGCCCGATCGTGGTGCGCCTGCATGCCGCAATCGAGGCAGCGAAGGGACGCGGCCGCATCCAGCGTGACGCCGCCGCGCGCGAATTGTGGGCCGAAGAGTACAAGCGGCTCACCCGGCCGCGCGACGGCATGCGCGGGGAACTTTGCGGGCGCGCCGAAGCTCATGCGCTGCGTCTTTCGTTGATCTACGCACTTCTCGATTCGTCCGACTGTATTCGGCCCGAACATATCGAAGCCGCCGTGGCGTTCTGTGAATACTGCGAAAGGTCAATCGCCCACATCTTCGGCGCGGCCTCGGGCGACGCCGACCGCGAACGAATTCTCTCCGCGCTCGGCGCCGGGCCCCTGACGCTCACCGAAATACGTCGCGTATTCCAGAACAACCGCGACAGCGATTGGATCAAGGCGAAGATGGCTGCGCTCGTGCGTGTTGGCAGCGTGGTCCTGACGTTCAAAGAAGGTGATCGAAAAAGCTCAATTCCGGCGTGGGCTTTGAAGGGGGGAGTTACGCGTCATGCGTAATTACTCGTCTCTCACTAAGCATCTATCGTGCGTAATAGTGCGTAAGTGCGTCTACGCGCTCATTTTGTCTGCCTTGCAAACAAAGCACTTACTGCTGACCAAAAATGCCAGCCGTTACTCGACGACCCTGTCTACGCACCCACGCACTATCACGCATGATTCACCCGCTAGCATGGGACGGAAGGCACGGGCCCCGCGGCGCCGGGGCAATTCAAAACCAATGCCAGAGAAAAACATATGAGCGCCAACAACGCCATCCTCGTAGGTCGGCGTGGAGCTGGATCCGAATGGCGTGGCCAATGGGTGATCTGGCAGAGATGGGCGTACCAAAATCCCTACCACGCGGGCGCTCGCAAGCTGCTGATTTCGTGGACCCGCGGAAACCAGATTGTGAGACTCCAAAACCAAGTGATTCTGGAACGCACAACGCATAGCTGAAAAATGGCAACCGCTGTACAAATCGAGCTCGAAGCAATGCCCGCCCTACTCGCGCCGGCAGAGGGTTCTCGCTCGGATAACCAAAATGGCCTTGCTTCAATTCAGTCTCGTGTGACACAGTCTGGACAGGTTGCAGCACCACGCCGGAGAGGACCCTCTTTGGCGAGGAGGACTTACCAGGCAGGAAACGTGTTCCAAAAGGGAAGAACCAAATCGGATAGATGGGACGCCGCGCTGCCCGCATACGGCCGGTTCTGGAAGGACGTTCCGGGCGCGCGTCCGCGCCGCATTGTCATTTCTCTCGGCGTGTGTAGCACTCGCTCTGTCGCGGAGCGGAAGTGTTCGGAGCGCATCGAGAAACTCGGCGTCAACTCGACTCAGCACTTCATTGAGTCAACCTCGACCAACACATTCAAACAGCAGGCTGAGATCTGGCTGCGCTCGCTTGCAAATCGCAAACGCAAACCTGTTGAGCAAACGACGATTGACAATCGTCGGTACGCGCTCGACAAATGGATTTACCCATCCCTAGGCGACTCCTATCTCGCAGATGTGAATAATCTTGTGCTAAAGGAGTTTGTGGAGGAGTTGGCACCATCGCTCTCGCCAGCCACCATCCGCGATTACCTCAATATTGCGAAGGCGGTTGTCGCCTCCGCCATTGATGAGAACGGCGAAGAAAAGTTTCCTCGAAAATGGAACGAGGAATTTATTGATGCGCCGCTAGTAATAAAGCAGCGGCAACCCACGTCGAACTGCGAGGGCATTTCGGACATTCTCCTCTACGCGCTCAGGCAGTACAGGATGCTCTACGCGCTGATGGCCGGATGCGGGCCACTGCGAGCGGGCGAAACTCTCGGTCTCGAAATCGACAAACATATAACCAACGACTTCCGCACGCTCTATATTGTGCAGAAAGCGAAATGCGGAAAGATTTACCCATACCTGAAGACTAAGAATGGCGAGCGCCAGGTTGATCTTTGCTCGCAGCTTGCCGAAATGCTCCGCGACTTTGTGGGCGAGCGAACCTCCGGACTTCTGTTCAGGTCATCGACTGGCGCGCAACTTCTCCAATCGAACACGCTGAGTGATAGCCTACATCCGATTCTGGATTACATGGTCCACACGCGCGGCGGCTTTAATATCTTCCGTCGATTCCGTCTCACACATCTCGAAACGTCTGGATGTCCAGATGCGCTGAAACACTTTTGGTCCGGGCACGCACATAGACATGTCAGCGAGCGTTATGTGAAGTTGGACCAGGACCGGGATTTCCGCCTCATGTGGGCGGAGAAGATTGGTCTTGGATTCGAGTTGCCAGGAGCCCAACTTGGGCAACGTGGGCAACTATTGCAATTCCGAAAGGCTGTCTAAGTTGTTGAAAAAATTGGTGGACGGCGGGGGATTTGAACCCCCGACCTCATCGTTGCGAACGATGCGCTCTCCCAGCTGAGCTAGCCGCCCACCGGACTTTCGATATGTTAGCAGGGCTCGGCGCAGTTTCCAATATTCTGGCGGGCTCAAAGTAGAGCCCGCACCCGTTCAAACCGATCCAGAAATATAAGTGAAGAAGTAGCGTAACGGAATTACTGTTGCGTTGCCGTTCCTGCGGTGCGCTGCACGATAATTTTCCGCGCGCTTTCGTAAAGCGCGCGCGCCTGGGGCAGGGAGTCGATCGCTTTCTGAAGTTGTGCGTCGTCTTCGAGATCGACTTTGTATCCCTCCGTCAGGCCGAAAACAGAAATGAAGGCCTCTTTCCTGATCTCGCGCTTGATCCACGAAAGGTTCTGAGCGATGTCTGCTTCGGTGTACTTGACCTTCTCTTTGTCCAGATACGCCAGGAACACTTTCATTGCACGATCGTCCGCCACGAAATCCTTTGTAATTTCGGGTTTGGACCCCAGGAAGTACGTAGTGAATCCGCCCACACCACCCTGATACGCGAAAAACACGTCGCGACGAAGCAGCATCTCCTGGAAGGGATTGGCCTTCGGCTGCTGAGCGGACACGTCCGGGGTAATGCCTCCACCGCCGGTTACCTGCCTGCCGCTGTCGGTCAGTTTGACTTCGGTCGGAGGCGGGTTCTTGTGGTTATAGAGATAGTCATAAAGCGAGGTATCTTTGTAATCTCGCTGAATGAGACGCCCACTCGGCGTGTAATAGCGCGCTGTTGTGAGTGCCAGACCGGTGTTTTCACTCAACCCGGACACAGTCTGCACAAGGCCCTTGCCAAAGCTTTGGTCGCCGATAATCAAGCCGCGGTCGTGGTCCTGGATCGCGCCGCTGACGATTTCAGATGCCGATGCGGATCCGCCGTTCACGATCACGGCCAGCGGTACGGTGACTCCGCGATTTCCGCGCACCGCGTAGTAACGACGCTCCTGCGAGGCGCGCCCGTGATGCGAGACGATCAATTGGTTCTTGTCCAGGAACATGTCGGATACGGCTACCGCTTCATTCAGGAGCCCGCCGGGATTTCCTCGGAGGTCGAGTACCAAACCGTCGAGCGTGGCCGAATCAATCTGCTTGAGCGCCGCGGCAAGCTCAGACTCAGTCGTCTCATTGAAACCCGAAAGCTTGATATAGCCGATCCCTGACCTGATCTGGAAGGCGATGTCCACCGAATGCTTCGGGATCTCATCCCGCGTGACGGTGAAGTTGAGCAACTGGTCGTATCCCACTCGCTTCATCATGATGTGGACGATGGTGCCTTTCGGCCCTTTCAGCATATCCGCCACTTCGGAGCTGCTGAGTCCTTCGGCGGGCTTCCCATCCACAGACATAATTACGTCGCCTGGCCGGATACCGGCGCGGTAGGCCGGCGAGCCAGGCATGGGAGCGAGCACATAGGTAAAGTTATCGCGCGGAACGATGGTCATCCCTACGCCGTAATACCGCCCGCGCTGGTCTTCGCGGAGATTGCTGTAGGCGCGAGGGTCAAAGAAGCTGGAATGCGGGTCAAGCACACGCAACATTCCCGGAATGGCTCCGGAATAGAGCGCGTGATCTGTATCAACCGGGGTTGCGTAATTCTTCTCGACGATGGACAGCACGCGAGTGAAAGATTTCACCGAATCCTGCAGGCTGTTCACATCCGAAGAGGTCGCTCGGACAGGAGGGCCGTAAATGCCTCCTAAGACCGCAGATAAGACCAAGACACCAATGACGAGCAGCGCTCCGCGTCTCTCACCCTGCATTTCGCCCTCGCTTTCCTGCTTCCTTACTACCAAAGTATAGCATAGCACAGCGGTCGAATTGACACCCCTTGGACTGTCCACTATGATTCCACTTGTGCATCAGAGCGGACCCGGATTATGGCTTGAGGCCGCCTGAATAGCCCGCAGTCGGCACAAGAAAGCAAAGACCACTGGCCATGTTGAGCCTGCCACATTTGATCGTCCTTTTTATCGTGGCCCTGGTTATTTTCGGTCCGCAGAAGCTGCCGGAGTTGGCTCGCATGCTCGGCAAGGCCACGGCGGAATTCCGCAAGATGACCGGCGACTTTCGCTACGCCCTGGAAGAAGAAGTGCGTGAACTCGACCGCCAGACCCGCATTCGCGAGACGGAGGTGGCCGCAGCTTCATCCCAGGTCCAACCGACCCCTGTCGAGCCGGAAGGCACCATACCGCGCGCCCTGCCGCCTCCTGATGTTGCCGTCCCAGCAGTAGTCGAAGGGCCGCCCCACGCGGACCCTGCCCCCGCGGCGGTTGCCCCCGACGCTGCGACCCCAGCCCAAGAGAAACCTTCTGATGACAACGCCGCAGTCTGACCCGTCCGCAACCCCGCCGGAGCAGGAAGCGGGCGGCAAGATGTCGTTTTTCGAACACCTGGTGGATCTGCGGAAGCGGATCATCAACTCGGCGATCGCGATTGCCCTGGGCGCGGCGATTGGCGTGGGCATTTCCCAAAAAGTCATAGGATTCATCGTCCGGCCCATGCAGGCCGCTCTGCGCAAGATGAATCTGGAAGACAAACTGATCTACACAAGCCCGACCGGTTACATCAACATGATCATCACCTTGGGGATTTATATCGGCGTCGTTCTCGCCGCCCCGGTCGTGCTCTACCAAGTATGGCTTTTTATTGCGCCGGGGCTTTACAAGCACGAGCGGCGCGCCGTTTCGACGTTTGTCTTCTCCTCGCTGTTCCTGTTTCTGGCCGGGATCGCTTTCGGCTATTACGTGATGCTGCCGTACATGTTGAATTTCCTGATCGGATTTCAGGGTCCCTTCAAGCCGCTGATCAGCATCAACGAATACTTTGACTTCATCCTGATTGTGTTGCTGGGCCTGGGCCTCATCTTCGAGCTGCCTGTGCTGATTTTCTTTCTTGCGCTCTTCAATATCGTAACGCCGAAATTTCTCTGGAAGAATCTCCGGTACGCCATTCTAATCATCGCCGTTGTGGCTGCCATCGTGACCCCCACGCCGGACGCGACGACGATGCTGGTGTTCATGGCGCCGATGGTGGCACTCTATTTCATCGGCATCGGTGTGGCGGCGCTGGTTGTGCGGCGAAAGGCGAAGGCGGCTGCGATAGCGGGCGAGGGAGCGCGATAAATGGGGCTGCGGCTCCAGAGGGCTGGTTTTGTCGCGGCGATTGCGGCATTTCTATGCGTGCTGGCATGTAACCATCAGCCTTCATCGGCGGATGAAAGAGCAAAGAATGCCGCATCCCTGCAGGCAGCCAGTTTTCCTGCCGCCCCAGTCGCCGAGACTACGGGCGGATTCGACGGCGCGCTCGCCTACAAGCACGTCGAACAGCTGGTGGCCATCGGGCCGCACCCCGCCGGGACCGATGGCATCCGCCGCGCGCAGGCCTACATTCTGGGACAGCTCAAAAGTTTCGGTTGCGCCGTGGAAGAGCAGGATTTCCACGCTTCCACGCCGATTGGCGACGTGGCGATGAAGAACATCCTTGTGAAAATCCCGTCTGCAAATCCTAATCTGATCTTGTATGCATCGCACTACGATACAAAACGGATCGCCAATTTCGTCGGCGCCGATGACGGCGGCTCGAGCACGGGCGTCGTGCTCGAGCTGGCGCGCCTTCTCTGTGCCCGCAAGAACGCCCAGACGATTTGGCTGGCGTTCTTGGACGGCGAGGAAGCTTTCAATTTGCAATGGGCCGATCCCGACAACACCTACGGGAGCCGCGAACTGGCCGCAAGCCTCGCGCTTTCCAGCAATCGGCGGCGCGTGAAGGCCATGATTCTGGTCGACATGGTTGGCCCGGCCAATCCCATATTCAAGCGCGAGTCGAATTCCACCCCGTGGCTCACCGAGGTCATCTGGTCCACTGCGGCGCGTCTCGGATACGGAAATGTGTTTGTCAACGACAGCGCAGGAATTGAGGATGACCACCTTGCGTTTCTAAACCGCGATGTCCCGGCGACGGATGTCATTGATTTGGATGTCCCCTACTGGCATACCACCGGCGACACGCTCGACAAAATCGACCCGCGCACCCTCGCGATTACAGGGCACGTCCTGATCGCGTCGCTTCCCGAGCTTGAGAAGAAGCTCCGATAATGGGTCACTTCGAGAATCTGCGCTTCACGGATACGACTCCCTAAATCACGCTGCAGTAAAAAATCCAATTCACCAGGAACATGATGGAGTACCCGAGATAGTTATTAACCCACATTTCCGAGATGAAGAAGGCAAGCAGGCGACGCATTGGACCCGGCTATCGTGTCATCGGTTCCGGGCCAAGGAAGCACGCTTACAGTTGAGCTTGCTAGCCTACAACTTGGGCAACCTGTGGCGCCGGCTGGTGCTGCCGAAGAGGATCGATAACTGGTCGCAGACGAGCTTACAGCAGCGGTTGGTCAAGACGGGCGGGCGGCTGGTCAAGCAAGCCAGCTATTATTGACTGCTGCTGGCCGAGGGGCATCTACACCGACGCTTGTTTGGCCAGATGCTGCGGCGGATCTGGGCGCTGCCGGTGCCAGCGGGGTAGCACTCCGATTCCGGTTGCAAAATCTGGGGCCAGGGAGGAGGGTCGGAGCAGTGTCTGAGAAATCGGTTACGCGGCAGCAAGCGGGGCTCGTCAGACGGGCAAAAACGAGCCGTCGGAACCCCCGCTGATCTCGCTGGGGCCTGCTCTGGTGGCAAATTCGTTGTGTCGTGCGCAGGAGAAGCGTACGATGCACAAACGAGAGGTCTAAATCGAAAATTCCCGTGTAAACCTTGATTGAAGAATGGGCATCTCACTACGGAGGGCCTTATAATGCTGAGACGATCCAATCTCTTACCAGTTTTCTTCGCGCTGGCTTTTTTCACTGCTTGTTCGGCACGAGTCGGATACCGCGTCTACGATCCCGGTTATCGCGACTATCATGTTTGGAACGACGCCGAAATCGGCTATTACAATACTTGGATAATAGAAACCCATCATCCGCGCGTGGAATATCGCCGCCTACATCGCCCGGAGCAGGAACAATACTGGCGGTGGCGGCACGATCATCACTAGGTTATCTTTGGAAGGATAGTCTGCTGCATACTTTGAAGATCGCGGAACTGTCGGCGGCCGGTGCAACAGTATAGGTAATCCCGCAAGAACATTTGGCTGCCAGGACGCGATTCGCAGGGCATGGAATCTTGAGGGACAGCGGCGCGATAGCGTATCAATCATTGAGTATTGGCGGTCACCAGGGCGACGGCGCCATCATTCAATGGCAACAATCAGGAATCAGTATTAAACCTGTGAACGAGGAAAAACTGCATCCAGTTGGCGATCACAACGCCCGGTAAAGCCGAACACCCCTGCCCATATCCCGGGTGTAGAGTGTGGGCCGGGCGAGTGTGCATTGGCCTCCAACGCGGCCGTCCATGTGACGGTGAGTATCAGAGCCGATAAGGCGCCGTCTGGCCCGCGAAGCGCGCCAAACTTGACGGCGATGAATACATCCTTCCGACGTCCTTCGATGGCCCGGCGAATGAGCATCTCGGTAAGCCCCATTCCGTAAAAATCGCCCGTATCCAGCAGATTGATCCCGGAATCGACCCCCGCATGAATTGTCACGATGCTTTCGGATTCGTCTGCCGGCCCGTAGAGATCGGGCATTCCCATACAACCAAGCCCAATCGCTGAGACGATTGGTCCACCGAGCCCAAGTTGCGATGTCTTCACGGCTGGATGTTCCTTCCAATCGAGTTGGGAAAATGAGGCTTACACCGTATAACGTAGCAGGGAGTGGAAACAAGGCGTTTGCCCCTACAAGAAGCCGGGCGTGCCAACATACGAATGTCTTTCGCACGCTTGGTGATCCGCCAACTGTGTTACATTTTTCAATCGCTTCTGTGCGACACCGATGAAGAAGATTAAAGTGCGATCCGCGAACGGGACCTATGAAGTTCTCTGTGGGCGGGGTGTCGCTACCCAGTCAGCTCGGGCGGTCGCTCGCCTCGGACACAAAGGGGCAGTTTTTTTGGTTTCATCTCCGCGCGTATGGGGGTATTGGGGCGCGCGCTTCGATAAGATTTTCAAGAGAGTACGCCGCGAGACCGTTTTGTTCGATGACCGGGAAGCGGCGAAGAATCTTGCCACGGTTGAGGGAGCTTGCCGCCAACTGGTGCGCGCCGGGGCCGATCGCCGCGCGTTGCTCGTCGCCGTCGGCGGCGGAGTAGTCGGGGACGTGGCCGGGTATGTGGCGGCGAGCTACGCCCGGGGAATCGGGCTTGTGCATATACCCACGACGCTGGTCGCGCAGGTGGACAGCGCCATCGGAGGCAAGACCGGGGTGAATCTTCCGGAAGGGAAGAATCTTGTCGGAGCGTTCTACCCGCCGAAACTTGTGGTCGCGGATCCCGATCTGTTACGGACGCTTCCGCAGCGTGAGTTCCGCTCGGGCATCTACGAAATTATCAAGTACGGTGTCATTGGCGACGCAAGTCTGTTCCAGTTTCTGGAGCAGAAGATGGAGAAGCTTCTTCGCCGTGATCCCGCCGCACTCGATTTCGTCATCGAGCGGTCAGTTGCGCAAAAGGCGCGCGTAGTCTCGCGCGATGAGCACGAATCTGGCCTGCGTGAAATCCTGAACTTCGGCCATACGTTCGCGCACGCGCTCGAAAGCGTAACGCGCTACCGCAAATATCTCCACGGCGAAGCTGTGGCCTGGGGAATGGTAGCGGCCTCGAACCTCGCCGTCGCAAACAATATACTTTCGATGCAGTATGCCGGCCGCCTAACGAATCTGATCGCGCGCGTCGGCCCTCTTCCTCCGTGGCCGAGCGTCTCCGCCGCTCGCTTGATTGCGGCCATGCAAGCCGACAAGAAAACTCGTGCCGGCCGACTGCGATTTGTCTTACCCGAGCGTATTGGCAAAGTTCGCTGCGGTGTTGAAACTAATCCCCAATTGCTTATACAAGTTCTGCGCGAGTGCGCTTCCTCGGGCCTGAGGGAATGACCTCTGCATCGCAGCGCGGACTTCCCGGCACGCGCCCCGAAGGGGCGAGCGACGAAGCCGAGGTCGCCGCTCACGTCCGGGAAATGTTTGGGCGCATCGCCCCGCGATACGACCTGCTGAATCATCTCCTCTCGCTCGATATCGATAAACTATGGCGGCGGCGCGTGGCGCGGACATTCAGCGCAGTGCTTCACGATGCAAATGCGCGGGCGCTCGACCTGTGCTGTGGCACAGGGGATCTGGCATTTGCGTTTCGAAGGGAAGCGCCAACCGGTGCGCAAATCATCGGCTCTGATTTCGCTCCAGAGATGCTTGTTCGAGCGCGCGCGAAGGCTGCACCGGCGGGAGCCGCTGTCGAATTCGTCGAGGCGGACGCCCTGCGTCTTCCATTCGCCGATGGCAGCTTCGATCTGGTTTCCTGCGCTTTTGGATTCCGCAATCTCGCCAACTACGAACGTGGATTACAGGAGATACGGCGCGTGTTGAAAGCCGGCGGCGCCGCCGGCATCCTGGAATTTGCGGAACCGCCAGGAAAAGTGTTCGGCGCGTTCTATCGATTTTACTTCAGGCATGTTCTGCCGCTTCTGGGTGAGCTAATTTCGGGTAATGCCTCGGCGTACAAGTATCTCCCCAGTTCGGTCGGCAAATTCCCGCCTCCCGAAGCGCTGAAGTCGCTGTTCGAACGCGCGGGATTCGCTGACGTCCAGTTCGAACGATGGACCGGCGGTATCGTAACGCTGCACAGCGGACGCAAAACCTAAAATCAGGAGAAGAGAGTGCTTTACTCCGCGGAACGTTCAGTGGTATTTATAAAAAAAGTTTGACGAACCGGAGGCCATCCCATGGCGACCAAATGGAATGCGAAAGGTGTTCTTATCGGGGCATGCAGTTGCGATTGGGGTTGTCCGTGCAGTTTTGACGCTCCACCCACGAAGGGAAAGTGCGAAGGCGGTTACGTCTGGCATATCACGGAGGGCCGTTTCGGAGATGTCCCACTGGCAGGTCTTTCGATGTCGTGGGTAGCACACTCCCCTGCGGCGCAACATAAGGGCAACGTTACCGGCCTCACGCTCATCGATCAGAAGGCCAATACGGCGCAGCGGGCGGCGCTCGCGAAGCTGTCCGAAGGGAAGTCGGGCGGTCCGTGGGTGATTTTTTCCGCTGTTACGGCGCACGCTCTGGGCCCGCAATTTGCGCGGTTTCAAGTTCAGGTCAAGGCCCTGGACAGCAGCGTGAAAATCGGGGATTTCTATGAAGTTGAGTTGGGGCCCATCCTCAACCCCGTCTCCGGCGAAGCGGAGGAGATTTACCTCGATAAGCCCACGGGGTTCACTTCCAAACGGCTCACGCTTGGCCGGTCGAAGGTCATGCGTCTGAAGACGGAATTCAATTTGTTGAATTACGATCACTCCGGGCAGTACGCCGAATTCTCCCACTTTGATTACGCGGGCGAAGCTGCCGGCTGATTCCCCTCATGGGCGCTTCAACCAATACTACTTGTGCGCGGGAGATCGCGGGGCAGACCGCCGGCGAGCCTCTTGACCGCGCGGAACAATGGGCACGAGCAGTTGCCTCCTGTGTATTCCTTCTCGCTGGCGCCTACACGCTACATGCTGCACGCGGGATGTCGGGTGGCTGGACCATGCCCATGATGTGGATGGTCATGCCGGGGCAGTCGCTTGGCGGCTCGGCCGTCGTCTTCCTGGTGATGTGGCAGGCGATGATGGTCGCCATGATGCTTCCTTCGTCCTGGCCGATGTTGGAACTCTATAGCCGAGTCGCGCGACACACGGATCAGCGATGGCCCATGTTCAACACAGTTCTAGCCGGGGCGGGTTATTTCACGGTCTGGGGCGTATTCGGCGCAATAGCCTTTGCGGCGGGATTCGAGATTTCACGCGCCGCGATGGCCTCGGCGCAGCTTAGCCACTGGATTCCCGCTGCCGCGGGTGCTTCTCTCGTGCTTGCGGGTATTTGGCAGCTTACTCCGTTAAAGCAAGCTTGTTTGAAACACTGCCGGGAACCTTTACTGTTCCTGGGCCACGCGTACAAGCCGGGCGCGTGGGGCGGATTTCGCGTGGGCCTGCATCACGGCGCATTCTGCGCGGCGTGCTGCTGGGCGCTGATGTTGATGCAATCGGTTCTCGGCGTGATGAACCTCGCGGTAATGGCAGGCGTCGCGGCCATCATTGCCACGGAAAAACTGTGGAAATGCGGGCCACTCCTCGCGCGCCTGGTCGGCGGCGTTTCAATTGCCGCGGGATTAGTCTTGTTGTTTCGTTCGATCTGAGAGCGAAAGTTTCCGTTCAGTTTTCGAGGCCCAGCAAGCGGATCTTGTTCAGCAGAGTTTTGTACGAAACCCCGAGTTGCTCCGCGGCGCGTGTCTTGTTCCACTTCGCTGACTTCAGCGCCGATTCGATCTTGAATCGCTCGACATGGTTGACAGCGCGGGCCCCAACCTCCTGCAGCGTGCCGCCCCAATCGAAATGTTGGCCAAGCATCCCCTCTGGCATTTGTCCGTCCGGCGGACGCGGGGCGGGGAGCTGGAGTTCCGCGACATCGATCGTTTCGGAATCGGAGAGGATGGCCGCGCGCTCGATCGTGTTTTGCAATTCCCGTACATTTCCCGGCCAAGCATAGCCTCGCATCGCTGCGCAAGCGCTCGGGGAAAGCTTCAGGTTTGGTTTGCGAAATTCGCGGCGAAAACGGTCGAGAAAGTGTTCGGCAAGCATCAACACATCCTCACCCCGTTCGCTCAAGGGAGGAATCGTGATGGGGACGGCCGCGATGCGGAAGTAGAGATCTTCGCGAAACGTTTTCGAGGCCACGGCGTTGCGCAAATCCTTGTTGGTCGCCGCCAGAATGCGCACATCGATATCGACCAATTGGGTTCCGCCGACCCGCTCGAAGCTCCGTTCCTCAAGCACGCGGAGAAGCTTCGCCTGGGTGGCCAGAGGGAGTTCGGCGATCTCGTCGAGAAAAATGGTCCCGCGATTCGCCAGCTCCATCTTCCCCACCTTGCGGGCGCCCGCGCCCGTATAGGCGCCGCGCTCGTGTCCGAACAGCTCATTCTCCACGAGGCCCTCGGGGATTGCGGCGCAGTTCAGCGCGACAAAAGGATGCTGGCGGCGAGGGGAAAGATGATGAATGGCGCGGGCAAACAGCTCCTTACCCGTTCCGCTTTGTCCGAGAAGCAGCACGGTCGAATCCGTTGCCGCCACGCGCTGGACCTGTTGCGTGGCCTCCTGCATGCTCTTGTGTTCGCCGACAATGCGCGGGAAGCCATACCGTTCGGTGTATTCCTCGCGCAACAATAAATTTTCCCGCAAGAGTTCTTGCTGTTGCGACGCGCGCTCCACGAGAAGATTCAGATGTTCGAGGTCCACGGGCTTCTGGATGAAGTCGTAAGCGCCCTCCTTCATTGCGGTGACGGCCTCTTCGACCGAGCCGTAAGCCGTGATGAGGATGACGGGGATGGTGGGATCGGCCTGCTTGGTTTCGCGTAGCACGTCTATGCCGGAGCAACCGGGCAGCTTCAGATCGGTGAGAACGAGCAGGTAACGCCGCGCTCGCACTTTCGCGACCGCTGTGGAGCCATCCGGCGCCTCGTCCACTTTGTGCCCGGCGCGTTCGAGCGCCTTGCGCAACATGGCGCGCAGTTCGGGTTTGTCCTCGACCAGGAGAAGGGGTTCCATCGGAACTTGTTCTACCATGTTTTCAGGGCGCAGAGTGCGCGGCCGCACGGCGTTGTGCGGTGTCCGCTATCTGGGGCTGGTGGAGAAACAGACCTGATAAATCATCTAGAAAATAATTTGAATCTACTGCGCGCTGGCCCATCCGGCATCGCCGCCCGCCTGGCGCAGTGCGTCTTCGAGATCGGCGACAGCCTGTTTGTCCTGCGCGACAGCTGCGGCCTTGTCATCAATTTTTGTCTTGGTGTCAGTCAGATCCTGGCGGTTGAACTGTTCCCGCATCGCCGTGTTTGGGTCGCTGTAGTACTGCTGCTGTTTCAAGCTGTACTCGCGCTGCAGGACGTCGAGTTCGTGTTCGTCGTCCGCAACTTTTTTTCGGGCATCCGAAAACATCTTCCGCCAATACGCTTCGTCCTTGGCCGGAGGATTCTTGTCGTCCGGGGGCGCCGCCTTACTCTTGTCAGCGGCGGGCGCCGCCTTGCTCTTATCGCCTGATGGTGCGGCTTGGTCCGCTGGGGGAGACGGTTCCGCGCCAACCACCGAGATCGTACCCTTGATGGTATCGAGGTTATCGTTGGTAATGACCTTCGCGGGTTTGGCGGCCGGTTTCTTTCCTGCCTGTGCCTTGCGGGCCGCGTCGGCGACACTTTCCTGCTCCTGGCGCGCCACCAGCAACGCGGGGGAAAGCAACAGCCCGCTCAAGAGGGCCGCAAAGAGAATGCGTTTCGGGTTCATAGTCATTGGCCGCCTTTCTGAGGACAATCGGCGGATCATCTCCCCCTTAGTTTAGACGCGTGCGGCGGCTGAATCAATGGCCCTTACCGGCTCTCGTACAAACGGTAACCATACGATGAACTCGGCGCCTCCCTGAGGCTGGTTGCGCGCTTCAATGGTGCCGCCGTGCTGAACGACGATCTTCTGAACGACAGCCAGTCCCAGCCCGGTCCCATTCGCCTTGGTCGTGTAGAAAGGCATGAATATCTTGGTCAGCGCGTCGGGTGGAATTCCCGTCCCATTATCTGCGATGGAGATCCGCTGGCCCGGCGTGGCGCCTGATTGCTCGATCTCGCCCCGGATGATCACGCGCCCGGGGCCGGGATTGCCCGCGACGGCCTCAGCGGCGTTCCTCGCGAGGTTCAGGATGGCCTGACGGAGAAGAGCGTCGTCACCGGATACGTCGCCGAACTCGCCCTCGCAGGTAATGGCTACGCCGGGCACCGCTTCGGCCACTTCGGACAGAACGCGGTCGATCATCGGGCGGAGGGTCACTTGCTCGTCGGCGAGATCGAGGGGGCGCGCAAACTTCAAGAACTCGGTTACCACGTGTGTCAGCGCGCGCGTCTGGTCCAGTATTTTCTCGCCGTGTTCGCGCAATTCCGTCCCGGGTTTCGCCTCGCTGCGGATCATCTGTGCGTAGCCTGAAATTGTGGCCAGCGCGTTTTTGAATTCGTGCGCGATGCCTGCGGAAAGCTCGCCGAGCGCGGCGAGGTTTTCCTTCATGTGGATTTGTTTTTGCAGGGCGGCGAGTTCGGTCAAGTCGCTCAGCAGGCAAATAGCGCCGGTGACTTCGCTGGCCCCGCGCAGGATCGGCGAAATCGTTACGCCCAACTGGCGGAGCTCGTGTGACGGCGTCAGATACTCCACCTCTTCACGACGGAACGTCCTCCCGTGTTCCAGGCATCCTGCAATGAGTTGCGTCAGGCGCGAACCTGCTCCCAGCACTTCGTTGTACCGCCGATAAGGAAGAGACTTCACCCCAAGAGCAAGTTCGGCGGCTGGGTTCGCGCTTGTAATTAACCCGGCCGAATTGAGCAGCAACAGCCCGGCGGGCATATTGCGAGTCACGGCTTCGCTCAGGCGCTCGGTTTGTTGGGCGCGTTCGCGCTCGGCGCGGTGCAGGGCTTCGAGTTCTTTTTCCTGTTCGCGGAGCTTTTGAATGACGGCCTGCATGGAGGCCGTCATGAACGCGGCGGGGTTGTCGCTGCGCGGCTTCGGCGTGCCGGGATCATCCGGGGGTTGTGCGCCGCGATGGAGGATGCGGCGCGCCGCGACCGCCGCGAGAGCCGCGCCGGCCAACACCAGAACAAACAAGGCTCCCGTAAGTAGCCAGAGCGGCCCCAAACTCGGTGTTGCCAGCGCAGCTATCATGCTGAGTTGCACGTTCTACTTCACCCCCAGAAGAGATTGATACCACTGCAATGCTGGAGTCCCGAAAAACAACACCAGCAAAGCCCCCGCTCCGAGGAATGTACCAAAAGGCAGTTCGTAGTTGCGGTCCTTTTTCGAGAGAGCGATCAGGAAGACACCGACCACGCTTCCCAGAAGCGACCCGGCGAGCACGGTCATTAGCGTTCGCTTCAGCCCGAGAAATACGCCCACGGCCGCCATCATTTTTACGTCGCCGAGCCCCATGCCCTCGCGCCCTCGCATCCGAAAATATCCTTCGGCCACCACCCAGAGCAATCCGCTGCCGGCCACCGCTCCGAGGATCGCATCGGCAAACGAAAGTACGGGCTGCGGAGGAGGGAAGTCGAACCAGCGGTTTGCGATCCACAGAGCAGTTCCATCCGTGTCCTTGGTAAAGAAGCTGAACAGGAGACCGGCGCCCATCCCGAAGAAGTTGACCGCGTCCGGGAGAATGCGCTCCCGAAAATCTGTGATCGTCAGTGTGACAAGCAACGCAGAAAAGATTGCCCACTTGAGTGCGTCCAGGGTCAGGCCGAACGCGAAATAGCAGGCCAGGAACAGCAGTCCGGTCAGCAATTCCACGGCCGGATACATTGCGGAAATCTTCGTCTTACAGTTGCGGCACTTTCCCCTAAGGATGAGCCAGCTCAGGACGGGGATATTGTCATACGGCACGATTGCCTTGCCGCACTTGGGGCAGCTCGATGCCGGCAGGACAATCGACTTGCCCGCTGGAATGCGCAGAATGCAGACGTTCAGAAAACTTCCGATCACCAAACCAACCAAGAAAGCGCCAAAAGGGATCACGCTCTGACTCTGCCACACCCGCCGCGCGCCGACAACGTTTGCTGTGCCAAGAGGGAAGCAAACAGGTAACAGGGGGCGCGTTTGACAGACCTCACGCACGCCCCTATATTCGATGCCTTACAGACTATGTCCTGGCTCGAACAAAGAATACGCCGCTACGAGCATGGCCGGTGGACCACCGACGACAACCGCCGCGTCTTTCCGTTCGAATGGGGCCTGGAACACATCGGCGGCCGCCGCGATGAACCCGATCCGCGCGCGTTTCTCAATGCCTGGGTGGATGAGACGCTGGCCCACAGCGACGATTGGTTTGCTGCGACGCCTGCTGACGACTACGTTCTGCATCCTCCCGAGAACGGCGCCGCAGGCGGCTGCGTCCTAACTTTCACAAGCCAGATTGTGTCGCCCTGGCCGAAAAATAATCTCGTGCATGCGCGCTTATTCCGTGCGCGAGCTTCCGGCCCTGCCGTTGTGCTTCTTCCCAACTGGAACGCCAAATGGAACGGCCAGTTGAATCTCTGCCGCTGGCTCAATGCCCTTGGCATCACGGTGCTGCGGCTTTCTCTCCCATATCACGACCGGCGGGTTGCTCCGGGCCATGAGCGCGCCGACCAATTGGTCGGGGCGAATGTCGGGCTCACGCTGCAGGCCACCCGCCAGGCCATCGCGGATACGCGGCGGTGCCTGCGGTGGCTCGAACGGCAGGGGTACACGCGGCTGGGTATTGTTGGCACGAGCATCGGGTCGGCCGTTGGTTCGATCACGATGGCGCACGACCCCGCTGTGCGGGCCGGCGCGTTTCTGCACGTCTCCACATATTTTGCCGATGCTGTCCGCACGGGCATGACGACGATGCATGTGTGGGAAAGTCTTCGGACAAAGGTGACGGAGGAGGAACTCCGCCGGTACTGGACACCGGTCAGCCCCGTGCCCTACATGGATCGACTCCGAGAGACCGGCCAGCGCCTGCTGATGGTGAGCGGCCGCTATGACCCGACGTTCTGGTACGAATTCACCGACGAAATGTTCCGTTCGCTGCGGGAGAAGGGAATCCGTCTCGAGACTTTGGTCCTGCCCTGCGGTCACTATTCGCTGGAGCTGGCGCCCTTCGCGTTTCCCGCGGGAATCCGACTGGGATTATTTCTGTTCGAAGCGCTAGCGTAGAAGTTCCGCGAAAACGTTTTCGGCGATTCGATCGGCGACAGCTTCGATGTCCGCGGCGAGCGATCTGTCGGCTTCGACGTGTGCCGAGATGTTTCGCACCAGCGCGTGAGCCTTCAGGGCCTCGTCTCCCGTGCGCAGCGGCGCGTGGAAATCGATCCCCTGACAGGCCGCCAGGAGTTCGATCGCAAGAATCCGCCGCAGATTGTCGAGCATCGGACCGAGGCGCCGCGCGCCGGACATGCCCATGGATACGTAGTCTTCCTGCCCACCGGACGTCGGTATGGAATCGACAGAATGCGGAGCGGCCAGCGTCTTATTTTCGCTTGCGAGCGCCGCTGCCGTGACTTGAGCGATCATGAATCCGGAGTTCAATCCCGGCGCGCTGCTCAGGAATGCCGGAAGCAGGCTGGTGTGCGGATTCGTCATGTGCTCGGTGCGACGCTCGGAGATTCCACCCAGCGCGGCAAGCGCTACGGCAAGCTGATCCGCCGCCATCGCCAGCGGCTGTCCGTGAAAATTTCCGCCACTGATCACGTCTCCCGCGCCAGCCGGGCCGTCCGGCGAGACAAAAACGAGGGGATTGTCGGTCGCGCTATTGAGTTCCACCTCGGCGATTGCGCGGACTGCGTTTAACGCATCCCGCACGGCTCCGTGCACCTGCGGCGTGCATCGCAGGCTGTACGCGTCCTGCACTCTCGGATCGCGATCCGTGGGGCGATGCGATTCGCGGATCTGGCTTCCGCGATTCAAGCGAAGCAGATTACGCGACGTCGCCGCGTGTCCCGGATACGGCCGCGCCGCGGCGATTCGCGGGTCGAATGCCGCAGGGCTTCCGCGCAGCGCGTCCAGCGCGAGAGCCGCCGCCACATCGGCGGTGTCCGCGAGAGTTAGCGCCTCGCGTAAAGCGAGCGCCAGAAGCGCCAGCATTCCCTGTGTTCCGTTCAGCAGGGAGATTCCTTCTTTGGCTTCGAGCACGAGAGGTGCAATGCCTGCCTTGCGTAGCGCCTCGGCACCCGGCATGCGCTGGCCGTCGAGGACGGCTTCGCCTTCGCCGATCGCCACCTGCGCCAAATGTGCGAGCGGCGCGAGATCGCCGGAAGCGCCCACGGAGCCTTGCGAGGGGATCACAGGATGCACGCCGCGGTTCAGCATCGCGCAGACGACTTCGACAACGGCAGGGCGGACGCCGCTCAGCCCTTTTGCCAGGGCATTTGCTCGCAGCAGCAGCAGCGCGCGGCTTTCGGATTCGGACAGCGGCACGCCTACACCGCATGCGTGGCTGCGGACCAGATTAACTTGAAGCGTTCGAATCTGGTCCTGCGAGATTCGAACTTCGGCCAGATCGCCGAAACCCGTGTTCACGCCGTAAGCCGTGGTCCCGTCGGCTACGATGCGCTCGATCACGGCGCGAGAGGCGATCATTCTCGCGCGAGCTTCGGAGGCCAGAGAAACCTCTAAGCCGTGCAGCGACACTTCATAGAGTTGTTCGAAGGAGAGGCCGTTGCCAGTGAGTTCGATGGTCATTGGACCGGCGGCGTCGAGATGTCCTCCGCCGCAGCGCCGGCGAAGAAACGCCGATATTTTTCGGGGAGCGTCTTAGGCCTCCCTTTGCTGTCGCACACGACGTGGACCGTTCCGCCAGTCGCCAGCAGTTCGCCGGTTTCCTCATGCAGGATCTCGTAGCTGAAACGGATGGTGCGCCGTTTGAATTCGATCACGCGAGTCCGGATGCGCAGAGGGTCGTCATAGCGCGCCGGGCGGCGGTAGCGGCAATATGATTCCGCGACGACGATGAAGCTGTCATCCTGTAGCTCCATCTGCTTGTAGTCTACGCCCCGATGGCGCATGTACTCGACGCGACCGACCTCGAAATAGATGTAGTAGTTGCCGTAGCAGACGAAACCCATCTGGTCGGTCTCGGCGTACCGCACGCGCACGACGGTGTCGAAGTATTCGGTCATCGGGAAAAGAAGTGTATCAGACCGGCGGCTCCATCAGCAGGCGCGCACGGTGTTCATTTGGCGCCCCAACGCGGCGGGCGCTTCTCCAGGAACGACGCAAGTCCCTCATGGAAGTCGGCTGTCGAGCGGATCTGCGCGCTTTCCGCGATGGCGAGTTCGAGTTCGCGGTCTAATTCGGGTGCCGCAAGATCACAGAGCAGTTTCTTCGTTCTTAACTGGCTCGTTGGACTGCACGTTAGCAGTGACGCCCCGAGCGCGTGCGTTGCGGCCATCAATTCCGCAGCCGGCACGATTTGCGTAACTAACCCGAGGTGGCGCGCTTCTGCCGCGTCAATGATCCTCCCGGTCAGAAGCAGGTCGCGCGCGTGTTTTTCGCCGATCTGGCGCGTCAGGAAAACGGAGACAACTGCCGGAACAAAACCGATGCGCACCTCCGTGTACCCGAACTTCGCCTCGGGGACCGACACCGTGAAATCGCAAAGCGTCGCGATCCCGCATCCGCCCGCGATCGCCGCTCCATTGACCGCCGCAATCGTCAGCTTCGGAAAGCTCCAGATTCTTCGGAGAAGCCACGCCAAGCGCCGCGAGTCTTCAAGGTTTTCCATCGGCGACCGGGTGGCGACAGCTTGCAACGCATCCAGATCCATCCCCGAGCAGAATGATTTCCCCGCACCGGTGACGATCAGTATGCGTGCGGCACTGGTTTCCACCTCACCGAGCGCACGGGTGAGCTCTGAGATCATCTCCGCCGAGATAGCGTTGCGTTTCTCGGGCCGCTTGAGCGTGATGGTCGCGATGTCGCCGGATATTTCGAGGTTCAGCGTGCTGTATGCCATTCGTGGTCGCCGCCTTCGAGACTTGCTTCCGCGCTTCGAGCTACTTTGGACTCACCTCATGGGCATACTTGGCCCGGATTTCCTGTGTCATCGCTATCGCCGGTTCCAAGGCGCCGGGGCGAATTCCAGGGTCTGCGTATCGCGCGGCCAACGCCGATAGGACCGTTTCAGTGGCAATGTTTCCCACCAGATCGTCGCCTGCGAACGGGCACCCGCCAAGGCCCGTCAGCGCGGCGTCGAATCGCCGGCAGCCCGCGTCATAAGCAGCCAGAACTTTTTCTGTCGCGCCCTCGGGACGGCTGTGAAGATGAACTCCGAGTTCGACGCCCGCCACGCAGTCTTTCACAGCATTGTAAAGCGCGCTGACTTGCGCGGGAGCCGCTGTCCCCACCGTGTCCGCCAGGGAGACGGTTCGGATCCCGATGTCCTTCAGCCAAACCAGCGTGTCCTCGACGATCTCCGGTCCCCAGGGCTCCTCGTACGGGTTCCCGAAAGCCATCGAGATGTAGATCACCAGTCCGTGCCCAGAATCCTTTGTCGCCTTCCTCAATTGCTCGACGGTGGCACGCGACTCTGCGCGCGTCATATTCGCATTGGCCCGCCGGAAGTAGGCCGAGATGGAATAGGGATACCCGAGAGTGCTCACGCCCGGTGTCGCAAGAGCGCGTTCGATGCCGCGTTCGTTGACGACGATCCCAATGATTTCAGGCTGCTCCGCGCCTGCGGGAAGTCCCGCAAGAAATCTCCCCATCACGTCTTCACTGTCGGCCATCTGCCGCACGTGTTTTAACGAAACGAAACTCACAGCGTCGATATGTTTGAAGCCTGCCGCCGCGAGATTAACCAGATATTCCACTTTCGTTTCTGTCGGAATGATCTCTGACAGTCCTTGCCATGCATCCCGCGGGCACTCGATGATTTCGACGGTTTCAGGCAAATGAAGTCCTTTGTAGGCGAAAATCCAAAGTAGAAAGCCAAAAGTTAAGAAGCTATACCTCTAATAGGGTGCGGAAACAGTGCCTTTCGCTCGGAATGACATCGCGAGGGCTTTTCCCGTAATCTGCTACGTCTGCAACACGCCAGTCTTGAATTCCTTTACTTCCGGGTTTAGTGCTGCCGCTTCGAGCGCCCAGACCAAGGCTTCGCGGGTTTGCGCTGGATCGATGATCGCATCCACCCAGAGGCGCGCTGCCGCATAGCGCGGATCGGTTTGATGTTCGTACGTCACGCGAATGGATTCCTTTAGTTCCTTCTTGTCTGCGTCAGAGAGCTTTTTACCCTCACGCTCAAGCTGCTTGATCTTGATTTCGACCAGCGTCGACGCGGCTGAATCGCCACTCATCACGGCGTACCGGGCTGTCGGCCAGGCGAAAATGAATCGCGGGTCGTAGGCCTTTCCGCACATGGCGTAGTGTCCTGCGCCAAAGCTCCCGCCGCAGATCACGGCTATTTTCGGCACGACGCTGTTTGATACCGCGTTCACCATTTTGGCGCCCGCGCGAATAATTCCGCTCCACTCCGCCTCTTTTCCCACCATGAAGCCGTTGACGTCATGCAGGAAAATAAGCGGCACGAGGTTCTGATTGCAATCCATGATGAATCGCGCGGCCTTTTCGGCCGACTCGGTATAAATCACGCCGCCGAACTCGATCCTCTTCTCGCCCGTCGCGGCGTCAATGGTCGGCACGTGCTTCTTGTTGTTGGCGACGATTCCCACGGCCCAGCCGCCGATTCGCGCGTAACCGCAAACCAGGGTCTTGCCATACTCGGCGCGATACTCTTCGAATTTGCTTCCGTCGACGACTCGGGCGATCACTTCGCGCATGTCGTATTGCCGGGCCGGGTCCGAGGAAAAAATGCCGTAGATTTCCTCCGGCGGATACGCTGGATTTTCCGATTCCTTGTAGTCAAATCGCGCGGCGGGCGGATGCCCCATTTTGTCCACGAGTGCGCGGATTCGTTGCAGGCACGATTCGTCGTCAGGCTCGCGAAAATCGACGGAGCCGCTGATTTCCGCGTGCATTTTCGCGCCGCCGAGTTCTTCGGCCGACACTTTCTGTCCGATGGCTGCCTGCACCAGCGCCGGTCCAGCAAGAAAAAGTCCCGAACCGTCCGTCATGAGGATGTGATCGCACATCACAGGAAGGTACGCGCCTCCGGCGACGCACATACCCATGATGGCGGTGATCTGGGGTATGCCCATGGCGCTCATGACCGCGTTATTGCGGAAGACGCGCCCGAAATCGTCCGTGTCGGGGAAGACATCCTCCTGCAAGGGAAGGAAGACACCCGCGGAATCCACCAGATAGATGGTCGGAATGTGGTTATCGATGGAAATATTCTGCGCGCGAATAACTTTTTTCGCCGTGAGCGGAAAAAATGCGCCAGCCTTCACCGTCGCGTCGTTTGCGATGATCATCACAAGGCGTCCGCAAACTCGTCCCAGCCCCGTAACGGTTCCCGCAGCAGGCGCGCCGCCCCACTCCTCATACATTTCGTAAGCAGCGTAAATTCCCAGCTCGAAAAAGGAAGTGTGCGGATCGATCAGCTTTGCGATGCGTTCCCGAGCCGTCAGGCGGCCCTTCTTGTGCTGCGATTCGATGGCTTTGATGCCACCGCCTTGCTGAGTCTCGATCTCCTGGTTCTTGATTTCCGTAAGTAAGTCCACCATCCGGCGGGTATTCTTTTCGTAGTCCGGCGAATCTCGACTGACCTTCGTTTCGACAACGGAACTCGTCAAGGGCGACTCCTCGTAGGATGGATCGGCGGTGTGTGCCGCCGCGGCGAAGCGACAGTATAAGCTGATTCCGGGCGGTTGTGCATTGGCAGCAGGGGCAAAACATCGTTCCGCGTTCAGGACCATTTGGAACGCACTACCGGGAGGAATTCGCAGAGCGCCAGGCCGCAGGCTTATCGTATAGTCTTTTAAGGGCGATGAAGCGTTATTTGCACCTGCCGCATCTGTATTGTAGTCAGAGAATATGTCACCAAGGAGAAACGGAATGACCTCCGCGTTTTGCAGCCGCCTGTTGATCCTTGCGTTTTCAGTTGCTGTCATGGCCGTGAACACGTCCGGCCAGAGCTCGTCCAAGAAAGCTCCGGCGAGAAAAGCCCCGGCGAAATCCGGCACTTCATCCGCAGGCATGGCGGCGCCGAGCGCAACGCCAACGATCAAGTTCGAGAAATACACGCTGCCCAACGGCCTCGTCGTGATTCTTTCCGAGGACCACCGCCTCCCGCTCGTGTCCACGAACATCTGGTATCACGTCGGCCCGGCCAATGAACTTCCCGGGCGCACAGGGTTTGCCCATCTGTTCGAACACATGATGTTCGAAGGCTCGAAGCATGTTTCTGGAAACGGCCATATCCGGCACCTTGAAGCTGCCGGAGCTTCCGATCTCAACGGCACGACCGATTTTGACCGCACGAATTATTTTGAAACGCTGCCCTCAAACCAGTTGGAGCTTGCGCTATGGCTCGAGTCGGATCGGATGGGGTATCTCCCCGACCAGCTTGACCAGGCCAGCCTGACCAACCAGCAAGACGTCGTCCGCAACGAGCGCCGCCAGAGCATCGAGAACACGCCCTACGGCATCGTGGAAGAAGCGCTGTTTCACAACCTGTTTCCCAAGGCGCATCCGTACTATGCCGACGTCATGGGTTCCCACGCGGACATCCAGGCGGCAAAGATCGAGGACGTCCGCAATTTCTTTAAGCTCTACTACGCGCCCAATAATGCGAGCCTGGCCATTGTCGGCAATTTTGATTCCGCGCGGGCCAAGCAGCTCGTCGAAAAATATTTTGGCCCTCTGAAGCGCGGCGCGCCTGTGCCGAAGATTGCGGCCGTAACGCCGCCCGTCACCGCGGAGCGTCGCGTTGTCATTCATGATCAGGTCGAGTTGCCGCGCGTCTATGAAGCGTGGCTCACGTCGCCCATCTTTAAGCCCGCTGACGCCCTGGCTGATCTCTCTTCGGACATTCTCGGCGGCGGCAAATCCAGCCGTCTTTACAAGAAACTTGTCTACGAGAAGCAGATCGCGTTGGACGTCAGCGCATCGCAGGATTCGCTGATCCTCGGATCCGTCTTTGAGATCGCCGTGACGGCGCGGCCCGGCCACACGGCCGAAGAAATCGAGAAGGCCATCGATGAAGAGTTGGCGGCGTTCCGCACGGACGGTCCTACGCCCGCAGAACTCGAGCGCGCGCAGAATGGCGTTGAGACCCGCATCATCCGGGGACTTGAGCGGCTCGGCGGATTCGGCGGCGTTGCCGACCGATTGAATGAATACAATCACTATCTCGGCACGCCGGATTATCTCGCGCAGGACCTTGGGCGGTACCGGAAGGCGACGGTCGCGTCAATCCGCGCGTTCGCACAGGAGCAACTGAAGCCCAATGCCCGCGTTGTCGTCTACGGCATCCCCGGCAAGCCGGACCTCGGGCCGGATGTTCCCACACCGAAGACGCAGCAGAAGGGCAAGAACACAGGTGGGGAAGCCGTCAACGCGGAAGCCGCATGGCGCGCAAACCCGCCGCAGGCGGCTCCGGCTACGCCGTTGAATCTGCCGGTCCCGGAGATTTTCAAGCTGGAGAATGGCTTGACGGTAGTTTACAACTACAGGTCCGGATTGCCGGTCGTGACAGCGAGTCTGGTTTTCAACACGGGAAGCGGCGCAAATCCAATTGATAAGCCCGGCCTTGCCAGTTTCACGGCGAACATGCTGCAGCAGGGTACGGCGACGCGCAACGCTACTCAGATCGCCGATGAAGCCGCGCTGCTGGGTGCGACGCTCACATCCGGCGCGAACATGGACGGATCGAGTGTGGGGACGAGTGCGCTCAGCAAGAATTTCTCCGGAGCTCTCGATCTGGTCGCCGACATCGTCCTCCACCCGGCGTTTCCGCCGGATGAAGTCGAGCGGCGTCGCGCAGCGCGTCTGGCTGCGTTGGCGAACGATCGCGGCAATCCGAATGTCGTGGTGTCCCGCACGGGAGTGGCCGCGTTGTTCGGGCCTCATCATCCTTTCGGTTACGACAATTCCGGCACTGAGGAATCGAACAAGGCAATGTCTCGCGAAGACATGATGAACTTCTGGAATACCAACTACGTTCCGAACAATGCCGCGCTGGTGATTGCGGGGAATATTTCCCTGGACGAGCTGAAGGCGTTGGCCGAAAAGAAATTCGGCGCCTGGAAAACCGGCGATGCCGCGCGCCCGCAGATTGGCGCGCCGGAGAAGACGAAGGCGCGAATCGTGATCGTGGATCGGCCCGGGGCGCAGCAAACGATGGTGCGCCTTCTGCAGCTCGGCGTGGGCCGCGCGACGCCTGATTACTCGGCTCTCGAAGTCATGAATTCCGAGCTCGGGGGCTTGTTCTCAAGCCGCATCAACCTGAATCTCCGCGAGGACCACGGCTACACGTACGGAGCCAGCTCCGCGTTCGTCTATCGCCGTTCGCAGGGATACTTTGCGACGGGTGGTGGAATTCGGACCGATGCCACGGCGCCTGCTGTCACCGAGATGTTCAAGGAAATCCGCCGGATGATCGACACGCCGATGACCGCGGAGGAATTGGCACTCGCCAAGGATTCTCAGTCCCGGTCGCTGCCGGGACTTTTTGAGGCCAGCAGTGAGGCTGCCGGAGCGCTCGCGGAAATCTTTTTGTACGATCTCGCGCCTGACTATTATGCGAAATTGCCGGCGCGGCTCTCCGCCGTCACCGTAGCGGATGCGGAAAATGTCGCCAGGAAATATCTGCACCCCGACCAGATGATCCTGATTTGCGTTGGCGACCGCGCCAAGATTGAACCCGAACTCATGAAGCTCGATCTGGGCGCCATGGAGATCCGCGACGCCGACGGGAAGATCATTCCATAAGGCTATAGCTTTCTACGAAAAGGCTCACTGTGCGTGGCATTCCGAGGAGCGAAGCGACGAGGAATCCCTCTTTTTATTGGTTTTGTTCAACGAGAGATTCCTCGCGGAGTTTATCCCAGCCCCTGCCGGGGCTCGGAATGACGCAGCCGGTGCTTTTGTCCGCAGCCTGCTAGGGGGCTTTTTGGGCGGCGCGCTGGCGCACGAAGTTTACGATGTCCTGCGTGGATGTGCCGGGGAGAAATATTTCTGCGATGCCGGCCTTCTTGAGGTTGGGGATATCCGCTTCCGGAATCGTGCCCCCAAGCAGCACGGTCACGTCGCTCATGCCTTTCTGCTTGAGCAGTTCCATCAACTGTGGCGCTAGTGTGTTGTGCGCACCGGACAGAATGGAAAGGCCGATCACGTCGACGTCTTCCTGCGCGGCCGCGGAAGCGATCATTTCCGGTGTTTGCCGCAGCCCGGTGTAAATCACTTCCATCCCCGCATCGCGCAGCGCGCGGGCAATAATTTTCGCGCCCCGGTCGTGGCCGTCCAAGCCGGGCTTCGCGATTAGCACTCGAATTTTCTTCTCCGGCATTCGTCGGTGTCTCTGTGTCCTCTGTGAACTGTGCGTTAAAGCTTTTCTCTTCCTACACAATAAACCGCCGAATGTCGTCCTTCAAGACAGTTACATAGAAATCTACGTGACGGCGACTTCTTCGTAGGTGCCGAAGACGTCGCGCATAGCGGCGCAGATTTCGCCGAGCGTGGCGTAGGCCTTCACTGCGTCATAGATGTGCGGCATGAGGTTCTCGGCGCCTTGGGCGGCTTCGCGGAGCGCAGAAAGCCGCCGGTTGACCTCGTCATTCGAACGCTCGGCGCGAAGCTTGCTCAGGCGCTCGGTCTGACTCGCACGCACCGATTCGCCAATCTGCAAGACGTCGATCGGTTTTTCTTCGCCGATATATTCGTTCACGCCCACGATGATTTTCTCTTTGCGGTCGACGGCCATCTGGTAGCGGTACGATGCGTCGGCGATTTCGCGCTGCGGATAGGACTGCTCGATGGCGGCGACCATGCCGCCGAGCGCGTCGATCTTGTGAATGTAGTCCCAGGCCCCGCGCTCAACCTCGTTGGTCAGCGTTTCGACGAAATAGGAACCGCCAAGCGGGTCGGCTGTATTGGCGATTCCGCTTTCATGCGCGAGGATCTGCTGCGTGCGCAGCGCAAGGGTCGCGGCAAATTCGGTCGGGAGCGCCCACGCCTCGTCGAGCGAATTCGTATGCAGTGATTGCGTGCCGCCCATCACGGCGGCGAGCGCCTGCAGCGCCGTGCGGACCACGTTATTGTACGGTTGCTGTGCCGTGAGCGAGCAGCCGGCGGTCTGCGCGTGAAATCGCAAGGCCCACGAGCGCGGCGACTTCGCGCCGAACCGCTCGGTCATCGTCTTGTGCCAGATGCGGCGCGCCGCGCGGTACTTGGCGATTTCCTCGAAGAAATCATTGTGCGCATTGAAGAAGAAGGAAAGCCGGGGCGCGAAATCGTCCACGTCGAGGCCGCGCCGGATGCCCCATTCCACGTATTCGATGGCGTCGCGCAACGTGAAGGCCAGCTCCTGGATTGCCGTCGATCCCGCCTCACGGATGTGGTAGCCGCTGATCGAGATCGTATTGAATTTGGGCGTGTGTCGTGTGCCGAACTCGAACGTGTCAATCACGAGGCGCATCGACGGCTTGGGCGGGTAGATGTACTCTTTCTGCGCGATATATTCCTTCAGGATGTCGTTTTGAAGCGTGCCGGCGAGGTCGCTCCAACCCACGCCCTGCTTCTCGGCGACAGCCAGATACATCGCCCAAAGAATTGCGGCAGGCGAGTTGATCGTCATCGATGTCGAGACACCGCCGAGAGGAATCTGGTCGAAGAGGGCTTCCATGTCCGCAAGCGAACTGATGGCCACGCCGCATTTGCCGACTTCGCCTTCCGCAAGCGAATGGTCGGAGTCATAGCCCATCAGCGTAGGCAGGTCGAAGGCGACAGAAATACCCGTTTGTCCCTGCGAGAGCAGGTACCGGAAGCGCCGGTTCGTGTCCTCGGCCGACCCGAAGCCCGCGAATTGACGCATGGTCCACAAGCGGCCGCGATACATCGATGGGTGAATGCCGCGCGTGTAGGGGGGCGCGCCGGGAACGCCTAGATCGCGCGCAGGATCCCATTCCGCGAGATCGCCCTGCGTGTAAAGCCGCCGGATGGGATGCCCGGAAATCGTCGTGAATTCGGTGGACCGCTCGGGAGATCTTTCCAGCGCCGGGCGAAGCTGCGTTTTCTCCCAACTGCGCTCACGATCCGAGGGCTTGCGCGAAATCTCGCCGGCGACAGGCGCTCCGGATTTGCGTGGGTTGGTCATCAGGCCCGCTTGGCGCGCGGCGTGAAGCTTTCCGCGAGCAATGATGGATTCTAGGCGAAGCGGCAGGAGAGAACAAGGCACTTCGATTCGTGCGCCAACACATCCATTGCAGCTAAGAAAACTGGGCGCGTAAGCGCGCTTCGTCTATTTCTGCGACCGATTCTTCTGCAACCGCCGGGGGTATTTCACTGCCCGTTGCCGGCTCCTGAGGAACCGGTTGTGGGAGTGGGTGAGGACGCGGACTGCTTGACGCGATCGACGACCAATTGCCCCGTAGCCGAAGTGCCGGGGATCAGAGTGTCCTTTGGAGTCTGGCCCGATTTGGCATCGGCGATCGTGATGTTGTAGACCTCGAGCGTGCGGCCCATCGCACGGTCAAAGTTCACTTTGGCCTCGGCGAGATTTACCCTGGCGCGGACCTCGGCGCTGGCCGCGGCGGCCAGTATATTCTGATCGGAAACGATGTTAAAGAGCGTCGAGGCGCCCAGCTGATATTTCTTTTGTTCGGCGTCAAGGGTTTGCTGATCGAGATCGCGTGTCTTGGCAGCGGCTGCCACGGTCACACGGGCTTGCTCAAGAACAATTTGTGTGTTGTGAACATCGATGGCGACGTTATTCAAGACCTGGCGATAGCGGGTTTCGTCCTGCCGCGAATTCAGCAGGGCCGTGACGTTATCGGCCTGCGCCTGGCGATTGCGAATCGGGATCGTCAAACTGATTTGCGCGTTATATTCAGGGTAAACGCCGGAAAACATGTCACTCAGGGAAGTGCCCAACCCGGACACAATGAAGGCGCTGGGGAGAGGCGTGCATGGTGTGGGCGTACATGTTGGCCTGTTGTTGCCCGCCAGTCCCTGTGAGGCGTACTCGGCGGACAGATTGAGCACGGGCAGCAGCGCATTCTTGGTGACGCGTATGTTGATATCGTCCGCTTTGAGCGTGGTCCCTGATTGCAGGACGTCAGGCCGCTTGGTGATGGCTTCCTTAATGGCGTCTTCGAGCGGAATCTTCTCAACTTCCGGTGGCGCCACGTCGGCTGTTTCAGTAGGGATAATCTCGACTGTGCGCAAAGCAAGAGAAGTCGGATCTTTGGAGATCAAGTTCAAAAGCGTGAGCTGATCCTGGAGCAGGGTCGTCTGCGCGACGATCAAGGCTTGGTTAGCTGTGGCAACCTGCGCTTCGGCTTGGACGATTTCCAGCGGGGCCAGCGTTCCGATATCAACCTGCTTTTTGTTGTCACTATAGAGCTTGTTCGCGAGTTCGATCTGGTGCTGGGCTACGTCTACGTTGCCTCGCGCGAACACGAGTTCCCAGTAGGCGTTGCCAACCGCGGTGATTGACGTAATCACCTGTTGCTCGAAGGTCTGTTCGGCCATGTACTTGTTGAGCTTCGCGATCCGGATGTTTCGCTCGTTTGGAAGGAGGCCAAAGCCGTTCAGTAACTGCTGGGTGGCGATGAAACTAAAGTTGGATATGACAAAAGGACTGAAAAAATTAGCTGGACTGGACGTGGAAGCTCGTGTGTTGTTGAACGCGGCCGAAAAGGCCGTGCCCGTGTGAAATCCCTGGGCGTATTGCAAGTTGCCAATGGTAGTGTGCGTGTGCAACACGGAAAAATTGCTGCCGGTGCCTGTACCTGTGCCGGCAGTGAGCGGGTTATTCACAGGAATAGCGCGCTGGTCCATGCTCAAAATAGTCGTAAATAGCGGATCGAAGTTCTGCGCTGGGATGTTCCCGAGCGCGGTGAGGGGCCCGCGAGAGGCGCCGCCGCCCATGGTGCGAAGGATGTTTGCTTCCGCCAGCCAGGGTGCATATCGCTGGATCGCGATGTCCAGATTGTTCTGTAATGCTAGGTCAATCGCGTCCTGCAGGCTGATGCGCAACTTGCCGTCCTGAATCATTTGTTCGATGTGAGGCGCGTTGGTCAGAATCGGCTCCGGAACCGTCGTCGGCTTGTACGGCGTAAAGGGGTTCGGAAACCACCGTTTGCCGTAAGTGTAATCCTGATTCGACAACTGAATCGTCCTGGCCGGCGTTTGAGACTGGGATGGTGCAGGCGGTGCGGACTGTCCTTGTTGGGCAAATGTTGGCGCAACCGGCGCCAAGGCCGTCAATACGGCCAGGCATACAGCAAGCGAGGTGCGGTAGAGCCTTCCGATCATTGTTTTGTCGTCCTCTCGAAACAGATTCATCTTCTTTCTTTTCATTCTTCGGCGAATTATGACTTGTGAGTGCTAAGTTGTTGAAACGTCTCGAGAGCCAGAATTGTTTCAACTATTTTCCGCGCACTTTCCGGCATCCTTGGACCTTGGCCCATCAAGATCTATCAAGTGGAGCATGGCAGGTAAGCTCCACTAGTCTCAGACCTTGGCCGCCGCAAGCCTGGCGGGACATCGAAGACTCAAGCATTGGACGTGAGAAACGGCCCGAGGTCAAGGGGCGATGTGGCTTTCCCATTTGGCCCGGGTTCCCCTCGCGTCATTCCTTGACAATCGCTTGGGGGGCCGATAGGCTTGGCGCGCCATGAGGCCGGAAGCCATCATTCGAATATTGGAAGACGTGGGAGCGATTCGACAGGGGCATTTCGAACTGACGTCGGGGCTCCATAGCTCCACTTACGTCCAGTGCGCGCTCGTGCTGCAATATCCCAAGTATGCGGAGCAATTAGGGCGGGCACTGGCGGCGGAATTTCTCGACCTGCGTGTGGATTGCGTCGCGTCGCCGGCGCTGGGCGGAGTCATTATCGGGCACGAAGTGGCGCGCGCGCTCCCGCCTCACGCGGATGGTACTCCTGTGCGAGCGCTTTTCGTTGAACGCGATACGACGGGGTCCCTCACCCTGCGCCGCGGATTTCGAGTCGACCCGGACGAGCACGTGCTCGTGGTCGAAGACGTGTGGACTACTGGAGGCTCCACCTGCGAGACCATCCGCGTGCTCGAGGAAGCTGGCGCTCGTGTCGTGGCTGCAGGAGCTCTCATCGATCGAAGCGGCGGGCGAATCGAATTGCCAGTGCGCACCGAGGCCCTGATGGAGCTTAAAATCGAGAGTTACGATGCAGCGGAATGTCCGCTGTGCCGTACCGGAAGCATGGCCGTGAAGCCCGGCAGCCGGTTCGCCCGCGCCAACCCGTAAGAACAATCCTGTCCGCCCATGCCTTCGGGTTCGTAATAAAGATGCGTCTCGAGGAGCGAAGCTGCGTCCATATGCGATAATTGCGCGCGGTGCCCATGCATAACATCAAACTCACCTTGGCATACGACGGAACCGATTTCAGCGGATGGCAGATTCAGCCTGGACAGTCGACAATTCAGGGCGCATTGACCGATGTCGTGGAAAAACTGACGCAGCAGCGGCTAACAATTCAAGGTGCCGGGCGCACCGATGCAGGAGTTCATGCGGCCGGCCAGGTCGCGAACTTCAAAACTCATTCTGAACTGAGTGCGGGCGAGTTCCAGAGGGCGTTTAATGCATTGCTGCCGCCTTCGATCCGAGTGGTTGCAGCGGAGGAGGCCGGATCGGACTTTCACGCCAGGTGGAACGCCATGGCAAAAACCTATAGGTACAGAATTTTTCGAGGGCACGTCGTTCCGCCGTTCATCTGGCGCTACGTGCAGCATGATCCCTATCCAATGGATTTTGATGCGATGGCCGATGCCGCGCGCAGATTCGAAGGCGAACACGATTTCACTTCTTTCGCGGCTTCCTCAGGGTCCGAGGAAGACGACCGAGAGCGGACGATGAGCCGCATGATCTATCGTTCCGAGATGCTCCGTGTTACGGGCGAAGATTCTGCCGCCGCTGCTGAGGAATGGGTCTGCATCGTTCGTGGGAAGTCCTTCTTGCGCTACATGGTGCGCAAGATTGTAGGGACGTTGGTCGACGTGGGACGAGGCAAATTCCATCCGGACGACATACCGAAACTTTTCGAAATGCGGGATCGCTCGAAATCGGGACCGACAATGCCGCCACACGGCTTGTGCCTCGCGGAAGTTGAGTACCCTGCCCAGGTCGTCCCCTCGGGGGTATGAATGAGCGACTTGGTCCGGCAGGAATGATTCGAGTAGAATACGTTGATGTGGCGGGTGCCGCTGACGCAGCACACCATAGGCCACACGCGGAGTGCGCCTGCACAGGCGACTTGAGTGAAGGCGACCGATAGAATGTATCCTGACGTGAGAGGGGAATCGAAGAATGGCTGAGGAGACTGCACCGCAAAGCATGACACCCGCTGCTCCACCTGAGGCGCCGCCTGCGGCAGCGGCAGCGGCTCCCGTGGTGGAGGTTGCGCCGAAAGAAGTGAAGATAAAAGTGCGAAAGCCAAGGCAGCGCTCCTGCGATGAGAAGGATGCCAAGGGAAAACTCTGCGCCGGGCATTTGAAACGCTGGTACGACTACCCGAAGGAACTGGAAAGCAAGATCGGGAAGGATGCGGAAATCTACCGGTGTGAATTCTGTAAGACGTTGTACAAGCCGGACCCGAAGCAGATGCCGCACAGTTTCACCCTGCGCTACTAAGGGTAAAAGCCGGCACGCAATGGAAGAAGATGGCCTGATTTACGATTGGAATATGGCGGGCGATTTTGTTTTCCCCGTCACGGGCAAGGTCACGCTGAATGACGAGACGTTACGCGACGGCCTGCAAAATCCGTCGGTTCACAATCCTGCGATCGAAGAAAAAATCGAAATCCTGCACCTGATGGAAGCCCTTGGAATTGAAGCTGTGAATATCGGCCTGCCGGGGGCAGGTCCTCTCGCGTATGCGGATACAGAAGCGCTCGCGAAGGAAATTGCGCGTGCGCGAATGAAGATCAGGCCGAATTGCGCGGCGCGAACGCACGAGAATGACATCCGGCCAATTGCCGAGATTTCACAGCGCGCGGGGATCCCCATCGAGGCAGCGACATTTCTTGGATCTAGCCCGGTGCGGCGCCTGGTGGAAGATTGGTCCGTGGAGCATCTCCTGAAGACGACGGAGAACGCCGTGGAATTTGCCGTCGCACAAGGGTTGCCGGTGATGTACGTGACCGAAGACACGGTGCGGACCGACCCGGAAACCGTTCAGGCGCTTTATACGGCGGCGATTCGTTGCGGGGCGCGCGGCGTGGTGCTCTGCGATACGGTCGGACACGCCACACCGATGGGCGCCTACAATCTCGTAAAGTTCGTGCGCGAGAAGGTTGTGTCGCCGTCAGGTGAATCGATTCGTGTCGATTGGCACGGGCACTGCGACCGGGGCCTCGCCATTGCCAATTCGTTTGCCGCGATCGCGGCAGGGGCGAATCAGGTGCACGCGGCGGCGAATTCGCTCGGAGAGCGCGTGGGAAACACACCGACGGAATTGATGCTGGTCAACATGCGACTGCTGGGAATGATTGACCGGGACCTTTCGAAGCTCAAGGAATTTTGCGAGAAGGTGGCGCGAGCAACTCATACGACGATTCCTCCGAACTATCCCGTGGTGGGGCGCGACGCCTTTCGAACGGCTACCGGCGTCCATGCCGCGGCGATCATCAAGGCGTTCCGAAAGGGAGATGCCCGGCTGGCTGACGTCGTATATAGCGGCGTTCCGGCATCTCTTTTTGGATTGGACCAGGTAATTGAAGTGGGACCCTTGAGCGGGAAATCAAACGTGTTGTACTGGCTCGAGAAGCACGGCGTTCCGGCGAATGAAGACTTGGTGGGCAGAATCTTCGATGCAGCGAAAAAGTCATCCTGCGTCCTGACCGACGCAGAAATCCAGGCGCTGTGCGGGGAAACATCGCCGCAATAGATGCCTGACATTGTGCGGGACGCATCGTCACAGGTTTTGGCCGGAGGTCCCGGAGGCATTTGTATTTGACCGGTGCGATGGAATGAAGGACACTGGCATCCCTCGCCGCAGAAGAGGATATTTGCCGGCGCGACGCCCTGAGCCGTGAAACATTATCTCTTATTCTGTGCGATTGGTATTGTAGTGACTTCCTTCATCCAGAATTTTACGCGAAGAACGGCCGCCGCATCGCTGCAGGACGACCTGCGCGTGACACGCGTCCTCGAATTCCTCCGGGGGAATGCTTCTGCGACGACCGACGAACAGGTCCGCATTACTGAAGTCGCAGCGCCACCTTTCCATGAAGGCGCTCGCGCTGCTTACATGAAGAAACTGCTCGCGGCAGCCGGCCTTCGGGTAGAGACTGACGCGACCGGCAATGTGATTGGTGAATTTGCCGGCACATCGCAAGACATCGTCATGCTGACGGCCCATTTGGACACGGTATTTCCCTCGGGAACCAATGTAACTGTCAAGCGCGAGGGAGGCCGGTTGCTCGCTCCGGGAATCTCGGACAATGGCACGGGCCTGGCGGCTCTGGTGGTGATGGCGCGGGCTTTGCGCGAAGCGAAGATCAGGACGAACAGCACGGTTCTATTTGTTGCGGATGTGGGCGAAGAAGGGGAAGGGAATCTTCGCGGCATGAGGGCGGTGGTGGATACCTTTAAGAAACGCCTGAAGTACGTCATCGCGTTGGACGGATCCGCCACTGAGTATGTGACCACTGCGGCGCTAGCGTCCCGACGGGTTGAAATCGCGGTCAGTGGCCCCGGGGGGCATAGCTGGTCGGATTTTGGCCTGCCGAATCCGATCCATGCACTCGGGCGCGGAATCGCACGCTTTGTAACGGCGCGCGTGCCTGAGTCTCCTAGAACGAGTTTCAATATCGGCGAGATTGAGGGTGGCACGTCGGTCAATTCGATCCCATCGCGTGCGCTGATGAAAGTGGATTTGCGATCCGAATCGGAGGCTGAACTCGGCAAGCTGGAAGCATTCTTGCGTGAGTCTGTCCAGTCCGGCATCGACGAGGAAATGGCCGCGGCGCGGGACCGCGGAATGGCGGGCAGTACGAGCATGCTGGATTTGAAGATCAGCGTGCTCGGAGTGCGGCCCGCTGGCGAATTGCCCGAAAACTCACCGCTGCTGGCCGCCTTGCTTGCGGCGGACAGCCGGCTAGGAAACCGCTCAAGGCGCGAGCGGTCATCCACCGACGCAAATATCCCGTTGTCGCTGGGCATCCCGGCAATTTCACTCGGGGCTGGTGGCCGGAGCGGCGGCGCCCATACGATCGATGAATGGTATGACCCAACGGGCCGCGAGTTGGGCCTGCAGCGCGTCGCATTGACGCTGCTCGGGGTTGTCGGCATTGAACCGTAAGGAGCGGTCGCCGCATTCACACCGCTATAGCCCGGCGAAGTACTGCCAATCCCCTTCGGACCAGAGGTGGCTCGTTCAGGGTTCTTTCCGGAATTCAATCGATTGAATTTCGCCGTCCCAGGGTTTGTCCGGCACCAGTTGGTAGCTGACACGCGCGCTTCGCCCGCGAAGTCCTGCGCAGACCGCGCTTTTCGCAATAGAATTTGTGCCGGAAGACTTGACTGTCAATTGCGCGACATCTGCGGCGTGCAGGTGCATGACAATGGTCTGCGCCTTCACCGTGATCTGGATTTGCGGAGCATCCGCACAGCTCACATCCGTGATCGTTCCAACCATGGAGTAGACGCGCGCTTCAGCAGTCGCCGGAGGTGACGCAGGAGGAGTGGCTTCGTCACGCGTTCTGGTCGAGGCTGTCTCCAGAGGTCTGTCGTCCGCTTCCGTCTTCCGCTCGATGTGAACTTGACGGTCAGGGGAAGCGGTCGGACTTGCGACGCTCGCGGAGGCTGGAGGAACGGATACGCGTGGTTGGGAGATTTGTGCGACCAGATCGCCGGCTTTATCAGCCGTTCCGGGATCGCTTGAAGAATTTCGCAGTTGTTCAGCAACTTTCCGAGCCTCCTCCGTCCGGCCCAGGTTCCCTAGAATAACGGCAACCTGATACTGGTAACCTGAATCACCGGGTACGAGTGACGCAGCGCGTTGCGCCGCGTCCAGGGCCTTCGGCAGGCTTTCCTGTCGAAGAGCGTAAATCGAAGCGAGGTTGAACCACGCCGGCGCGAAATCGGGAGTGAGCGCGACTGTCTTTTCGAATGCCACGACAGCGCCCACCGGGACGCCCACAAATCCGCCGCGAGACATTGCCACCATGCCTTGGCCGTAATAGGCGAGGGAACTCTTCGGATCAAGCTCCGAAGCGCGTTCAAAGTGCTTTTCGGCTTCTTCGAGCTGGCCTTCGTGGAGCAGCAAGAAACCGAAGCTCTCCTCAGCGCTCGCGAGTGACGGATCGAGTTTGATGGAGTCTTCGAGTTTTGTTCGGGCGTCATCCCGCCTGCCGCGAATCAGAGCGAAGTCCCCCATCCGAGCTTCCGTTTCGGCGGGAGAGAGCGTGTGAGCCGCGGAAGCGGCCTCGCTCCCGCCGGCGACAGTGATTTCAGACGGCGTCGAAGTAGTCTGTTTGATGTAAGACTCCAGTCTGCTTTGTAATTGATTCAAGTCGCCAAACACTTGCCGGGCTGCTTGCAGCGCATCCGCTCCGCTCTCGACCTGCGCAACATACCGATCGAGAGATTTCGTCCCCGCCGCCTGAGGATCTGCGAGGAGGTAATGCAGCAACGCACGCGACTCGGCGAAATACACCGTAGTTTTGTTTCCTGAGTTGTAGAAGGCCGAGGTGCGATCCACATGGAGCACGAGGTCGAGAGGCAGCAGCGGGCTCTCCCACAAAACACTCAGGTCCTCGGGATCGGGCCTGCCAATTCTTGCTCCCTTGTCCGTGAGCGTCATGCTTCCGTAGACGTTTGAATAACCTTCCTCCAACCATGGAGGCAAGCTGTGATAACTCAACTTTAGAACCAGCCGCGCGTAGTCCTGGTAGATTTCCTCGTACGGGACCGGCCCGGAAACGTTTGTGCGCAAAGCGATGTAATTCTTCTCGGTGCCGGACAGAAATAGCCCCACGGGCTGGGTCCGGCGCTTGTCATAAGGATACTCGGGGAACAGCGTGGCGAATGATTTTCCATCCTTCGCCGCCAGGATTTCAATGGGAATTCCGGTATCGAGGCGTGCATTGGGCAATGTGGCCTGGAAGACCCGGCGGACCTGCTCGAACTGGCCCGCAACGCGGCGGGCTGTTTTTTCGCCTCCGTCGCTGGCCACGATGAAATGTGGCGTACGGATTTCAACCCAGGGCTCAACCTTCTCGTTCTTGTTCTTGTCCGCAGAGCGCGCAGAGGAGCAGAGGATTCCCGCCACCAGGGGCAAGGCGAGCCAAAGGGAAACCACGCGTGGATGGTGGCGGACCAACACCGTTCTTACATTTAGCAAGCTGCTGCTCCCCTGTCAACGAAGCAAAGCGGCACAGAGCTCATCAAAGGTGCGATTCGAGCCGGACCAATCAGGTTGCCTTTGCTTCGCAGGGCCACTAGACTCGAACAATAAATGAGACGTATCCCGACCGAAGCCGGTTCTTGCAACGCGTCAAATTCTTTGTGTCCGGCGACGCCTATCCTGTGAGTCTCCGGTTCAAGGCCCACCTCGGCTTGCTGTTATGCTCCCTGCTATGGGGCGTCACATTTGTCGTCGTTAAGGATGCGCTTGCCGATGCCTCGGTTTTCGTTTTTCTGGCTGCGCGTTTCACTTTGGCCGCGTTGCCGATGGCGTGGTTCTATCGCGCGGATCTTCGGAAACTTTCGGCCGAGGAATGCTGGGCCGGCGTGCGGATCGGGATTTTCATGTTCGGCGGCTACGCATTTCAGACCGCCGGAATTGTCGAAACGACTCCATCCAAAGCCGCGTTCATCACCGGAATCAGTGTAGTTCTTGTTCCCGTATTCCTGGCGCTGTTCTGGCGGCGCCGGATCAGCGTTTGGGCTTGGGCCGGGGCGCTTGCTTCTCTGGCTGGACTTTATTTCCTCACTGTCCCGCGTGAGGGGATCGCCGATTTGAATCGAGGTGACCTGCTGGTGTTGGTGTGCGCCGTGCTCTACGCGCTCCAGATCATTTTCATCGCGCGCTATAGCGCGCAACACTCGCTGGGGGGACTCAGTTTCCTGCAAGTCGCAGTGACGGCGGGGCTTTCCTTGGCGGCGGTCCCGCTACTCGCCGCGGGACACTGGGAAGCCCCCCGCTTTCATCTCACATCGGAACTCGTTTTTGGCGTCATCGTCACGGCAGTGTTCACGACGGCGATCGCATATCCGCTCCTGGTGTGGGCGCAGCGGCATACCAGCGCGACCAATACGGCGCTGATTCTTGCCAGCGAGCCAGTCTTCGCGGCGGTTACGTCGTATATCGTTCTCCGCGAACGCCTCGGCACGAGGGCGCTGGTTGGTGCGGCGCTGATTCTCGTAGGGATACTCGTGGCTGAATTGAAGGGGCCTGTTCCCGCGTCCGAAGAAATTCGTCACGATGCATGAATTCGCCAGGCGGAATTATCTGAAATTAAATCCATTGGGCATAGGAAATCAAACCAAGAACCCACCCTTGAAAACCGTCAAGGACGGGGCACCCGGCCGAAATAAGAGTGCAAAATATCCTAGGGAAGTGGCCGGGTGCGCCGTTTTCTGTGTCGATCAATGAGGACACCCCGGCTTTCCAGGCGTCCTTCGTATATGGGAACATTTCCAGAACCTAGAATCAGGTACCTTAAGAACCCTAACCCCTAAAAAATGCCTCCAAAATCCTCCTTAGAAATGGAGGTTTTCAGAGGGCATTTTAAGCGCCCACGTAGGGGTATAGCCTGGTTTTTACTGGCTGAGTAATCCTCCTTGTTTAAGGAGTTTCCGGAAGGTCGTCGAAGGCCTCTACGGGCTTGTACGGCTTCGACGAATCGATCTGCGTTGCCAATCACTGGGACAGGCGGAACCGTGGTGCGAGGGAGGACTGGAGGATTAGCTGCGAGTGGGTTGTTCGTTGTTCTGCCCAACTAGAATACGTCCAACATCCAAGCGGTTGGGCTTGCTCGCGTTCGTCATCTTCTTAGCATCATCCCGCTTAGCATCATCCCGCGCAGCAACCTTGGCGGCGTCTGCCGTGGGGAAGCCGCCATCGCGCTTTAGCAGTGCGTTGTTTGAACTGCGAATCTCATAGAACCATGCCACGAACGTTGTTCCTTTCGGCCTGGCTATGCAAGCCGGGCGATTTGCTGTGGGGGGAAGTGGAACGCCTGTTAACATCGCATCGTTCACAAGAGCGTGAGGGGCTGCGGTATCCGAAAGTTCAACTCACCGAGAGCCTGGCCCACGCGGCCAGTCATCTAATGGTTTCTTTCGATTGCAGGAAGTACTGAAGAAGCCCAACTACGAGGCCTATGCCAAGGGTCCAGGCCATTACCATTAGAGTCGTGTGGGTCGGAACAGCCTTTCCGGATCCCAGATAGGAGCCAAAGACTGCCATCGCAAACAGCCAGTAGAGGACCTTGGCTCGCCTCCGCCGCTCGTCCATAGTTTTTTCAACGATGCAGCCAAGCAAGAACCCAATTATTGCTCCTGCTAGGAGTCCAAGTGTCAGGCTCTCGGCATCGTGGAAGTAGGTGCCGGGAAACCAGTATGTTCCCTTCGTCGCCAAGAGTAAGCCCACGAGGCCGACTCCCAAAGTCCAGTATAGCTTTCTGTTCATAGCCAACCCTTTCGAGTGCGAACCAGTTAAACTGACTACGGAACGAGGGGCCATGTGACCTTCGGCGTCGTAAAGAACTGGTTTTTCCATGGGTCGAAGATAATGGTCGGATCGTTTGGATTGCTCGATCTCGCGACGCCGTACTGGTGCCATCCCCACTGGTGTACGCTAAACGTCCAGTTATCATCGTACGGTACTGTCGGCAATTGGAGAGCGGCAGCGACGCGATCAGCCTGCTGTCCGCACCCAAGATTTGGGGTCTTATAACCGACAAGCATCTGTAAACTAGAGACAAGGTTGTTCAGCGGGCCCGGGTCGATTCTTTGTCCGTTTTTCGTCATCTGATTCGTTTCGTTCTGCGCCTGTTTCAGAATCCTGGTGACATCATTTTGGCTAAGCCCCAAAGCATCTGCGAAGTTCTGTGGTCTATTCGAAACGTAGGCATAGAAATTTGCTCCGGCATCGAATCCGATCGGATCTTCCCCGAGGAACCTGCCCGTCGTCTGATCGTAGTATCTGGCGCGATAGTAATAAAGCCCTGTCTCCGAATCGAGTTCACGGCCAGTGTATTGGAACGGATTGACCAGCGAGCCAGATGAGGCGGTTTGTTTGCCAAACGAATCGAACGTGTAGGTTTGTGCCAGTGAGCCCGCTCCGTTCGACAGCGAAGTAATCGATCCTAGACCATCTGCCTGGTAATAGCTCGTCGTCGAACTTCGCAGCATCGCGAGTGGTTCGTCTATGTTCTGCGTCTGCGTGTACCGAGCAACCACAGTTCCTGAAGAGTTCGTTTCCTCAATCAGATTATCTCCGTCGTACGCGAACACGCTAGTCCCACCGGAAGACAATGACTTGTAAATCCTTCTCCCGAGCGGATCGTACTTGAACGTCACCGTTCCGCCGCTGCTCGGCAAAGTGACACTCGTCAGGCGGTTACCATAATCCCACGCGTACGTCGTCGTGTTCGAGCTAACTACTTTCGTCAACGTATTGCCGTTGCTGTCGTAGGTGTAGGTGACGCCAGGCCTGGAGGTCAGCTCGTTCGAGGCGTTGTTGGTGTACGACGACACGCCCAGCGACGCGGTGCGGTTGCCCACCGGGTCGTAGGTGTAGCTCTCGGTCGTGTTCGCGGCTTGGGTCACTTGGGTCAACTGATAGATCTGGTCGTACGCGTAATTCGACGTCACTCCCGCCAATTGATCGGCCTTTGACATGCGGTTTCCACCAGAATCCACCGTATAGCTCGCCCCGTCAATGGCGGGTGGCCCGGGCTTTGACCGGCTTTGAATTTGTGGGTGGCCCGTCCTTCGTTGTGGGAAGGGCGGGTGGCCGGGCCGTTACGTGAGGTACGAAGTTCGGGGTGCCCTACTGTCTGGGGGAGTACTTCGCGTCTACGGCTTCATACATCGTGGCGCTTGGGTGCCTGGCCTGTTCGAACGCTGTGATGGCAGCCTCGTGTTTGAGCGTAAGACCGATATCGTCCAGTCCTTCTAGAAGGACATGCTTTCGGAATTTGTCAATTTCGAACGTAAAGTTCAGCCCGTGCGTATCGCGGATCGTCTGATTGGGCAGGTCCGTGGTCAACGTGTAACCTTCTTCTTTTTCGGCCCGTTTGAAAAGTTCGTCCACCTTTTCCTCGGGAAGCGTGACGGGGAGAATGCCGTTCTTGAAGCAATTGTTATAGAAAATGTCCGCATAGCTGGGAGCAATCAGGACGCGGAAGCCGTAGTCGGCGAGGGCCCAGGGGGCGTGCTCGCGGCTGGAGCCGCAGCCAAAGTTGGCGCGAGCCAGCATGACCGAGGCCCCCTTATATCGCGGCCAATTCAAGATGAAGTCAGGGTTTGGCTTTTCACCGGGAAGGTAACGCCAGTCATAAAACAACACCCGTCCGAAACCTTGTTTTATCTGGAGCTTCAGGAACTGCTTGGGCACCATCTGGTCCGTATCCACGTTCACCCGATCGAGCGGTAGGACCAAGCCAGTATGTTTTGAAAAGGGCTGCATTGTTTTCTCCGGCGGGCTCCAAGTAGAGCCCGCACCCGTTACTCCGGCGGGCTCCAGGTTTTGGCGGGCTTCAAGTGAAGCCCGCGCCCGGCAGAGCCCACATCCGTTACTCCGGCGGGCTCCAAGTAGAGCCCGCACCCGGCAGAGCCCGCACCCGTTACTCCACGGCGTCCACGTTCCACTCGCGGATGTCCACGAAGTGGCCGGCAATAGCCGCGGCTGCGGCCATGATCGGGCTTACCAGATGCGTCCGGCTGTCCTTACCTTGCCGTCCTTCAAAGTTACGATTGGAAGTGCTGGCGGCGCGCTCACCGGGAGGCAGCACGTCGGGATTCATGGCGATACACATGCTGCACCCCGCATCGCGCCATTCGAATCCGGCGTCGCGGAAGATCTTGTCGAGCCCTTCGGCCTCCGCCTTCGCCTTGATGGACATCGAGCCGGGCACGACCAGCGCTCCCTTTAGAGTCTTGGAAATGTGCTTTCCGACGACGACGCGTGCGGCTGCCCGAAGGTCGTTCAGGCGCGAATTCGTGCACGATCCTATGAACACACGGTCGACGGGAATATCAACGAGAGGGGTGCCTGGCCTAAGCCCCATGTATTCGAGAGCACGTGCGGCAGCCTTTTGATCGTCAGGTTCACGGAATGATCCTGGGTCGGGTACCCGCTCGGTAACGCCGGTCACCATGCCCGGGTTTGTCCCCCAGGTCACCTGTGGCGCAATCTTCGATGCTTCGAGCGTGACCGTAGCGTCGAATTCCGCGCCGGGGTCCGTGGCCAAGGCCTTCCAGCCCGCGACGGCTTCCTGGAAAGCTTTCCCCCGCGGCACGTAGGGCCGCCCTTCCATGTATGCGAACGTCGTGTCGTCCGGGGCGATCATTCCGGCGCGCGCACCGCCTTCAATGGACATATTGCAGACGGTCATACGCCCGTCCATTGAAAGTGCGCGAATCGCCTCGCCCGAGTATTCGACCACGTGGCCCGTTCCCCCCGCGATCCCGATTTTTCCGATGATGGCGAGGATAATGTCTTTTGCCGAGACTCCCTTTGTGCGCTTTCCGTTGACGACGATACGCATCGTCTTCGATGCGTATTGGGAGAGACATTGCGTCGCGAGCACATGCTCGACCTCGCTCGTGCCGATGCCAAACGCCAGAGTCCCGAATGCGCCGTGCGTCGATGTGTGGCTGTCGCCGCAGACAATCGTTTGCCCAGGCTGGGTGATGCCAAGCTCCGGACCAATGACATGCACGATCCCCTGGTTGTGGCTGAACATGTCGAAAAGGGTTATTCCGGACTCGCGGCAATTGCGCTCCAGCGCCGTAAATTGCCCAGCCGCAGCCTCATCCAGAATCGGCAAATTTCGGTTCTTGGTTGGGACGGAGTGATCCATGACGGCGAAGGTCAGGTCGGGCCGCCGTACTTTGCGGCCGGTTTCTTTCAGGCCAGCAAACGCTTGGGGAGATGTGCCTTCATGGACGAGGTGGCGGTCAATATAGATCAGGGAAGGTTCCCCGGGCGCCTCGTGGACGACGTGAAAATCCCAGATCTTGCGATACATTGTGCGCGGAGTCATGTTTTCGCATCCTAGTGTAGCAGGGCGGGAGAATTTCGCAATCTGCCCTCTTGCGCGACGGTTGCTCACCAAGGATCAGCGGTGCATGTTCCGGACGTGCGCGAGCGCTATACGGTGTTATAATCTGCTACGAATATGGCCAAGACGATTGGCACAAAGGAGTAAATAACATGGAGATGCAGCTTCAGGAAGTCGCTGCCTGGGCGCGAAATCGTAAGATTATGGCGACCCTGTTGATGACAATGACGTTGGCCGTAGGCATGGTGATCGGTACCGTGATTTCTGGGCATGTGGGCGCATCGCATCCCGCGGCCGGGTCCGACGCCACGCCGCTGGCGATTCCAGATCCGGTGCAATTGTCGAGCGCCTTTGCTTCCATCGTCAGCAAGGTGCAGCCGGCCGTCGTGAATATTTCGACGACACAAGTCATCGAGCGCCGCGGTCAGGGACGCGCCACTCCGCGCGGCCGCGGCCAGATGGGCCCGCAGGACGACCAGGACCAGCAGCCGTTTCAGGACTTCTTCAATCGCTTCTTTGATTTCCCCGATCAGGGCCCCACTGCTGAGCGCAGTTTGGGCTCGGGCGTGATTGTCGACAAGAAGGGGTACATCCTGACGAACGACCACGTCGTGGACCAGGCCACGAAGGTCCAAGTGACGCTGAATGGTGAGCAAACGCCCTATACCGCCAAGGTGATCGGTACCGACGAGGAGACCGATCTTGCCGTTATAAAAATCGAAGTAGGCCATGAATTGCCCGCAGCCAAGCTGGGCAATTCCGACGCGGTTCAAGTCGGCGACTGGGCTCTCGCGATTGGGAACCCGTTTGGTTTCCTGCAGGGGAGCGTCACGGCCGGAATTATCAGTGCAAAGGATCGCGGTAATGTGGGTCAGCAATTTCAGAGATTCCTCCAGACTGATGCGGCGATCAATCCGGGAAATTCCGGCGGGCCGCTGGTGAATATGGCCGGGCAAGTGATCGGCATCAACACGGCTATCATTACCGGAGGCCGTGGGAATGAAGGCGTTGGTTTTGCGTTGCCGTCAAACACGGCGATTGGCGTGTATAACCAGCTCATCGCCAACGGCAAAGTCACGCGCGGTTCCATTGGCGTCAGTTTCACCGAGGCTCAGGGCAGCAATCCAATCGTACTAAAGGAGCTGGGTGCCCCATACGGAATAGTTCTACAACGTGTTGAGGCGGGAAGTCCGGCAGAGAAGGCCGGCTTGCAGTCGGGCGACGTCATCACGAGTGTGAATGGCAAGCCGGTGCACACCGGAAACGACTTGGTAAATCCGATTGCGATAACCCCGGTCGGCAGTAGCATCCGTGTGTCTTACATCCGCGACAAGAAGGAGCACGAAGCCAGCTTAACGGTCGCGGATCGCACGAAGATTTTCCCGGACCGCGCGGCGAACGGCAGCAATAACGACAGCGGGCCGACGCCGGTTGAGTTCGGGTTGCGTGTGGAAGATCTCGGAACAGAACGCGCACGCCGCGCCGGATTCGAAAATATCAAGGGCGTATTAGTCACCGAGGTCGATCCGGCAAGCTTTGCTGAAGACATTGGTTTTGTCCGGGGAGACGTCGTCACAGAAATCAACCACACGGCCGTTTCGTCTGTTTCGGACTACCGCCGTGCCGTCTCGGGGCTGAAACAGGGGCAAGATGTCCTGTTCAAGGTCCGGCGGCGCACGGGCGGAGATCAGCTTGACACAGTCTATCTGGCTGGTGCTGTCCCGGCTCCGGGGAAGTAGCTGCGACCGATGAGTAAGAGAACCTGGCTCTGTGTCCTTGGGGCCGTGCTCCTGGTGAGCGCGGCCCCTATTGTCTCCGGCGCCGGAAATACGGCTGCGGCGCAGTCGTCTGTGAAGAAGAAAAAAAGCGCTTCATCGAGGAAAAGGTCCAAACCCACAGCGCGTGGCCAGAAGGCACCTACACCCGACCGTATCCGCGACATTCAGTCTGCGTTGAAGCGGGAGGGTTCTCTGGCTGGAGAGCCAACAGGAAAATGGGACGACGCCACCGTCGTTGCAATGAAAAAGTATCAAGGAGATCACGGGCTTAATGCGACCGGCAAGATCGATGCGCTGACTCTGGAGAAGCTTGGTTTGGGTTCCGAAACTGCCGGCAAAGGCGCGCCTGTCCCGTCCGCGTCTTCCGCCGCTCCGCCTGCTACTTCCGCCCATTAGATGGTCATCAGCGCAGTTTGACGCACCCCTGTGCCTCTGCTACATTGAAATGCCGCGCGGAAATTCGGCCCGCAGTCGTCCGGCTCGTGCAGCGGATCTCCCGTCAGCAGACCTTTAGGAGGCAGTATGGCAACAGTTGCCGTTCCCAAGGTTCACAAGAATTACATCAACGGGGAGTGGGTTGAGGCGCGCGGCGGGCGCGCGTTTGAAAACCGTAATCCCGCTAATCATACGGAACTGATCGGTATTTTCCCGTCGTCGACACAGGAAGATGTGAACGACGCGGTGGACGCTGCGAAAGCGGCATTCGTGAAATGGCGGCTCGTGCCCGCTCCCCGGCGCGCGGAGATTCTCTACCGGGCTGCGGAAACTCTGGTGAAACGCAAAGAAGATCTCGCGCGGGACATGACGCGTGAGATGGGAAAGCCGCTGTCGGAAGCGCGCGGCGATGTGCAGGAAGCCATCGATATGACTTACTACATGGCTGGAGAGGGCCGCAGGTTATTCGGCCAAACCGTACCCTCGGAGCTTCCGAATAAGTTTGCGATGTCGGTGCGCGACCCGCTGGGCGTGGTCGGCATGATCACGCCGTGGAATTTTCCGATGGCAATCCCTTCGTGGAAGATAATGCCCGCGCTGATTTGCGGCAATACCGTGGTGATCAAGCCGGCCGAAGACACGCCGCTCTCGACATATAACCTGGTGCAAATTCTGCTTGAGGCCGGCCTGCCCTCTGGAGTTATCAATATTGTTAACGGAATGGGACCCGATGCAGGAGCGCCTCTGGTGACTCACGCAGACGTGGCGGCGGTGAGCTTCACCGGATCAACCGAGACGGGCCGCCTGGTGAACCAGGCCTGCGCGTCTTCGTTCAAGCCGTGTCACCTCGAGATGGGCGGAAAGAACATTATTATCGTCATGGATGATGCGAACCTCGAACTCGCTGTCGAAGGCGCTGTGTGGGGCGGGTTCGGCACCAGCGGGCAGCGCTGCACGGCCGCAAGCCGCGTCGCAGTCCACAAGAAAGTATACAGACAGTTCCTCGACCGGTTTGCACAGCGGGTAAGGGCCCTCAAAGTCGGTGACGGGCTGGACCCTGAGACCGAGATAGGACCGGTCATCAACGAAACGCAACTGCAGACTGTTATGAGGTACGTCGAGATCGGCAAAAACGAGGGCGCCAAGCTCGTCACCGGAGGGCATCGCGCCGAATCCGGCAGCCTGGCCAACGGCTGGTACCACGAGCCCACGATTTTCGCCGATGTCGAGCCGAATATGCGCATCGCGCAGGAAGAAATATTCGGGCCGGTCGTTGTCTTGATTCCATTCGCGTCCTTCGAGGAAGCCCTCGACATTGCGAACCATGTGAAGTATGGCCTCTCGGCTTCGATCTACACACGAGATGTGAATCAAGCGTATCGCGCCATGAGGGATCTCGAAACCGGCATCGTCTATGTGAATGCGCCCACGATCGGCGCTGAAATCCAACTTCCCTTTGGAGGCACCAAGAGCACCGGCAACGGACACCGCGAGGCCGGAACCGCTGCCATCGACTTCTACTCGGAGTGGAAAACGCTTTATATCGACTACTCCGATCGCCTGCAACGCGCGCAGATGGATGCCTCTGATTTCAATTGAACATAATCGTTGGGCAGAAACAGAATTTTTTCTCATATCTTGCTGGCGGCGTTTGAATCCAGCGGAATCAGTGGGAGCCACTGCTTCCGGACTTCTTTGCCGGAATAAGGAAACAAGTTCCCCTCATGTTGTTTGACGGGAGCGATGACTGCGCATAAAATCAATTCAGGAAGAGATTGGGAAGCAGTTGAACGATGCCACATTCCGCGCCACATAGCGAACGTAACCGGCAAATTCTTTCCGCCATCGTCCGCGCGTACATCGAGACGGGGGAACCCGTCTCCTCGCGCGCGATCTCGCGGGGGCACGTTGAATCTTTGAGCCCCGCCACGATCAGGAACGTGATGGCAGACCTCGAAGAGGAGGGCTATCTCTACCAGCCGCACACTTCGGCAGGCAGAGTCCCGACGGCATCGGGGTATCGCTTTTTTGCGCAGCAGGTGGCGGCGCAGGCTACCTTGAGCCCGGAGGATCAGCGCTGGATTCGCGGCGAACTCGCAGCGGCGACGACCACAGAGGAAATTACCGAGCGCGCGGGACATGTGCTGGCGGAAATTTCGCGCGGGCTGGGAATCATCGTATCGCCTCCGATTGCGAAGACGGTCCTCGAACACGTTCGATTCGTTCTGTTGCCCGACGGCCGTGTCGTGATTGTTTTGGTCTCGACGGGCGGAGCCACTCGAGACAAAATCATCCGGCCGGAGAGGTCGTTCACCCAGCCCGATCTGGACCGCACGGCGGATTATCTGAACCGGCACTATGTTGGGCGCACGCTCGAAGCCATTCGGACCGATCTCCTCGCCCACCTGGCGAAGGAACAAGAGCAATACGACCTTCTGGCCCGCGATGCCCTGGCGCTGTGCGATCCGGGAATGTTGGAGCAGGGCTCAACACAGCGCATCTACGTGGAAGGAGCCGCGCAAATGGCGGCGGCGACGGAGTTTGCCGATCAGGCGCAATTGCGCGAAGTGCTGGCGGCGATTGAGGAAAAGCATAAGCTCATCGCCTTGCTGGCCGGTTGTATTGACACACCTGACCCGGTGCACGTCCAGATCGGTGTGAAAGGGATTGACCCGGCGGGCGAACACCTCGCGCTGATCAGCGCGCCGTATTCGTTTCAAGACCAGTCGCAGGGTACGGTCGGCGTGCTTGGTCCGATGCGAATGCATTACGAGCGTGCCATTACCGCGGTGGCATTTGTCGCCCGCGCATTCAGCGAGACATTGGATCGGAGTTAGGGGAAGTGGCGGAACCTAAACGCGAGGGAAAAAAGAATTCCTCCTTAGACACCGAGGGATCGGTGGATAATTTCCCGTCGTTTTCCGGGGACGATCCTCTGCCCGGCGGTCCGACGTCGGGCGAAGAGCCGGCACTCGCCACGGAGGTTGCGAAGCTCCAAGCGGAGAATGAAGATCTGCATCAAACGCTTGTCCGCCGGCAAGCCGACTTCGAAAATTACCGGAAGAGGATTGAGCGCGACCGTCATGAAGAAGGGCGCCGGGGCGTCGAGCGCCTGATGATGGATCTGATTCCCGTCCTCGATGGATTTGATCGAGCGCTCCATGCGCATGACGATCCTGCGTACGAAGAGTATCGCAAGGGCGTAACACTGATCCGCAAACAGCTCTGGGATGCGCTCGCACGCCATGGCTTGGAGCGCATCGATGCTGCCGGGAAGTTGTTCGATCCACACGTGCACCAGGCCATTGACCGCGCCGAATCGGAAGGCTATCCCGACGGGTTCATTCTCCATGTGTTTCAGGACGGATACCTGTTTCACGGACGCGTTCTCCGGCCCGCGATCGTCCGCGTCGTCGTCCATCCCGGCGATGACGTGAATTCAGGAACACAGGAAAACTAGGGAGCACCGTTAAAGTTACCGATGAGTCAAAAACGCGACTGCTACGAAGTGTTAGGAATCGAACGCGCGGCCACTGCCGACGAAATTAAGTCCGCCTACCGTAAGGCGGCGTTAAAGTGGCATCCGGACCGCAACCCTCAGAAGAAGCAGGAAGCAGAGGAGAAGTTCCGCGAGGCCACGGAATCGTATTCGATCCTTTCGGAACCGGAAAAGCGCGCCACCTACGATCGGTTTGGATTTGCTGGACTTTCGCGGGGCGGGTTTGATGGCGGCGTCAATCAAACCATTTTCGACGAATTTCAGGATATCTTCGACGATTTTTTTGGGTTCGAGGATATTTTCGGCGGACGGCGTGCGAGGAACCGCTCGCAGCGGGGCGCGGACCTGCGGTACGACATGAAATTGAGTTTTGAAGAGGCAGCCGGCGGCGTCAACACAAAGATTCGGCTGCCGCGTGTGGAGTTTTGCGAAAGTTGCAACGGGACGGGCGCGAAAGCCGGCACGGGAGTCGTTGCCTGTGTGACGTGCGGCGGCCGCGGACAAATCCATTACCAGCAGGGTTTTTTCACGATCTCCCGCACGTGTCCGGATTGCCGCGGCGCGGGGCAGATTGTGCGCGAGGCTTGCCCGGATTGCCGGGGGCAGGGCCGCGTCGAGCGCAGCCGGACAATCGATTTGCGGATTCCCCCGGGAGTGGACTCGAATACCCGGCTCCGTGTGCCGGGCGAAGGCGAGCCCGGGGGGAACGGGGGCCCTTCAGGCGATCTTTACGTGGTTCTGGAAGTCAGGACGCATCCGTATTTCGAGCGGCGGAATGCGGACCTATATTGCACGGTCCCTGTAACGGTCGCGCAGGCCGCGTTGGGGACGGAAATCAAAGTACCGGGATTAAGCGGGGAAGAAACAGTCAAGATTCCAGAAGGCACGCAGACTGGCGAGATTGTTCGTTTGAAAGGCAGGGGATTGCCCGACCCGCACGGCGGAGGCAAGGGCGATCTGTACGTGAATATTCACGTCGTGACTCCGACGAAGCTGACCCGCGAACAGCGGCGCCTGCTCGAGCAACTCGGCGCGACTCTTCCTGTCGAGAACCGCCCCGCGCAACGCGACTCCACGTTGTTCGATAAAGTCAAAGATATCTTCGGTTGATGCGAAACGCTGGCCGGCGTAGCGCTCGCCTTCAGGCCGGCATCTGTATGATGCTAAAGTGCCGCCCTGAATGGCAGCGCTACCCGCGCTTTCCGGCCCGCACGTAAACACTCACCGAACTCCCAGCGCCGTCATGAATATCTCGCGGAATCTCAGGACATCGGCGTCGATCGCGACCTGGGCATTGGCGCGCCGGCCCTTCGCCTCCGTGGTGCGTCCCAGTTCCGACGGCTTGTCGCTGATGTCGATAGCGAGCGGCTTGAATGTCGCGACCGCAGGATTCGCCAACGCGACTGCCGCAAGCGGGTCCCAGGCAAAGTAAAAACCCTGGCGGATGAGGTCCCGATCGGTGGCGAGTACCTGGGCCACAAAGCGCGCCACGGGCGTATTGGCCTTCAATTGCAATTGTTCGAGGAGCGCCATGTCGATCGGAACTCTTTGTGTCGCGTCGAGCGGCACGAGCCGAATCGGCGCGCCGGAAGCGAATACCGTCTTCGCCGCCGCCGGATCAATGAAAATATTCCATTCCGCCGTCGTGTTTTCCGTCTTAAATGCTCCGCCATCGGCAAGATTGCCGGGGACCCGGACCGCACCGCCCAGGATCACCAATTGCCGAATCAGGCGCGCCGCCCACGGCGTGCGAGAAAACACTTCAGCAAGATTGGTCAGCGGACCGAGCGCGAGCAATTGAACGGGATGAGCCGCGTCCGCGAGACGTCTGGATAGAAATTCCGCCGCAGGTTGGGGTTCGGGCGCGTTGGTTGACTCCGGGAGCGTCGCACCGGGCAGATCGTCCGAGTTGCGGCGCCATTCGGCGGGGAATTCCGCATTCCGGGAAAGAGGCACCTCACTCCCAAGATACACACGTACGTCGTGGCGGCCAGCCAACGCAAGCAAGCGCAGAACGTTTCGTCCCCCAGCCTGGACGTGGGCCATCCCGTTCACGATCGTAATGGCTTCCACACGAATGTCAGGGCGCGACAGGAGGAACGCAACGGCCATCAGGTCGTCGCTGCCTGCGTCGGTGTCAACAATCACAACGCGTTGCGAAGCGGCAGGCCGAGGCTGCGTTTGAGCCGCCAGGCAGGGCGGGAGAAGAATCCACAACAATGCCACTGAACGAAATAGAAAGATCCGCGGGCACTCAGCACAGTTTATCGGGCGGCGCCAACGCATGGGCCATTGCATGGGATTGATATAACATAGCGCACGATGCGTCGACGATTCTTTGTCGAGCGGTTTGAAGACGGTACCGCCGTTATGCGCGGCGAAGCGGCCCATCACCTCGGGCGCGTGCTGCGTGCCGAGCCGGGCCAGGTCTACGAATTGAGCGACGGCAAGTCCGTGTGGCTGGCGCGGACGGAGGAGATCGGCCGCGACGCGGTCGAATTTGCCCTCATCGAACAACTGCCGGTGCTGTTGCTGCCGCTGCGAATCACGCTGTTACTTGCCATCGTAAAATTCGATCGCTTCGAATGGGCCATCGAGAAAGCCACGGAACTGGGTGCGGATGAGATCGTACCGCTGGCTGCAGAGCGGAGCGAGAAGGGACTGGTGGCTGCGTCCGCAAAGCGCGCCGCGCGATGGAAGAAGATTCTGGTCGAATCGGCGCAGCAATCCCGGCGAGTGCGCGTTCCGGTGCTGCACGATGCAGCAAAGCCGCAGGAAGCGTTTCGCGCGACGAATGCGCAAATTCGCGTGCTGCTCTCCGAGCGCGCTGGCGCGAGCCCGATGAGGGAATTGCTCGAGCTCGCGTCCCCGGCTGTGCAGGAAGGTGAGACCGTGAATCTGGCGGTCGCGGTCGGCCCGGAAGGCGGCTGGACCGGCGCGGAGTTCGCCGCAGCTATCGGCTCCGGCTTTGGAGAGGCCGCGCTGGGAATTAACATTCTCCGCACGGAGACGGCTGTTTGCGCCGCGCTCGCAGCGGCACAATATGCCTTTGGCGCGTTCCGTCACAAGGGCGGACTGGAAGGTTTGCGCGGCGAATGAAGAGAAGGGAAGCCGTGAGCCAGGGGATGAAAGAACCGTTGAAGGAACGGCAGGCGGAATGGAACGCGAATTTATATGACGCGAAGCACGCATTCGTGTGGAAGTACGGTGCCGAACTGATCTCGCTGCTCGCGCCGCAGTCAGGCGAACGGATTTTGGACATTGGATGCGGCACTGGACATCTGACAGCGAAGATTGCCGATTCCGGCGCGAACGTGGTGGGCGCCGACCGGTCCGTCGAAATGATAAATGCCGCGCGGAAGGCCTATCCCAATCTGCAATTTGAAGTGGCAGACGCGCGAGGTCTGCAATACCGGGCGGAGTTCGATGCTGTGTTTTCGAACGCGGCGCTGCATTGGATCCCTGAGCCTGCACGCGTCATCCGGAATGTAAGGAACGCCCTGCGGCCAGGCGGTCGCTTCGTTGCGGAGTTCGGCGGAAAGGGAAATATTCAACGGATGCAAGAGGTATTCGAACGAGCATGGACGGAACTGTGTGACGCGGGACCGGTTGAAATTAATCCGTGGTATTACCCCAGCGTGAGCGAATATGCCACGCTTCTTGAGAAGAATGGGTTCGAAGTGCGATTCATTACCTTGTTCGACCGTCCGACGGCGCTCGCTGACGGCGAAGCCGGACTTCGGAACTGGATAACGATGTTTTGGTCGGACTACAGCGCGAAATTAATTCCGAAAACGAGGGAAGCTTTTTTCCGAAGGGTAGAGGAGTTGCTACGGCCGGATCACTTCCGGGACGGGCAATGGTGGGCGGATTATCGCAGGCTGCGTCTTGCCGCCTGGAAATGAAGGCAACGATTCAAAGAAACTGGAGTTGCCGGACACTCGACACCTTATTTGGTCTTTTTCGGCAGCGCGAATAAGAAAAGCGGCGTCTTTCACCCTCGATCGTGTTAGCCGGAGAGAAGGGCTGTTCTCGACGGCAATCGCCAAGGTCGAGAAACGCTTTTACCGGCACCAGGCTAGTTCATAGCGGCTTTTGGGCCGGCCCTGGGTGATTGTGCTGGTGGCTGCCGAGGCCCCTTTTTTCTTAGCCATCTTAACATTCCTCTTGACATGTCACGGATAAAGGACTACAAGACAACTCCATAAGTGGTGTGTTTCGTGTCCAATCGTTTGGGCCGGGTTTTAGGGGACAGGGGCTACCTGAACTTTTCAGGATAGTCTGGGGGGATAGGGTTTGTTTTTTGCAGGGGTGTACGGCTTACCCGCGCGTCTTGCCTCTCTACATGTGTACACAGTAGGCCATGTGGTCGGACGTCAAATTTATTTGTGAGGAAGGGAACTCGAAATGACAAAGAATCTTACTGGCATGAAGAAAATGTTGCTCCACGTTGCGGTCTCCATCGCCTTAGTAATGGGCATGGGGCTATTCGCGCGGCTCGACGCCCAGGTGGTGGGCGCGACGCTTTCCGGCACGATCACGGACCAATCCGGCGCCGCGCTTCCCAAGGCAGATGTTTCCATACGGAATTCCGCGACCGGTATCACCCGGAGTGTTACGACGAATCCGGATGGAATTTACTCGGCGCCGAACCTGACGCCAGGGAACTATGCGGTGACCGTCACGGCTGCAGGATTCGCCAAGACGACGGCAAACGTCACGCTGAGCGTCGGAGGTGAGCAGGTCTTGAATCTGGGCATGCACGTGGGAGCTGTCACCGAAAGTGTGGAAGTCACCACTGAGGCTCCGACTGTGAACCTGACCAACGCGGAGATCGGCGCCCTTACGACTGAAACCACGATCAAAGAGCTGCCTCTCAATGGCCGTTCGTGGAGCTCCCTGGCGAACCTTCAGCCCGGCGTCTATCAACTCCACACTCAGCCTGACATCAATACTAGAGACAGGTTCACGCGCGGCTATGGAGCCCAATTATCGATTTCCGGCGCCCGCCCCCAGCAGAATAATTATCGCGTGGACGGCATCAGCATCAACGACCCAGCGAACGGCGGCCCGGGTAACGTGTTGGGCTCGAATGCGGGCGTGGATGCGATTTCAGAATTCTCCGTTCTGACGACCAACTATTCGACCGAGTACGGCCGGGCGTCGGGTGGGGTCATCAACGCCACCACGAAGTCTGGCACGAACCAGTTCCACGGGAGCGCTTACGAGTTTCTGCGCAACAGCTACCTGGACGCGCCAAATTTCTACGACCCCGCGGGGCAGAAACCGCAGTTTAGACGGAACCAGTTCGGCGCCTCGGCGGGAGGGCCGATCATCAAGAACAGGACTTTCGTCTTTGGCGACTACGAAGGTTTACGCCAATCTAAAGGTCTATCTTACGCCAGTCTCATTCCGTCGGCGACCGCGCGCACTGGTGCGGACCCGGGCGTGATTCCTTATCTGAATGCTTTTTTCCCCACCACTGGCTCCAGCCTTTGCGCCATCACAGTGTCCGGGGGGATCACGGATCTTTGTTCATTTGGAGCGAATCAAGCCAGCACGGAAAACTACTATATTATCCGCGCCGATCACCATATCTCTGACAAGGATAGTCTTAGCGGGACGTTCTATCGCGACAAATCCGTTACCGGCACGCCCGACGAATACAACAATAAAGTCGTCAACACTGCCCAGAATACCACCTTCGCAACGGTTGCAGAGACCCACTCCTTCACCCCGAACCTGATCAATTCCGCGCGCTTCGGTTATCATCGGGATTTCCAGGGTGGGCCTGCGGGCGCCATTGCAATCAATTCAAAAACGTCGGACCCGTCTTTCGGCGCTATCCCTGGGTTCGATGCGCCCCAGATCTTTATAAATAATAACTTCCCGATCTTTACGGGAGGCCTGACCTCGTTCAACCCTCAACTGAACCACTTTAACACGTACCAATTTTATGACGACGCCTTTTTGACTAAAGGGAAACATTCCTTGAAATTCGGCGTGAGCGTGGAGCGGGACCAACTGAATGACATCAGATCTCCGCGTCCGGGCGGAATTATTGCGTATGCGTCGATGGCCGCTTTTCTGAGTAACGCGGCGGGCGCCAAGATCACCACGGACCTCCCCCAGGGCCTTGGCCCCGTGGAGGCTCGGCAAACGATCTACGGCGTATACTTCCAGGACGACTGGCGGTTCCGTCCGAACCTTACCATCAACCTGGGACTGCGCTACGAACCGGCACAAGTGCCGTACGATGCCCAGGGGAAAAATGCCACACTGCTCTCCATATACGACACAACCGGCACTCAGCTCCCCTCTTGTGGAAAGGCGATCCCTGGGGTCTGCAATGCCCAGAGCGGAGGCCTGTTCAAGAACAACACCCTGAAAGACTTCTCGCCGCGCGTCGGATTCGCCTGGGACCCAAGTGGTAACGGGAAGATGTCGGTCCGCGGGGGCTTCGGGTTTTACGACCAACTGCCTCTCATTGCCTTTATGGGAAGCTCGACCAATGGCAATACCGCCCCGTTCTTGGCGTCGGGCACCAACAACAACCTGGTGAAGGGTTCGCTCGCTCCGGCCCCAGCAAACTGCGGCACAAAACCCAGCACAGGTTGGCCCATAGGGACACCTGCTTATTGTCAGATTGCCACAGTAGGCAGCAATCGCGTGGCCTTTATCGATCAAAATCCGAAACGCGCTTATGTGATGCAGTGGAATCTCAGCGTTCAGCGTGAAATCATGCCCAATCTCACAGCCCTGATCGGTTACGTGGGCTCACACGGAGTTCACGGCACAACCCAAGTGGACGATGTCAATGAGGTGCTCCCAATATCCAGCGGACATCTCTGGCCGTGCGATGGAGCGACTCCATTCACCGGCGGTAACAGTAACGATTGCCCGGGATTTGGCTCGGGCACGACAACCAATAAGAGTTTCGGACGCCTGCCCGCCACTTTCTTTAGGAATTCGTCCGTCTATCATGGCATGATGGTGCAACTAACCAAAGCCATGAGCCATGGCTTCCAGGTTCAGGGGTCTTTCACGTGGCAGAAGTCCATAGACACGGCTTCCGGAGCAGTAATTTCCGACTCGGTTATCACCGCAATCTCCACACTGAATTGGTTTGACCCCAGGCTGACGCGCGGCGTCTCTGACTTCAACGATCCCAAGGTTCTCTCAGTGAATTACCTATGGAACGTACCCACGCCGAAGTCCTGGTCGGGCTCTGCCGGAACCGTAGCCGGCGGATGGCAGTTGGGGGGCATCTTCTCGGCCTCCGCCGGCCAGCCGTTTACGCCTATTCTGGCTGGCGATGTGCTCGGCCTGAATAACAGCGACGCGTTCGCCTACCCAGACCGTCTATCGGGACCCGGATGCCAGTCGCTCACCAATCCCGGGAACGTCCAATATGTCAAGCTTCAATGTTTCCAGATCCCGGGCGTGACCAATGTTGGCGGCGTGAATTATATTCGCCTTGGCAATGAAGGGCGCAACATTCTGACTGGGCCCGGATTGGAGAGCTTTGACTTCTCGGTGGTTAAGAATACGAAGGTTCCACGGATCTCGGAAGCCTTCAACGTCCAGTTCCGCTTGGAAGTCTTCAATATCACGAATCGAGCCAATTTCAACCCACCGGTTGCCAATAACGCCATTTTTGACGTCACTACCGTAACCCCCGGAGCGGTTGCTGCTCCGGGCCCGACTGGCGCATGTGTTATACCGGTGCATGTGCCTCCATTCAGCGGGGACCCCGTTACCGGCTGTCTCGGAGGCGCGGGGCAACTTTCTGGTGCTGACCACACGTCGACGGATTCGAGGCAGATGCAGGTGTCGTTGAAAGTTATCTGGTAAGCGTGGCTGCCGCGGCTGACTCGGGCGCGTTCGCTCCCGAGTCAGCGCCGCGGAATCGCGCAATTCGTCCCAAACGCTGCATCGTATGGTGCGTGTTCCACACTGTGTTGCCCCACACCCGAACTTTATCCTGAACTCCTTTGCTCGAATAATCTGGTGAACGCAGAATCTTCGGATTCAGTTCTATTCTAGTGTCCTGAGTCGGAGATTCGCTGACAAAGTCCGCCGCTTCGGAGAGGATTTGTGGGTCGGACCTTCAGGTCCGACAATTAAGATGGCTCGGAGAAGGGCTTTTTAGCCCTGACGCTTCAGTGGCTAAGGCCCCGGACGTCTCCGGTGATCAATGTCAGAGCTAAAGTCGAAGATCCCGACCTTGTCGGGGCTCCGACCCGCAAACCGAAAGAGTCATTTGAAGAGGACTTCGGACTCGGGACACTAGCAGTTTGCGGAAAACTCCATGATGCGTCATTCCAAGGAGCGAAGCGACGAGGAATCCCTCTTTTTGCTGGCCATAATTCGAGAGGGATTCCTCGCGGAGTTTATCCCGGCCCCTGCCGGGGCTTGGAATGACGGCGTTAGGGGCCTTTTTCCGCAACCTGCTAGTGGCGTGTAACGAAGGAGCGTGGTATAAAATAAGTGTTCCCGAAGCAACGACATGGAGCCGAACGCCGAAATAAGTACCGCTATTGCGCCGGAAGCGACGCAGCCCTTGCGCCGCGAACTCCGGAGCTGGGGACGCGATCTTGTGATCGCGTTGAGCCTCGCCATTGTCATCATCATTTTCTTCTACCAGCCCGTTAAGGTCGAAGGCACGAGCATGACCCCCCTGATTTCCGACCAGGAGCGAATTTTTATCAATAAGTTCGTCTACCGGTTTGAGCCGATTGAGCGCGGCGATGTCGTTGTCTTCTGGTATCCTTTGGATCGCTCGAAGTCATTCATCAAGCGCGTAGTGGGATTGCCGGATGATACGGTCGAAATTCGCGACGGACATGTGTACGTCAACGGGAAGACGTTGTCCGAACCTTACATCCCGCCGGAGTCGTTGGATCTGGGCAGCCTGGCTCCGACTCGCATCCCGAAGAGCGAGTATTTCGTGATGGGTGACCATCGGACAAGCTCGAACGATTCTCGAATCTTCGGGCCCGTGCCTCGAAAGTTTATTTATGGCAAGGCCGTATTCGCCTATTGGCCGGTGGATCATTTCGGTTCCATTCCGATTTTTGCCGAAGCAGAGAGATGACATCCCGGGAGGGTCCGCTGACAGAAGCTGTCGTACGGCCAGGGATTCTTGCGCTCGAAGACGGACGAATTTTTAGCGGACGCGCCGCCGGCGCAAACACCAAACGCGGCGGTGAAGTCGTTTTCAACACAAGTCTCACCGGATACCAGGAAGTTTTTACGGACCCGAGCTACGCAGGACAGATTGTCTGTCTGACGTATCCTCACATCGGGAATGTGGGCTCGAACGTCGATGATGAGGAGTCCGCAATACCTCATATCGAATCACTCGTGGTCCGGGACTTTTCAGCGGTAGCCTCGAACTGGCGTTCTACCGAATCCGCCCAGGATTACCTCGCACGCCACAACATTCCAGTGCTGTGGGATATGGACACGCGAGCGCTGGTGCGGCATATCCGGCAGGTCGGCGCGCTCCGCGGCGTCGTGGCGACCGACGGGACCCCTGCGGCGCTGCTTGTGGAAGAAGCCCGCGAGCTGCCGTCAATGGCAGGACAGGAGCTGGCTAGCCGCGTTTCGTCAGAGAAGCAATACGCATGGGATCGCGGTTCGATCGAGCTGACCGCTTCCCCCTGGCATGAAGCGATGGGTGAGGCGCTTTCCAGCCGCGGGACCCGGAGATTTCGCGTCGTCGCATACGATTTCGGCATCAAGCAGAATATTCTCCGTCTTCTGGTGGATCACAACTGCGATGTAGTGGTCGTTCCGGCAAAAACATCCGCCGAAGACGCTCTCGGTTTAAAACCTGACGGCGTGTTTCTATCGAACGGGCCGGGCGATCCGGAACCCGCCACGTACGCGATCGAAACCATCCGCGCGATGTTGGGACGCGTGCCGATCTTCGGAATCTGTCTGGGACATCAATTGTGCGGGCTCGCGCTCGGCGGAAAGACGTTCAAGCTGAGATTCGGGCATCATGGCTCGAATCATCCGGTGAAAAACCTGCTGACCGAACAGGTGGAAATCACGGCGCAGAATCACGGATTCTGCGTGGACCCGGATTCGCTGCCGTCGAGCGATGTAGAAGTCACGCATTTGAATTTGAACGACCAGACGAATGAGGGGCTCCGGCACCGCAGCCTGCCGCTGTTTTCCGTTCAGTATCACCCCGAGGCGTCTCCCGGACCGCACGACTCGCACTACTTGTTCCGGCAGTTCACCGAGACGATGAAGCACTGGAAATTATCCGGCGCTCTGCGGCGCGGACAGGCGAGGGCCTAGCGGGGACAATGCCGAAGCGCACAGACCTGAAAAAAATCATGATTATCGGCTCCGGTCCGATTGTGATCGGGCAGGCATGCGAGTTCGACTATTCCGGCACACAGGCCTGCAAGGCGTTGCGGAATGAAGGGTACGAAGTGGTTCTGGTGAATTCAAACCCTGCAACGATCATGACGGACCCCGAAGTTGCCGACCGCACGTACGTCGAGCCCCTGACGAAGGAATATCTCGAACAGATTATCGCGTTGGAAAAGCCGCAGGCGCTGCTGCCAACCGTCGGCGGGCAGACGGGCCTCAACCTGGCTGTGGAACTCGCGGAGAGCGGAGTACTGGAACGCTACGGCGTGGAACTCATCGGGGCGTCGCTGCGGGCCATCAAGGTCGCCGAGGACCGGTTGTGGTTCAAGGATGCGTGCCGCAAGGTGGGACTGGACGTTCCGGCGTCGGCGCTGGTGAATAACGCGCAGGACGCCCTCAAGCTCGCCGACCAACTCGGATATCCCGTGGTGATCCGTCCTTCCTTCACGCTGGGCGGAACGGGCGGGTCCATCGCATACAACCGTGAGGAATTTTCCGAAGCCATCTCGCACGCGCTCGATGCCAGCCCGGTTCACGAAGCTCTGGTCGAGGAGTCCGTGCTGGGGTGGAAGGAATATGAGCTCGAAGTGATGCGCGATTTCCGCGACAACTTCGTGGTGATCTGCTCGATCGAAAACTTCGACCCCATGGGCGTGCACACCGGTGACTCGATTACTGTCGCGCCGGCGCAGACTCTGACGGACAAGGAATACCAGCGCATGCGGGATGCCGCGGCAGCCATCATCCGCGAAGTGGGTGTTGAAACGGGCGGCTCCAATATTCAGTTCGCGATCGAACCGGCGACGGGCCGGATGATCGTGATCGAAATGAATCCCCGGGTCTCGCGCAGCTCGGCGCTCGCTTCAAAGGCGACCGGCTTCCCGATTGCAAAGATCGCCGCGCGTCTCGCCGTCGGAATGACTCTCGATGAAATTCCGAATGACATTACCCGGAAAACCCCGTCGTGTTTTGAGCCGTCCATAGACTATGTGGTGGTGAAAATTCCGAAGTGGCAATTTGAGAAATTTGCCGGCGCTGACTCAGCGCTGGGAACTCAGATGAAGTCCGTCGGTGAAGTGATGGCGATCGGCCGGACATTCAAGGAAGCGTTGCAGAAGGGCATTCGCTCCCTCGAGCCCAGTTCCCCGTGGCGAGCGCCGGCGGACACTCCCGTTTCGCTGCTGCGCGAGAAAATTGCCACGCCGCGTCCGGACCGGATTCACTGGCTGTTTGTGGCACTTGAGCGCGGGATATCCTCGAAGGAATTGGTTGACCTGACGAAGATCGATCCGTGGTTCGTCCAGCAAATGCAGGAAATCGTGGCTGTGAACCGGCGCCTCGCCTCCGTGACGATCGAGACCGTTCCCGAAGATTTGCTCCGGGAAGCCAAGCGCATGGGCACGAGCGACGAACAACTTGCGCAACTTTGGAAAACAACTCCCGCTGCGGTGCGTAATTGCAGGTCAAAGGCGCATATCGCTCCCGTTTTTAAACGCGTCGATACCTGCGCCGCAGAATTTGAATCTTTCACTCCGTATATGTATTCCACTTATGAGGAGGAGGACGAGGCGGAGCCGACCGACAAGCCGAAAATCGTCATTTTGGGAAGCGGGCCAAACAGGATCGGGCAGGGAATCGAATTTGATTACTGCTGCTGTCATGCCTCGTTCGCTCTCCACGAAGATGGTTACGAAACCGTGATGATCAACTGCAATCCGGAAACGGTTTCGACCGATTACGATACCTCGGACCGCCTGTACTTCGAACCTCTTACCCTCGAAGATGTTCTCTCCGTGGTGGAGCGCGAAAAGCCGCAGGGAGTTATCGTGCAGTTCGGCGGGCAGACGCCGCTCAACCTGGCCCTGGAATTAAAACGAAACGGTGTGCCGATTATCGGTACGGCTCCGGAATCGATCGACCTCGCGGAAGACCGGCGAAGATTCGGCAGGTTGCTCGATGAACTAAAAATTCCTCAGCCCAAGAACGGTACGGCTCTCGTGCCGGAGGAAGCAGCCCGCGTCGCCACGGACATCGGTTTTCCTGTATTGGTTCGCCCGAGTTACGTGCTTGGCGGACGCGCGATGGTCATTGCGTACGACCTAAACACGGTGCAGGAATACGTTGCCCAGGCCGCGTTGATGGGCCCGGCGAAGCCCGTATTGATCGATCAGTTCCTCGAAGAAGCGACAGAAGTGGATGTGGATGCGCTCGCCGACGGCGAGGACATCGTCATCGGCGGCGTGATGGAGCACATCGAAGAAGCGGGCGTGCACTCCGGAGATTCCTCCTGCGTTCTGCCGCCGGTGACTTTGTCGCCATCGGTGCTCGCGCGGATCCGCGATTACACGAAGCGCTTGGCCAAGGCGCTGCAGGTGGTCGGGCTGATGAATGTGCAGTATGCGATCCAGCGGGACACGGTCTACGTGCTGGAAGTCAATCCGCGCGCATCGCGCACGGTCCCCTACGTCAGCAAGGCGACCGGGGTACCGCTGGCGAAAGTGGCTGCGAGATTGATGGCCGGGCGGAAACTGCGCGACATGAATCTTCCTGTAGTCGAAGCGGACGGTGTCGCAGAGATTGCGGTGCGCGATTACTACGCGGTGAAATCGCCCGTGTTTCCATTCAACAAATTCCGCGGCGTGGATACGATCCTCGGTCCCGAGATGCGCTCGACCGGCGAAGTGATGGGTGTGGCGAAAGATTTCGGCCAGGCATTTGCCAAGGCGCAACTGGCCGCGGGCCAGCGCCTGCCGCGCAAGGGCTCCATATTTTTGAGCGTGAGCGACCACGACAAGCGGCATGTCGCCCCTCTTGCAAGAGAGTTGCACGCTTTGGGTTTCCGTTTAGTGGCGACCCGCGGTACGGCGGCGGCGCTCGAAGCGGCGGGCGTCCCTGCGGAGCCGGTGTACAAAGTGAACGAGGGCCGTCCCAACATCGTGGACCTGATCAAGACAGGCAAAGTGGACATGGTCATCAACACTCCGCTTGGGCGGGAATCGTTCTACGATGAGAAATCCATCCGGCGGGCCGCCATTCGGTACAACATTCCGTGCATCACGACGCTCTCCGCTGCGAACGCGGCAGCGCGGGGGATTCGAGCGCTGATCGAGCACTCGTTCGAGGTGCTCCCTCTGCAGTCGCTGCACGCGAAAAAGGCCGCTGCCCAGCTGCCGTCGTCGGCTGACTGAATTCGCGGCAAAGAGTTCACGACAGAGATCACAGACCGCAAGGAGAAGGGATGAGAATTCATTTCAGACCATGCCAATTCAACTGACCGGAATTATCCCCGCGCTGACGACACCGTTCGATGACCGTGGTGCACTCGCGTTGGACCGCGTGCGCCAAAACATTGCGCAGTACAACAGGACCGGACTTTCTGGCTACCTGGCCAACGGCTCGACAGGCGAATCGGTCCTGCTGAACCGGGCGGAATTCGAGAGCCTCCTCGCCGCCGTGCGTGAATCGGCGGCACAGGGGCGAATCCTGATAGCCGGGACGGGCGTGGATTCGACCGCGGAAACAATCTCCCGCACGGAAGCCGCCGCGAAGCTTGGTTATGACTACGCCCTCGTCTGTCCGCCCTATTTCTTCAAGCCAATGATGAAGCCGGATGTCCTCGTCGAACATTATCGCCGTGTGGCGGACGCTTCGCGGATTCCGATCCTTCTGTACTCGGTGCCGCAGTTTTCCGGGGTAGCCTTCGAGGCCGATGTCGTTGCGCGTCTGGCCGAGCACCCCAATATCGCCGGGTTGAAGGACAGCTCGGGAAACGTCGATCGCGTCGGCGCAATCCTGGCGTCGGTGCCCGGCAGTTTCCAATTGTTGACCGGCGCCGCCACGACGGTTTATCCCTCTATGGTTTTGGGCGCCAGGGGAGGAATCCTGGCGCTTGCGGATTTTCTGCCCGAGCTTTGTGTCGCGCTCTACGCTGCCGCCGCCGCAAATGACAGCGCGAAGGCGCTGGAACTGCAGCGGCGGGTCATGCCGGTTTCCAGAAAAGTCGTCGGTGGATTGGGCATTTCGGGTGTGAAGTACGCGATGGATTGCCGCGGATACTACGGCGGACCCGCGCGCCGGCCCCTGCTTCCTCTGGACGAAGCCCAAAAGAGGGAAGTCGAATCACTGGTCGCGGGGTTCGCACCGGCGACGGCCGTAGCCTGATTGTAATTGTCTGAATCGTTTCTACGCGCAAATAGCAGAACCGAGACGCGATGGTTTGCATGTCGATAGGTGCGGCCGCATGGGGTGGGCGCGCTTGACCTTCTTTGTCTGAATCGTAAGGGTCTCAGTATCATCCAATTCGTTTTAGCACCTACGCATTGCCGGACTTGTGTCTGGACTGTAAGATGGAGCGCCCTATGGAGTGTCACTGTATTCCGCCGGCCGAACTGCCTCACACCACACTCCTTTACTCAACATATCTCACGGATTTTCCACGTGTGTCTGAATTCTATGTCCATCCGCCCGGCGTGAAAGGGATTTTGCAGGCCGCCGGAGAAATTCGGCTCGGGGATTCGATTCGTCGGGGTGTTGTCGAAGTCTTGAGGAAGCAGAACATCGCGTACGGCGGCAGCTCGGAAACAATCCGGAATCTCGACAGGCTGCAAGAGGGCGCTGCGGCCGTCGTTACCGGGCAGCAGGTGGGATTGCTCGGAGGCCCTGCCTTCAGTGTCTACAAGGCATTGACCGCGATTCACGTTGCGAACGAATTGAGGGCCAGCGGAACAAACGCAGTTCCGATTTTCTGGCTCGCGACGGAAGACCATGATCTGGCCGAGGTAGATCATTGTTTTTTCGGATGGCGCAGGGGAATCGAGCGTTTCGACCTGAACACGCCCGGAGTGGAAGGCCGGCGTGTCGGCGAAATTCAGTTGGGCGACGTTATGCGCGAGCTTTCCTCACGTGCGAGTGGAATGGTGGAAGGAGCGGCGGCCGGAGAGGTCGCCAGGTGGATTTCAGAAAGTTATCGTGCCGAGGAAACATTCGGTTCATCCTTTGCGAAACTGATGATGCGAATTTTCGCTGGGCGCGGGCTGATATTTCTTGACCCGTTGTCTCCGGAATTGCATCGGTTGTCCGCGCACACGATGCTGCACGCTTTAAGGGAGCACGAAGCTCTCGCGAAACAACTTGTGGCGCGATCCTCAGCGCTCGAGCGCGCCGGCTTTCACGCTCAGGTCAAGGTCGCCGAGAACAGCACTCTGGTGTTCCGCGTCGTCGATGGCCAGCGGGTCGCCGTACGTCCGAAGAATGGCGGATTTGTTTCCGGGGCAATTCAGGAATCTTTCGAGGAAACCCTAAGGGCCGCGGAACGTCATCCTGAGGAATTCAGCGCGAACGCGCTGCTACGTCCCGTGATTCAGGACACGCTCTTGCCGACTGTCGCGTATATCGGCGGCCCTGCGGAAATTGCCTATCATGCGCAGACATCGGTTGTTTACCAGCGGCTCCTCGGACGGGCGCCTGCAGTTCTGCCCCGGGCCGGATTTACATTGGTGACCGCACACATCGCGAACTTGTTGAAAAAATACAACGTGGATGTGCGGGACGTCTTCGCCGGGCGGCAGAGGCTTCGCGCGAAGATGGAATCCGAGGTGTTGCCGCGAGAGCTTACGGACCGTTTTGCGGAGGGGGAAAAGAGGCTGCAGGGCATGTTCGAAGGTTTGCGCGAACCGCTGGCGAAGCTTGACCAGACCCTCGTGGGGGCGCTCGATACGGCTGCGGAGAAGATGCTCTATCAATTGAACAGCGTGCGCAGCAAGGCCGGCCGCGCCGAGGGGTTCCGAAGCGGAGTACTCGACGCGCATGAGCAGGAAATTACCAGTCTGCTGCTTCCCAACAATGAGTTGCAAGAACGGTCTCTTTCTTTGCTCCCTTTTCTAGCTTCGGAGGGCAGCGAACTCCTCGATCAGCTCGACCGGAACATCAAGATCGGCGCGGGCGACCATTGCCTCCTGTATTTGTGATATTCGAGAGCAGAACAGCTTGAATTCCACCGGGTTTGTTGCCATATTGGAGCTTCTAAATTACCAGTGGAGGAACGTCGGATGAAACTCACTCCCGGAAAACGCAAGGGCCTCGAAGCTGTTTCGGATTCACGCGGCGTGATCGGCGCGGCTGCGATGGACCAACGCGGCTCGCTAAAGAGTGCAATTGCCAAGGACAAAGGCATTGACAAGAAAGCGGTCACGAAAGAGATGATGGCGGAGTTCAAGGAAGCCGTCGTGCGTGTTCTCACGCCGCATGCGAGTGCGATCCTCCTTGACCCCGAATACGGTCTCTCAGCCGCCAAGCAGCGCGCCAAGAACGCCGGTCTTCTCCTGGCCTACGAGAGTAGCGGCTATGACAACACGCGCCCCGGCCGATTGCCCGATTTGCTCGACCACTACTCGGTGCGGCGCTTGGTCGGCGAAGGCGCGGATTGCATCAAGATCCTTCTCTACTACACGCCATTTGATCCGCCGGAGATCAATGACGTAAAGCATGCCTGGGTCGAGCGCATCGGCGGGGAGTGCACCGCTGCCGACGTCCCCTTCTTCCTGGAATTCGTGGGATACGAGGAGGGAATCGACGAGAAGGGCATCGAGTTCGCAAAAAGGAAGCCCGAGTGTGTGACTCGCAGCATGGAAGAGTTTAGCAAGCCGCAGTACGCCGTGGACATCATGAAGGTCGAAGTTCCGATCACGATGGCCTATGTCAAGGGGACTCGCGCCTGCAAGGGCGATTCGGCCTACTCGCGCGACGAAGCCAAAGAGCACTTCCGTAAGTCTGCCGCGGCCGCCAGGAAACCTTTCATCTATTTGTCCGCAGGCGTGAGTAACGACACCTTCACGGAAACACTCGATCTAGCTGCGGAAACCGGAGTGAATTTTTCAGGCGTACTCTGCGGCCGCGCCACCTGGAAAGACGCCATCCCTGTCTATGCCAAATCAGGCGTGAAGGCCCTCGAAGACTGGCTCAATGATCAAGGCGTGAAGAACATCAAGAACGTGAACGGCCGGCTGACTGCAGCGAAGCCGTGGTTCTCGTTCTACGGCGTTGCTTCGGCTTCGGCACTGGCCTAAACAACGGTTATTGTAGCTCGTCCCGGTTCGACCCGGACGAGGATTTTCTGCGCATCAACACAAAAGCCCCGCGTCTGAAGAGTCTGCATGGCAGCCCGGTTTTGCCCTCTGGAGCGCCCGCCTTCAGGCGGGCATGTGCTTGATTCTTAAGATGCCGCCCTGAAGAGCGGCGCTACAAAACGGTCCCATATCTGCGTTGCCACAAAGACTCTGGAGACGCGGGTTACAATAAACGCAGTGCCACCGGTAGGACATCAGCAGGACCGGATAACGCCATCCTACTTGCTGGAACGCGCAGCTCCGCCTGCCAAGTAAAAGTAGCCGACCTTATTGTTCGAAGGGCTGCCGTACCACATTCGCCCCTGCGCATCGCGGAACAGCTCACGGATGGTGTTTTCCGAATGCGGAAATGGGTATTCAGTGATCTTGCCGGTTTTCGGGTCCAGACGCGCAAGCACGTCCATGTAATAGGACGAATACCAGACGTTGTCATCGGTGTCGATCCCGATGCCATACGGAAACACGTCTTTACCGCCGGGCAAGTCGTATTCCTTGAACGTTTCAGTCTTCGGGTCAAACCGGCCAATCTTTCCGTTTTGATATTCGCCAAACCACACGGCTCCGCTTGAATCGAGTTCGATCCGCCGCTCGTAACCACCTTTCGTCGGCACTATCCACGTCTTGATTTTCAATGTCTTCCAATCCGCCTTCCCGATCTGGTCGGTGCCTGGATTTGTAAACCAGATGTTCCCATCCTTGTCCGGTTCGAGCCCATACGTGTGAGCAGCGTCATTCCAAAAGTCGGTAAACTTTCCCGTCTCAGGGTCGAGGCGGCTCAAAGGGTATCCGGTGGCCCAAACGTTTCCATGAGGATCGAAGCGGACCGTATGCTTCGACCCAGCTTCTTCGATCCCCTCCTTGCCAGGGAGATACGCATCCTGGTACTCCGTGATTTTCCGCGTCTTCGGATCCCATCTTCCTAATCTATTGGGACCTTGCTCTGTGAGCCAGACCGAACCATCCGGGGCCTCTACAGCAGAATGGACGGCGGCCGTGCCGATGTTGGGAACCGGAAAGTCCTCCATGGCGCCTGTCTTGGGATCAAGCCTGGTGATCTTGTTTGCGATGCCGAAATTGGGAATCCAAAGATAACCATCCTTGTTCGGCGCCGCGCTGAATGGCATGCGGCTTGGCCCGGGCATTTCATATTCCACATACACGATGTTCATCGCGTCGCTGCTGAACTTATGCGTCGTATTCTTGTATTCAGGGAGATCGGCTGGAGATCGTGCCAGCGTGGCGTCGATCCCGAATGAACTGTTCAAAAACGACGCCACATCCGCAGCATTCTTATCGTTGAACCGCCAGGACAAGCTGAAATGCATGGCGTCGCGCATATATTCGACACGGTCTTGCCACCCATCCGCGTCGCGGCGCACGGAAGCCATGCGCGTTTGAAACCCATGGCAAATGAAACATCGCGTGAAAAGGGTGTCCTTGCCGGCCGACGCGGGGAGCAGTTGCTTTGCCTGGTAAATCGAAAGTTCGTTCCAGCGGATAGGGCCCTTTTGCAGTGCAAAGTTGAACGATGCGTCTTGGTCTGCGGTGAGGCTCACTCCAGGCTGTGGGTCGTTCCGATAGCCCGTGGCCTTAGTCGTCAATCGATACTCTCCAGCCGGCAGCTTTTCCACACGGTAGCGGCCCTGGCTATCAGACAACACGATGAACGTCATGCGCGTTTTCGCGTTCTGCGCCTGGACAAATGCACCCTCAAACGGGGCGCCATCCGGACCTTTCACTGTTCCCGTGATCGTAGCGCCGTAACTCGCTGAGCCCATGAAAACAATCAGGCTGACCATTGCCAGCAGCTTGCTTTGTAGCCGCATGGGGCCTCCGTTTATTTTCATCTTTGCGGGCCGAAAAACTGAGAACGAGTAGTATCCTCGTATCGTGGTTACTAATGTAAGGAAAACCGCCGGGGGATTACAAGCAATAATAATTTGCGGCTCTTTGGATGACACTGGTTTTTCAATCAGGCAAGCAGCAGACCTCGCCGTTGTGCTAAAGTTTTGGTCTGACCATGCGCCTCGGCGTGTATGTGCAGGTCCCGTTCTGCCAAACCAAGTGCACTTACTGCAACTTTCACACCGGTGTGTTTTCGAACGATTTGTATACCCCGTATGTTGAAGCAGTTTGCCGCGAAATCGCTGAATATCCCCGCCTGCTGCAGGAAGCCGGAATCGCGGGAGTTCCGGTAGCAATCGTCGATACGGCCTATTTCGGCGGGGGAACGCCAAGCCTCCTTGACCCAACCGGTCTGGCGCGAGTCCTTGATGCCTTTCGTGCCGGATTCGAATGCCAATTCGAAGAGGTCACGCTCGAAGCCGATCCTGAGACGATTACGCCCGGCAAGGCATCTGCATGGCGCGAGGCTGGGTTGAACCGCGTCAGTATGGGCGTGCAATCCTTCCAGGACAACGAACTGAAATCCGCGGGACGCATGCACCGCCGCGACGATATCTTCCGCGCGACCCAAGTGCTTCACGAGGCTGATTTCCACAATATCAGCTTCGATTTGATCGCTGGATTGCCGCACCAGTCGCACGAGAGTTGGGATGATTCGGTTGCGCAATTGCTGACCCTGCGGCCGGAGCACGTATCCATCTACCTGATGGAAATTGACGAAGGCAGCCGTTTGGGATTGGAGGTGCTCACCGGAGGCACGCGGTACTCCGCTTCGGCCCTGCCGGACGACGACACGATGGCGAGCTTTTACGAGCGCGCCTGCGCGCGGTTGGGCGCTGCGGGCTACGTTCACTACGAAATTTCGAACTGGGCTTTGCCGGGTTTCGAATCGCGGCACAATCTCAAGTACTGGCGGCGCGAACCGTACTGCGGTTTCGGCGCAGGCGCGCATTCGTTCAACGGCAGACAGCGCTGGGCCAATGCGCATGAACCTGCCGCGTACGTTGCGGCCATACAAGCGGGCCGTTTTCCCATCGAGCAGCTTGCGGACATCTCGCGCAACGAGGCGCTCGAAGAAGAATTGTTCCTGGGCTTGCGGCAGCTTGCCGGGATCGACCTTGCAGGCATCGAGTCCAAGTACAGTGCCAATTTGCGGCCTCGCGTCGAAGAGTTGCGCGCCCAGGGCCTGGTCGAATGGAATGGAACTCTCCTCCGCCTGTCCCCGGATCGGCTGACCGTTTCAAACGAAGTGTTTGTCAATCTTCTAAACTGAGCAAAGGCAGGGAAGACAACATGTCCTCCAGCACATCCGTCACGCATTCTTCATGTCAGCACCAATTTGGCCGACTCTTTTTGGCGGTCATTCTATTCGCTTCCGTTACCCATGCGCAGGCGCGATCGAAAAAGAATCCATCGCCGCCGGCAGAAGCCAAGACCGCACAACCGACCGTTGCCGACGCAGAGCGCTTTATTGGGCAAGCCGAAACAAGGCTACTGGACCTCTGGATCAAGAGCGCGCAGGCCACTTGGGTGGCGGAGAATTTCATTACCGAAGACACCGAGGCGATATCCGCCAACGCCGACCAGGCCGTAAAAGCCGCTACCGCCGGGCTGGCCAATCAGGCAAAGAGATTTGACAAATTGCAGCTTCCACCGGACGTGGCCCGCAAATTCAAGCTGCTGAAATTGTCCGTGGACATTCCCGCGCCGCACGATCCGGCCGCGCAGGCCGAACTGGCGAAGATTGCCGCCTCACTCGATGGAGACTATGGGAAAGGCACCTGGTGCCCGGACGATAAGAAAGAGAACTGCAAGCAGTTGCCCGACATCGAGAAGATTCTCGCCAACAGCCGCGACCCGAAGGAACTGCTCAGCGCTTGGCAGGGGTGGCACGCAATCGCTCCCCCGCTGCGCCAGCGATACGCGCGCCTGGTCGACCTCGGCAATCAAGGCGCCAAGGAGATGGGCTTTGCGGATGTGGGAGCCATGTGGCGCTCGAACTACGACATGCCGCCAGATGACTTCAGCAAAGAGCTCGACCACCTGTGGGAGCAGGTCCGGCCGCTTTACCTTTCGCTGCACGCGTATGTTCGTTGGAAACTGGCGGAGAAGTATGGGAAGGACGTCGTGCCGGAGGACGGCCCGATTCCCGCGCATCTTCTGGGCAACATGTGGGCGCAGGAGTGGAATAACATCTACCCGCTGCTGGCCCCGGCTAACGCAGCGACGGGCCCCGATGTCAGTGCGGCGCTGCAGGCGAAGAAGATCGACGCGAAAGGCATGGTTCATTATGGCGAGGCCTTCTTCACATCGCTCGGTTTCGAGCCGCTGCCTTCGACGTTTTGGGAGCGCTCGCTCTTCACGAAACCTCGTGATCGCGACGTCGTCTGCCACTCCAGCGCCTGGAGCATTGACTACAAGGATGACTTGCGGGTCAAGATGTGCATCGAGCCTACCGCGGAGGACTTCGCCACGATTCACCACGAGCTTGGCCACAATTTCTACCAGCGAGCGTACAACAAGCTCCCGCCGCTGTTTCAGAACAGCGCCAATGACGGTTTCCACGAAGCGATCGGCGATACGATAGCTCTCTCGGTTACGCCCGAATACCTGCAAAAAATCGGCTTGATCGATAGTGTCCCTCCGGCGTCGGGAGATATCGGCCTGCTCCTCCAACGCTCGCTCGACAAAGTTGCTTTCCTGCCGTTCGGCCTGCTCGTGGACCAGTGGCGTTGGAAGGTGTTTTCGGGCGAGATCAAGCCCTCAGATTACAACAAGTCCTGGTGGGAACTTCGCCGGAAGTATCAGGGCGTAGCGCCCCCGATTCCGCGGACGGAAGCCGACTTCGACCCCGGCGCAAAATACCACGTGGACGCCAACGTTCCTTACACGCGCTATTTTCTAGCGACAATTTTACAGTTTCAATTTCACCGCGCGCTTTGCAAGGAGGCCGGCTACTCGGGCCCGCTTCATCGCTGCTCGATTTATGGCAACAAGGCGGCCGGAACGAAGCTCGCCAAGATGCTGGCCATGGGAGAGAGCCGTACGTGGCCCGAGGCCCTTGAGGTGATGACCGGCCAGAGGCAAATGGATGCCACGGCCATCCTGGATTACTTTGCGCCGCTCAAAAAGTGGCTCGACGAACAAAACGCGGGTCATAAGGTCGGCTGGAACTAGTGTCGTGTCCCCCAAGGGCGGCTGTTCTCGCTCTGTCTTCTCTGTGAACTCCGTGTTGAAGCGGTTCTCCAAGGTCGTGTTAGTTCCGCTGTGTCTGCCCTTATTTCGCGGGACATTAGCCTGCACGCAGTATTGAGTTCCGAGTATACTGAGTGGTTGACATACCATCGGGGGAATAGAGGTAGCCATGAATCCAGAAAATCCCGAGGCCGACCCTCATCAACCAAGACCAGGACAGCGCAGGAGTTGGCGTTTCCCTGTCATTGTGGTCTTACTTGTAAAATGGGAACAAGGCAATATGATTTTCAGCGAAGACGCTCAAGCTCTTGAGGCGAACCTTTACGGGGCGACCCTGCGGATGAAGACCCATCCGCCCGTCGGCACCAAAATAGAGTTGACCAATCGCTTATCGAACGAAACGGTCCAAGCGCAGGTCGTCGCCATCCGTCACTCGAAGTCTGACGCGGTGGCGGTGGAGCTCCGCTTGCCCAGTGAGACGTTCTGGGGAACCACGTTCAGGCTCAAGAAGGCCGCCGCTGATCTGCGCACCATAGAACAGGAAATCAAGAAAGGAGGAGCGGATCCGCGTGTGTTGCGTGAGTTCCGCGACGCTGTGGACTTCGTGCGAAAATCTGCCTGGGCCGTTTACGAATCCCAGGAGCGCCAGTTCCGGCACAAGGATGCGTCTACGGTGCTTTCGCTGCTCACGGTTGAGCGAGTGCGCCGCGGCACTCAGCTAAACAACGACATCGCAGCAGACTTCGACGCCCGCGAGCTGACTTCCGACACGCCTGGAATTGCCGAACTCTTGCGGGCCGTTGAGGGTGTCGCCAAGCGGCTAAGGACGGTGCAGCCAAATACTGAGAATAGATGAGATGACGTTCCGTTTATTGGAAATGAAATCCTTGTTCAATCGAGAAGAGCTTAAGCGCTAAGAAACGCAAACGATTTTATTTGCGGAGTCTGATTGACTCAATCTTTGTGAAGACAACTCCCATCCCCGAGTGCGGGCTGGAAAATACCACCTTACCCGACAACACAAAGTGGGCCCCATCACACGCAAAAACCTGTTGAACGAGAGTTGAAAGGGCTGATTTTGGCTCTCACCCATTGGGTGTCCACCTTCGGAAGGCTGCCCTGTGCTCATTTCACGCATGAACACAGGCTATGCATATCTCCCACACTCTCGTCGCCGAGTTTCAAATAGGAAAACCGGGGTTAAATGCTTTTCTGCCTTGCCAGGGAGAGCACGCTAGCTTCGTCGAGTTGCAAATGCGGAACCAATCCGTGATGGCTGCCACGGGAGGATGGCGGCCTTATGGTATAAATAATTTGTTCGCCCGTTAGCATGGAAGCATGCCCTGAGGCCCTGTGGATTTCTCCTTCACTGACGAACAACAACATCTCCGGCGCAGCGTACGCGAATTTGCCGAATCTGAAATCGCTCCCCATGTGATGGAGTGGGACGAAACCTCACGCTTTCCGGTCGAATTGATTCCCAAGCTCGGCGAAATGGGTTTTCTGGGAGTCATTTTCCCGGAAGAATACGGCGGCGCGGGACTCGGGTACATCGAGTACGTGACGGTGATCGAGGAGCTGGCTCGCGTCGATGGCTCGGTCGGCTTGATTGTCGCGGCCCACAACTCGCTGTGCACGAATCACATTTACAAATTTGGGAACGAAGAGCAACGCAAGAAGTACGTCGCTCCGCTCGCGCAGGGGAAGAAGCTGGGCTGCTGGTCGCTGACCGAGCCCGAAGCAGGGTCCGACGCCGGCGGAACGCGAACCGTCGCCACGCGAAAGGATGGCGGCTGGATTCTCAACGGAGCAAAGACGTTTACGACGAATGGCCACTATGCCGACGTGTGCGTCGCCATGGCTGTTACCGATAAAGCGAAAGGCTCGAAAGGAATCTCCGCATTCATTCTGGAAAAGGGGAATGTGGGTTTCCGCCCCGGCAAGAAAGAAAATAAGCTCGGCATGCGGGCCAGCGATACCTCAGAGGTTGTCTTCAGCGACTGTTTTGTTCCCTCCGCGAACCTCCTGGGCGCCGAAGGCAAGGGCTTCGTTAACACTTTGCAGGTGCTCGACGGCGGCCGCGTTTCGATCGCGGCGCTGGCGCTCGGGATGGCGCAGGGCGCTTATGAAGCAGCGGCCAAGTACGCGAAACAGCGGAAGCAGTTTGGCAAAGCGATCAGCGAATTTCAGGCCATTCAATTCAAGCTCGCCGACATGGCGACGGAAATCGAAGCCGCGCGGCTGCTCGTGTATCACGCGGCATGGCTCGCCGATCAGAAGAGTCCGCGCTTCACAAAAGAATCCAGCATGGCGAAGCTGTACGCCAGCGAGGTTGGCGTGCGAGTGGCAAATGAAGCCGTGCAGATTTTCGGCGGCTACGGCTTTATCAAGGACTATCCGGCGGAGAAATTTTACCGGGACTCCAAACTCTGTACGATCGGCGAAGGCACGAGCGAAATTCAGCGCATGGTGATTGCGCGGCAGATTCTCGACAAACATTGATTCCGCGTGCGGGAGGGGTTGCGCCAGGGGCGCTTCTAATTCGGAGTTTTGCCTTCTCGTTTCAGTCCGAAATCCGTGCTAATTTGTGTCGTTCATTGTTGTCAGCCTCAGCTATGCCTGTAGACGTCGACACGTGGACCTGCCAAATCCGCGCAGGAGATGTCCGCGCCATCGCGCGCGCCATCACCGCGATCGAAGACCGCGATCCTCTGGCCGAGGAATTGCTAAAGCGGATTTTTCCTTTTACAGGTCGCGCCCAAGTGGTTGGTGTCACGGGCGCCCCAGGGACGGGAAAGAGCACGCTCGTAGACAAGCTCGCCGCCCACTATCGCCGCTTGGGAGAGCAGGTGGGGATTATCGCTGTCGATCCCACCAGCCCGTACACGGGTGGCGCGATTCTGGGCGACCGCATTCGAATGCAGGGGCATGCGAGCGACGCTGGCATTTTCATTCGTTCCATGGCGACGCGCGGTTCCCTGGGCGGGCTCGCGCGGGCCACGGGTGATGTCGCTCTCATTCTAGATGCCGCGGGAAAGCAATACGTGCTGGTGGAAACGGTTGGTGTCGGCCAGGACGAAGTGGATATTGTTCGTCTCGCGGATTGCACGCTAGTGCTGCTCGTGCCGGGCATGGGCGACGACGTCCAGAACATGAAGGCCGGGCTGATGGAAATTGCGGACATTTTCGTGTTGAATAAATCCGATCGCGACGGCGTGGACCACTTGGAGATGCAACTCGAAGCGGTCCTTGAGCTCGCCCCAGAACGAAACGGATGGAAGCCGGAGATCGTGCGTACCGTGGCCACGGAGAACAAAGGCGTGGGGGAACTGGCCGCCGCGATTGCGCACTACCGCGAGCACTTCAGCCGGGACGCGGAGCGTCAGTCCAAGAGAGTAGAGCACTGGAAACGGCGGCTCGTCACGCTTGCCGAAGAATTATTCCTGGAGCGCGCGATTTCGGGCGCTCAGGGACAAGCAGCGCTCGAAGCATTGGCCCGTGAAGTGGCGGACCGGAGAAAGGATCCCTACGCGGCCGTGCGCGAATTGCTGTCGCGCGCGGGCGTTTCGCGGAACAACGGATGAAACTCGGCGATCTCGAATTCTGGCTTCTCACCGACGGAACATTTCGTCTGGATGGCGGCGCGATGTTTGGCGTGATACCGCGACCCCTGTGGGAGCGTGTTTCCCGGCCCGATAGCCGCAATCGCATCCTCATGGCGATGAATTCTCTGCTGATCCGGGCGGCAGGGAAGTGGATTCTGGTGGAAACAGGGGCGGGCGATAAGTGGGACGCAAAACGCACAGACATCTATTCGTTCGAAGGTCATCCGAAACTTCCGGATAAGCTCGCAGCGCGCGGCGTCCCTCCAGAAAAGATCGACGTGGTGATCAATACCCATCTTCATTTTGACCACTGCGGCTGGAACACGCGCATCGTGAAAGGCGAGGCGGTACCGGTCTTCCCCAACGCGCAATATATCGTTCAGCGGGGAGAACTCGAACACGCCAAGGCGCCGAGCGATCGCGACCGTGCAAGCTATTTCCCCGAAAACTTTGTTCCCATGGAAAAGTCAGGCCAATGGTCCCTGCTCGAAGGGGACGCCGAGGTGTTTCCCGGCGTCGAATTGATCCGCGCGCCGGGACACAACCGCGACATGATGTGTGTGCGCCTGACCGGCGGCGGCAAGACCGTGTTTTTCTTTGCGGACCTGATTCCCACGGCGGCGCATCTGCCGTATCCGTGGATCATGGGTTACGACTTGTATCCGCTGACGACGCTTGAAAACAAACAGAAATGGATTCCCCAGGCGGCGCGCGAAGGATGGCTTGTGATTTTTGGCCATGAACCGGCAACCCCGGGAGGCTATTTGCGGGAGAAAGACGGAAAGTACGTTTTGGAACCAATTGTGCTCGACTCATAATTCTGTTATCACGAGGATTCATTCATGGCGAAAACGAAGCACAAGGCGAAGGCTCGCAGCGCGAGTCCCGGCCCGGTGCGCATCGGCATCATTGGCGGCAGCGGGCTGTACAACATGCCGGGTCTCGAGAACGCTCGTGAATTGCGTGTCAAGACTCCATTCGGCGATCCGTCCGATGCGCTCGTCGTAGGAACACTTGAGGGAAATCGCGTCGCATTTCTCGCGCGGCACGCGCGCGGGCATCGTTTTCTCCCGACGGAGATCAATTATCGCGCCAACATCCACGCCATGAAACAACTCGGTGTGGAGAGAATCATCTCGGTCAGTGCCGTCGGCTCGCTCCAGGAAGATCTAAAGCCGCTCGATTTTCTAATCCCCGACCAGTTCTACGATCGCACGCGCCACCGAGTATCCACTTTTTTCGGCGGAGGCGTGGCCGCTCACGTGGGGTTCGCCAAACCCGTTTGCGCGCAACTGACGGGCGTGCTGGGGGAAGCTTGTGACCGCGCCAAGGTGCGCGTTCATCGCGGCGGCACGTACATCTGCATGGAAGGTCCGCAGTTTTCAACTTTGGCGGAAGCCCATGTCCATCGCCAGTTGCGCTTCGAAGTGATCGGGATGACCAACGTCACGGAAGCAAAGCTCGCGCGCGAGGCCGAGATCTGCTATGCGACGATTGCCATGATCACGGACTACGATTGCTGGCACCCGGAACATGCTTCCGTCACTTTGGAAGAGATTATTTCCAATCTGAACAAGAACGCTGAAAACGCGCAGACGGTCGTGCGCGAAGCCGTGCAGGCGATGCCGGCGGAGCGCGCGTGCAAGTGCGGCTCCGCCCTGGCTCACGCCATCGTTACCGACCCTGGCGTCATTTCCGCCGCCGCGCGGAAACGACTCATGGTGATCGCTGGAAAATACCTTACACGGGGAGCTCGCTGATCATGTCACTGCTTGTCGTAGGCTCGGTTGCGTTTGACGCTGTGGAAACTCCGTTTGGGAAAGTGGACCGCATGCTGGGCGGCGCGGCAACCTATTTTTCCGTCGCCGCGAGTTTTTTTACGCACGTCAATCTCGTCGGAATTGTAGGCGACGACTTTACCGAGAAAGATGCGTCCATTTTTCGCGGCCGCCGTGTGAACACCGATGGACTCGAGCGCGCTGCGGGGAAGACATTCTTCTGGGCCGGGCGTTACAGTGAAAATATGAACGAGCGAACGACTCTCGCGACCGAATTGAACGTCTTCGCGGAGTTCAATCCGCGCCTGCCCCAGGCCTATCAATCGCCCGGGCACATCTTTTTGGCGAACATTGATCCCACGTTGCAAAGCTCGGTCCTGCACCAGGTCAAGCGCCGTCCGAAACTCGTCGCACTCGACACCATGAATTACTGGATCGAGCGGACGCCCAAGGAGCTACGGGAAACGCTGCGCCACACGGACATCCTGGTGATCAATGACTCCGAAACCCGCCAGCTTTCGAACGAACACAACTTGATGCTCGCCGCCCGCCACATCTTCAAGCTGGGCCCGAAGGCGCTGGTGATCAAGCGCGGAGAATACGGCGCCATGTTAGTCCATCAGAATCGCGCCTTCAGTGTCCCTGCATTTCCACTCGAGGAAGTGCACGACCCCACCGGCGCGGGCGACACGTTCGCAGGCGGATTCATGGGCTATCTGGCAAGCGTTGGCCGGACGAGTGACGTTGAATTGCGGCGCGCGATGGTGTATGGATCGGTGATGGGAAGCTTCGCCGTGGAGAAATTCGGCTTGGATCGGCTCCGAACACTGAAGCGCTCGGAAATCCATGCCCGCGCCCGGCACTTCTCCAAAATGACCCAGTTCACGCTCTAAAGGTGTACCCGGACGTCATGAGGCCGCGTTGCGGCCAGAGCAACATTCGACGTCCTGGCTACTCTCGCGCTTCCCGGGTGCATTGTATACTTGTGTTTGGCTGTCCTTTCTCATGCCCAAGCCTCTCAAACCGCCGGCGTTGGATCCAGGAAGCACGATTGCTGTGGTCTCGCCGGCAAGTTCCGCCAAACAGGATCGCTTGCGTCGCGGCTGCGAGAACCTGGAACAGCTCGATTATCGCGTGCGGGAAATCTCCGCGAATCGCAAGCCAGATGGCTATTTTGCCGGCCCGTTTGAGTCCAGGCTGGAAGAACTCCAGGATGCTTTGACCAATCCCGATTTTCGGGCGGTGTTTTGTTCTCGCGGTGGCTACGGCAGCACAGAGCTGTTAGATCGCTTGAAAACCGCGCGAATCAAGAAGCCCAGAATTTTTTGCGCGTTTAGTGATCTGACCTCTCTCCACATTTTTCTGTGGCAGAAACTGCGCTGGGTCACTTTTTACGGTCCCATGGTGGCTGACGGTTTTGAGGCGGGCGCGAATGCGACAGGTGGCTATGATCCCGATTCGTTCATGTGCGCGATGACCGCGACGAGCAGTGCGTGGTCTACCCCGCTGCGGGGCGAAACCCTGGTGCGCGGAACGGCGAGGGGCATCCTGCTCGGCGGCTGCGTCACACTGCTCGAAACGTCTCTCGGGACGCCGTGGGAACTCGACACGCGCGGCGCGATTCTGCTGCTTGAGGACCGGGGAGTGAAACCTTATCAACTCGACCGCATGTTGCTGCATCTCAGGCAGGCTGGGAAATTCAAAGCTGTGCGCGGCATTTTGCTGGGCGAATTTCCGGAGTCGGATCCGCCCGAGGGAAGCACGACCACGGTCAGCGACGTCTGCCAGCGCATCCTGGGTCCCTTGCGGATACCCATCGTCTACGGCACGCCGGTCGGGCACACACCGCGCCCGATGTTGACGTTACCGCTCGGGATTCGGGCGCGGCTCCATGCCTCGGGCGAAGGCCACCTGGAAATCCTGGAGCCTGCGGTGCGCGCATGACTCGGCCAATGCATTTTCATCTTTCGGGAGTCGGAGGCGCGGCGATGGCGCCGCTCGCGGGGATGCTGGCTGAGCGCGGCCACCGAGTCACAGGCTCGGACGCAGGCGTCTACCCCCCGGCTTCGACGCTGCTCGAAGGGCTCGGGATTCGCTGGACCAACGGGTTCTCCGAAGCCAATCTCGATCCCGCTCCGGACATCGTCGTTATCGGCAACGCGCTGTCACGTGGTAATCCAGAAGTGGAATCTGTTCTGGACAGGAAAATTCCATATCGTTCGCTTCCGCAGACACTAGAGGACTATTTTCTCCCCGGGCACGACTCGCTCGTCGTGACCGGAACACACGGCAAGACCACCACAACCTCCATGCTGGCGTGGATTCTGGAGGTAGCCGGCCGGCGGCCGAGCTTCCTCATCGGCGGTGTCGCCGAAAATTTCGGCCGGAGCTTCGGTTTGGGCGGCGGAGCCGATTTTGTCCTCGAGGGTGACGAGTACGACTCCGCCTTCTTTGACAAAGCCCCGAAATTTCTGCACTACCATCCCGATGAGGCCGTCATTACGTCGCTCGAGTTCGACCATGCGGACATCTATGCGGATCTGGCCGCGATCGAGCTCCAGTTTCGCCGCCTGGTGAACTTGGTGCCTAGGAAAGGGCGAATCGTTGCGTGGGGAGAGAGCGAAACGGTCCGCGGAGTCGTGCAAAAGGCGTTCTGCCCAGTTGAAACGTACGGTTTCAGTCCCGGAGCGGATTGGCTCGCGGGCGACGTAGAAGTCTCAGAGGAGGAGACGCACTTCCGCGTGTCGCACCGGGGATCTGAGGTGGCGCGCGTGCGCATGGCTCTTGCCGGGCGTCACAATGTCCTCAACGCGCTCGCCGCGATTGCGATCGCGCACGGGCGCGGCGTCAGCGGAGCGGCGATCGAGCAGGCGCTCGCCACCTTTCGTGGAGTCCTGCGGCGGCTCGAAGTGAAGGGAGAGTCCTCCGGGGTCCTCGTCGTGGACGATTTTGCGCATCATCCAACCGCCATCCGCGTAACGATCGAGGCTGCACGCAATCGCTGGCCGGGCCGGCGTCTTTGGGCCGTGTTTGAGCCACGTTCGAACACCATGCGGAGAAAAGTGTTCGAACAAGACCTCGTATCATCTCTTTCCACGGCGGACGCGGCCGTCCTGGGCGCAGTGAATCGAGCCAATCTTCTTGGCGATGAGGAACGATTGTCTCCAGAGCGGGTTCTCCAGGCGGTTCGCACGGCTGGGCGAAAGGCTGAGGGATTTGACTCTGCCGATGAGATTGCCGAATATCTTGCGCGGCAAACTCAGCCCGGCGATCTCGTTCTGGTCATGTCCAACGGTAACTTCGACGGCCTCTGCGGGAAGCTCCTCGGCAAGTTGCAGGAACGCGGCGCACCGGCGGGGAAGACGTTTGGATGATTCAAAGCGCGCGCAACTGGCAACAGGCCGTCGTACTCGCGGCCCTGCTCTTCACGGCGCGACCCGCGCGCGCGACAATCGATTACTCCGTCTCGGTTGCCAACTCGGAGAGACATCTTTTCGGAGTGTCGATGCGCGTGCCAAACGTGCACGATCGCGTCCTCCTCCAGATGCCCGCCTGGAATGCGCTCTATCAGATTCGCGATTTTTCTTCACACATGATGCAGGTTGCCGCGAAGGACGAAGCAGGGCGTACCCTGCCCACCCTGAAGCTGGACAAGCAAACCTGGCAGGTGACGGGCAACGGCACCCTGACGGTGAGCTATCCGATCTTTTGGGACGAGCCCGGACCATTCGCCTCACAGTTGAATCCTGATCACGCCTTCCTGAATCTTGCTATGGTACTGCTGTATGTATCGGATCGTCGCGGGGAGGATACTCGTCTGGTGTTTGATGATATGCCCGAGAGCTGGCGCGTGGCCGTTGAGCTGGAAGCGGCGGGAATGGCTGCCGGACGCCGCACGGGATCGTACGCAGCGCCGAGCTATGACGCGCTGGTGGACGCACCGGTCGAGCTGGGCACATTCGAGGAATTCCGCATCGACGCAGGAGGAAGGCCGGTTCGCATCGTGGTTCACGGCGATTCCGGCGATCGATCCCGGCTTTCCGACGCACTGAAACGCATCGTCGATTATCAGGTCTCGTTGATGGGCGAGGCGCCCTTTCCTGAGTTTCTATTCCTGTTTCATGTAGGGCCTGCTTTCGGTGGCGGAGGAATGGAGCACGCGAACAGCACCGCGATTTCCGCCGATGTTCCCGGCCAGTTGCCTGGCTATTCGGCGCACGAATTTTTTCACGCGTGGAACGTGAAGCGTATACGGCCGCAATCGCTCGAACCCTTGGATTTCACAAAGGAGATGTGGACGAAATCGCTCTGGTTCGCCGAGGGCGTGACGAACACCTATGGCGCCTATACATTGGTGCGGACAGGTCTTTGGTCCACCCGGCAGTTTTATGGCAACCTGGCGGTGCAGATCAGGGAGCTCGAATCTCGTCCTGCGCATCGCTGGCAAAGTGCCGAGCAATCAAGCCTCGATGCCTGGTTTGAAAAATATCCGCTGTATACCCGTCCGGAAGAGAGCATTTCCTACTACAACAAGGGGCAGCTGCTTGGCGTCACGCTCGACATTCTCATTCGGGACATGACGGACAACCGCGCCAGCCTGGACGACGTGCTGCGTGCTCTCAACGAGGAATTCGCCCGTCGCGGCCGGTTCTATAACGAGAGTGAGGATTTGCGCGCGGTCGCCGAGGAGGTCATTCGCAGGAAGGCACCTGCCGCCAAGGCAGATCTAAGAGATTTTTTCTCGCGTTACGTCTCCGGGACCGATGAAATTCCATTTGACGACCTGCTTGGCCGAGCAGGCTGGTTGCTGAAAGACACCGGTCAGCGCCGCGCGGCGTTCGGCTTTGCGATCCGTCGAGAGGGGAACGGCCCCCCCTGGGTCGGCGGTCTTGAATCCGGCAGCGCGGCCCAGCAAGCGGGTTTGCAAGACGGCGATATCTTGGTGGCGCTCGACGGTGAGCCGGTGCCGCGTTCTCCAGAACGGTGGTTGCGCGATCATCAGGCGGGCGAGCGCGTGACGCTGAGGGTCCGGCGGAGCAGTGCAGAGAATGAGTTCTCCTTCGTACTCGACAGGCAATTCGAGGCGGTGTATCAGGTGGTTGAAGCGCCGGATTCGACGGAAAAGCAGCGCCGCATTCGGGATGGTATCTTGCACGGCACGGCCGGCGCCTCGCGATGATTCGCACAGCCATTGTCGCGGTTTTCTTGACTCTCTACACCCTCGTGCTAGGCCCCCCGCTCATTCTTTACACGATTGTGACGCGGTCTGCGGATCTGCTGTACTGGGTCGGAGTCAAAGGTCTGGTCTTTATCACGCGTGTCGCGGGAATGCGCGTGCGTGTGGAGGGACGCGAGAACATCCCTCCGGGTGTGTGCCTGTTCGTCGCCAATCACACGAGCAACGCCGATGCGACGGCTATTGTGGGCGCCATTCCGCGACGCGTCGCCATTCTTACCAGGAAGTCGCTATTTGATATTCCCATCGTCGGCATCGCGTTCCGCCTAGCGAAATTTGTTCCGGTGGACCGGGGCAATCGTGACGCCGCTCTTGCAACCGTCAAGCAAGCCGTTGAATACATAAAGAGTGGCGCATCATTTCTTGTTTATCCGGAGGGGACGCGCAGTCCCAACGGCCGCTTGTTGCGCTTCAAGAAAGGGCCGTTCGTCATGGCGATTGAAGCAGGAGTCCCGATTGTTCCTGTCGTCTGTTCCGGAGCCCATCGCATCATGAGGAAAAACTCCCTGGAGATTCATCCGGGGAAGGTCACCGTGCGATTTGGAAAGCCAATCGATGTTTCAGGCTACAACGTGGAACAGCGGGAGGCTCTCGCGCGACACGTTCACGAAGTGATTGCGGCAGCATTGCCCGAGGATCAGAAACCCGCGAGCTGAACAGTTCTCATCCAGCTGCATACGTCTCATTTTTCCGCGGCCTTGATGCGCGCCATTTCTCCCGCGAGTTGTCGTACCGTCCTTTGCATCTCCGGCAGGCGCTTCAGCGCGGCGGTGACCTTCAGCCAGAGCTTGTTTTCCATGACCGGCGATCCGGAGCGCACTGTTCCAGGCGGAACATCAAGATGCATCCCGCTCTGTGAGGTAATGACCGCGCCGTCGCCGATTTCCAGGTGTCCCGCGGATCCCACTTGCCCCGCCAGGATGCAGCGGTTGCCAACGCGGGTCGAACCCGCAAGCCCGACTTGTCCGCAAAGAATCGCGTCCTCGCCGATTTCGCAAGCGTGTCCGACAAGCGTCAAATCATCAATTTTCGCGCCGCGCCGGATGCGCGTCTCTCCAACAGTGGCGCGGTCGATGCATGAGTTCGACTGGATTTCGACGTCATCCTCAATCACGACCGGAGCTTGTTGCAGGATCTTGTGCCAACTTCCGTCCGCACGCTTTGCAAATCCAAACCCGTCGCCACCAATGACAACGCCGTTCTGCAGGATCACTCGGTTTCCGATACGGCAGCTCTCTCGGACGATGGTTTGGGAATGGGCGAGGAAATCATCTCCAATCTTTACGTTTTTATAGAGGGTCACCAGACTATGAAGGAAAGCGTTTCGGCCGATCTCCACTCCTTCATCGATGAAACAGTGGGGTCCGATGTGGGAACCATCGCCGATCCTTGCCGATTGGGCCACCACTGCCGTCGGATGAATTCCGGGCAAATAGGGCTGCGGGGCGTGGAAGAATTCGATGGTGCGCGCGAAATCGAGGTAGGGGTTTCCCGACCGCAATGCCGCCAGCGCCGGCAGCGCCGGGCCCCGTTTGATGGCCACCTTGTTCTCGACAAGCACAGCCGATGCCCGGGTCGTAGACAGTTCACGGCTATACCTGGGGTTCGACAGAAAGGTGACATCACCGGGTTTGGCGGTCTCTATGCCTTCCACACCGTGAATTTCAATCTGGGCGTCGCCTTCGAGCGTGCAGCCAAGCCGCGCGGCAAGTTCTCCGAGTTTCATATTTCGATCTCCTTAACGATCCACCCGGGCAGGATTAAAACAATCCCGTCCAGAGCAATCCCTTATTCAAAGATGACGGATCACTCTACAACATTACCGGGTTGCTCTGAAATTTGAACTGGGGTGGAGTCCCTGCTACTCGGTGAAAAGACCCGGCTGAACCGGCGCTACCGGCTTTCGCCGTGCGATGCCCACGACACCGAGAACAGTCATCTCCGAAAGCGCAGTGCGAGGGATAAAAATCCGCAGCGTTGTACCGTGAAGGTCCGGCGGAGTGATCTGGACACCACGGTCAAGCAGGGAAAGCAGATCGTTTGGGACAACACCTTCGATACTGTCATTGTCGCGGAATTTCAGGCGCACCCAGAGGCCTTCCAGTTTTGGCCTCGATAGGAAGACCTTGCGTTCGGGTTCAAAATCCTCGGTGAAGTCACGCACGAAATAAATGCTTCGCACATCCTTTATGGGGAAAGTGCGATGCTCGCCGTCGGGAGTCAGCAGCTCGAGTGCTTCGACGTCACCCAGTTTTCCTGGATTGAGGTACCCGCGCAGCACGGTACGGTCGAGCAACAATACGACGACTTTCTTGTGCGTGGAGGCTTGGGTGCGTGTTTTCACGGAAGAAGACCCGGGGCACAGGCCTTGCGGGCCAACCGATTCTATGTTATGTTAAGCGTTCTCTGGCTGTCAAGTGTTTATTTATCAAAGGCTTAGACTGAGGCTTAGACTGGGGGCCTCGATCTTTTGACCTACATCCTGACCCACAAGAAGCAGATCCTCAAATCTGCTTCGATTATCAGCGTCATTACGGTTGTCAGTCGGATTCTCGGGTATGTCCGCGATCAGCGTTTGACTTTGCTCCTGGGAACGACGGGCATTGCCGATTCATTCGTTCTGGCCTACCGGATCCCGAACGTCCTTCGCCGTCTGGTCGGGGAAGGATCGATGACGGCTTCCTTCATACCCGTCTTCACCGATTACATGAGGAATCGTTCCCGCGAAGAAACCTGGAAGTTTGCCAACCGCCTCTTCTGGACCTTCTCGCTCGTTCTGGCCGGTCTCACCGTATTGGGCGTGATCTTTTCTCCGCTCGCGGTCCGTCTATTTTCCATGTTCGGGAAGAACCAGGTTCAGGTGGAAGCGATCTATCTGAACCGCCTCATGTTTCCGTACATTCTGTTTATCGGGATGGCCGCCCTGGCCATGGCGATTCTGAATTGCTTCCACATTTTCGGATTGCCTGCCGCCACTCCCATCCTCCTCAACATTTCGTTCATCGTCTTTTCCGTCGCGGTCGTGTGGAAACATTTCTCGAGCCCGGCTGCGGCTCTCGCGGTTGGAGTATTGGTCGGTGGAATATTTCAGTTTTTTCTGCAAGTGCCTCAACTCGTTCGCCGGGGAATGAATTTTGAATTCGGAGTTTCATTTACGGATCCGGGGGTGCGTCGCGTCGCGCGCCTGATGGTGCCGGGCTTTCTCGGAATTGGTATCGCGCAGATCAATCTTCTGGTGGACACGATTTTTGCAAACGCCAAGGTAATGCCGGAAGGGAGCCTGGTTTCACTTTACGTCGCCGACCGTGTGACCGAACTGGTCCTCGGGGGATATGCCATCGCGGTGGCCACCGCCATTTTGCCGATGATGGCGCATCAGGCTTCTGCAGGCGACTATGAGGGCATGAAAAAAACGTTTGGTTTTTCCCTGCGGATCGTGTGCTTTATTACCATCCCGGCGGCCGTCGGGCTGGTGATTTTGCGTGAACCCATCGTGCAGATCTTGTTTCAGCATGGCCGCTTTGTCGCCGAATCCACTCGCTTGACTGCCCGCGCTTTGTTGTATTACTCCATGGGACTCCCCGCATTTGCCGCGGTAAAACTGATCGTTCCGGCGTTCTATTCCACGCTGGATACGCACACCCCGGTGCGGGTGGCCGTCATCACACTTCTTGTGAATGTCCTGCTGAACGTGATATTCCTCTTTTATTTCTTCCCGAAGTTACAGAACGGTGGCCCGGCGCTTGCGAGTGCGCTGGCCAGTTATTTCAACGTCTTGATACTATTTGTCGTGTTTCGTTTGCGGTTTGGGCGGCTCGGGACGTGGGAAATCCTGGCATCGATGGGAAAGATCGCAATCTGTTCCGCCGCGATGGGCGTTGTATGTTGGACGGCGCTCAGGTACTCTCACTTCGATCTTATCGAGCCCTTCTTGACTCGCCTGGTTGTGTTCATCGCGATGATTGCCGGCGCGACGCTTGCCTATCTGGGCCTCGCCTGGCTGTTGCGTTGCGACGAAATCCACGAAGTGTACGGCATCGCCTTTCACAGGGATCGTGCGGAAGCCGGGAAAATGGGGCTGTTGGGTTAGCCATGATCGATACGACCACCCACGTCTTCTTGAGCTATCTGCGGGTAGAGAAAGGTTTGTCCCAGAACACGATTCTCGCGTACGGGCGTGATCTGAAGAGGTTCGCCGGTTTTCTGGCCAAGCGCCATAAAAACAAGATTGACGCGGTGAACCGCGAAGATGTCGTCGATTTCCTTTCCAGTCTTTATAAGCAAAAACTGGATAGCAGGTCCGTCGCGCGATATCTGGTCTCTCTCCGCAGTTTTTTCAAGTACGCGTTGATGGAAGAGTTGCTCCGCGTGGATCCGACGGAAAACCTCGAGTCTCCGAAGATCCGGCAGAGTCTTCCCACCTATCTGCGCGTGGACGAGGTGGACCGTCTCCTGACGGCCCCGAATGCGGCCACCCCCATCGGTTTGCGAAACCGGGCCATGCTCGAAGTACTCTATTCCACTGGTCTTCGGGTTTCCGAATTGCTCAACCTGCGTCTTTCGGACATGGATATGCGGATGGGCTGCATCCGATGCATCGGGAAAGGTGACAAGGAACGCCTGGTTCCCATCGGACGCAAGGCCATTGCGGCCGTCGAGGAATACCTTGCCAAAGCGCGGCCGCGATTCGTCCGTCCTGGAACCCCGGCGCCCCACTGTCATGTGCTGTTCCTGACGCAAGGCGGCCGGAGGCTCAGCCGCATCACCATCTGGAAGATGATGCATGATTACGGCGTTAAGCTGGGTTTGCGCGGACGGCTGACTCCACATAAACTTCGTCACAGTTTTGCCACGCATCTTCTGGAGGGGGGAGCGGATTTGCGTTCGGTCCAGCTCATGCTGGGGCATGCTGATATTTCGACGACGCAGATTTACACGCACGTGGTCGAGGAGCGCCTGAAGCAAATCTACAAGGCTCATCACCCGCGCGCGTGATGGCCATCAGTCGATCCACGGGAAGGGATTCGTCGGATCGAAAATTCGACCGGGTTCGAGGGCGCGATTCACACAGGCGCATCCTCCACCGAGGACGGGACACGCATGCCTGATTACATGTACTTGCTGGAAAGCCGGCTCTCTGCCGAACAACGCGCTGCCCTGGTTCGTATCCAGGAACTGGCCATAGCCACCGAATGCAATCTCTATCTCGTCGGCGGCGCCGTACGGGACCTGACCTCCGGAATGCCGATCCGTGATCTGGATTTCACCATGGAAGGGAATCCAGCGCGCATCGTCCGGGAGCTCGAGAAGGGCGGCGCGCAGGTCATTAGCGAAAATGAACGTCTCCGCCACGTGGAGCTCATCCTGGCCGGCGACGTGGACGCGAGCATCGCCGCCGCGCGCGAGGATATCTACGCGCATCCGGGAACCAAGCCTGAGGTCCGGTTCTCCACCATCATGGAAGACCTCCGGCGGCGAGATTTCTCCATCAACGCGATCGCGATCTCGCTGAATGTGAATTCCCGCGGTCTCCTGCTCGATCCGACCAACGGCCTCGCCGATCTCGAGCGGCGGGAGATTCGCACGCTCTCCATCCATAGCTTTACCAACCAACCCGTGCGTTTGTTGCGCGCCCTGCGCTACGGCGCGCGCATGGGGTTCAAGATGGATGCCCGTACCGCTGAGTGGTTCAACCTGGCGATGGAGCGCGGTCTGCATGAAACGATCTCACCGGAAGACGCGGGGAGTGAGTTCCGGCAAGTCGCGCGTGAAGAGAAACCTGTTGCCGTCCTCAAGGCCTGGGAAGCGCGAGATCTTTTGGGTGTATTGCATCCGCAGCTCGCGAAGCGGCATCCGGACTATGATGCGATCAATCGGATCACTCGTGTACGGGACGACATGGGGGGCGCTGGTTTCCGGCCGCGCCTGTTTGCCGCTGTTGCGCTCGCCATACTCGGCCGGCTCAAACAGCGCGAGCGAGGCTCAGCGCTCACTCGTATGGCGCTGCGTTCCGCGGAAATACATGCCGTGGCAGAACTCGAATCAGAAGCGGCGAAGGTTGTGAAGATCCTCGCGGGTCCAAAGACCGCTTCGCCCCGAGATGCCTATGCCTTCCTTGAAAAAGCGCGGCAAGACTTGCTGGCATATATTTTGGCCGAGTCTTCGAATTCGAAAGCCGTCGGCAAAATTCGCAACTATCTGTTCAAGTGGAAGCCCTTGCGCCATGCATTGCCCGGCGTCGCCGCCGAGCTGGAAGCCGTCGGCCTTGAACGCGGACCGAAATTTGACAAGGTGCTGGAGGATTTCTTCCGGGCGCAACTGCTAGGTAAGGCTCGCAAACCGGAGGATCATGCCAGGGTCTTGCGCAAGCTCGCGGGCATCAAGGAGCCACCGAAAAAAGTAGAGGAGAAAAAGAAACCGGAAAAAACGAAGAAGGGAGCGGCGGTGAATCCGGTAGCAACCCCGGCCAAGTCATCCGCTGCTCCCCGGCCAGAAGCGCCGGCACGCCCGTCTCCCGCAACAAAAGGAAAACCATCCGGATCGAAACCTGCTTCCCTGCAGCGGAAGTCTGCGCTGACGGGGCGGGAAAAACTGAAGGCGCGTGGAAAGAAGAAATAGGCGCCCGTTCCGCTGGCATTGCAAGCACTGGCCAGTATCCACCAATCGTTTGCCGAATCGCGTCGTAGCTAAAATCTCCGCACGCGATTAGAATAGCGTTCGGCATGGACACCTCTCGATTCGTTCACCTGCATCTGCACACGGATTACAGCCTTCTGGACGGAGCGTGCGATCTCGAAGAAGTGGTGAACGAAGCGGCACGCCGCGAGATGCCCGCCGTGGCTGTTACGGATCACGGCAATCTTTTCGCCGCCGAGTCTTTTTACCACAAGGCCAGAACGCGCGGCGTCAAGCCCATCATCGGTTGCGAAGTCTATGTCGCCAAGGGAAGCCGGCACGACCGCGGCGAATCTTCTCGACGCGGGGCGGCAAACGGCCGCTCGGATTCTCCCGGCGAGCCCGGGCAGCGCGGCACCAATCACCTCGTGCTGTTATGTGAAAACGCGGAAGGGTATCGCAACCTCATCAAGCTCGTTTCCGCGGGATATCTCGAAGGCTTCTACTACAAGCCCAGGATTGATTACGACCTGCTCGCCAAGCACAGCAGCGGATTGATTGCGTTGTCCGCCTGTTTGCGCGGCGCAGTGACCGAAGGTCTGGTGGAAGAGCGCCCGGATCAAGCGCGTGAAGCTGCGTACCGTCTGCGCGATATCTTCGGCAAGGGAAACTTCTTTCTGGAAATCCAGGACCAGGGCTTGGAAATCGAAAAGCGTGTCAATCCTCAAATCGTCGGCCTGTCGCGCGAAACGGGCATTCCTCTCGTCGCTACGAACGACTGCCATTATCTGACCCATGCCGATGCGCGCGCGCAGGAAGTCTTGCTCTGCATCCAGACGGGCAAGACGATGAGTGACACGCACCGCATGAAATTCGCCACCGACCAGTTTTTCTTCAAGACCGCGGAAGAAATGGCGCGGGTGTTCGGCGAAATTCCGGAGGCGCTCGAGCGCACGGTGGCGATTGCCGGACGCTGCAACGTCAAGATCGAAGCGATGCAGAATTCGTTTCCTGAATTTCAGGTTCCCGAGGGCCATACGGTCGATAGTCATTTCGAGGCCGTCGTGCGCGACGGTTTCGCCTCGCGCGTGCCTGTCCTCGAAGCTCGCGCCAGGGAAGGCCGGCTGCGAAAAACTCTCGCCGAATATGAGTCGCGCCTGACGAATGAAATTCGCATGATCAAGCAGATGCGCTATGCCGGCTATTTCTTGATCGTTTGGGACTTCATTCGCTACGCGAGGTCGCAGGGAGTTCCTGTCGGCCCCGGCCGCGGTTCCGCTGCCGGCAGCCTGGTGAGTTACGCGCTCCAGATCACCGACGTCGATCCGCTCCAGTACGACCTCCTGTTCGAACGCTTCCTCAACCCCGAGCGCGTCTCGATGCCAGACATTGACATTGATTTCTGCCAGCGTCGGCGCGGCGACGTAATCGAATACGTGACCGGGAAGTACGGCCGTTCGAATGTCGCGCAGATCATCACATTTGGGACGATGGCGGCCAAGGCGGCGATCAAGGACGTCGGACGCGCCATGGACTTGCCCTACGGGGAAGTGGACCGAATCGCGAAACTCGTCCCCAACCAACTCAACATCACGCTCGATGAGGCGCTCAAGCAGTCCCCTCAGCTTCGCACGCAGATTAATAGCGATCCCCGGTACGTCGACATGATGGAAGTGGCAAAGCGCCTCGAAGGACTCGCGCGGCACGCGTCGACGCACGCTGCCGGCGTCGTCATTTCTCCCGAGCCGCTTACGAACATCGTCCCTTTGTACAAGTCGAACCGGGATGAAATCACGACGCAGTACGACATGAAGGGCCTTGAACACATCGGTCTGCTGAAGATGGATTTCCTGGGTCTGACCACGCTTACGGTTCTTGACGACGCGGTGCACATGGTCGAGCAGAATCGCGGCGTTCACGTCGATCTGGGCGCGCTTCCGCTCGATGACCAACTGACGTACAAGCTTTTTGCCCGCGGCGAGACGACGGCCATCTTCCAGTTTGAATCCCATGGCATGCGGGACATCCTGCGCCGTTACCAGCCCACGCGTCTCGAGGACTTGACCGCACTCAACGCCCTATATCGTCCCGGTCCGATCCAGGGCGGCATGATCGACGACTTCATCAACCGGAAGCACGGCAAGAAGCGCGTCACTTACGATCTGCTCGAATTGAAGGAAATTCTCGAAGAGACCTACGGAGTGATTCTCTACCAGGAACAGGTAATGCAGATCGCAAATCGCCTGGCGGGATTTTCTCTCGGTGAAGCCGACATCCTGCGCCGCGCGATGGGAAAAAAGAACCGCGAAGAAATGGCTGCCCAGCGCGAAAAGTTTCTGGCCGGGTGCGCAGCGAGAAAAGTTCCCATGAAGAAGGCCGAGAAGATATTCGACTTGATGGCCGAATTCGCTGGTTACGGCTTCAACAAATCTCACTCCTGCGCGTACGCGCTGCTCGCGTATCAGACTGCTTACCTGAAAACGCATTACCCCGTCGAATTCATGGCCGCGCTGCTCACATCGGAAACGGGCAACACCGAAAAAGTCGTGAAATACATCAATGAAGCGCGCGGCATGGGCATCACGGTGCTTCCGCCCGATGTCAACTCGAGCGACCTGAATTTCACACCCGTCGGCGAATCCATCCGGTTCGGCCTTCAAGCGATCAAGAACGTCGGCGAGAACACGGTGAAGGGAATTCTCGAGGCGCGCGGGGAACTCGGCCGCTTCACCTCGATTTACCAGTTCTGCGATCACGTGGACACGCGGCTGCTCAACCGGCGCGTCCTGGAAAGCCTGATCAAATCCGGTGCGATGGATACTCTTGGAGCCCGAAGGGCGCAGATCTTCGCCGTGATTGACCGCGCGATGGAGCGCGCCCAGCGCCGCCAGCGCGAACGAACCAGCGGCCAGCACGGACTTTTCGGCGGCGCTGCCGCCGCGGTGGCTCCGGCCGAGGAACCGTTGCCGGACCTGGAAGAATGGCCCGAACACGAATTGCTTGCGTCGGAATTTGCGACGGTCGGTTTCTACGTCTCCGGCCATCCTCTTTCAAAATACGCAGCGAAACTCACCGAGCTGGGAGCCATTGATCTGGCTGCCGTGGAAGGCCGGAAGAACGGGGAAGAAATTACCGTCGGCGGCATCGTAATTGCCACACGCAGCATGCGCTCTCGCAAGGGCGACCGCTGGGGCGTTCTCACGCTGCAGGACATGACCGGAGTCCTCGAAGTGCTCGCTTTCCCCGAATCATTTGCCCGCCTCGAAGGCGTCTTCAAGAGCAGCGCGCCGCTGGTGCTGAAGGGGCGCGTCAATGTCGAGGAGGCGGGAACGCGGCTTGCCGTGATGGACGCCCGGCGGCTCGAAGATATCGGCCAGCGTCCTCCGAATCTCATGCGCGTGCGCGTGGACATGGCGGCGATGGACGCCAATATCCTCGACGAATTGAAGGAACTCTTTGCCAGCAAGCCGGGTTCGTGCTCCATCGCATTCGATCTCATATCTTCCGAAGGCGCCGTGGCCACGCTGCACGCCGATCAGCGCGTGCGTGCGGATCAGGACCTAGTTCAGGCAGTTCGCAAGCTGTGTGGAGAAGACGCCGTCCAATTGGAGGCCCGCGGGTAAAATCTGACCGCTGGTCATTACATGATGAAGAAAGACCCTCGGAAAGAAGAAATCGAAAAGCTCGAACGCGAAGTGAAAGATCTGCGCCGCCTCGCAAGGCCGGACGTTCCTTCGCCCGATCTCGATCGTCTCCAAACCGAAGTTTCGCATCTGCGCCGCGAGCTCTACAAGCACCTGGATGCGTGGCAGCGAACTCTCCTGGCGCGCCATCCGCAGCGCCCGTACATGATGGATTATGTCCGCATTCTGTTTGAGGACTTCCACGAGCTGCATGGCGATCGGGCGTACGGCGACGATCCGGCAATGATCGCAGGCTTCGCCAAGTATCACGGCCGGGCAGTGGCCGTGATCGGACAACAGAAGGGAAGAGACACGAAGCAGCGAGTAGCTCTGAATTTCGGCCAGGCGAAGCCGGAGGGCTACCGCAAGGCGCTCCGCGTCATGCATCTCGCCGCCAAATTCGGCCGCCCGATTCTTACGTTCGTGGATACGCCGGGTGCATATCCGGGCATTGACGCCGAGGAGCGGGGACAAGCCGAAGCCATCGCCCGGAATTTGCGGGAAATGGCCCGCTTGCCAGTCCCCATCATCGTGACGATCACAGGCGAAGGCGGCTCAGGCGGCGCACTGGCGATTGCCGTCGGGGATCGCGTGAACATGCTGGAGAATTCCATCTATTCCGTAATTTCGCCGGAAGGCTGCGCTTCCATTCTTTGGCGCGACGCGGCCAAAGCGGAAATGGCCGCAGAAGCGCTCAAAATCACACCCCGCGATTTGAGTGAACTCGGGATTATTGACGAAATTGTTCCCGAACCCGAGGGAGGCGCGCACTTGGACCATGAAGGTTCCGCTAGGCTCCTGGACCCGGTTCTCAATCGCTCTCTTCGCTCTCTCCTCGCGCTCACTCCCGCGGCGCTGCTCGAACGCCGCTACGAGAAGTTCCGGCATATGGGCCAGTTCTTCGAAGCTGTTCGAGCCTGACCGGTCCTCGCACCGTCCATCCACACGAATTTGGTTCCCGGGCAGCATTGCCACATTCGCACCACGGCGGAGTATCTCCGTTGTTGCGCCGGGACATCTCGTCTAGTCTATTCAGGCGGAGAAATTCCTCTCATGTCAAAGTCAACCGAACCTCAGGTCACGGATGCAGCCGGTACGAATGAAACCAATCAGGTATTTCGTCCGTACGAACGGCTGATCCAGATCAAGGTTCTAGGCAAGACGTTCGAGGTCCCGGAGAAAAATACGATTCTCCGCTGTTTTCAATACATCAGTCCGGAAACCATTCCATATGGGCGTTTCTGCTGGAATCAGGACTGCCAGTATTGCCGCGTGGTCGGGAAACTGGTAGATGATGACCAGCCGCACGAATTGCTGAGCTGCAAGTTTCTGGTGAGTGCAGGGATGGAAATTACCGAGATCAGCCCAGAGCTCAAGTATTGCCTCCAAAAAAAGTTGGGCAAGAAATGATGGCGTATTTCTGCCGCAAAGCTTTTTCCTGTTCCCTCCCATAGGCCACGACGTGAAATCCATATCTTCAACGCAACTTACTACCGGTCTGCGTGTTTCAACTTAGGGAAAGATCTCTGTGTCTCAGTTTGCTCAAGAACTGCGGCCTCATTCAGCCCTGGAACTCCCAGGCCGCGCGGATTGAGCAGCGGAGGGCGCTCCGTCCTCGATCACGGCGCGCCTTCCAACTTCACGCCTCCCAAGATACGCCAGGTGTTCCCAATTTCCAGGTGTCCCGTCTGTTGTTTCACGTACCCTAAGCTGCAATGATTGCTGTAGGATGACACTACACATGGACGCGCGCTCCACTGCGATAGCGTGCGATGGGTGCGGTCTTGATGCCTCGGCTGGGCACATCGCCGCGCGGCTGGAACGCCTTGAACTTGCCACTCGATTTCGTCCGCTGCACATCAACGTGCTCTTTGTGGCACTGGAGCCGACTGCGAGCCCGGAAGATGATTTTTACAGGCCGCCGAAATTACGAGAGCTTTTCGATTCTTTCCTGACGGCGCTGGGTATTTCGGCTTTCGAAGGGAAATCGCATCTGGAAACGAACGGGGCCGAGTCTGACACGGCCAAGCTCCTCGAATTTCAAAGGCGAGGGTATTACCTCACGTACTTGTCCGAATGCCCGATGACACCGCGACATCCTGCGGGTCCAGGCATAGATGAGGACGCGGCGCGCGCATGCATCTCGCGTCTTGGCCCCACGCTCCTCAAACGAATACGATTTAACTACAAACCCAAGCACGTCGCGCTCCTGGGAACCAACATGGGACATCTGATTGCGATTCTCGAGCAGGCCGGCATAGGCCAGCTCTTGTTGCTCGACCAGGGGCGGCCATTGGCGCTCCCCGAGGCAGGCGACACATCGTCGCTAACGAGGTTCCGCAAGGCCTTGATCATAGAGATACCTTGGGCGGCAACCTCCTCTGGGGTGTGATAGAATCGGTCTTAGGCAAGTTCAGAGAAACTCTCGACTAGGGGGTATTTCGTGAAAAGTAAAGCGAAGTTTGCGATCGGGTCTGCCATCATCGTTGTTACCCTCTCATGCTTGGCCTACGTCGGAGCTCAGCAAAGCAAGACGTATTACCACACGATCTCGGAAATCCCGACCTTGAGTGGCGCGTCCCTGCACCAGCGCCTCCGCGTTGGCGGGGACGTCAAGGCCGGGTCGATACAACACTTGTCCGGCCGCGTCGATTTCGTTCTGGTTGAGGAAGGGAAGGGGCTTCCCGTCAGTTACGTGGGATCGGACCCGCTGCCCGACACGTTCAAGGACGGCGCACAGTGCCTGGTTGAAGGTAAAGTGCAGCCGGATGGCCGGTTTGTGGCTGAGACCGTTCAGGCCAAGTGCGCGTCTAAGTATGAGGCAGCCCCTGGACAGGCGCCGCCTGCCCCTGCAAATTACTCTTCAGATCCGAAGAGTAAGAGCTGAAGGATCTGACCTGGCAACGTTTGGCGGGTGCGGGCCCCACTTGGCGCCTGCGAAAATGAAGCTAGGCCGGCTGAAAATTCCGTGAGGCCGAAGATAATTTTGGCCAGCCATTGAACAGGCAAGAATCGAGGAATTAATTTGGACCTGTTCGGATCGTACGCTCTGCTGTTGGCTTTCGCTCTGGCGATATACGCAATCGCTGGCGGAATTGCCGCTGTCATCACCCGCCGCCCGCTTCTGATTAAATCCGCGCGCAATGCCGGCTTTGCGGTTTGCGCCCTTGTCTGGATTGGGATGGCCAGCCTGGTTTATCTGTTTTTTACCGACAACTTTGCGATGGCCTATGTGGCACAGCACAGCAATCGCAACCTCTCCACGTTTTACAAGATTTCCGCGGTTTGGTCCGGACAGGAAGGCTCGCTGCTGTTCTGGAGCTTCTTGCTCTCGATTTATGTTTTTTCCGCCCTGTTCGCCTATCGAGGCAAGCATCCGGAACTGATGCCTTATGTCGGCGTCGTACTTGCCGGTGTGCAGCTATTCTTTCTCACGCTCAACAATTTTGTCGCCAGTCCGTTCCAGGTCCTGGCATCTCCGGGTGCGGGTGGAGTGCTGCATCTGGCTTCCCAGGCGGACGGACACGGCCTCAATCCGCTGCTCCAGTATCCGGAGATGGTGATTCATCCTCCGGTCTTGTATTCGGGCTATACCGGTTTCACCATTCCGTTTGCGTTTGCGATGGCCGCTTTGCTTGGCCGCTATCCGGGCGAGAAATGGATCCACCTGACTCGAAAGTGGACCATGATTGCCTGGTGCTTCCAGTCGGCGGGGATTCTGCTCGGTGCGCACTGGGCCTATGCGGTGCTTGGCTGGGGCGGTTACTGGGCCTGGGATCCGGTCGAAAACGCTTCCTTGATGCCCTGGCTGACCGGCACGGCGTTCCTTCACTCCGTGATGATGCAGGAAAAGCGCGGCATGATGCGCGTGTGGAACGTCTGGCTGGTCTTCACGACGTTCCTGCTGGTGATCTTCGGGACGTTCCTGACCCGCAGCGGCGTAGTCAGTTCCGTGCACGCCTTCGCGCAGTCTTCGATCGGGCACTGGTTCGTTGGCTTTCTCATTATCGCGATCGCCGCTTGCCTTGCGGCATTTCTGAAGAATCGCGACTATTTGCGCAGCGACAACCAGCTTGACTCGATGATTTCTCGTGAGTCGAGTTTTCTTTTCAACAACCTGATTCTCCTGGTTGCCTGCGTCGCAGTCCTCTCCGGCACGCTTTTCCCGGTGCTTTCCGAGGCGATTCGCGGAACGAAGATCAGTGTTGGCCCGCCGTTTTTCAACCGCGTCAACATCCCGATTGCGATGTTCCTGTTGTTCCTGACCGGCGTTGGCCCGCTTCTTGCCTGGCGCAAGACTTCCATGGAGAGTCTCCGCAGGAATTTTGGCTGGCCGCTGCTGGGCGGCATTGTGACCGCGGCAATCGCCATGGCATTCGGTCTCCGCGAATTTTACGTCACGCTGTGCCTGTTGCTTTCAGGGTTTGTGACGTTCACGGTTTTTTCCGAGTTCTACCGTGGAGCGCGCGTCATCGCTGCGCGCACCGGCTCCAATCTGTTTTCTTCCGTCGGGCAGCTCACCATGCGGAATACGCGCCGCTATGGCGGATACGTGATCCACTTCGGCATGGTGCTGGTCTTTATCGGCATTTCCGGACAGGCGTTCAATCAGGATAAGCAGATGGAGATGTCGGCGGGATCGGTGATGGCGATTGGGCCCTACACGCTCCACCTCCAGAATTTCGATTCCGATCAGCAACCCAACTACTCCTCCGAGCGCGCCACGATCGACGTGGACAAGGGCGGCCGCTCCGTGATGATGCTCTATCCGCAGCGGCGCTTTTATCCCTCGAATGAAGAATCCGGCACGATGGTCGCGATTTCCTCCACGCTCAAGGAAGACCTCTACGTGGTGTATGCCGGGCGCAGTCCGGACACCAATCTCCCGGTCATTCACGCCTACCTGAACCCGCTGGTGAAGTGGATCTGGCTCGGTGGTGTGGTTGTCGTCCTCGGAACCATTCTGGCGCTGCTGCCGAACCGCCAGGTTGTGATGGTCATGTCTCCGGCGACGGAAACTTCCCGTGTTCTCGACGGAACGCGGCCCGCGCATGCTTCTATTTCTGCCAGAGCGCAGATCCCGAAAGACAATGGCTAAGCGTCGCCGTCTCGCACTGATTTTTTCCGTCTTCGTGGGAATCGCCTCTGCGATGCTCCCCTTGCACGTGAAAGCGCAAAAAACTGAGCGCGCCAAGGTCATCGGCGCGAAGCTCATGTGCATGTGCGGCTGCGGCCAGATTCTCACGCAGTGCAACCACATCAATTGCCCGTCTTCCGCGCCCATGCTCAAGGAGCTCGACCAGCACGTCGCTTCGGGCGAGGCGGACGACCTGATCGTTCAGGATTTTGTGCAGGAGTATGGAGAGAAAGTATTGAGCGCGCCGCCCACCCACGGGTTCAGCAGCATCGCCTGGTACATTCCGGGCGTTGCATTCGCGCTGGGCCTCGGAATTGTCCTGGTGATTATCCGGTTGTGGCGCCGGCGGGACGTCGAGAGACTTGCTTCCGCTTCTGGCGCACCGGTGGCCGCTGTAACCACGGCCTCCGAATTGCGCAATGTGCAACTGGAGCGTGCCCGCCAGCAAGCGGACCGGGAGACTGAGGACTGAAGGCCAATGACTTTCACGCTTGCAATCGCCGCTGTAGTGCTTCCAGATGCCGTCATGCTTTCAGCATGTCTGGTTCTTACGCTGGCGGTGCTGACTTTTGTTTTCTGGATTGAACCAGATGAAGCGGATTCCGCTCCGCACCGCTCGCAGCTCGATCAATTGCTCGAACGCCGGGACTCGATCTACGACAATTTGCGCGATCTTAAATTTGAGAACCGGGCGGGAAAGTACGCGGAGCAGGACTACGAACAAATGAGGGACGCGCTCGAGAATGAGGCGGCACAGGTGCTTTTGGAAATTGAAAATGCCACCGGAAATCAGGCCGCTGTCGCCCGGCGGGATCCCGCGGCCGCGACGCCCCCTCGTTCCTAGAAGCTCAGGTTTGGCAAATTTTGATTTTGTGAAACACAGTGCTGCCTCTCGCTCCAGAGAAGAATTTGAAATTACGGAATCGTGATCTTGAGGGAATCATCTCGTTTATGAAGACTCGCCTGACACGGAATGAATTGCGCGCGTGTTGCTTTGCCTTTGTACTTTTACTTGCGGCTGTCTCCGCCCAGGCCGGCACGGTTTCCGGCGTCGTCCACAACGGAACCAACGGCAATAAGCCCGCTGCCGGCGTTGACGTCCTGTTGATTCAGCTTCAGGGAGGCATGCAGACCGTAGCGAGCACGAAGACCGATGCCGAAGGCCGCTATCATATGGATAGTACAGCGATCGGTGCCGGACCGATGCTGATCCGCGCGGTCTATCGCGGCGTGAATTTTCATCAGCCACTCACTCCGGGGACGCCTACGGTCGACGTCACGGTGTACGAGCCCACGACAAATCCGCAATCCGTGCAGGTTCCATTGCGTCTGCTCGTGTTCCAGCCAAACGGAGACAAGCTCATGGTTGGCGAGGAATACTCGATCCAGAACAATTCGAACCCTCCCGCTGCCTACTATAAACAAGATGGCAATTTCGAATTCACGATTCCCGAGGGCGCCGAGCTCGAGCAGGTATCCACGTTTGGCCCTTCCGGCATGCCGGTGAAGCAGGGAACGATCGATAAGGGCAAGGGCCGCTACGCGATTGCCTATGCGTTCCAGCCCGGACAGAACGGAGTGCGTCTCTCCTACGTGGTTCCCTATGCTGGAAATCGTGCCTCGTTGCGTGCGGCTTCGCACTACGACGCGCAGCGCGTCTTGCTGGTCATCCCTCCGACCATGCAGGTTTCGAGCCCTGGGTTCAACGCCGCCGGAACCGAACAGGGTTTTAACGTCTTTTCGAAGGATTCCATGAAGGCGGGCTCGGCTTTTGACGTTACGATTTCAGGAACTGCGCCGCCCTCCGCCGAATCTTCCTCGGAGGCGGATCAAGTCAACGGACGAGACTCCGGCCCGGGCCCCACGGTCCAGGCCGCTCCCGCGCGTCTCGACAATGAAAAATGGATTTTGCTCGGCGGACTGGCCGCGATCTTTGCCGTCGGAGTGGGTTTGCTGTTGCGGCAGCCTGTTCCGGCCGTGGCAGCCGCACCGGTGACGGCTTCATCCGCTGGACCAAAAGGACGCAAGGCTCAGCGCGCGGCGCAGGCGAAAGCGAACACAACGCTACCCATTACTCCGCTCGCCCAGAAGGTCAAGCGGGAAGTGGACACGAACCTCGACTCGCTCAAGGACACTCTCCTGCGCATCGAATTGCGCCGCCAGGCGGGCACAATTTCTGACGAGGAGTACGCCCGGGAGCGCGGCCGCGCGGAGCAATTGCTGCGCGATCTGGTCCAGGGCTGAGCCGTCGCGCGTGGCCACGCCGCATTCATCTTCCCCGGACGTCGGATTGCGCATCAGCTTTTCCGGTATCGAGAAACGCTATGGAATGCGCATGGCGTTGCGGGGCATCTCGTTCGAAATCGGGGCAGGGGAGTGTGTTGCACTGGTGGGCCACAACGGCTCCGGCAAGACGACGCTGCTGAAGATCACGGCGCTGCTCGCGCGTCCTTCAAGAGGCCAAATTGCGTTTTGCTCTGGCGCTGCAACTTTGTCCACTGACGCTGTAAAGCGCCGTATTGGGATGGTCGCTCACCACACGCTCGTATACGACGAACTCACAGCCGAGGAAAATCTGGTCTTTTTCGCAAAGCTCTTTGATTTGCCGGACCCGGTCACGCGCGCGCGTGAATCTCTCGAACCTGTGGGCCTTGCGCGCCGCGCGGATGACATGGTCAGGACATTTTCGCGCGGCATGCGGCAGCGCCTGGCGATTGCGCGCGCGCTGCTTGCTTCGCCGCAGTTGCTCCTTCTCGATGAGCCTGCCGCGGGCCTGGACCCGGAAGGACAGCAGTGGCTGGGCGCGACCCTCGCGAATTTGCATGCCTCCGGCTGCACGATCGTGATGAGCACGCACGGGAGGAACGAAACGCAGGCTTCTGTCACGCGCGCGATTCGCCTGGAAGGCGGCGAAGTCACCCACGATTCAGGCCCGCATGGCGACCCCCACGGTGTCTTGGCGATGGCTGCAGTGCGTGAGACAGCCGAAGGAGACACGCGATGAGCCTGGCCCACTCCACCGCCACAATCCTGGCCAAGGAACTCCGCACCGAATTCCGCTCGCGCGAATTGCTCGGGACGACGGTCGTGTTTGTGCTGATTGTCCTCGTCCTATTCAGCTTTACCTTCGATCCCACGTCTTCGGAATCGCGACGATTCGGCCCCGGCCTTCTGTGGCTCGCGTTTCTCTTCGCGGGCTCGCTCATGTTGCAGCCGTCATTTTTGCGTGAGCAGACGAATGATACGCTGGCGGCTCTGCGCCTCGCTCCAATTGACCCGTTCAGCATTCTGGCGGGGAAGATGGCGGCGAATTTTCTGTTTCTGCTTCTGGTCGAATTGATTCTGCTGCCCGTATTCGCGGTGTTGTATAACATCGCGATTATCCCGGTCCTTGCGCCGCTGGTTCTGGTTCTTGCGCTCGGGACGATCGGCCTGGCAACAACCGGGACCGTGTTTTCCGCCGTCGCAGCGCAGGCGCGCCTGCGGGAGCTTCTCCTGCCGCTGTTACTCCTGCCGGTGCTGGCGCCGGTCCTGATCGCCAGCACGGAAGCTACAGCAGGGATTCTGCGCGACCCGTTCGATCTGTCCGTGGTCTGGTTGACATTTTTGGCCGCATTTGACGTAGTATTTTTAACGGCGGCATGGCTGTTCGGCGAATATCTATTGGAGGAGTGAGATGGCAAGCGAATCTCAATCGCGAACTCCGTCTGGCGCGGCGATTTCATTCCCGTCGGTCGTGGTGGTCTTTCTGCTGCTCGCGGCGGCAAGCTACGGCGCGCTGATCCAGGCTCCGGAGGAAGCGACCATGGGGCTGGTCCAGCGGATTTTTTATTTCCACGTATCAAGTGCGTGGACGGGCTTTGTCGCTTTTTTCCTCGTATTTATCGGCAGCATTGCCTTCCTGCGGACGCGCTCTCTCAAGTGGGACTGGCTCAGCGTCGCGTCCGCCGAAGTGGGCGTGGCATTTTTTACCGTCGTACTCGTGACCGGCCCCATCTGGGCCAAACCCGTATGGGGAATCTGGTGGACCTGGGATGCCCGGCTGACTTCCTCGTTCTTATTGTGGGTCCTGTTCGTCAGTTACCTCGTGCTGCGAACGCTTGTCGATGAGCCCGAGCGCCGCGCGATGGTCTCGGCCGTATTTGGAATCTTCGCGGCTTTGGATATTCCGCTGGTCTATTTTTCGATCTGGTGGTTTCGGACGCAGCACCCCCAACCCGTGATCGGCGCTGGAGGATCGCTTGACGGCCGGATGTGGCGCGTCCTGATGCTCTGCTGGGTCGCGACGCTCGGCGTGATGACGCTGTTGATCCGGATACGGTACCGGCTGGAAGCATTGCGCACGGAAGTGGATGCGCTTCGCCTGGAAGAATCGCGCAAAACCCGCTGAATGGGCCCTGCGTGAGCGCCGATATGGTGCGGCAAACATTCGTCTGACCGGTTCGCGGCCAGGGAGAGAATCGATGAAGAACATGAATTTTCTGGTGGCGGCCTACGTTGCAATCTGGGCCATTTTTTGCGTCTACGTGTTTTCGGTCGCCCGCCGGATAGCAAGCCTGCAAGACGATATTCGCCGGCTGAAAGAAGGCGGGAAGTAGCCGATTCATCCGGCCGATCCCGGAACTGACTTGTGACCGAAAAGAAAAAAATCAGCGTCGTGCTGTTTCAATTGGGCGGGCCGGATTCGCCTGCCGCAGTCGAGCCATTTCTCTACAACCTTTTTTGCGATCCCGACATTATCGATTTCTTCGGAGCGTGGTTTGCACGGCGGCCTCTGGCGCGATGGATTTCCCGGAACCGCGCAGGCACCGTGCGCGAGCACTACGATGCCATCGGCGGACATTCGCCCATCCGGCTGCTCACGGAGCGGCAGGCCCGCGCTCTGGAAGCGGCGCTTGCCCCGCACTGCGACGCGCGATGCTTCATCGCGATGCGGTATTGGAATCCGCTCACTGCGGAAGCCGTAGCCGGGGTAAACGCCTCGAGCGCCTCGGAACTCGTTCTTCTTCCTCTGTACCCGCAGTATTCGTTTGCCACGACGTCCAGCAGCTTGAAGGAATGGAAGAGGCTGTATCACACAAACGGAAGCCGCCTGCGGTCACACGCGATTGAGCAGTTTTTCGATCATTCATTATACATCCAATCGGTCGCCGAACAAATTGCCCTCTCTCTGACCCACTTTGACGAACCGGATCGCGCGCATATCGTGTTCAGCGCGCATGGCCTGCCGTTGAGCCTCATCGAGCGCGGGGATCCATATGCGCGGCAAGTGGAAGAGACCGTGCGTCTCGTAATGCAGTGCGGCGCCTGGAAGAACCCGCATACGCTCTGCTATCAGAGCAAGGTGGGACGCCGCAAGTGGCTGTCGCCTTCTTTGACCGAAACAATCGGCCACTTGGCGGGCGCGGGGGAGAAAAGGCTGCTGGTCGCTCCCATCTCGTTTGTCACGGAACACATCGAGACCCTTCATGAAATCAATATCGAAGCCCGCGAACAAGCGCACGAACTCGGCGTCGAGCAATTTGAGATGATGCCTGCCGTAGGGGACTCGCCGACTTTCATTTCGGCCCTCGCCGATCTCGTACTCAAAGCTATCGCGTAGATCCGAACCGGCGCTGCGCTTAGCCCTCTGTACTACTAATGTTGAGATTCGGCGTGCCGAGCAAAGAATTTCGGCTCACTTTGGAGGGCCGGGCTTCAGCCCGGCCAAACCGAAGTTTCTTTGAAGCCGGCTTTGCCGCTGAAGCTGAGTCTGTCTGCGGCGGCTCAGCCGCGCTGCGTTCTCTTTGCCTCTGTGAACTCTGTGTTTAGCCTTCGTCTATCCGGTCTTTAAGAGGAATTACCAAGATTCGTAATTCGTCTTGACACAAACGCGTGCGCAGAATATATAAGAGAGCTGATCTTGGAGCAGTATCTTGTCGATTCATACTTTCCATCGAGAGGTTGATTCGCGCCATTATGGCCGACCCAGTAGAGGGAAGCACGGCGGCGCCCCCAGCACCGAAAGCCGCAACACCCCCAACAGCGCCGCCACCCGCAGTAACAAAGCCGGCGGCGAAAAGTAAAGGTGAGAGCGCAGAACCGCCGGATAAGATGCGGCGGCGTGTGATTTGGGGGATGATTTACGGATACCTCGGCATCAATCTGCTGATGTTCTTGCGGTTTTTCTTTCCGCGGGCCTTGTACGAACCCAACACGGTCTTCAACATCGGGTATCCGGCTGATTTTTCATTGGGGATTGACCAGAGTTATCTGATGACGAACCGCGTGTGGATCATTCGCGAGCCGGACCGGATTTTCGTAATCTTCGCGCGGTGTACGCACCTGGGATGCACGCCGGAATGGAAGTCCTCGGAGAATAAATTCAAGTGTCCTTGCCACGGGAGTGGATACGACAGCGAAGGCGTCAATTTCGAAGGCCCTGCGCCGCGCCCGATGGATCGCGCGCACGTTGACAAGGACGCCACAGGTAAACTGATTGTGGATACGAGCAGGCTGTACATGGATGACCCGCGGGCCGGAGTCAATCAGTTCAATGATCCGGGCGCGTATTTGCCTGTATAGGTAAACGGTTTCGATAACTGCTTCTGGGAAGTTCCCCAGGATCCGGGACAAGCTGAGGGGGATAGGGATGGCCGAAGAAAACGGCGAAAAGAAGGGTACGGGGCTGCTCGACCGTGTCCGTCAGGACGTCACGGACCTCAAGCAAGTCATCAAGGAAAAGGGCAAGGACGAGCTGGAGGGCTTAAAAGAGCCCGAAAAGACGCAGCTTTTCCGCTCGATCTTCCGCGTTAAGCACGATGAGACGCCGCGCAACCGCGCGCTCTCGATGCTGTCCAACGTTTTCTTCCATTTGCATCCAGCGAAGGTCAATCGCGACGCCGTCAAGTACAAATACACGTGGGGAATGGGTGGCATCACCTTCTACTTGTTTATTGTCCTCACCTTTACCGGCGTGCTCCTGATGTTCTACTACCACCCGTCGAAGGTCCAGGCGTTCCGCGATATCCTCTACCTTGAGAACGACGTGCCGTTCGGCAAACTGCTGCGCAATATGCATCGCTGGGCCGCGCACTTGATGATCATCGCCGTTTGGCTGCACATGTTCCGCGTGTTCCTGACTGGCTCTTACAAGCGCCCGCGCGAATTCAATTGGTGCATCGGTGTTCTGCTGATGGTGCTGACGCTGCTGCTGTCGTTCACCGGCTACCTGCTCCCTGATGACCAGTTGGGCTTCTGGGCTGTGACCGTGGGCACGAACATGGCTCGCGCAACGCCATTGTTAGGAACCGAAGGGCCGTTCGGTGCGCTCCTGGGGATGACTCCGTATAACGACGTGCGTTTTGCGCTGCTAGGCGGATCGATTGTCGATGCCAACGCGCTTCTTCGCGCTTACATCTGGCATTGCATCGCCATTCCTCTGATCGCGAGCATCTTCATGGCGTTGCATTTCTGGCGCGTGCGTAAGGACGGCGGAATTTCCGGCCCGGCGCCCGTCATGCTGGAATCCGAAATTAAGGAAGAGAAGGGCCATCGGCCGGTCATCTTGCGGCCTAGCGGCGTGCAATAGAGTCTGTGTGGGAACGGCTGGCCTTGTAGGACCCGGATTTAGCCGGGCCGTTAAGAACTGCAGTATCAAGCGGCTTTAGCCGCTGACGCGAGCGAAGCGTGGTTGCGACACAGCCTCAATCCCTGGAATCTAAGGATTCGAAGATATTATTCTGCGCGATAGGGCATCGGATCGGGTATCAGCACGGCGGAAAGATTGAAAACTAAAGACGGGGTTTGAGGCCAATATGAACTGGCACCAGATCTGGGAAATTGCTTCCGCACCGGACAACGTGCCGATCGTGGCGCTGCTGTTCCTTGTTCCATTCTATGTCTGGTACGCGTTCCGGCAGGCGCTTGCGAACGACCGACTGATCGACAAGCTGTCTGCTGACCCGCAACTCGCCAAGACTGAGTACCGAAAGACGGAACCGTGGAACCCGAAGTGGGAACGTGAAGTCCATACATGGCCTTACCTGATGCGGATCGAGCTGGTCGCAGCGGTCCTTGTCACCGTACTGCTCATGGTGTGGTCGATCACGTTGAGCGCGCCGCTCGAAGAGCCGTCCAATCCCAATGTCACGATGAATCCGGCGAAGGCCCCCTGGTACTTCCTCGGCCTCCAGGAAATGCTCGTCTATTTTGATCCGTGGATTGCCGGGGTGCTGATGCCGACGCTGATTATCGTCGGCCTCATGGTCATCCCGTATATTGACGCGAATCCTCTCGGGAACGGCTATTACACCTACAAGCAGAGGCGCTTTGCCATTTGGACGTTCCTGTTTGGCTTCATCGGCCTGTGGGTGTTGATGATTGTCATCGGCACATTCATCCGCGGCCCCGGATGGATGTGGTTCTGGCCGGGGCAGAGGTGGGATGCGCAGCGGGTCGAGTTCGCCGTCAATCGAAATCTTGACGCGGTCTTCGGCATCAACGGCTCCTGGCTGGTCCATCTGATGCCGGCGGCGAATGCGAGTTACGCGCCCATTCTGGCGCGAATCATCTTTGGAGTCTTTCCGCTGGCGCTCTATTTTCTGGTGGCTGGATATTTTGCGCACCGGGTGCTGTTACTCACCGAATTCAGCAGAAAGATTTTCAAGCGCATGACGCTGTTGCAGATGGCAACGACCGAATTGTTTCTGGTATTGATGCTGAGTCTGCCGGTAAAAATTCTGCTTCGGCTTCTGCTTCGCATCAAGTACATCTGGGTGACGCCGTGGTTCAGTATTTAGCGGGTGCGGGCTCCGCTTGGAGCCTGCCAGAATAATGACGCAGAATCAAAACGCGAAGGAGGCACTGGGTGCCTGAGCTTCCTCCTGATGATCCGGTTACAAGCCGGCCGATGGCCGGCCTTGTCCTTATTTCCGTATTTCTATTGATGTTGACTGTTTCCTGGTCGCTCTACGACGAGTTCTACGGGCTGCGGCCGTGGCGCAGTTACCAGAGCGAATTCTCCAAAGCGTATTCGTCGTACCTGGAGAAGCAGTACCAGAAGCGCAAGGCCGACGAGCAGAAATTTTACGCCACGCCGGAATATCTGAAACTTTTGGCCGATGTGAAGGCAGCGCACGACGCCGCGAAAGCCGCGGACCAGCAAATCGGACAGCAAATCGATTTGCTGGATCGCCAGCGCGCTGCCATGACGGATATGTTCCAGCTGGCGCGCGGGCTGGTCGTTTCGCTCACCTATCAGCTGGAACAAATCGATGAGAAAGACAAGAGCGGAAAAGAGTCCAAGCTGAAGGAGTTGAACGAGGCCAAGGCGCAGACGTATGAGGTCGCATGGCCTATCGAGGGCGGCAAGATCGAACCAACGAAATACGATTATCAACATTTGAATGATCTGTTCACTTCGATCATGTCCTCGAAGGCGACGCTGGTCGCGCAGCGCGGGCTGGTCGATCAACCAGAAAAAGACGCGCATGACAAACTCAGCGAATTCGTGAAGGAGCAGCTCCCCGGCCTGGCCTCAGGGGATCTGCAGGCTCTGGCAAGGAGTGTCAAGAACCTCGACATCAAGATTCGGCAAATCAACGTGAATCCATCCGGGACCACACTGAACAACCTGGGTGGCGCCGGGTTGGTGGACCGCTGCCAATCGTGCCATCTTGGGACCGATCCTTTGCTCGTGCCGCCCACAATGACCCTTACGAAAGCGGACCTGGGCCTGGCAAAGAGCAAGGACGCGCCGTTTGCGAGTCATCCGGATCCGGACTTGCTGAAGATCCATCCGCCTGAGAAATTCGGCTGTTCGCCGTGTCATGGCGGTAATGGACGCGCGCTGGATACGGTTGTGAAAGCGCACGGGCGTTACGAACACTGGCTCTGGCCGCTCTACTATCCGGAGAACTACGATGCCGGATGCCAGCAGTGCCACGCATCAGACATGGTCACCGAGCACGCACCTGTCCTGAACCACGCCAAGCAAATGTTCCGTCAGAAGGCCTGCATCGGCTGCCACCGCTTTCAAGGATTTGACAATCAGGACGAACAGCTGGTCGGCACGCGGCAGATGATCATCCAATTGGAGAATGAGAAGCAGGACGACCGCCTCCAGATCGCTGAACTCAACAAGAAAGGCGACGCGGCGGCCGACAACGATACGGCGAACCGCTTTTACACGCAAGCCACGAATCTGACGGTCACGATTTCCAGCATGGACGCGCAGATCGAGCAGCTCGAGCAGCGGTCGCACAACCTGCTGCAGGAAATCAAGATGGTGGGCCCGGACCTGAAGGAAGTCCGCATGAAGATTCGAAAGGAATGGATTCCATACTGGCTGAAGCACACGCACGAATTCCGTCCCACCACTAAAATGCCGCAGTTCCGGCTGCAGGACGACGAGATTCAGGCCATTTCGGCGTACGTCTGGCAATCCGCCCTCCCAGGGCCTGCGCTGCCCAAGCAAACCCCGGGAAACGCTGCGCACGGCAAGGAACTGTTCGAAATGAGGGGCTGCGAGGCGTGCCATTCCATCGGCGAAGGTTCGAATCTGGTCGGCGGAGATTTCGCGGCAAACCTTTCCAGGGTGGGCGAGAAGGATAGCTACGATTATCTCGTCCGTTGGATCCTGAACCCCAGGATGAGAACGCGTCCGTATTGTCCGTACGAGAAGAAGGATTTGGGACCCGAAGATTACGCCAAGCACGACCTCCCCTATGTGTTTGACTCAGACCATTCTCGATGCCCGAACGACGGGCATGAGTTGGTCGTGCAGCAAATGAGGGTCATGCCCAGCCTTCGCCTGACGACCGAGGAGGCGCGCGACATTGCGAGCTACCTGCTGACCCAGAAGCACTCCGACGCCACCTATGCGGCAGCAGGCTTCGTGGATGATCCGAACCTGAAGTCCAAGGGTAAGGCGCTGATTCAGAATTATGGTTGCGCGGGGTGTCATGAGATATCGGGCCTCGAAGACGAGGGCCGGGTTGGCACCGAACTCACCAACGAAGGAAGCAAACCCATCGAGCGCCTGGACTTTGCCCTGTTGACCGAGGACGCCAAGCGGGGCATCCTGCCGAACGGCCAGAAATCCCCTCGCGGGGCGTGGTATGACCCGAAGGGCTTTTTCGAAAATAAGCTCACAGACCCAGCCGTGTATGATCGCGGAAAGTACAAACCCGACCCGATCGACCGGCTGAAGATGCCGCACCCGAGTATGACAAAGGAAGATATTGACGCGGATGTTACATTCTTGCTCGGCTCGACCGATCCCACGCTGCCGCAGGAGTACATGTACAAGCCTGCGGACCAGCGCGCCGCCATCCAGAAGGGCTGGTGGATCGTTACGAAGTACAATTGCATCGGTTGCCACCAGATCGGGATCGGCCAGAGATCGGTGCTGATGGGGCTGCCGCAGTACCAGGGAGAGAACAAGCAGAACCTGCCTCCGGTGCTGACCAGCGAAGGCGCCCGTGTCAACGCGGACTGGCTCAAGAGTTTCCTGGCCAACCCGTCACTCAGCACCACCGATGTGCACCGCAATGGTGTGCGTTCCTACCTGCAGGTGCGCATGCCCACATTTTTCTTGTCCGACGACGAGATTCGCACCTTGGTGCTATTCTTTGAGGCGATGTCGAACCAGGCGCAGCCGTTCATTCCCGAGAAGGTGCAGCCCATTACGACCGCCGAGAAGGAAATGGCGCGGCAACTATTCACCAGCACGGCGGCGCCGTGCTTGAAGTGCCACGCAACGGGCGACCCCGCGCATGACAAGACTGCCATCGCTCCGAATTTCTTGTTCGCGAAGGACCGCCTGCAGCCTGCATGGACTGCGAGATGGCTCACCAACCCGGCCCTGATCGCGCCGGGAACAGCCATGCCGTCGGGATTGTTCAAACGCGAAGGCGACCATTGGGTGTTTTCCGGTCCGCTCCCGCCGAGCTTCCGCGGGTACACGGGAGATCATGCGGACCTGCTTGTGCGTTACATGTTCCAATTGACTCCGGAGGAGCAGCGGTCCCTCCTGGGCCGGACCTCCTCGGGGGGTTCGGGCGGTGCAGAGAAGTAGATTTGTGGCGACGACGAACTTTGTAGGGCACGGCTTTAGCCGTGCCGTTAAGGACAGCACAATCAAGGGGCTTTAGCCCCTGGAGCTTTCGAATTCCATGAATTCGTACAACAGGAGGAACTTTTTCGTGAAGAAAAGTAAATTTGGATTGTATTCCCTGGCAATCGGAGCGTTTGTTCTGGCCATCACAGGTTGCGGTGGAAAGAAGGAAGAGTCATCGGAAGCGCCCGCACCAGCCGCAGGTGCTGCTGCCGGCAAAATGGTTGACGCAGCTACAGCCGGCGAGGTCACCGGATCGGTGAAGCTCGACGGCGCAGCGCCCAAGATGAAGCCGATCAACATGGCGGCGGAGCCCAACTGCGCGAAGGCGCATTCCGGCCCCGTTTTGAGCGAGGAAGTGGTGACCGGAGACGGCGGAGCACTGGCCAACGTCGTCGTGTATGTGAAGTCGGGTCTCGACGGCTACTCGTTCCCGGCTCCCGCAACGCCTGCAAAGTTCGATCAGAACGGATGCCAGTATCACCCTCACGTGACGGGCGTCCAGGTCGGACAGAACATCGAGGTCGTGAACAGCGACCAGACAACACATAACATTCACCCCATCCCGAAGGAAAATCGGGAGTGGAATGAGTCGCAGCCGCCCGGGGCGGCTCCGATCGACAAGTCATTTGCCCGCGAGGAAATCGCCATCCCGGTGAAGTGCAACGTCCATCCCTGGATGAAGGCGTACATGGCCGTTCTCGCGAATCCATACTTCCAGGTAACAGAAAAGGACGGCAAGTTTGACCTGAAGAACCTTCCTCCCGGCACGTACACCCTGGTCGCGTGGCACGAACTCTATGGCACAAGCGAGCAGACCGTCACGATTGGCGCTAAAGAGTCCAAGAGCGTGACGTTCACTTTCAAGGCTACGGCAGCGGCCGGAGACTAAAGCAGGATCCTCAGGAAATCAGGACCGCCGGGGCGGCTGTTTGCAGCCCTCCGGCGGTCTCACAATCATGGACACAGTCGCCAATCAGAGCCTCCACAAATACTCCGTCTTCACGGCGTGTTCTACCTTTCTCCTACTGATTGCCGGAGCACTAGTAACTTCGAACGACGCGGGACTTTCCGTCCCCACCTGGCCGCTCGCGTGGGGGACGATGACTCCGCCGATGGTTGGCGGGATCGTTTATGAGTGGTCCCATCGCGTCATAGCGGCCTGTGTGGGGTTCCTGACGATAATTCTAGCCGCGTGGCTATGGAAGGCCGAAAAACGCGCCTGGATGCGCTGGCTTGGCTTGGCGGCCCTTGGCGGGGTGGTCTCGCAGGGGATTCTCGGCGGCCTGACCGTGCGGATGTATCAGCCCCCAGCGGTTTCGGCGGCGCATGCCACGTTGGCGCAACTTTACTTTTCGACCGTAGTGGCGATCGCCTTTTTTACGAGTGTCTGGTGGCAGAGTGACCTTCCGAAAATAGAAGACACCGGAGCGCCGCGCGTGAAGTCTTTGACGATCTGGACCATCGCCGCCGTCTTCCTGCAGTTGATTCTGGGCGCGGCATTCCGCCATAAGGGATTTGGAATTATTCCGCACCTGATTGGCGCGGCCATTGTTACAATACTGGTTTTCATGACGGCCGGAGCCCTGAAGCGCCGCTTCTCGACGTCGCAACCTTTGCGAAAGTGTGCGCGGCTCCTGCACATCTTGATCGGAGTGCAGCTCTTGCTGGGCGCGGGAGCCTGGTGGTCGAGAATGTACGGGGCGCACTTCCCTCAGCCGATCCCGGTCATGGTCACGCTCACAGTCGTACATACGGTCACGGGAGCACTCTTGCTTGCGACAACTCTACTGACAGCGCTCGTCAGTTACCGGATGCTGCGTCCGGGACCAGCCGTCGCGGGTTCCTCCGCCACTTCGGAACAGGTCGCGTGATGAGAGAAACCGTCGGAACGTCTGGATCACTTACGTCGGGAGTCGGCCGCCCCGCGTTGTATATGGCGCTGACCAAGCCCGACGTCTCGTTCCTCGTCGTCATGACGACTGTGGCAGGGTATGCCTTGGGCACCCGCGGCCCGCTGGACTGGCTGCGAATGGCCCACACGGTCTTTGGCACCACGTTGATCGCCGCGGGAACCTCCGCGCTCAATCATTACATCGAGCGCGAGTCCGACGCCCTCATGCGGCGAACGGCCTCCCGGCCTTTGCCCTCCGGCCAGCTACAGCCGCGCGAAGCCCTCTGGTTTGGCTTGAGCTTGATCGTTGCCGGCACGCTCTACCTTGCATTGGCCACCAACCCGCTTGCGACGCTGCTGGGAATCTGCACGTCGGCCACCTATCTTTGCGTCTACACGCCGCTCAAGCGCAGAACCACCCTGGCGACGCTCGTGGGGGCGTTTCCAGGCGCCGTGCCACCGCTGATCGGCTGGGCGGCAGCGCGGGGCGCCCTTGCGGTGGATGCCTGGATCCTGTACGCCGTGCTGTTCCTCTGGCAATTCCCGCACTTCGACGCAATTTCATGGGTCTATCGGGAAGATTACCGTCGCGCGGGAATCCGAATGCTCCCGGTGGTGGACCACGAAGGAAAGCGAACATTTCGTGAAATCCTTCTAACGGCCGCGTTACTCGTTCCGGTCAGCCTGCTTCCGGCGGTGACGGGCCTTGCCGGGGCGCACTACTTTTTCGGCGCATTAGTTTTGGGGATTATGCTCGTGGAAGTGTGCTTGTGGGCCGCGGCAGCGAAGAGCAACGTTCGCGCGAAATGGCTCATGCACGCAACCGTGCTTCACCTGCCGTTGCTGTTGGGGCTGCTAATCTACGACAAATTCACCCGGTAATTTCAGAATCCGGGGCGTCTGTGAGAGGTCATGAACGGACAACAAAATCCGGTCGAGTTGCTGATTATCTGCGCGGTGATGGTTGTGCTCTCCATCCTAGGCATTGTGGGCAGTCTTTCCACACGGCTTATTGGCAGTCTTGACGGCCTGCTGATGCTGGCCGTCTGCCTGATGACGGCCCTGATTTTCGCTCTGTTGCTGTTTGTACTGGCCAAGGAACAGGGTTGGCTCGGCAAGCGCGGACCCAACAGCGGCGCAGTGCCCCCACCAAGTGCCGGAAAGTAGCGCTCGCCGGATGTTGCGTCCGAGAGTTTCGTTGCGATATGGAGTTGTAAGTCAGAACTCTAGAGTTTGTGTGGCAACGGTTAGTCTTGTAGGGCACGGCTCTTGTGGTGAGCGTAGCCGAACCATCAGCCGTGCCGTTTAGGACTGCAAAGTCAGGGGGCTTTGGTTTAGCAACGTATAGGAAGTGACCCGTTGATCTCCCAACCCGCCTGGAACGCGATCCTCAACGGATCGAGCGCCGTCTTGGTTGCCGCGGGGTACGTCATGATCCGGACCAGGCGCATCCAGGCGCACAAAGCGTGCATGCTCACGGCGGTCGGCAGTTCGACCGCATTTCTGATTTCCTATGTCGACTATCACTTGCGTGTGGGCTCGGTCCGTTTCCAGGGGCAGGGAATCGCGCGCAGTGCCTATCTGACGATGCTGGGGACGCACACGATCCTGGCGGCCGCCATTGTCCCGCTGGTCATCGTGACCCTGATTCGCGCGCTCAAGGGGAGATTTTCGGATCACAAGCGCATCGCGCGATGGACTCTCCCCCTGTGGGCGTATGTGTCCGTCACGGGAGTACTTATCTACGTCTTGCTATACCAAGTCTACGCAGCTCCTCACCCGTGATTTACGATATCCTGTCACCTGTCATATTGAATTCGAATGACTAGCGCCCAACATCCCGCGGCCCCTCCTCCAGCGCCCCCTAAATCGGCGATCGCCAGGAAATGGCTCGTCGCCATCCTAGTCCTGACATTCGCGTTTGTCCTGATGCCCTTCCTGCTTTGGTACATGACAACCTTCACCCGCCCGCTGAACGATGCCGACCTTGCAACATACTTTGCCGATGCCGCGCATCCTCGCCGGGCTCAGCACGCCCTGTCCCAGATTGCTGATCGCATCATCAGCCCCAACCCGGCCATGCGGGCGTCCGCAAAGCCCTGGTACCCAGAAATCGTCAAATTTTCTGTGCAGGGGAGCGACGAATTGCGCGTCACCGCGGCCTGGGTGATGGGGCAGGATAACCAATCACCTGAATTTTACGACGCCCTGCTGAAGCAATTGACGGACGCAAACCCCATGGTGCGGAGAAACGCCGCCCTCTCGCTTGTGCGCTTTGCGGATCCTTCAGGTCATGACGTCATTGCAGGCATGCTGGCAACCTATAAGGTGGCTGCGCCGCGTTCAGGCACCCTCTCGATCAGGCTCAAGCCCGGCGACGTCATCAATCCGGGAACCTTGGTCGCTCATGTCGTGGTCTCCGGAGAAAAGACGGAAGTCCGCTCAGACGTGCCGGGAAGCGTGCAGCAGTGGATCGTACCGGACGGTACCCGGATCCAGACCGCACAACCAATACTCCTGGTCGATCCAAGTCCAGAAGTGGTGTGGGAATCCCTTCGTGCGCTCTATTTGATTGGACAAAAGGACGACGCGCCCGCCGTAGACCGGTTTGTGCGAGGTATCAAGGGTCTGCCCCCGCAGATTCAGCAGCAGGCAGCGCTCACCGCCAAAGCAATCTCCACCCGCGCCACACAGTAGAGGAGCCGGGCACAGCCGGGCGCGACACGAGAACACCAGCGGAACCTGCGTCTTTCACCAGTCACCGGTCACAAGTCACCAGTCACTTGTCTTAGAAGGGAAGCTCGCCGTTTTCTGCCTCGAACTCGGCAAGCGGCACCATATCAATCGCGGCATTGCGTTCATGGGTTGTCCTCGGGGCAGATATCGATACCGTGCTCATTCTCCCTACCACACATTCTCTTTTCGCTGATCCCTGTCCCGAGTCCTGGGACCCAGCCAAAGACAAAATCGTGCGCTGGAATCCCTTGAAGGGTGTATAGTGTGAGATTATTGGGAGCTAAAACGGAAATTCCGGCTGAGATATGAACCCATCATCTCAAGGAGAACCGAACATGACACACAAACGCAATACCATAATTTTCTCACTTTTTCTGCTGGCAGGGGTTGGACTCATTCTCTTGGCAGAATTGATTCCTGACGGCGTTCGCGCCGTCTTGGCCGCTCCCCCTGATGGCTATAGCGTTACACAGGTGTCTGGCGGCGGGACGATTGCTGGCAAGATTCTGTACAGCGGAAAGCCGGTCCAACCGAAGGTGTTCCAGATAACACAAGATGTGTCCATGTGTGGAAAGACCAAAGAGATATATCCCGTGAAAGTCCAAGAGGGGGGAGTGGCCGAGGCTGTGGTGTGGCTCGATGACATCACCAGCGGCAAGGCATTCAATTTCCCGGAGCCTGTAATGGATCAGAAAAATTGCGAGTTTGTCCCGCATGTCCTCTTGATCCAGCCGGGAGCGATGAAGGTGCTGAATACCGACCTCTGCTCGCACAACATTCATGTTTTTTCATCTGCAAAC
>JBGPPL010000011.1:0-116207 GCA_041488495.1 Terriglobia bacterium
CAGCTGGATGTCTTCTCCGATCAGTCGGGGCAGCATCTTTTCCATGTCGGACACCAGCGTGTTCAGGTTCAGAATGACCGGTTCCAGAACCTGTTGACGGCTGAAGGCCAAAAGCTGCCTCGTCAATGAAACAGCGCGCTGACTGGCTTTCTCGATTTCCTCAGCGTACTCATACGAAGGGTTCCCGGGAACGAGATTTCGTTTCATCACCTGGATGTAACCGAGGATGACCCCAAGGAGATTGTTGAAGTCGTGGGCGATTCCTCCGGACAGCCGGCCGATCGCCTCTATCTTCTGCGCCATGCGAAGCTGCCGCTCCAGCACTCGCCGCTCCGTCACATCTTCTGCAAAGACCTCGATGTACGTGCTGCTCTCGTCCTTTACAGGCCAGCCGCTGCACCGCACCGTAATGAAAGCGCCGTCTTTCCGCTTCCATTCGACTTCGACGTCCTTGAAATGTTGGTCTCGTAGAAACGTTTCACTTATTTTCTGGTGCTCGGCCGGATGGCGGTAAATGCCACTTGCGAGGTTAACCGCTAACAATTCGTCCTGCGAATTATAACCCAGCATCTTTTCGAGGGCCGGATTGACCATGAGGAGCTTCCCGGCCAAATTCGCCCTGAAAATACCGTACGGGGCATCTCCGACCACGGAGCGGAAGCTCGTCTCGGATCGCCGCAGCGCCTCCACCGCGCGCTTCCGTTCTGTGACGTCGCGATTGACAATGACTAATTTTTCGGGCTCACCTCTGGAATTGCGGATCACGCTCGCCGTGGATTCCAGCACCCGCCACGTCCCGTCCTTGTGGCGGATGCGATATTCCATTGGCCGGCCCACCCCCGTGCGCTGGGCTTCCTCAGCCGCCTCTTTCACGCGTTCTCTGTCTTCGGGGTGGATCTGTTCGAAAGAAGACGAGCTTTTTAATTCCTCCGGCGAATATCCAAGAACCTTCTCGTAGGAAAGGCTGTTGTAAATCCGGTTGCCGTGGATGTCGACAACCGCAATCAAGTCGGCTGCATTTTCGCTGATGAGCCTGAATAGCTCTTCCCGCTGGACCAATTTGCGGCGAATCCTGTGTATCTGCAATTGCTGATAAAGGGTGTAAATGTCGAATATTAGAACGAGTCCCAGCAGGCCCCTCACGACTTGCGGCAGCAAAAGAAAAGTAGAGTGGTCGCTTTCGCTTCCTCCCAAACCGGGGAGCAGAAAGGAAGCGAGTCCAGCGGTCAGCAGCAGTGTGACTGTTACCGCCGCCGACCACAGCCACCACTCGCGCCTCTCGATCTTGCGAAAATTCATCGAGAGGGTCCCGGGTGACTTGATGTTCCTGACAGGCGCACCCTCAGTTTTTGTGCGACTCATTGACGATCACCGATTGGAGTCTGCTTCTTGCTCCGCCATAAGCTTGCGAGCACACTGACCATGGCTGCCTCTATCTGCACAAGGAAAATTCCTCGTGCGCTGCCTGCGGAATTTCCAGGTGATTCCATCAATGTCTCTCCCTTTCACTCCGGAGGAGGCCCGGCAGATTGGGCAGAACTGCCTGGATATTTGAGGGATATGCCAGCGAGATCCGCGCTGAAGTGGATCGCTGAGGTTTGCTCGCGAATGGCTTCCCAGGTTTCGTTCGGAATACTCAGGAATACGCCGACCACCTGCGAATCAAATTGAATTCCCGCCTTGCGCTCAATTTCATTCCGCGCGTCTTGGAAAGGGAGAGCGGAACGATACGGACGGTCCGACGTCATGGCATCAACAGTGTCCGCCACCGCAAAGATTCTCGCGTTTAGCGGGATAGCAGGCCCTTTTAGGCCCCGCGGGTAACCACTGCCGTCCCAGCGCTCGTGGTGGGTGAGGATGATTTCCGCTGCGTCAGCGAGGAAAGGGATGCCTTTGACCAGATCGTATCCAATCCGCACGTGGCCCTGCATGATCCTTCGTTCTTCCTCGGTAAGGGGCCCGGGCTTCAGAAGAATTGCGTCAGGGATCCCCAGTTTGCCGATATCATGCAGCCAAGCCCCCATCGCGAGGCTATTGATTTGCTGGGGGGTGCCGTGCATCTTCGTCAGTATCTTGATCGAGCACAGAGCCACGCGCCGGGAGTGCCCCGCTGTTTGGCCATCGCGCAGGTCGATGGCCGCTCCCAGCGAGTCCAAAGTGTCCGCGTAGCTTTGCTCGATCTGCCCAAGAGCGTTTTGCAGCTCGACGGTTCGTTTGCAGACCATCTCTTCGAGACTATGGCGATAATTCTCCACCTCTTGCTCCAGACATTTCTTGTGGAAAGCACGCTCGAGGCTCATCATGACCACATCCATTTGCAACGGCTTGATGAGGTAGTCATCGGCGCCTTGACGCATGGCTTGTACGCCAAGTCGAACATCGTCTATTCCCGTGGCCATCAAGAAGACCAGATGAGGGTAGTGCCGCCGAACCTCCGCCAGCAGCTCCAGACCAGAGACTCCAGGCATATTTAGATCGGCGATGACTGCATCGATGGGTTCTCTTTGCAGGAGGCTGAGTGCCTCTTTGGCGCTCGGAACCGTTTTGCACACCATGCCGGCCTGTTCCACCATCACCGCCAGGACTTTCCGGTGGGCGAGCTCATCGTCCACGATCAATAGTCGAGCGCCACGGGAATTAGTCAGCAAGGGTGTATCAACGCTATGATCGCTGCGCGAATCTGGCGTGACAGTCTCGAATGAGAAGTTCATAAGACCTATCTTCTTAGTTCTTCGAACACCACGATCGAAAGTGGATCTAGCTCAAATACACGTCGGCACTTGCCAATAGGTAAATGCAACAAGGCAGTTTCTTGCACAAGAGGGGCCAGGTTGCCTGACTTTCGGCAAATAACAAGCAAAGCAAATTCATCTACTTAAGGTCCTATCGACAAGGCCGGGGAAACGCTTTTGCGAAAAGACGTTTCAAACAGGGGATGATGTTCCAAAGTGGAACGCCAGAGGGCAGGATGAAGACAGTTGCGTCGTTTATCCTTGCTGAAGCGTGGAAGGTTACGCCCGATCTGGTCCAGGCCGTCGAACTTCACCATGAGATCGGAGAACCTGAAAGTGGTGGGCCGCTGGTCGCCCTTGTTCACCTGAGCGACTTGCCATGCCGGCTGCGCGACCTGGTTACGGCTATGACGAAACCTGGCAAATGGATTTTGCGAACGAGCCGAGGTGGGTACGCAAAAGAAGTCGGCGAATTGGTATCCACAGTTTTCGCATGCGGAAGAACGACGCAACATTTATCTTAGTTTCACATTGACACGGCCACGACCGCGGAATACATTTCTCATGTCGGCGCGTTTGCCAGAGTAGTTTTCTGGCTCAGTCAGGCTCTCCCCTTCCCGCCACACGGTCCAAACTACATCTACACGAGGCGATTCGTGTCCGCAGATTCTTTATTGTCCGGCAGCCTGCGTTCCCAAGCGAAGCAGAAGGATGACAAGAAGGCGGCCAAAGCCGTCCGCCGTGCGGGCGCCACTGCGCGGCTCGGCGGGAAAACTTCCTCCCCTAAAGTCCGCGCAGCGCAGCAAATCAGCAGGATGGAAGCGATCGGCCAGCTCGCAGGCGGCATCGCACACGATTTTAATAATCTCCTGACCGTCATTTTGGGCCACAGCGAATTCCTGCTCAAGCGCAATGAGCCGGCCAAGAGCCGGCGGGTGCGCATCGACGAGATTCGCAAGGCAGCCGAGCGCGGGGCATGGCTTACCAATCAGCTCCTCGCGTACAGCCGGAATCAACTCCTGGAACCGACGATTCTGGAATTCAACGCAGTTCTGGAAGATATGGATGGCATCCTGCGGCGGGTGCTCGGCGAGGATGTTGCGCTCGATCTGCTGCTCGATCCCAATCTTGGGTGGGTAAAGGTGGATCGGGGACAGTTGCATCAGATTGTCTTGAATCTTGCCGGGAATGCTCGCGACGCCATGCCGCAGGGAGGTCGCCTGGGCATCGAAACCATGAACGTTTCCATCACCCGAGGCCCGGCCAAACCTCAGGCATTCATCGAGCCGGGTGAATACGTGGCGATCGTTGTTCGCGATTCGGGAAATGGCATGGACGCGAAAACGCGTGCCCGTATTTTCGAACCTTTTTTCACAACGAAAGAAAAGGGCAAAGGCACCGGCCTCGGCCTCGCTACTGTTTACGGCATCGTGAAACAAAGCGGCGGCTATATTTGGGCTGAAAGCGAGCCCGGCTGCGGGACCACTTTCTATACGCTTCTGCCGCGCGTTCCCGAGCCTGCCAATCACAAGGTCACGCAGGAAGTGTTCGATTTCCGTTCCGGGGGAGAGACGATCCTGCTCGTGGAGGATGATCCGGCGCTGCGCAAGATGGCGGCAGAGGTTCTCCGCGACACGGGATACAAGGTCGTTACCGCGCCATGCGGCGCCGACGCCATGCAAGTCGCTGCTGAACACCAGGGTCCCTTGGACGTCCTCTTGACGGATGTGGTCATGCCCGGTATGACGGGCCGGGAGCTCGCCGACCAGATCGTCGCGCGCTATCCTCGGATCCAAGTTCTTTATATGTCTGGCTATACCGATGACGCCATTGGCAATCACGGTCTCCAGGGCCAGACACTACGTGTTCTGCAAAAGCCATTCACGCACGACGCGCTTATTCGCCACGTTTGTCAGGCCCTTTAAAGTGGAACCCGGGCCTGATGTCCCGGCTTGGCTGACTCCTGCGGGAAAAGTTCCGACCGATAAGACCTGGGAATTGGATCGGGTCATCGGGTCCGGAACACGGGAACTGCACAATCCCCAACAGTCGTGGTTGACTTCCTGCCGTGTAGCTCTTGTAATGGGTTACTTCAGACTATGAATATGCTTTCCAAGATCTGCGCGTGAAGAGTTCGGGAACAGCCGCCGCCAGCCGCTTTGCATCGAAGCGATCGTCATTTCTCGTCGCCGCGGGGATTCTCCTGAGCCGGATCGCGGGACTGATCCGCGACAGGGTTTTCGCGCACTATTTCGGAAATTCCGATGCCGCGGACGCTTTCAAGGCAGCGTTCCGTATTCCCAATGCGCTTTCGAATCTTTTCGGTGAAGGCGTTCTCTCCGCTTCCTTCATTCCCGTGTACGCGGGTTTGCTGGCGCGCGACGACGACGAGGAAGCCCGGCGCACGGCTGGAGCCGTCGCTGCTCTGCTGGCGCTCAGCACTTCGATTCTCGTTCTGATGGGAGTCCTGGCAACTCCCTATTTGATCGACGCTATCGCGCCCGGATTCTCCGGCGAGAAGCGCGAACTCACGATACGTCTGGTGCGCATCCTGTTTCCCGGAGCGGGACTGCTCGTACTTTCCGCGTGGTGTCTCGGAATTCTGAACAGCCACGGGCGTTTTTTTCTTTCCTATACCGCCCCGGTGATCTGGAACGCGGCATTAATCGCCACGATGTGGGAATTCGGCGGGCGTTACGCGCAGTATCCTCTTGCTGTCGTTTTGTCCTGGGGCTCCGTGATCGGTAGCGCGCTCCAGGTGGCTGTACAACTCCCTGTCGTCCTCCGGCTCCTGCGCGGCCTGCACCTCTCGCTGGCATTTCACCTGGAGAACGTACGCACGGTCGTGCGGAATTTTTTCCCCGTGTTCATCAGTCGCGGCGTCGTGCAGATCAGCGCCTACGTGGATGCGCTGCTGGCGAGTTTGCTGCCGACCGGCGCCGTTGCGGCTCTGGCGTACGCGCAGACGCTGTATACGCTGCCGGTCAGCTTGTTTGGAATGTCGGTCTCGGCGGCGGAGCTTCCGGCCATGTCCGGCACGGTCGGCGCGGAATCGAGGGTGCGGGCTCCACTTGGAGCCCGCCAAGACGAAGTTGCCGAAGCGTTGCGCGCGCGGCTCAATGCAGGCTTGCGCCAGATCGCGTTTTTCGTAATTCCATCCGTGGCTGCGTTTCTGGTGCTGGGCGATGTCATCGTCGCCGCGATCTATCAATCAGGCCGCTTCACTCATGCGGACGCAATGTACGTCTGGGGAATTCTGGCCGGATCGACGGTAGGCTTGCTCGCTTCCACGCTCGGGCGGCTCTATTCCTCCACGTATTACGCCCTGAAAGATACGCGCACGCCGCTTCGATACGCCGTCCTGCGCGTCATCTTGACCACAGTTCTTGGATATCTCTCGGCCATCCCGCTGCCGCACGCGCTGGGGATCGCTTCCCGTTGGGGCGTAGCCGGACTCACGATTTCAGCGGGCGTTTCATCCTGGGTCGAGTTCACCCTGCTTCGCCGCACCTTGAGCCGCCGCATTGGCGCGACGGGCCTACCCCCTGTATACCTCGTCAAGGGCTGGGCCGCTGCCCTTGTCGCCGCGGGAGCCGGCAGGGCGCTACTACTCGCCGTCGCTCATCGCAATCCGATTGTTGCCGCCATCGTGGTCCTCGGCGCATACGGGACAATTTACTTCGCCGGTGCATTCGTCCTTGGCCTCTCCGAAGTTCGCGCCCTCCTCGACATGTTCGCCCGGCTGCGTACCCGCTCTTCTTGAGCTGAGAGGAAAATTCAATTCATACTCTTTGCATTGAGCGTTTCGACGGCAGCAGGTTTACTCGCAGGAGAGTCCGGCGGAGCGGCCCTGAGATATTGCTTAGGCCAGGGAATCTTGTGGCCAAGCTCGCGCGCTGCCCGAAGAGGCCAGTATGGATCGCGCAGGAATTCCCGGGCCATGAGGACTAGGTCGGCCTGATCCTTGGCGAGAATTTCTGCTACCTGTTCCTTTGTCTCGATCAATCCGACGGCGCCGGTCATTACTCCGGTGTCGTGGCGAATTCGCTCGGCGAAGGGAACCTGAAAGCCGGGCCCTGCGACGATCTTCTGGTCGGGCACGAGGCCTGCTGAGGAACAGTCCACCAAGTCCACACCCAACGGCCGAAGCTGTTTTACGAGTTCGACGGATTGGTCGAGGTCCCAGCCACCCTCCTTCCAATCCGTGGCAGAGATTCGAATGAAGAGTGGAAGATGCTCCGGCCATTGCTTGCGGATCGCGGAGACGATTTCCCGCGCCAAACGCGTCCGGTTTTCGAACGAGCCGCCATATTCGTCCGTCCGCTCATTGCTCAGGGGCGAAAAGAATTCGTGGATCAAGTAGCCGTGCGCGGCATGGATTTCGACAACGCGAAAGCCTGCTTCGAGTGCACGGCGGGCCGCATTTGCAAACGCTTCTACGACGCCCCTAATACCTTCCTTTGAGAGAGCCCGCGGCATGGGGTAATCCTTCGAGTATGCGCGGGCGCTGGGCGCGACAGGGACCCATGCGCCTTCTTCCGGCGAAAGTTTACTGGAACCGACCCAAGGTTTTTGTGTGCTCCCTTTTCGGCCGGCATGCGCGAGCTGCATGCCGGGCACGGTTCCCTGGCTCTTGAGGAAGTTGACAATTCGCCCCAGGAACTCGATGTGCGCGTCGCTCCAGATTCCCAGGTCATCCGCAGTGATGCGGCCCTCGGGCGATACGGCGCTGGCTTCGGTAAATACGAGGCCGGCCCCTCCTACCGCACGGCTCCCGAGATTCACGAGGTGCCAATCATTTGCGAAGCCATCCTTGCTGGAGTATTGGCACATCGGCGAGACTGCAATGCGGTTCTGCAACGTGATACTGCGAATTGGAAGTGGATCAAATAGAAGCGCCATGGTTTCCCTTGTGAGATGGCCGGCATCGTTCGGTTCGCCACAATCTCTGGTAGGCTTCAGAGGGTGCGGGAGCGAGTCTGTGTAATGTTCGCCGCCGGCCTCATGCCGGGAAGCATTTTACAGGTTGCAGAGCATTTGTGCGCGCGTTTCCTGGCCCCTGTGGTCCCCCTCGCGGATTTCCTGGCAAAGGCGCAAAATGAAAACTGAAATCTTCATCCACCGCTCGCGAATTGAGGCTCCCGCAGCCGAGGTGTATGCCTGGCATGCCTTGCCGGATGCGCTCGAACGGCTCACGCCGCCGGGTGAACACATCGAAGTTGTCGAGAGAACGGGGGGAATCGAGCGCGGGGCGCACGTCGTGCTCCGGTTTGGACGATGGCCGTTTCGCCGGCGCTGGGTTGCCGAACATCAGGACTACGAAGAGGGCCGCTACTTCAGCGATGTCCAAATTTCCGGCCCATTCGCCTGCTGGAAGCATACTCACAAGTTTGAGCCAGACGGTCCCGCAGCGTGTACCCTCGAAGACAGAGTGGAATACGCGCTCCCGTTCGGCTTTCTTGGCAGATGGTTCGCGGGCAGATTCGTCCGCCACAAGCTCGTGAAGCTATTCGAGCATCGCCATCGCACGACTGCAGCGGAGATGGCTGCTTTGACGGGTCCAGCGAATCGAAACTCGAGGGCCTGACGCAATCGCCATGCGGGTTCTTCAATCGGTTTCCTGCGTGACGATGTGAACATCCACGGCGGGGGCGTCGCGCAAGAAGCGGTGGATGGCCGTCATGTAGAGGTATTTCCGCCATCCCTCAACCGCCGTGCGCCCGAAGATCACCTGCGTCACATGCTTCTCGCGGACGAATTCCGCGGTGGCGCTGGACACGTCTTTTCCTTTCAGCTTGACCACCTTCGCACCAAGGCTTTCCGAGAATTGGATGTTGGCGAGGAGTGATTTCTGGTCTGGGTCCGACGTGTCCTGCCCGAAATCGACATAGATGGCATAAAGCTCCGCATCCATCCGGCGTGCCATGCGTGCCGCGCGCGCGATTAGATACTGCGCTCTTGGATTCGAGCTGAAACACACGGCGATGCGCTCGCGCACCGGCCAGGGATCCTGGATGTCTTTCTGCTCCATGTAGGATTCCAGGCTGCGGTCCACCTGTTCGGCTACCTGGCGCAGTGCGAGCTCACGCAGGGCAATCAGATTGCCCCGCCGAAAGAAATTCTTGAGCGCCTGGTCCACTTTTTCCGTGTGATAGACCTCGCCGCGCTTCATGCGGTTCTGCAATGCTTCCGGCGTCAAATCGACCATGACGATTTCGGACGCGTGCTCGAGCACCCAGTCCGGAACGGTCTCGCGTATTTTGATTCCCGTGATCGAACCCACCGTGGGAGCAATGCTCTCCAGGTGCTGCACATTCACGGTGGAAAGCACTTCCATTCTCGCCTCGACTAGATCCAGTACGTCTTCGTACCGCTTGCGGTGTTTGCTTCCGGGGATGTTTGTGTGGGCCAGTTCGTCGACCAGCACGACCTGTGGATTCCTCGTAAGGATGGCATCGGGATCCATCTCTTCGAATATGGTCCCTTTGTATTCGATGCGCTTGCGCGGGACCTGTTCGAGTTGGGACGCGAGTTCCACGATGGCTTTCCGTCCGTGCGTTTCGACGAAGCCGATTACCACGTCTTCACCGCGGCTGCGCCGCCGGATCGCCTCGCTCAACATGCTGTAAGTCTTGCCGACACCCGGCGCATAGCCCAGGAACATCTTTAGGATTCCTTTACTTCTTTGCGCCGGGGAGACCTCCTCCAGCCATTGCTCTGGCGTCTTGGGCATGCAACTATTGTCGTTTACTCCGCACGGAAAATGCTAGGCTAGAATGAATTCGTGACCAAGAATCTGCCTACTCTCATCGCACGGTACGCAGCCGCCCTGGCCACGGTCCTGTTGATTACTTTCCTTTACAGACATGCACCCCGCGTGAACGCCACGACGGCTGCATTCACGTATCTGCTTGCCATCCTTGGATCATCCGCTCTTTGGGGGCTCGCCGTTTCGATTTTCATGTCGTTGGCGGCCACACTTTGCTACAACTATTTTTTCCTGCCGCCCACCGGGACGTTTACGATCGCTGACCCCCAGAACTGGGTGGCGCTATTCTCTTTTCTTGTGACCTCGGTGCTCGGAAGTAACCTGGCTGCACGGGCGCGCAACCAGGCCGCGGAAGCCAACCGCCGCCGCCGGGAAGTGGAGCGGCTTTATGGATTCAGCCAGCGCCTGTTGAGTGCGGGGAATCCCATCGAACTGCTCAATGCCATTCCGCGCCAGATCGTGGAGACGTTTGAAGTGGGGGCTGCTGCCTTGTTCCTCATGGACAAACAGAAGATTTACCGTTCGGGGATGAATCTGCCGCAACTGGATGCGGACTCCTTGAAAGCGGTCGTCGCGCGCGAGGATCTCCAGATTGACGCGGAGCGAAGCGTCTGCTTCGCTCCACTTCGCCTTGGCACGCGTATTCTCGGCAGCGTGGGCGTCTCGGGCCCCGTGCTCTCGCGGCAATCGCTGGAGGCACTGGGCACGCTGATCGCTGTCGCCATCGAGAGGGCGCATGCGATTGAGATGGTAGGGAAGACCGAAGCCGCGCGGGAAGGCGAACGCCTGAAATCGGCGCTGCTCGACGCCATTGCGCATGACTTTCGCACGCCGCTCACGTCCATGAAAGCTTCCGTGACCAGCCTGCTCTCTGGTCCCAAGCTCGATGAGGGGCAGCGAAACGATCTGCTCAACGTCATCAATGAGGAATGCGACAGGCTGAACCGTCTTGTCGGTGAGGCGGCGGAAATGGCTCGATTGGAAGCCGGCGAAGTGAAGCTGGAACTCAGGCCGCACCGCGTCGACGAATTGATTTCGGCGGCACTGGATACTTGCAAGGGTGTTCTGGGGACAAGACCCATTCGAATGGAGATAAAGAATCCCGGCCTGCTTGTCCGCGCGGACCTGGAGCGCGCCAGGGAAGTGCTTGTGCATTTGATCGAGAATGCGAACCTGTATTCCTCTCCGGACCAGCCGGTCACGATCAGCGCGGAAGAGAAGGATAATTTTGTGCTCTTCAGTATTGCGGACCGCGGGCCGGGCATTGATGACGCCGAACTTGGCCGCATTTTCGATAAATTCTACCGCGGCACCGACCAGCGCTACCGCGTGCAAGGAACCGGCATGGGCTTGCCGATCGCCAAGGCCATTGTCGAAGCACATGGCGGCACGATCGGCGTGATCAGCCAGTTGGAACAAGGGTCCGTATTTTCCTTCAGTCTGCCGATTGTCAGCGGAGGAAACGAACGCCGATGAGTACAGCCACCATTCTTATCGTTGATGATGAACCTCAGATTCGCCGCGTGATGCGCACGACTCTGTCGAGCAATGGATACGCAGTCATCGAGGCGCGCAGTGGGGAAGAAGCCCTGGAGATTCTGCGAAAAGAACGGCCGGAACTCGTTCTCCTCGACGTCAATATGCTGGGCATCGGGGGACTCGAAGCCTGCCGCGAAATCCGCGATCAGTCCGATGTGGCCATTATCATGCTGACCGTGCGCAACACCGAACACGACAAAGTGCTCGCGCTCGACGCCGGCGCCGATGATTACGTCGTCAAGCCCTTCAGCATGGAAGAGCTGCTGGCGCGTATTCGCGCAGCGTTGCGGCGCACAGCTTCTGGGGAACCGATCCCCGCGTATGTTTCAAGTGACTTGGAAATTGATTTCGAACGAAGAAAGGTCCTCGCGCAGGGCCGCCCGGTCCGGCTAACTCCGAAGGAGTTCGAATTACTGCGCCACCTGGTATCAAATAAGGGCAAGCCCCTCGAGCACCGGCGACTTCTGCAGGCGGTCTGGGGTCCGGATTATGGCAACGAGACCGAATACCTGCGCGTATTCATCAACCAACTGCGGAAGAAAATCGAGCCGGACCCGGCGCATCCCAAGTACATCCACACCGACCCGTGGGTTGGCTACCGGTTTGAACCTGCCACACCCTCGCCCGCGAAAGCGAAGAAGAAATAGCATTTAGTGCAGCGAGTGGACGGTATCCAGATCCAGATTCAACTCCAGGACATTCACGCGCGGCTCACCCAGAAAGCCAAACTGGCGGCCTTCGGTGTGTTTCTCGATGAGTGAACGGACATCGTTCTCCGTCATACCGCGCTCGCGGGCCACGCGGGGCGCTTGAAACGATGCTGCATCCGGCGAGATGTGCGGATCGAGGCCTGAAGCGGACGTCGTGACCAAATCCATCGGAACGGGCATATTTGGATTTTCGGCTTGGAGCTTCTGCACATCACTGTTCACGCGGTCAATTAATGTCTTGTTCGTCGGCCCCAGGTTCGAGCCGCCGGAATTGCCGGCATCGTAGCCATTTCCCGCAGCGGAAGGCCGCGAACGAAAATATCCAGACGAAGAAAACGGCTGCCCGATCAGCCTTGAACCGACGATCTTCCCATTGAGCGTAATCAATTCGCCGTTCGCCTGCTTGGGAAAAATCAGTTGCGCGAGGCCGGTCACGACGAAGGGATAGATGATGCCCAGTAAGAGTGTCGTTGCGATGGTCATCCAGATTGAGATCAGTAGATTCTTTTTCATTTCGTTTCCTCAGGCCCAATGCAGCGTTGTAACAATCAAGTCGATCAGCTTAATGCCGATAAATGGAGCCACAATTCCACCCAGGCCGTAGACCAGCAGGTTCCACCGCAGCAGCGCTTCCGCGCCCATCGGCCGGTAGCGCACGCCCCGCAGCGCCAGCGGGACCAAAGCGATGATGATCAACGCGTTGAAGATTACCGCAGACAAAATTGCGGATTCCGGCGTTTTGAGCTGCATGATATTGAGCGCCTGCAGCACCGGAAATGCGCCGGCAAACATCGCCGGGATGATCGCGAAATATTTCGCCACATCGTTCGCGACGGAAAATGTTGTCAGCGCGCCGCGGGTGATGAGCAGTTGCTTCCCGACCTCGACGATTTCGATCAGCTTGGTGGGGTTGGAGTCGAGATCCACCATGTTGCCCGCTTCCTTGGCCGCCTGCGTTCCCGCGTTCATCGCCAGTCCTACGTCGGCCTGCGCGAGTGCGGGGGCGTCGTTCGTGCCGTCGCCGGTCATCGCGACAAGCTTTCCTTTCGCCTGTTCTGCACGAATTAGTGCGAGCTTATCTTCCGGTTTGGCTTCGGCCAGGAAGTCATCCACTCCCGCTTCCTGTGCGATGGCCGCCGCGGTCAGGCGGTTATCTCCCGTGATCATAATGGTGCGAATTCCCATCGCGCGCAAATGACCGAAACGTTCCTTCATGCCGCCCTTGACGATGTCCTTGAGCCGCACGGTGCCCAGCACACGGTGATCGGCCGCCACGAGGAGCGGAGTTGCGCCAGAGCTGGCGACGAGTTGCACCATTTCGTCGACCTGGACCGGCACCTTACCGCCTTTCCCCATAACATATTTCTTGATCGCATCGGGTGCACCTTTGCGGATCGCGCGGCCGTTGAAGTCCACGCCCGACATGCGAGTCGTCGCGGAGAAGGGAATGAATGTGGCCTCAAGAGACGAGAGCGGACGTCCGCGCAGGCCATATTTTTCCTTCGCCAGGACGACGATGGAACGTCCCTCTGGAGTTTCGTCAGCCAGCGAGGCCAACTGAGCCGCGTCCGCGAGTTCGCCGTCCAGGACGCCGGGTGCCGGAATCAACTCTGTCGCTTGGCGGTTTCCCAACGTGATCGTTCCAGTCTTATCGAGCAGCAATGTGTCGACGTCTCCCGCGGCTTCCACGGCGCGGCCGGACATTGCCATCACGTTCCGCTGTATGACGCGATCCATTCCCGCGATTCCGATCGCTGAGAGCAGCCCGCCGATCGTCGTGGGAATCAGGCAGACCAGCAGGGACCAGAGCACAAACGGACTTTGCGGGGCTCCGGAATAGATGGCTATCGGTTGGAGCGTAGCCACTGCCAGCAGAAAGATGATCGTTAACCCGCATAGCAGAATGTTGAGCGCAATCTCGTTGGGGGTCTTCTGGCGCGAGGCGCCTTCGACCATCTTGATCATGCGGTCTAGGAACGTTTCGCCGGGATTCGACGTAATGCGCACTTTGATCTCGTCGGAGAGTACGCGCGTGCCGCCGGTCACCGCCGAGCGATCTCCACCGGACTCGCGGATCACAGGGGCAGACTCGCCGGTGATCGCTGATTCATCCACCGAGGCCACGCCCTCGATGACTTCTCCGTCGCCGGGAACGAATTCGCCCGCGGAAATGACGACCACATCGCCTGTGCGCAATTCGGACCCGGAAATCTCTTCCGTGCTGCCGTCCATCTTCAGTTTGCGGGCGACCGTCTCCGTCCGGGCCTTGCGCAGGGTATCGGCCTGGGCTTTCCCGCGGCCCTCGGCCATCGCTTCGGCGAAATTGGCAAACACTACCGTGAACCAGAGCCAGACCGTAATCTGGAAGCCGAATGCAAATCCAGGGAGATTGCGCAAGTGATCGCGGACGAGCTGGACAGTGAGCAGAGCTGCTCCAATTTCCACTACAAACATCACTGGATTCTTCATGAGTGTGCGCGGATTCAGCTTCACCAAAGAGTCCCACACCGCTCGCGTTATGATCTTTGTGTCCCAGAGAGACTTCGATTTTTTCATTGAGTGTTCCATGAGATCCTCAGAAAGTTTTGCCCGCGTACATCAGCAAGTGCTCCAGGATCGGTCCCAGGCTGAGGGCGGGGAAGAACGTCAGCGCGCCGACGATCAAAATCACGGAGATGAGCAGGCCTGTGAACAACGGTGTCGTCACCGGAAAGGTTCCGGCGGATTCGGGCACATGCTTTTTCCGTGCCAGGCTTCCGGCAATGGCGAGGACCGGAATGACCATGAAAAAGCGGCCGAACAGCGTGGTTGCGCCGATGGTCGAGTTGTACCAGAGAGTGTTCGCGTTGAGTCCGGCGAACGCCGAACCGTTGTTCGCGCCTGCTTCCGCATAGGCATAAAAAATCTCGGACAATCCGTGCGGTCCGGCATTCCCGAGGCTCGACGTGCCGATTTTCGGCGCGACAACGGAGATCCCTGTGAATCCCAGCACAAGCAGCGGATAAACCAGGACCGTAAGCATCGCCATTTTCACGTCGAAGGCCTCAATCTTCTTGCCGAGGTATTCCGGCGTGCGGCCCACCATCAGCCCTGCGATGAATACGGAGAGAATCACGAAGACAATCATTCCGTAGAGGCCGGAACCGGCTCCGCCGAACACGACTTCACCCAGCAAAATGTTGATGAGCGGAACCATTCCGCCCAGGGGAGTGTAGGAATCGTGCATCGAGTTGACGGCGCCGCAGCTCGTATCGGTCGTCACTACGGCCCATAGGACGGAATTCGCGATGCCAAAGCGAACTTCTTTGCCCTCCATATTGCCGGTGGGCTCCACATGGTTTGCTGGACCCGGCAGTAGCGGGTTCCCCCGCGCCTCGGCTGCGTACGCCACAGTCACGCCGGCCAGGAACAAGATCGCCATGGCGCACCACACCGCCCAGCCGTGCCGTGCAGAGCCCGTCATTTGCCCCAGTGTGTAGGTCAAGCCGGACCCGATGGCGAAGATCAGAACGAGCTCGAAGAAGTTCGTGAGGGGCGTCGGATTCTCAAATGGATGCGAACTGTTCGCATTAAAAAATCCGCCGCCGTTGGTGCCCAACTCCTTGATGATTTCCTGCGAAGCCGTGGGCCCCTGCGCGATCCTTTGTTCGCGCACGACCTGCGTGGTGGCCTTGCCGCTGGCGCCGGTCTGCCGCACGGTTTGCGGATCCACGAGCTGGACGGTTGTGTATGGCTTAAAATTCTGCACCACGCCTTGAGAAACAAGGAACAGAGCCCCCACGACGCAGAACGGCAGCAGGACCCACAGCATTGCGCGTGTCATATCCACCCAGAAATTTCCAATCGTGTTCTGTTCTCGCCGCGCGATCCCGCGGATCACGGCGATGGCCAGAGCAATCCCCACCGCAGCGGAAATGAAATTGTGATAGGCGAGCCCCGCCATTTGCGTCAGGTACGACATGGTGGTTTCCGGCACATACGCCTGCCAGTTGGTGTTGGTCGTAAACGAAGCTGCCGTGTTGAACGCGAGGTCCGGTGGTACCGCCGCGAGCTTCTGCGGGTTTAGCGGCAGCACATTCTGCAGTCGCTGGAGCAGATAGAGCACCATCATCGTGACACCACTGAAGATGAGCATCGCGCCGGCATATTCGGTCCAGCGCATCTCCGTTGTCTCGTCCACTCCTGTGAGCCGGTAGAGAAGCTTCTCCAGAGGGCGGAGAAGAAAATCAAGAAACGTCTTCTCGCGGTTGAAGACGCGCGTCATGAACGAGCCCAGGGGCTTCGTGAGCGCCAGCACCACGAGGAGGAACAGCATAATTTGAAACCAGCCGTTGTTTGTCATGATCAGAACTTTTCCGGACGCAGCATCGCGTACACGAGATATGAAAGCAGGACCGCACAAACGATTAGCGAAACAATTGTGTCCAGCATTTGTCCTACCTCAATCCGTCACAAAACTTGACATAGATCACTGACGCCACAAAAAAGACCAGCGTCGAGATAAAAAAGACTGTGTCCAGCATGGTTTTTCAAGCTCCTCCGTTTTCATCCAAATAAGCCGATCGCATCGAATCGTACTTGCATTCTCCCCTGCGCTCAATCATATTGCTTTCACCGTGTGGAAAAGCGTTTCATAGGCATCTCACTGGCTCCATCAGCAAAATCTCGATGAACTTCCTTGCCTTGCAGGCTGCGCCCCCGCGCCTGCAACGGAACCACTGACAGACCCGCCTGCGCGCTATGAGAAACGGGCGCGGGCTCTACTTGGAGCCCGCCAGAAATAGGATGCGTCACGACGATGACCTCCGGTTTGCTCTTCTCCGAAAACTCAATCGCGTGCTGCCATGTGCCCGCGTTCTTCGGCCGGTGCCCCTCTCTCCAGAATTGAGCCAGCACGTACACGAGAAAAACGACGCCCAAGCCATTTAGTACGGTGAATATCAGCATGGCCATTGGACCTCCTTCAAGCGCCGGCGCAGCGGCAGATGATCTCGCAGCCACTCCTGCGTTCCTCAGAGGGATCATGCGTCTTTCCAGATTAGGAAGTCATGCGAGTGTCGTAAGGATTCCGTAAGCTGCTAAATGGCCTGCTTTCTGTCAGGTTCCCTTGCTCCCAAGGGAACGCACCCCTACAATGACTACTTCGTCTTTATGCCTTCTCGACTTCACCGCTACAGTCTCGGCCGTCTCACGGCGATGTTCTTCCTGGCACTGCTGGCTGCTTCCAGCGCGTTTGCGCAGGAGCGTGCCGATTGCCGAGCGTTCCGCAGCGCTATCCTGCATTCCTCCGTGCGCTATTGTGTCTTCCTGCCAGCGAACTATTCCTCTCCGAACGCGAAAGCACAGCGGTACCCGGTTCTGTACCTTCTGCACGGCCTGGGTGGGAACGAGCAGGAGATGGCGTTATCCGGGGAATGGACTGTATTGCGGGATCTGCGCCGGGATCACAAGGCCGGGGATTTTCTCGTCGTCGCTCCGGACGGATGGGACACGTTCTACATCAATTCCCGGGACGGCAAGACTCTTTACGGCGATTTCTTTCTCCGCGAATTCATGCCGTTCATAGAGCGCACCTATCGTGTCCGGGCAGGGCGCGCCGCGCGAGGGATCACGGGATTTTCCATGGGAGGCTATGGAGCGCTGCGCATCGCCTTTGCGCATCCGGAACTGTTCGGCTCCGCCAGCGCTCACAGTGCCGCGCTTATGCGCGGTTCGCCTCAAGGCATCAATGCCGGGGCTTCGACGGGAAATTTGGCGGCGAGGATACTGACAAACGTCTTTGGCAATCCAATCGACCAGAAATTCTGGGAACTCAACAGTCCCTTCCTGCTGGCGAAAAAAGCCTCCACCTCGCTTGCAAAAATGAAAATCTATTTCGATTGCGGCACGGAGGACTTCTACGGTTTCAACCACGGTGCGAGCGAATTGGACCAGGCGCTCAATTCCCTCATGATCCCTCACGAGTTCCACCTCTACCCGGGCGGGCACAGCGTTTCCTATCTCCTCGCTCACCGGGAAGCCTCGTTTGAATTCCACTGGCGCGCGTTCGAATCGGCGCACTAGCCGCCGGGCGCTCCACGGAGTTGCGCGTTATCCGAATGGGCATGCCACCCGACTCTTCCAAAACGGCGGCATGCGGTATATCAGTCGTCATATTGAGTGACCGCCTTGCCGCGTAAATCTTTAAGGTCCCACTTTACAATAATAATCCTGACAAACCACTTTGAATGTTAGCTTTACAGCTTCATCCGAAGATTGTCCCATAGCCTCGACACGGATTCACGAAGCTGATTTCTGTGCAGAGATCGCTTCGTACTCGAACGTAATTTTCTCCAGCCACCCTGAATGTCCGTTCACATCTGCCCGAATCGAAGGGTTCGGGCGCGGAGCCGATAAGGCGAAGCGAAAAGACCTTCGCATCTACGACAAGCCGGGGCGTTTACAACTCCCCGATCTCCCAGCCCGGCTTCAACTTCATGGTTTTCGGCCCGTACGTCCAGCGCGTCGTGTACGCCTTGGGCCGATGTTTCCGGAAAGCTAAACTTGCCTTCTTTCTGGGACGCATTTTCTGGATTCCCCCATTTCCGCAATCCCCCCTTTGGACTAAAGTAGTGTTTCGCTCGGAACACGGAATGGACGTATATTTCGCACTGCAACGAAGGAGCCAGAATGAGCGTAACCGAAGCCAGTGCTTCCATTCAAAACGCCGCCAATCCGATGGAGATGACGTGCATTAATACAATCCGCACGCTCTCCATGGACGCCGTGCAGGCCGCCAATTCCGGACATCCCGGCACGCCGATGTCGATGGCGCCGCTGGCCTACTGTCTATGGCAGGAATTTCTGCGGTACGATCCGAAGGATCCGCTCTGGCCCAACCGCGACCGCTTCGTCCTCTCCGCCGGGCATGCCTCCATGCTCCTGTATTCGGTGTTGCATCTCGCCGGAGTCAAACAGGCCGGGAAGAACCACGAAATTGTCGATGCACTGTCCGTTCCGCTCGATGAAATCAAGAAGTTCCGCCAGCTCGGCAGCCGGTGTCCCGGCCATCCGGAGTCTCACCTGACAACAGGCGTGGAAACGACGACGGGGCCGCTCGGCCAGGGCGCCGCGAACAGCGTCGGGATGGCGCTCGCCGGCCGATGGCTCGCATCACGATATAACCAGCCCAGCTTCGAAGACCTCTACAATTTCAACGTCTATGCGCTTGCGAGCGATGGCTGCATGATGGAAGGAATTGCAAGCGAAGCCGCTTCGCTCGCGGGCCACCTGAAGCTTTCGAACCTCTGCTGGATTTACGACAGCAACCGCATCACGATCGAGGGCGGAACGCCACTGGCGTTCTCCGAAGACGTGGGCGCGCGATTCGCGGCCTATGGCTGGAATGTCGCACACGTCACCGACGCGAACGATCTGGGAATGATTCGCAGCGGCTTCCGCACCTTCTTGCAGACGAACGATCGTCCCACGCTCATCCTTGTGAATAGCCACATCGGCTGGGGTTCGCCCCACAAGCAGGACAGCCACACCGCTCACGGCGAGCCGCTCGGCGAGGAAGAGGTCCGGCTGACCAAGCGCAATTACGGCTGGCCCGAGGACGCCAAATTCCTTGTTCCCGGCGGCGTGTACGAACATTTCCAGGCCGGCATCGGCAAGCGAGGCAAGGAACTCCGCGACGCCTGGTCCGCACGATTCGACGCCTACGGCACGAAGTACCCGGCGCTTGCCGATGAAATCTCGCGCATGGAGCACCGGCAGCTTCCCGATGGATGGGACAAGGACCTGCCGGTTTTTCCCGCCGACGCGAAGGGCCTTGCCACTCGCGATTCAAGCGGCAAAGTCCTAAATGCTATTGCGAAAAATGTTCCCTGGTTGCTGGGAGGCGCCGCCGATCTCGCTCCTTCGACTAAGACGCTTCTTACGTTCAGCGGGGCGGCCGATTTCGAAGCTGGGAATTATCCCGGCCGGAACATGCACTTCGGCATCCGCGAGCACGCCATGGCCGCGGTCATCAATGGAATGAGCCTGACGAAAGTGCGCCCCTACGGCGCGACCTTCTTCGTTTTCACGGATTACATGCGGGGCGGAATGCGCCTGAGCGCTGTGATGGGGATCCCGGTCATCTACATCCTCACACACGATTCCATCGGCGTCGGCGAAGATGGCCCTACGCATCAGCCCATCGAACATCTGGCCATGCTCCGCGCCACACCCGGCATGATGGTCCTGCGCCCGGCTGACGCCAACGAAGTTATCGAGGCGTGGAAGGTCGTGATGCAGCTTCAGCACGAGCCTGCGCTGCTGGTCCTCACGCGCCAGGCCCTTCCCACGCTTGACCGGACGAAGTTTGCGCCCGCAGCAGGCCTTGCTCGTGGCGCGTATGTGCTAGCTGACGCTGCCGGAGGCAAACCCGATGTGCTCCTGCTCGCGACCGGCAGCGAAATCTACCTTTGCGTGGATGCATTCGAACAGCTTTCGAAAGAGGGAATCAAGGCCCGCGTCGTCAGCATGCCGTCGTGGGAGCTGTTCGAAAGACAGGATCAGACGTATCGCGACTCGGTTCTGCCGCCCGGGGTGAAAGCGCGTGTTTCCGTCGAGATGGCGACGACGTTCGGATGGTCGCGCTACGTGGGCGCGTCGGGCCACAGCATCGGGATGCATACTTTCGGAGCCTCCGCGCCGCTTAAGGACCTTCAGAAACATTTTGGCTTCACTGTTGAGCATGTGGTCTCTGCGGCGAAGGAACAGCTTCAGTCACCGAAGCGCTAAATTCTTGCGAGCGAACGCTGCCGATGACACAGCCTGTCGGAGAAAACGCACTCGCCGTCATTCCGAGAAGTCCCGGCCCTGCTGGGGCGACGAGAAATCCCTCTCGTTGTTTCTCGGAGAGATTCCTCACCCGCTGAAGCGGGTTCGGAATGACACCGAATAAAGGGCTTCTAGCGTTGGGAGGGGGCACGTGATGGATGCACCGGAACTTTGGAAGCGCTACCGGCAATATCACTGCCGCGTCGATTCGCTCGACCTCACGCTCGATATCAGCCGCATGCACTTCGACGAGGGCTTCCTGGCTTCGATGGAGCCGGCAGTGCAGGGCGCCTTCACCGAAATGGACGCGCTCGAAAAGGGCGCCATCGCGAATCCGGATGAAAAGCGCATGGTGGGGCATTACTGGCTGCGTGCGCCGCATCTCGCGCCGGCCAAGGAAATCGCGCGGGAAATCTCGAGCACGGTGGAATCGATCAAGAAATTCGCTTCGGGCGTGCACGCAGGCAGAATCAAGCCGCCATCCTCAGCGCGATTCACGCAAGTGCTGGCGATCGGCATCGGCGGCTCGGCGCTGGGGCCGATGTTCGTGGGCGACGCGCTCGGCGGTCCCGCAGCGAACCGCATGCGCGTGCATTTCATCGACAACACCGATCCGGACGGTATCGCGCGCATCCTCGAAACGCTCAAAGGACTCCTCGCTGAAACGCTTTGCATTGTGACCAGCAAGAGCGGCGGCACGCCCGACACACGCAACGGCATGATTGTCGTCGCCGCTGCGTATCGCGCCGCAGGCCTCGGTTTTTCGCGCCACGCCGTCGCCGTCACCATGGCGGGTTCGCAGATGGACAAGCTGGCATCTTCCGAAAAATGGCTCGCGCGATTCCCGATGTTCGATTGGGTGGGCGGCCGGACCAGTGAACTTTCCGCCGTCGGGTTGTTGCCCGCTGCATTGCAGGGGATCGATATCGAAGGCATGCTCGCCGGAGCCGCCGCGTGCGACGCCGCCACGCGCGTTCACGATACGCGCCGTAATCCCGCCGCGTTGATGGCGCTAATGTGGTATGCCGCGACGGACGGAAAAGGGAAGAAGGACCTCGTCGTCCTCCCATACAAAGACCGCCTGCTTTTGTTCAGCCGCTATCTGCAGCAACTCGTGATGGAGTCGCTCGGCAAGCAGCTCGATCTCGAAGGCCGCCGCGTCGAGCAGGGGATTGCGGTCTACGGCAACAAAGGGTCCACCGACCAGCATGCTTTCGTGCAGCAATTGCGCGACGGCGTGAACAATGTCTTTGTGACCTTTGTTCGCGTCCTCGAGTCCGGCGGCGCGCCCATCGAAGTCGAGCCCGGCGTCACTGCCGGTGACTATCTGCACGGCTTCCTGGTCGGCACGCGGGAGGCGCTCTACGGCAACGACCGCCAGTCCATGACGATCACGGTTTGCCGCGTGGACGCACGCACCGTAGGCGCTCTTATCGCCCTGTTCGAACGCGCCGTCGGCCTCTACGCATCGCTGATCCGCATCAACGCCTATGACCAGCCGGGTGTCGAAGCAGGGAAGAAAGCCGCCGCCGCCGTCCTCAGCCTCCAGGCAAAGGCGCTCGCCACGCTATCGGGCACACCCCAAACCGCCGACCAGGTTGCTGCCGCCATCGGTTCACCCCAGAGTGCGGAGAGCATTTGTCTCATCCTCGAGCATCTCGCCTCGAACGCCCGCGCCAAGATGGCCCGCGCCGCCGATCCCGGCGCGACGACGTTCACTCGCGTCTGAGGGTGAAGTGGGGTTGAGGGCCAATTCACTATAACCGCGTTTCTCAGGACCTATCTGCACCATGGTTCCGGCCTAGCCGCCCCCTAAAAGCACTGCGCTTGTCAAATGCCAAGTGGGTACGGATGGAGCAAGGACGATTTGTTGTCCTCGGCCACCGTTTCTGGCCTCCTCGACAGAGAATTCCTCTCCTTCTCGGCGCTGCCGCAATATTGCACCCAAAAGATGGTTGTCAAGACAGCAGGTGTGAATTGTCAAGAAGACGTATTTGTTCACAAGAGAACAGACAAGGAATCCCGACGCGTCTAGCATAGCCGTTGGATGGTTTGCGTTTCATTAAAAACAGCGCAAATCCGCTCGCGGAGGGTCTCTCATGAAACTTGTAGACATTGAAAGCTCCATCGGGTTAGATCGCCTCGCAACGTGGAACGAAGTCCGCTGCGCGATGTCGTTCTCGTCTCAAGGTGGTTTTGAACTCGTCTGCGCTTGCGACGATTTCCGCGAGATTGATTCTGACTTCAGCGGTCGCGCTTGCAACCTTCCCGAAGACATTATGTGGTTGGCGATCGCCAGCGAAATGCTGGATTCCATAAGCAACTAGATGCATTTTGAAGAGGCAATTCCCCAGTGTTCTCACTGTGGCAGAGGATATGTCAGGCAAGAAGCGAAGATTCAGAGAGGATGCAACCATGCTACAACCAGCGACGGGTTCGATCACCTGTAGTGTATGCAACGCTTCTTATGAGTCTGAAACCAAGCTACGCGAGCATCAGAGTATGTCTCATCGCAGGGGTGGCACTGAGGAAAGACCGCAGGCAGCGGCAGTTGTGGTGCAGTCTGAAAGCCCTCAGGTTTAAGTTGCACTGCATTGCTTCGAGTCTGATAGGAGAACGGTTGTATGGGTAACAAGAAAAAAGACAAGAAAGCTAAAGAAGCATCCAATAAGGCGGTCATCGCAGACGTAACTGAAGAAATGGCGCAGCCTCGTATGGCCAAATCCGCCCAAATAATGACTGATAAGCAGATGAATGCAAGGGGTAGAAAGCCTGTATAGTGCGAGATTTCTGAGTGACTCCCACTGAACAGTATTGTCTCTCTTTGAGTGAAACACTACCTCTCAGAAGAGCCAACCTTGAAAGAAGGGAAAAACAGGCCCTTGGACGAAAGCCATGAGGATATGACAATGAAGAAAGCTAACTTGCTCGCCGTGTTGATTGTCTTATTCATAGTTGCGGGCTGCTCGAACCATCCGGAGCAGGTCATCCCAAGAACCGCAGCGCTCGCCAGTGCAGGTGTGACCTCTTTTTTCCCATCAGCGCCCACCTCTCAAACTGTTTCGGAAGCCTCTGGACAAGAAGTGGCTGCTCCCGTCCGTGAGATCACTGAACGTGCGAAACCTGACCTTCTACCTGCCATCGCCGCCGCCTTGGATCACGACAAGAAAGAGTTCTGCCAGTACTCTCACTCTGCCAACTGCGACAAGGATTTCATGCAGGCTTTCCATTTTCGCAAGGTCACTCTGAGCAAGAGCGGTCAGGTGGGCTTTATTGTGGAATTTTCCGGCGCAGGTTTCTGTGGTTCCGCAGGGTGTACCATTAATGTGCTGAAGCAAACCGGCGACAAAATTGAAAGAACACTTGAAATTGATGAAGTTGGCTCATTGGATTCATTTGAGTTCGCCACGACGATTACAAACGGGTTCTACGATCTGACGAAACATGGTAGTGACGGTACGGACTACTACTACTCATGGACAGGTTCGAACTATGAAGATGTAAAGTCACCGATTTTCGCCGGCCAGGCTCGAACCGTTGCTGGCGCCTCCGAGCCTGCGCAGAAAGAATGCAAGGATTGCGTCACTGCAAAAACTGTTGGAGTTCCGTCCAGTCGGGATCCCGCCACCATTCGCTAACAAGGGTGCTCGCAGCAAACAATCCCTCAAGGACTCAGGAGTCGGCTCATCGGCAAATAATAGGGTACCCATTTTGAGATTAGGGATTTTCCTCTTACAGTGGGATGTTCTGCAATCCGTCCGATGACCTTGCACCGATCGGTCCTGGGAAGTCGCAATATCGGAGACTGACTCAATGCCGCTTCGTGGCTTGCGGGCCACTTTCCAGCGAAGGCTCTTTTCAAACGCTATCCTGATCGTATGGTTAGACAAAAAGTGAAGAGGGCAGTCAGGAAACCCGCCTCGCCTCTTGTCCCTGCTGAGAAAATTGTACACGCGTGTCGAAGGAAGGTTTGGACACGTGTTGCGTGCCTGGCGAATTGGAGTGCGCACCCAGGAAGATGGTTTCGACAGACTCACCTTCCTTGATTCTGAACCGCAACGTCGCGCGACTTCAGCCTACTACTTATTAAGAAGCTTCAGCGAAGTCCAAGGTACATTTCGCGTGATGTGGCCCTGACCATCCGTCGATTTGAGGTTCACTGTCTGCATCAGCGAGTTGATGTCAGCCACTTCAAACACGCTTTCTTGTTGAGCTACCCCCACGCGGTCGCCCCTCTTCGGGATCGTCCCACTGTATTCGGTATTCATCGGGTCCTCCAGTCGTCGGCTCTTACGTGCGCTGCTTGCCACCAGGCGGATTCCCACACTAGCTACTATTACGCCTATATGGCTGCAATAGCCAGAGTTATCATTTTGACTCGAACTCTTAGAATGACCGCCAGGCGAATAGAGGTCCGTCCTGATCAAAGCGCCAAAACAAACCTCCCCGCGCCTACAAATAGGACAGCGAGGAGTTTCGAATTCGCGGAATTCGAATGCGTCAGGTGGTTTTCGAGGTGACTTGAGCGGCCGTGCGCGAGTCGTCGGCGGATTCCACCTGTTCGAGGGCGAATACGCGGTGCAAAGCCTTCACGGCTTTTTCCATGGCGCCGGTTTCTACCAGGAAGGAGATGTTGTACTCGGAGGAACCCTGCGCAATGGCGATCATGTTAATTCCTTCGTTGCCCATCGTGCTGAAGACGCGCCCGGCAATGCCCGGCGTTCCGCACATGTTTTCTCCGACCGCTGCGACGACGGCCACGTTTCGATTGACCGTAACATGCTCGAGTTCGTGGTGGCGCACATCTTCGTACAACGCATCCCGCAGCGCCTTCTCCGTGCGGACCGCATCCGCGGCCTGCACGACAAAACAGATGCTGTCCTGCGAGGACGATTGCGAAATCATCACGATGTTCGCGCGGACTGAGGCGGTCGCCGCAAAAATGCGCGCCGCGATGTCCGGCACGCCGATGATGCCCGGCCCGGCAACGGCAATCAACGCGACATCACGTGTCGCAGTAACGGCCTTCACGCCTTGCGGCGTCGGACGGACCGTCTGCGCGATTTTGGTCCCAGCCTTGTGTGGCTCGAAGCTGTTACGGATCCACACGGGAATGCCGCTTTCGATCACCGGGCGCAGGGTCATCGGGTGCAGCACCTTCGCGCCAAAGAACGCCAGCTCGCCTGCCTCGCTGTAGGAAACTTCGTCGAGCGTGACGGCCTCGGGGACCATCCTCGGGTCCGCCGTCAGCACGCCGTTCACGTCGGTCCAGATGATGACTTCCTGCGCGTCCAGCGCGGCGGCCAGAATTGTGGCGGAGAAATCCGATCCGCCGCGGCCGAGCGTCGTCGGAATACCCTTCGCGGTCGCGGCGATATAACCGGTGACGACGGGAATCCCGCCTTCCTCGAGCAGCGGCCCGAGCGCCGCCCGTGTCTTCTCCCGCGTCAAGTTAGCAAGCGGGCGCGCTCCGCCGTGGACCTCATCGGTAACGATCAAATCGGTCGCGTCGAACGCCACGCCGCGGTGCCCCATTTCGCGCAGCACAGCGGCTACAATTCGCGCCGTCAGCCGTTCACCCGAGCCGGCGATCACGTCGAGTGCGCGCGGAGATAATTCCCTGAGAAGCGCGCATCCCCGGCAATAGTTCGCCGCCCGATCGATCAACGCTTCTATTTCGGCGAGCAACTCCCGCCGTTTTTCGCCGTCTGAAATCAGTGTCTCGATGGTTTCCCGGTGTTTTGTTCTGAGCGCCTTGGTGAGCGCTTCTGCCGCGGCTTCATCGCCGGCCGCAGATCTTCCCGCTGCGGCGATGAGGGTATTCGTCACCCCCGACATCGCGGAAACCACCACGACGACGGAGCGTTGCTTCGAAGCTTCCGCGGCGATGCTGGCCGCGCTCCGGATTCGAGCGGCGTCGCCGACCGACGTGCCTCCGAACTTCATCACCTGGATCGGGCGGCTCATCGCACTCTCACCTCGGCGGTGGCCGTAGCTTTTTCCCGGGCCGGTTTTGCGGCAACCAGCCCACGAGCCTGCAGCAGTTCGGCGTTTAGAATCGCCGCTCCGGCCGCGCCGCGAATCGTGTTATGTCCGAGCACAACGAAGCGGTAGTCGAGCACGCTGTCAGGGAACAGCCGCCCGACTGTCACGCTCATGCCGCCGCCCGCATCGCGGTCCATGCGCGGCTGCGGCCGGTCGTTCTCATTTCGCACGATGACGGGATGCTCCGGAGCGGTGTGCAGCCGCAGTTCCTGCGGAACGGAGCGGTATGTGGAGAGCGCTTCGCGAACTTCCTCGATGCCCACGCGCTTCGCCAGCTTCACGCGTACCGCCACCGTGTGTCCGTCGGCGACGTTCACGCGATGACATTGCGCGCTCACCGCGAACGGAGCGTTCTCGAATGCGTTTTGCACGAGACGCCCAAGGATTTTTTGCGTTTCACACTCCATCTTCGATTCTTCCCCGTCGATGAAGGGAAGCACGTTGTCGACCACGTCGAGAGATGGCACGCCCGGATACCCGGCGCCCGAAACCGCTTGCAGCGTCGTTGCGACGACTGCCTCGATGCCGAATCGCGCGTGCAGCGGCGCCAGCGCCAGCGCCATGATGATCGTCGAGCAATTCGGGTTCGTGACGATGTACCCGTCACGGAAACCGCGCTCTTTGCGCTGCCGCCCAAGCACATCCAGATGGTCTGAGTTAATTTCGGGAATCAGGAGGGGAACGTCGGCGTCCATGCGGAAAGAGGAAGCGTTGCTGATCACCGGATATCCGGCGCGCGCGAAACTTTCCTCAGCGGCCCGCGCGACATCGGAGGGCAAGCTGGAAAGCACCACATCGCAATCTAGCGGCGGCTGCGGCGACTGCACGACCATCGACCTCACGAAGGCGGGCATGTCGCCGGCCAGCCGCCACGTACAGGCTTCGCCGTACGGTTTTCCCTGCGAACGGTCCGACGCCGCCAGCGCCGTCACCACAAAACTTGGATGGCTCGCCAGCAACTGGACGAAACGCTGGCCGACCATTCCGGTCGCGCCCAGAATTCCCACCCGCACTCGATTATTCGACACCGCCCCTCCCGTAGGAATCATGAAATGGATGTTGCATCGCCAGACTCAAAATCTCCGGGCAGAGCTCACTCGATAGCTCTCCCCCCCGCGCTTCTTCGCCTGCCGCCACGCCTGCGATGGACCCGACAACAAGAAGTGATGGCGCTGCCGCTGCGGGACATTGCGGCAATTTTCCGACCGTCGTGCGGTATATCCTCTCGCGGCAGGTTGTTGCGCGCGAAATCACGACGCACGGAATCTCCGCGCCGATCCCCGCTGCTTGCAATTCAGCGGCAAGCTCGGCATAACGATTGCCCGGCATGTAAACGACGTAGGTGGTGTCCTCGGCCACATGCCGCTCATTGGTCAAGCCCGTTCCGCCTGCGCGGTGAGCCGTGACAAACACGACGCGCGAAGCGTGCCGCCGGTCGGTGAGCGAAATTCGCGCCGAAGCCGCCGCGCCCAGAGCGGCTGTCACTCCGGGAATCACTTCGAACTCTATGCCCGCTCGCCGCAGCGCTTCCATTTCCTCGCCCGCTCGGCCGAAAAGCAGCGGGTCGCCGCTTTTGAGACGCGCAACAATCTTGCCCGCGCGCGTCATGCTTACCATCAGTTCGTTGATTTCGATCTGAGAAATCCCCTTCGTGCCGCAGCGCTTTCCCACATTCACTACCTGCGCCGTCGGCGGAAGGACGCGCAGAATTTCTTCCGAAACCAGATCATCGTGCAACACGACGCCGGCAGACTGCAGCACGCGCCACGCCTTACGCGTCAGCAGCTCCGGGTCGCCCGGCCCGGCTCCTACGAGATAGACTTTTCCCGGCATCGCGATCGCAACTCCTCTAGTGGCGCGGGTCCGAATTCCCGAAGCAAATGGCTCGTCCGGTTTGTGGGTCGGAGTCCCGACAAGGTCGGGATCTTCGACTTTAGCTCCGACATTCACTCTCTGTACCCTGCGGGCTTTAGCCCCTGAAACTTCAGGGCTTAAAAGCCCTCTCCTTGGCTACCCTATTGCCGGACCAGGAGGTCAGACCCACAAATCTTTTCGGAATCGGAGGCTTCGCCAGTCAACTTCCGATTCGATACGCTAGCGCGCCTCGGGGTCGAGGCTCGCGTACTGGTGCAGCAGCCGCTTCCGTTGCTCGGGAGGCATCGGAATGCTTAGCAGCTCCTCACGCGTTTGTCCGAGTTTCTCCACCCATTGCTCCCATTCGGGACCGAATTGCTGCTCCAGTTCTTTTCGTAGCCGCTGCGCGAGTGCAGGGCTCAATCCACTCGTTGAAATGGCGATCTGCAACTCTCCGCGCCGCACCACGGCAGGGAAATAGAAGTCGCAGCGTTGCGGCTCATCCACGGCGTTGCAAAGTACATCGCGGTTGCGCGCCTCGGCGTATATCTCATCATGCAGAGCAGCCGAACCGGTCGCCGCGATGACCAGGAACACACCGGAAAGATCCTGGAGCACATACTCACGGGCGCTCCATTCGATGCGGCCCTCGCGCGCCCATTCGCGCACCTTGGGCGTGGCCTTCGGCGCAACCACGTGCACTGAGGCTGCCGTCGCCAGCAGGCTCTCGATCTTTGCCTCGGCCACCGTCCCGGCGCCTACGACCAGGCATCGGCGGCCATCCAGTTTTAAGAAAATGGGAAATAAACTCATCTCGTTACTCCGGCGCGTGCAGTCCGCACTCCTTCTTGGCGAAGCCCGACCAGCGCCCTGCGCGCGGATCTTCTCCCGGCTGTACCTGGCGCGTGCAGTACGTGCAGCCGATGCTCGGATAATTCTGTTCATGCAGCGGGTTGTAGGGCACGTTGTGCTCGCGAACGTATTCCCACACGTTTTCCCAGGTCCAGTCGGCCAGCGGGTTCATCTTCACCAGGCCGAATTTTTCGTCCCATTCGATTTTCCTGGCGTTCGCGCGCGTCGGAGCCTGGTCGCGGCGGATGCCCGTGGCCCACGCTGTCAATTCGGCGAGCTTCGTCTTGAGCGGTTCGACCTTGCGCAGCTCACAGCACTTGTTCGGGTCGACCGACCATAGAGCCGGCCCGTGCAGCACGGCCTGCTTTTCCGGCGTAAGCAACGACTTCACGCGTTCGACGCGGATTCCATACTTCTTCTCAATCTGCTCGATCAACTCATAGGTTTCCGCGAAAAGAAAATCCGTGTCCAGTGTAAACACACGAATGTCCGGACGCACCCGCGCCGCAATGTCGATCAGGGCAACGTCCTCCGCGCCGAAACTCGACGCGATGGCCGCGCGCGGATGGAACTGCGTGAGGCCCCAGCGCAGGACCTCCTCAGCGCTCCAGCGTTCCGCCTCCGCCTGCACGACGCCTATTTTTTCCTGTGCTGCTGCGCTCATCGGTTTCTGTTCGCGCCTTCCGCGTGAATTCCGTCCATAAACAAAAACGCCCGCGAGCTTTTGGCTTCGCGGGCCGCGTCTAAGAGCTTGAAGGATGTCTTACTGTGCTTCCATATCCTTGGCTCCCAAGGGGGTCCGCGCCGCCCGGGTACACTTGGGCGTGCGCGTGGTAATCGTAATTCCCTTGGAAATTGACATCATCATTGTCTCTACAGCTTAAATCAGCGGCCAAATTTGTCAAGGCCAAATTCCCGGCCGGGAGCCCAGATAGCTCCCCAGAGGCCGCATCTGCTTCATCCACAAGCATCTGCCGGCGCCCCACCCGCGATCGAAGGCACGACCAAGACGCGATCTCCCTCGCGAAACTTGTACTCGTTGCCGCCGAGGAACCGGATGTCTTCCTCGTTGACGTAGATGTTCACGAAGCGCCGGACTTGCCCCGCGTCATCGCGCAGATGCTTGCTGATTGCCGGAAACCGCTGCTCGATTTCTCCGAGCAATTCGGGCAGCGTCGCGGAGCTGCATTCGATCGATTTGACTCCGTCGGTGAACCGGCGCAGCGCTGTGGGGATCTCGACAGTGATTTTCATCTCGATTTTAGTTTCCCGCGACCGCGGCCATGCGGTCGTTTATGAACGTCTCAAATTCGGCCAGGCGCGGCGCGATTGCCGGGGTGAGCGTGTATTCCTGCGAAACGGCGTCGATCGTTTTCAGACCATTGCCGGTGATGCACACCACCGTGGTCTCCTTCGCGCCGATGTATCCCTGCTCGATCAGTTTCTTGGTGACGCCGGTCGTCACGCCTCCGGCCGTCTCCGTGAAAATTCCTTCGGTTTCGGCCAATAGCTGTATGCCCTTGACGATTTCAGGATCGGGAATATCTTCCGCCCAGCCGCCGCTGTCGCGGATCGTGCGCAAGGCGTAGTAGCCGTCCGCGGGATTCCCGATGGCGAGAGACCTCGCAATCGTCGCTGGCTTTTGCGGTTCAAACTGGTCGAGCTTGCGCTTGATGGCGTCCGAAATGGGAGAGCACCCGGTCGCCTGCGCGCCGAAGAATTTCACTTTCTTTTCCTCGACCAGGCCCAGGGCAATCAATTCCGAAAACGACTTGCGAATTTTCGTGAGCAGCGAGCCTCCAGCCATAGGCACCACGATGTTGTCCGGCAGGCGCCAGCCGAGCTGTTCGGCGATTTCGTAGCCCACGGTCTTCGAGCCTTCCGCGTAATAGGGCCGCAGGTTCACGTTCACAAATCCCCAGGCGAACTTCTCCGCGATCTGCGAGCACAGCCGGTTCACTTGATCGTAGTTGCCCGCGATGCGCACCAGCTTCGCGCCGAAGACCTGCGTGCCGGTGATCTTTGCGGGTTCGAGGTCGGCGGGAATGAAAATCCACGCGTCGAAACCTTCGCGCGCGGCCTGCGCGGCCACGGCATTCGCCAGGTTGCCCGTCGAAGAGCAACTCACCACGTTGAATCCAAACCGGCGCGCCGCCGCCAGCGCCACCGCCACCACACGGTCCTTGAACGAAAGGGTGGGGAAGCAGACGGCATCGTTCTTGACGTAGAGATTGCGGGCTCCGAGCAGCTTGCTCAGGCGACGCGCTTCCACAAGCGGCGTAAAACCTGTCGGGAGTGTGCTTTGGAAGCCTTCCGGGAGGGGAAGGAGTCCGCTGTAGCGCCACAAATTCGTAGGTCCCGCCTCGATATTCTTGCGCGTGAACAGGCCGCGCACGGTATCCATGTCATATGTTACTTCGAGCGGCGAAAGGCACTCGTCGCAAAAGGAGCGCGCCTCATTGCCCCATAACTTGCCGCATTCACGGCACTTAAGCTGGTAATGTTCGCCCATATCGCGTACCTGCTTTCCGCATGGAGCTCGTTATGGCTGGTTGAACTGCTGCGGGAAGGGCGGCGGGAGGGGTGTAAACTAAAAAACCCTCCACGCCAAAGAATACGGGGAGGGCTCAAAATCTTAGCTGAGTGCTCGTCCGACTCTTTAGCAGTTTTTTACGTGGAGCAAGTTGCCTTAAATCGCCACGTGTCCAGCCACTGCGAAACTACAACACTCCCTTTTTCGCATATTTGGGTGGTCCGTGTCAAGGAGTTTTGATCGCGGCTTCAGGCTTCAAGACGAATGATGAAAGCCCCGCACGTTACGAACGGTCCCACGCTAAGGTGGTCAAGCCCGCCAAGGATTCTACCTTGCGACCTAATGAGCGTTCGGGTAATCTAAACAGTATGAAATCGGTCGTCCACCTTGCGGAGAGTGTCGCTTGTTGCCGTTGTTGTCGGGAAGCTGACTGCGCGTGTCTTCCATCAAGGTGGGTAAGGTAGTCAATCTGGCGCAAGATTCTTAGACTGGCACTGATGCTAACCCACCACCGGAAGACCTGGTCGGTGGGTTTGTTGTTTTAGGCGGCGAACGCAGATGGCAGACAATGCAAGACATATCGTGAAATCGGCCGCAGCGGACGCGGGCCTCCATGAGCGGCCTGGGTTCATTGCCACAAAGACGCTGAACTACTTGAAGACTCTGGAGGCGGAGAGCATCCAGATTTTTCGCGAGGCGGCGGCGGAGTTTGCGCGCCCGGTGATGCTGTATTCCATCGGAAAAGATTCGTCGGTGATGCTGCGCCTGGCGCAGAAGGCTTTTTTCCCCGGGAAAATACCGTTTCCTCTGCTGCACATCGACACGAGCTACAAATTTCCGGAAATGATCGAGTTTCGCGACCGGTATACCCGGGAGATCGGCGCGGAGCTGATCGTGCATAAGAATCATGAAGCGCTCGATCAAGGCGCAAATCCTTTTGTTCTTGGCACGCAGAAATGTTGCGGCCTGCTGAAAACGAAATCCCTGCTGGACGCGCTGGCCGAGGGCGGCTTTACGGCTGCGTTTGGCGGAGCGCGCCGGGATGAGGAAAAGTCCCGCGCTAAAGAAAGGGTCTATTCCTTCCGGGATCCCTTCGGACAGTGGGACCCCAAGAATCAGCGTCCGGAATTGTGGAACATTTTCAATTCCCGCATCAACAAAGGCGAAAGCATTCGCGTGTTTCCGCTCTCGAACTGGACGGAGGCGGATATCTGGTTTTACATCCACCTCGAAAAAATTCCAATCGTGCCGCTCTATTTCGCGAAAGAGCACGAAGTCGTGATCCGCGACGGCTCGATTGTCGTGGTGTACGACAATTCGGTACTCCTCAAAGGCGAGAAGACGCAGCGGATCGTATGCCGCATGAGGTCTCTTGGCTGCGTATCGTGCACAGGAGCCATCCGATCCGAAGCGGACACGGTACCGAAGATTATCGAGGAGATGATTTCGTTCCGGCGCTCCGAGCGGGAAAACCGCGTGATCGACCACGACGAAGAAGGCTCGATGGAGATCAAGAAGCGGGAAGGCTACTTCTGATGAGCGTCACCGCAAACACGGAAGCGTGGGGCGGCTTTGAATCCTTCATGGACCAGAATCTGGCGAAGGAACTGCTTCGATTTACCACGGCCGGCAGCGTGGACGACGGCAAATCAACGCTCATCGGGAGATTGCTGCACGATTCCAAATCCGTATTCGAGGATCAACTTGCCGCCGTAAAGAACAGCCGCATCAATCGTTCCGGCGGCTCGGTCGATTTCTCGCTGCTCACGGACGGCCTGCGCGCCGAGCGCGAGCAGGGAATCACCATCGATGTGGCCTACCGCTATTTTGAAACGCCCCGCCGGAAATTCATCATTGCGGACACGCCGGGCCACGACCAGTACACGCGCAACATGGCGACCGGCGCCTCCACCGCCAATCTGGCCGTGATTCTGATCGATGCTACGAAAGGCGTGCTTGCGCAGACGCGGCGGCACACCTACATCGCGTCGCTGCTGGGAATTCCGAACGTCCTCGTCGCCATCAACAAGATGGATCTTGTAGAATACCGTGAGGACATCTTCCTGCGTCTGCAAAAGGATTTTGAAGCCCTGGCGAAGCAGTTGGCCGTGCCGCACGTCGTCGCCATCCCCATCAGCGCGCTCGCGGGCGATAACGTGGTCGTGCGATCCGTTCGAATGCCCTGGTATCACGGGCCTACTTTCCTCGAACATCTGGAAAACGTCCCGCTATTTATCGAGACGATGTCGGACGCGGTGCGGTTTCCCGTGCAATACGTGATCCGGCCGGACGCCAGCTTTCGCGGGTTCGCGGGCCAGGTAGCCAGCGGAGTGATCCGGCCGGGCGACCCGGTCATGTCGCTTCCCTCCGAACAGAAGAGTCGAGTGCGGTCGATTGCCACATTCGATGGAGACGCGCCGGAAGCGTTCCTACCGATGTCGGTAACGCTGACGCTCGAAGACGAAATTGATTTGAGCCGCGGAGACATGCTGGTTTCGCCCGGCCATCCGCCGCGCGTGTCTCGCCACTTCGAAGCCATGGTGGTGTGGTTTAACGCGGAACCTGCGGAGCCGGGGCGGAGCTATCTGCTCAAGCACACTTCGCGGACGGTTCGGGCAAAGGCGCTCAAGATCCGCTACCGCGTCAACGTCAACACGTTGGTGCAAGAGCCGGTGAACAGCTTGCAGATGAACGACATCGCCTACGTCGAATTCGAAACCGTCAGCCCGCTTTTCTTCGATCCATATACGCAAAACCGGATCACCGGCAGCTTCATCCTGATCGATCCCATTTCGAACGCGACGCTCGGCGCCGGCATGATCCGCGCAGACCTGTCAGACCAGACGGTGATCGAGGACGTCGCGCAAAAGCCCGTAACCACCACGGAGCGGTACAAGCGCCACGGGCACTACCCCGCGCTGATTCTGGTGGAGGGCAATCCCGCCCTCGCGGCACGCCTGGAGCGCGCCCTGTTCGACGATCACTTTGAGGTTGTGCGCGTGAGCGGCGAGGACGTGCCTCTCCAGGTCCTTGAGAGTAACCTCAGCGTTTATCAGTCCATGGGCCTAGTCGTGATTTATTCCTGCGACGCGCTCGCTCCCGAGGCGAAGCGTAGACTAGGCGCACTGGCGGCGGACCGCTTCTTCGATCTCTCCGCCCTGCAATTGCCCGCCGAGGAGCCCGATGCCGTGCGGAACCTTCTCGCACTCCTTCATCCGCTCCGTGCTGTGGCAGATCACAAAGATCAAGACAAGATCAACTGACCGGCGCGGGTCCATAGATGCTGGCTACGGCTCCGAGAAAACTGATAGTATTCCCGGACGAAATCCCGGAGGAGGAGCACTATGCTGAGAATCCTTGCGTTCGTGTTGGTCTTTGCGCAGACAGCTGGGAGACCGATCCCGGCCACGGACGTGAAGTCCGCTGATATCCAGGCCACGCTGAAGCGAGTGATGGTGAACCAGAACATCGCCGTTGCTGATACGCCGCTTCGCACTGTGGATGCCGGAGGGCACAACGTCGGCATCGGCGTGGTCTATAGGCCGAAAGGGGCGAAGGGAGGCTCTGCCTCGCACGACAAGGTGTCGGAGGTGTACCAGGTGCTCGAAGGTTCAGCAACGCTCGTGACGGGCGGCACGATTGTCAATCCGCAGCGGCGCACGAGCAGCCAGGAAGAAGTTACGCAGATCAATGGTCCCGGGGTAAGCGGGACTTCCATCGAGGGTGGCGTGAGTCGCCGGATCTCCAAAGGCGACATGGCCATCATTCCCGCGGGCACACCTCATTGGTTTTCGGAGATTCAGGAAACAATAACTTACACGGTCGTGCGAGTCGATCCCAGCAGGGTTGTGACCCTGAAGTGAATGGGAAGTCGCATATTGGCCCCGTGCCCTTTGCGGGATCTCAATATTCCGGCGGGCTCCAAGTAGAGCCCGCGCCCGATTCCGGCGGGCTCCACGGCCCGATCCGATCGAGACGTTCGGCGTAAAAGTAGAGCCCGCGCCCGATTGCTTTGCCCATCCCGCAGGGAAAGGCAATTTGACCCACCCCGAGGTAGGGTGCTATCGTTATCTCGTCTTGGTAGAGGTGCGGAAGCAAGGAGTAGCCGGGCCGGTGTTCCGAGGAGCTTCGGAGGCCCGAGCGAAAGGTGCAGCAGGATCTTCCGCCGAAGTCGCCGACGGCAGTCCCGCCGAGGCGGCTGGGGGGCATGGCTAACACCGGCCCACTGTCATCCGAGGAATCGGATGGAGCGCTATCGAGGAGCGAGACGCCTTGAGTTTCTCCGCGCCTTGCTTCTTTCCCTGCGCACCGTTCCTTCCTAGGATTACAATCGCCCATACCAGTGAGAAGAGCTTTGAACTGTAGGGGCACGGCATGCCGTGCCCCTACAGTTGAATGAAGCTGCTGTACGGTTTGGCGGAGTGAATGCATCCATTCGAAATGACGCGCGCGCTGGTCGACATGGAGTCGATCACGGAGAACGAGAGGCAGGTGGGCGAATACCTGCTCCACTATCTCTCCGGGCTTGCGGCGGGCTCTGACGGGCGGACGGAAGCCATGCCGGTTACCCCGGAGCGCTTCAATGTGTACGCAGAATGGGGCCGCCCCATTGTGGCGCTTTCGACGCACATGGACACGGTGCCGCCGTTCATCGAGTCGCGCGAAGACGAAGATCACATCTACGGCCGCGGCGCATGCGACGCAAAAGGGATCATCGCGGCGATGATCGCAGCGGCGGAAAAGCTGCTCGAGACCGGCACCCGGAATTTCGCGCTGCTCTTTGTCGTCGGAGAAGAGCGAAACAGCGCCGGGGCTGACGTTGCCTCCCGCTCGCCGCGCGGCTCGCGCTACCTGATCAATGGCGAGCCGACAGAAAGCAAAGTTGTGCTGGGATCAAAAGGGATTTTGCGCTACGAAATCGTAGCCAAGGGCAAAATGGCCCACTCGGCGTATCCCGAGCTCGGCGAATCCGCCATCGAGAAACTTCTCGATGCGCTGGACGCGATTCGCCGGATGCCGCTGCCGGAAGATCCGGTGCTCGGACGAACCACGGTGAACATCGGAACGATCTCCGGCGGGCGCGCGCCGAACATTGTGCCGGACGCTGCGAAAGCGGAATTGGCCATCCGCATTGTGGGTGACGGGCGTAAAATCGACGAGGCCCTACGGAGCGCGGTCGGTGTGCGCGCCGAGGTCAGGGAAATCCTGACGCTTCCCGCGATGCATTTCAAGTCGCTCGATGGATTTCCAACGTCAGTGGTAGCGTTCACGACCGATATTCCCGTGCTGGCGCCCGCGTGGGGCGAGCCATTCTTGTTCGGGCCGGGCAGCATTCACGTGGCGCACACGACGGAGGAAAAGATTTCGAAGCGCGAATTGCTCGATGCGGTCGATACGTACGCAAAAATGACCCGGATGCTTTTGAGCCGGGCGGAAGCGCAGCATGCCTAAGAACCTCGCCATCGTGGGATATGGCAAAATGGGCCGATTGATCGAGCAACTCGCGCCCGAGGCGGGCTTTGCCGTCGGCTTGAAGCTTGATATCGATACGAACGAGGGGCAGCAGGGAATCACGCCCGGCAATTTCCGCGGCGTGGACGTGGCGATTGAGTTTTCAACTCCGCATGTGGCGGTGGCCAATCTCGAACGGCTTTGCGCGATCGGCGTTCCTACCGTGGTGGGCACGACGGGATGGTACGGCGAACTCGAACGCGTGAGGGCTTTCGTCGAGCAGAGTGGGACGGGCGTAGTTTGGAGCGCGAACTACTCGATCGGCGTGAATGTCTTCCGTCGCGTGGTGGCTGAAGCCGCGCGATTGCTGGCCAACGAAGCCGAGTACGGAGCCTGGGCGTGGGAAGTCCATCATTCAGCAAAGAAAGACGCGCCCTCAGGCACACTCCTCCAGCTTGTGGAGGAGATGAAGCGCGCGGGATATGCGCGGCAGATCGACGCGAGTTCGAACCGCGCGGGCGCGAATCCGGGTACGCATGAAATCGGGTTTGATTCGGCGGCCGACACGATCACGCTGCGGCACACGGCGCGCAGCCGCGAGGGATTCGCGCGCGGGGCGCTGAAGGCGGCGCAATGGGTGATCGGCAAGCGCGGGCTGCATGAATTTGGAGAAGTAATCTTTGCGGGCGACGCGAAAGCGATGCGCCGCCCGGCGGATTAACGGGTGCGGGCTCCACTTGGAGCCCGCGAGGATAGGGGGCAACCATGTTTAGAGGATTCACAGGGTGCGGCACGGCCATGGTCACGCCGTTCCGGAAGGACTTATCGCTCGACGAAGACGCGCTGAGGCGGCTCGTGCGTCGCCAGATCGCGGCGGGGATCAATTTCCTGGTGCCGTGCGGGACGACGGGAGAGAGTCCCACGCTGACGCACGAGGAGCACCTGCGCGTCGTGGCGATCACGCTTGAAGAGGCCAAGGGCAAGGTGCCGGTCCTGGGCGGCGCGGGGGGCTACGACACGCGCAAGGTGATCGAGATGGCGCGCGAAATCGAGCGCATGGGCGCGGACGGAATTCTTTCGGTCACGCCGTATTACAACAAGCCGACGCAGGAAGGGCTCTACCAGCATTACAAGGCGATCGCGTCCGCGATTTCGCTCCCGATGATTCTGTACAACGTGCCGCCGCGAACCAACGTGAACATCGAGCCCGCGACGTTGCGCCGCCTGGCCGAGATCGAGAACATTATCGGCGTCAAGGAAGCGTCGGGAAACATCGCGCAGATGACACAGGTGGTCCAGCAAGTGCCGGAGCAGTTCATCGTGCTTTCGGGCGACGATTCGCTGACTCTGCCTCTGGTGGCCATGGGCGGTCGCGGACTGATCTCGGTGGTTTCGAACGAAATCCCGGCGGAAATGACGCATCTGGTGCAGTTGTGCCTTGCCGGCGACTTCGCCGGCGCGCGCGCCGTGCAGCGCAAGTATATGCCGCTGATGGAAGTGAATTTTATCGAGACCAATCCCACGCCGGTTAAGGCAGCGATGGCGGAAATGGGTTTGCTCGAGCCCGTCTGGCGGCTGCCGTTGGTGCCGCCGCGTCCGGAAAATCTCGCGAAGATTCGCGCCGTGCTGGAATCCCTCGCGCTACTCGAAAGGGCCCACGTTGCAAACCGCACTTGAGCACCAGATCGCGGCCCTTTTCGACGCAAAACCTGCGCGCTATACCGAAGAGGACCGGAAGCTGTTCCGCGCGTTCAAAGAGGACCTGAACGCGGGCCGCGTGCGCGCTGCCGAGCCCGATCCTTCGCAAAAAAGCGGCTGGCGGACTAATACCTGGGTCAAGAAGGGCATCCTCGTGGGCTTTCGCATGGGGACGATCGTTGACATGTCGATTGATCCCGGGAAGCAGCCGTTCTTCGATAAAGACACATACCCGGTGAGGCATTTTGCGGCGAGTGACGGCGTGCGCATCGTGCCCGGCGGATCGAGCATCCGCGATGGCTGCTACATCGGACGCGACGTCGTGTGCATGCCGCCGATGTACGTCAATGCGGGCGCGTACGTGGGCGACGGCACGATGGTGGATTCACACGCGCTGGTGGGAAGCTGCGCGCAGATTGGGCGCAACTGTCACATCTCGGCGGGCACGCAGATTGGCGGGGTGCTCGAGCCCGTGGGCGCGCTGCCGGTGATCATCGAAGATGAAGTGCTGGTGGGCGGGAATTGCGGCGTCTATGAAGGGACCATTGTGAAGAGCCGCGCCGTGCTCGGCACCGGCACGATCCTGAATCGCTCGACGCCGCTCTACGATGTGGTGCGCGGCAAAGTGTACACGGCGACGGAGACGGAACCTCTCGTCGTGCCGGAGGAAGCCGTGGTGGTTGCCGGTTCGCGCGCATTGCCGCGCGGCATAGGCAAAGACTGGGGCATTTCGCTCTACACACCTGTGATCATCAAATACCGCGACGCCAAGACCGACACGAAGATTCAGCTCGAAGACTTGCTACGCTGACGAGCGAAGAGCCTCGTCCCGGTCTGACCGGGACGGGCTACAGGAGCCTCCATCGTGGGTGCGAATGTTGTAGCCCGGGTCTTCGGACCCGGGGATTTTCTCCGCCTCCTCCGTTGGCACCAAGAAACATTTGACATTTGCGGCTCATCCATACCATTCTTCCCGCCGTGAACAATAGGCCACCCCGATTGGATCGTTTACGAGCCTGGTAAAAACGCCCAGCTCGGCTGCGCTCAGCAGAGTCCGGGAAGCCATAAAGCCCAGGCCCAATTGCATGATGCGATCCGCACTTGGACCAGCAGCGGCCGGTTGCGCGCCCGCGCCTATCAGACCAGGAACCGCCATGGAATTATTCTTCTCCACTCTTGTTTGCTACGCATGAAAGCAGACATCAGGCTATGCGCGTGTATTGAATGATGTCAATGAGTATGGCAGTAGGTGAATTTCCGCCCCGGCGCTACCGAATCCGGATCGAGCCTGCCGCAGGCTCACCAGCGGGGAAATCCATGCGGAAATACACCGGACCTCTGTTATAGTTAGAATGCATTCGAAGGGAATCAGATACCCTCTGTAGCCTTCCGGGTGCCGGTTCCGCAGGGGGGACCGGCACGTCGTGACTTCATCCGGTCCTCATCGTCGCCTCCGAGCGATCTGAATCCGGCGATTGACAGTGCCCGCGGGACGTAAATTTTTGGAGATCGAAAGAGAGAAGAGAGAACATGAAGAACCTATTCGTCGGCAATATGAGTTTTCAGACGACCGAGGCGGATTTGCGCGCACTGTTCGAGCCTTTCGGGCAAGTATCGCGCGTTCACATTGCGACGGACCGTGAGACCGGCCGAGCCCGCGGATTCGCTTTTGTCGAAATGCCCAACGATGAGGAAGCAGCCAAGGCCATAGCAGGTCTCGATGGAAAAGATGTCGGCGGGCGTAATCTGAAGGTGAACGAAGCTCGCCCCAAATCCGCATCTGGCGGTCCACGGGGCGGAAGTGGCGGCGGGTTCGACCGCGACCGAGGCGGAGACCGGGGCGGAGACCGGGGCCGCGGAGGGAAGCAGGGCGGCCGATTCTCAAATGAGGATTACCGCGATAGCGCGCGCCAGCCGCGCGAGCCGCGCTGGTAGCTCGAAGCTGTGCCCTTGCAGGACATCTTGCAGCTTGTCTAGCGCGCGAAATTCAAGGAGATACGATGGCAACCTCTAAGTCTACGTTTCAAAAACGACAGAAGGAAATGAAGAGGCAGGAAAAACAGCGCATGAAGGCGGAGCGCCGAGCGCAGAAGAAGCTCGCGGGCCCTTCGGAAGGCGGACCACTGATCGAACCCTTCATCGATCCTCTGGGATTGCCAGACGCCGGCGCTCCAGACTCCGATACGCAGGAGTAAGCGGCAATACCTCGTGTCGATCCTCCAAAGTCTCACATAGTTGTGGGGAGGCCGCAGACATTATTGGAGGCTGTTGTAAAGCGTCATAGGTTCCCCCGATATTTCTCATATTGTTCCCGAACGTTTCCTGAATCTATCGGCGAGTGAAGTCTCCTCTCTGCGTATGATTCAGGTTGTCCTGCCGGATCGTTCCTACCATCAAGATTCGCGTAGAGCGGAAATAACTCATCCAGCGCCAATATCCGTCAAAAGTGGCCGGTTTCCTCACCGCCCGGGGACCTTGGATCAGCCGATTCGGATGAAATTCGGTCCCAGGCCGACCTCTTCCAGTTCTCAACGAATTTCGCGCCTACGCCCCAGGAGGGAAGGGGCATGAGCAGTCGCAGGGAAAGGCCGTTCAAGTAAGGCTCGTACATGTTTCGAAGTTCCTTCAGTTTCAGATCGCCGGCTTCGGTGCACTCGGATGTGACGCATTCCGTGAGCAAGCTGCGTACCTCGGCGAGATCTTCCGGCGGAAGGCGGTCCACTCCGGGAGGAAGGGGCCGGACCCTCAGGACCTCGGACAAATCCGCGACTGCATGGCGCGAAATCGCGAAGGTCAGCTGCGCCTGCCATTTGGCCCCGCCGGTACCGTACGCGATCATCAGTGCGCTGACGTCCAGGACCGCAGTAAACGCCGCAAGCCAGGATTGGTTGTCGTGTTGAGAGCGGAAGTAGCAGAGAGCCGGATAGGAGAGATGGCTTTCCATCAACTGCGCGGCCCATATCTCCCAATCACGAAGGTACTGGCTGAGCACGTCCGCATCGCGAAAACGAGCGTGCCGGCGGAGCAACTCCGCGCCAGTAGGCGGTGAGCCCGCGCGCGCGTCCAGCAGCGAGATGTTCAGTTCCCGTTGCGAAAAGGCTCCGTAAAGCGTCGGCAGATAGGAAATGACGATGGCTAGGAAGCCGAAGCCGGTTCCGGATTCCGCGACCGTGATCACGCGCGCGAGCGTTGTGCGCGGCGTTACATCTCCCAGCCCGAGCGTAAAGAATGTGGTCCCACTCAAGTAAAGATCGGTTCTGAATGAGGCAGCCTCTCCCGACACATTGAGGGACGATCCCGCGGCCCAGTGCAGCATGGCGAACGCGACAATCAGCGCGAAAGCCCAGGTGGCAAAGAGCATCAACAAGGAAAGCGGGCCGAAGTAACTCAGATGTGTCTCCCGCAGCTTCGAGGAAGGGAGCCGTCGATTGACGGCCGACCAGACAGCCCAGGTGACCGGGTAAAACAGGCGAACGAGGCGAAACGAACGCGTAACGCGGCGGGGCAGGATGATGGTCTCAAACGCATCCCAGAGCGTCGCGAAGAGAATAAGGAGACCCAAAATGCCCACGAAAACGTTCATTTTCACTCCAGCGGCTTAGCACACGATATCAGGTCTTTGAGGATAGAAGAAATTCCTGTAGCGCGGAAAAGCGATTGGGAAAAGGGATGGACTGCTTCGCGCGATCCAGGAAGGATGCAAGCCGCTCCGGCATTTTGGGCCGCAGACCTGTGGCTCGGGCAACGGTCTCCGCGAACTTCGCGGGATGCGCGGTGGCAAGGACGATGCCCTGCGCGGCATCGTGATTCTGCTTCGCAAAGCTTTCCCACCCGAGCAGGCCAACAGCCGTGTGCGGGTCGAGCAGGTAGTTATGACGCTGTTCCACATCGTGCATGGTGCGAAGCGTTTCTTCATCGCTGAAGCTGCAGCCCCAGATATCGCGGCGGATCGCCTGCAGATCGTTATCGTAGAGGTCGATGATGCGCGCGAAGTTGCTCGGATTTCCGACGTCCATCGCATTGGAAACCGTGCGGCGGGAGGCGCGTGGAATCAATTTGCCGCTTCGCAGAAATTCGGGCACGACGTCATTTGCATTGGTCGCGGCGATGAATTGCGTGACCGGCAGCGCAATCCGCTTGGCGAATAGGCCCGCGGTCAGGTTGCCAAAATTTCCGCTGGGCACGGAAAATACCACCGGAGTGGCGGCGTCGCGAAGTTGCGAGCAGGCGGCGAAGTAATAAAACATCTGCGGGATCAGCCGCGCAATATTGATCGAGTTTGCCGACGTAATGGTGAATTTTTGGGCGACCACGGAATCGACGAGCGCCTGCTTGGCCAGGCGCTGGCAGTCATCAAACGAACCGGCTACTTCGAGCGCAGTGATGTTCTGTCCCAGCGTGGTGAACTGTTTTTCCTGCGCCACACTGACGCGTCCGGCAGGGTACAGAATCACGACGCGGATCCCGGGGACTCCCAGAAAAGCGTGGGCGACAGCGCTCCCCGTGTCTCCGGACGTCGCTACGATGACCGTCAGTTGCTGTCCCGATTCCCGGACAAAGTATCCCATCAGCCGCGCCATGAAGCGTGCGCCAAAATCCTTGAACGCGAGCGTCGGGCCGTGAAACAGCTCGAGGATGTGCAGACGTTCGGTGAGTGGGACCAGCGGTACGGGGAAATCAAAGGCGCAACCAACGATTTCGGCGAGCGCGGCTGGAGGGACATCGTCGCCGAGATATAATGCGCCGATCTCTCGCGCCAATTCCGGAAACGAAAGCGAGCGCAGCCGCCCTGTAAAGTCCCCGGGCAGGCGCGGCATCACGACAGGCATGTACAGGCCGCCGTCCGGCGCGGAGCCGCGCATGACGGCATCGCGCAAAGACACTTCCGGACTGTGGCCGAGAGTGCTTCGGAATTTCATTGCGCGGGCCGGGCCTGCGAATCGAGAAGTTCAAGGAAGCCGCGTGCGTCGGGCGCCGCGTCTCGCAGGTGCGCCATCGAGACGACGCGATGCGCGCATCGTTCGTAAAGCTCTTTCCGATGAGCGATGAGCTGGGGATAGCAGCGCGCGACCGCGTCCTTCGCCGATTCGCCGGGACGCTGTGAAAACCGGCCGCCCCAGAGGACGGGTTTTGGGTCGGACAAGTATCGCGCGATCAAGGTTTCCTCTTCTCCGGGGGAGGCTGCCAAATACACAACGGTGGTGAGGCGTTGGAGGCGGCGACAAATCTCTTCGCCCGTGTAAACAACGCTCCCCGTGGTGTCCAACACGATGCCTTCGTCGCCCGACGCCTCAATTTCGTCCAGCGCCTCGCGCATGGATTCAATTTCACTCGTTAGATATTTCTGTTCGCGCTCGCGGTACACGGGCTGATCCGGCCAGCCCATCCACGCCGCGACGCCGCCGATACCGCGGTAGCCGCCGGCACTCAGCTCCGGAGCGAGCTTCTCCTCGATATGATCGTCAATGCTGATCGCGCGGAATCCAGCCGCGGCGAGTTTCTGTGTCCAATAGGACTTGCCGGCGCCAGACATCCCGATGAAAGAGAGTTTGATCACACGCCCTCGGCGGTGCCGCCTTGCCGCCTGATCGATAAACCCTGCAGCCTTTGGAATCTTTCTACTGTGGTCCAACTGTGTTGTCACTCGGGAGGACCAGTTATCACCCCGGCGACAGCCTACAAAGGATAGCGTCCCGCGACGGCCCCCGCAAGCGGCGAGTCGGGCGCACTTTGCAAACTCGCGCTGCGGTGAAACTGGTCCGCGTTTCTTACAAAAACTTTATGGAGGTTCCCTGCCGGTCTTGCACCAAGCAGCCACAGCGCAAGTCTGTCATGGTCGAGTGGCACAGCCTGTGTCTGCCAGCATTCGCAAGCGAAAAATGCGCACAGACTGAGGTCTGTGCCGCCAAAGACCTTGAGAAATGCGGGCGATTTACCCGGTCTGACTGCATCTATTGTGACAACAGGGCGAGAGAGTCTCGCATGACGTCATACACGAAGTTAAGTTGGTCGGGTGTAATGATGTACGGGGGAAGGACATAGACGACATTCCCGAGAGGCCGGAGAAGAACGCCGCGATTCAGGAAAAACTTGTAAAGGCGCGGGCGAAGCGAAGACAGATATCCGGCGTCCGGAACTTTGAGTTCGACGGCGGCGACGGTGCCGATGTGGCGGACGTCTGCTACACCGGGATGCGCTGCGAATGCGGGTAGGCGCGCGGCGTGCACTTTTTCAATCGCGGCAATGCGCTCGAAGACCGGCTCGGAGTCGAAAATTTGAAGATTGGCATTGGCTGCGGCGCAAGCGATCGGATTGGCCGTATACGAGTGTCCGTGGAAGAAACCTCGGGAACGATCGACTCCGGTAAAGGCACCGTGGACGCGCTCGGTCGTGATGGTGGCCGCAAGCGGAAGGAATCCGCCGGTGAGGCCCTTGGCGACGCACATGAAGTCGGGTACAACCTCTGCACGCTCGCAGGCAAACATCCGACCGGTACGGCCAAAGCCGGTCAGGACTTCGTCGGCGATGAGCAGGACATCGCGGGTGGCGGTGAGGCGGCGGATGCCGGCGAGAAACTCTTCCGGATGAACAATCATGCCTCCTGCTCCCTGAAGCAGAGACTCGACGATGACGGCGGCAATCTCGTGGCCGCGTTCGGCAAGCAGCTGTTCGAGTCTTCCAAGGCATTCGATATGGCAGGTCGCGCGGATGAGGCCGACAGGACAATGGGCGCAGTAGGCGGAATGCGTGCGCAGGACAGGCAGGCGAAGCGATTCGAATGGCGCGGTGAACGGGGAATCATCGCTCACGGACATCGCGCCGGCGGTATCGCCGTGATAGGCGTTTTCGAGCGCGACGATGCGGCATTTTTCGGGGTGGCCACAATTCCTCCAATACTGAACCGCGAGTTTGAGCGCGACTTCGACGGCGGTCGAGCCATCGTCCGAGAAAAAAATGTGCCGCAACGGCGCGGGCACGATTTTCCCGAGGCGCGATGCCAGCTCTTCGGCGGGCTCGTGCGAAAATCCCGCAAACAGGACGTGTTCCAGGCGCGAGGCTTGCTCGGCAATCGCGGCAGCGATGGCGGGGTGCGAATGGCCGTGCAGGTTGACCCACCAGGACGATATCGCATCGAGAATCCGACGGCCGTCCTGAGTTTCAAGGAATACGCCGTCGCCACGACGAATCTGGAGCGGCGCGGGATCAGCGCCTTCGTGTGTGAACGGATGCCATAGATGCAGGTCGCGTGCGCTCATGGCCTATTGAAACGCCAGCCGATCGAAATTCTTCTCAAACACTTCGAGCAGCGCCGCGCGGTGGATTCGCTCGAGGACGGGGATGTGTCCGATCACGCGCACGCGGCCGTAATGTTCGATGGCGCGCCGGTTTTCGATGTTTTCCGCGCCGATCAGGACAACGCCGCGGACGTCCAGATGCGCGGTACGAAGCGCAGCGAGCGTCATCAGAGTGTGATTAATCGTGCCGAGCGACGTACGCGCTGCGACGACTACAGGAAGGCCGAGACGTCGCATCAGGTCTAGCATGAGGTCATGCTCGTTGAGCGGCGCCATCGCGCCGCCTGCGCCTTCCACAATACAGGGACGATCACCCTGTGGGGCAGGGAATTCGAATGTATCGAGGGCAATTCGAACTCCTGCTTCGCGCGCGGCCAGGTGCGGCGAAACGGGCGGGTCGAAACAGTAACGCTCCGGCAGGAGTCTTTCCTCAGGACACGCGGCCCACAAGCGCACCGAATTGCGGTCTGTGCCTTCGATGGCGCCAGTCTGCACAGGTTTCCAATACATGCCGTCTAGCGCGGCGACGAGCAGCGCGGAAAGAACTGTCTTACCCACGCCCGTATCGGTGCCCGTCACGAAGAATCCGTTCATCGGGACAGAGGAATCACTTGAGCGGGCGCGATTTCCTTGCGGATTTGAATCAATGCGCCGGCAAAATCGGCGAGAATGGGCCGAGACAGCCTCGTTGTTAGCGACACGCGCAGGCGAGCCGTGCCGGGCGGAACTGTGGGCGGGCGGATCGCTCGAACGCCGTAGCCACGAGCCTGCAGGCGCGCGGCAAAGGCTAGGGCAAAATCGTTAGACCCCAGCACGATGGGCACGATGTGCGATTCGCTTCCTGCGGTATCGAAGCCGTTTGGTTGCAACTCATTCCTGAGAAATCCGCCGAGTCGGGAAAGGTGTGCGCGTTCCCCCTCTGCCCTTGCGGCTAGATGCATCCCGGCGGCAACCTGGGAAGCAAAGTACGGCGGCAAAGCCGTGTTGAAAATGAACGTGCGTGCGCGGTTGATCAGGAAACGGCGCAGGGACTCCGAACCGCAGACGAAAGCCCCGGCGGCAGCGAGCGCTTTGCCGCACGTATGGACCGTAGCAAACACTTGGCCGGCAAGGCCTGCCTCTGCGACGCAACCGCGGCCCTCCGGGCCGCATACGCCGGTTGCGTGCGCTTCATCGACAATGAGTTCGGCCTCATAACGCGCAGCGAGCGCTGCGAGATCCCGAAGCGGCGCACGGCTGCCGTCCATGCTGAAGATGCTCTCGACGACGATGAATCGCGCTCCCGAAGCAGAAAGGCTGTGGCGAAGTTCGTTTTCGAGGGCGTTGAGATCGAGATGAGAAAAAATGACGCGCCTGCATTTTGCGAGGCGAATGCCATCAATGAGGCTGGCATGATTTGCGCCGTCCGAAAAGACGACGTCTTCGGGACGGAGAAATGCGCTCAGCAGGCCGATATTCGCCGCATAACCAGAAGTGAAATAGAGTGCGGCCTCGGCGCCAAGCCACCGCGCGAAATCACTTTCGAGTGTAGTCCACGCCTCGTCGTGGCCGGACAACAAACGCGAGCCGGTGGACGCGACGCGCGGCGCAGAGTCCAGGGCTTCGCGGATCGCTTGTTTCATGCGGGGATCTACGGCGAGACCCAGATAATCATTCGAACCGAGATCGATACCCCGCACCGTCTCCAAATGACGCAGCTGCGCCTGTGATTCGAGATCGGCAAGTTCTGCGAGAATGCGCTGTTCCATCTTCACGGCGGCGGTCTCACCGAAGCGGCAGCCGTTCGAGCCCGAGCGAACGGAGCATGGCGGCGTCGTCTTCCGGCTCCGGATTCGGTGTGGTCAGCAGTTTTTCGCCGATAAAGAGCGAGTTCGCGCCGGCAACAAAGCAAAGCGCCACCGCTTCGCGCGAGAGCGAGCGGCGCCCTGCGCTCAGGCGTACCATCGAGGCGGGCATAAGGATTCGCGCGGTGGCGATGGTGCGCACGAATACCAGCGGGTCGAGCGGCTCCTGATGTCCCAGCGGAGTGCCGGCTACGCTCACCAACGCGTTGATCGGAACGCTTTCAGGATGCGGGTTCAACGTGGAAAGCTGATGAAGCAGGCCGACGCGGTCTTCATCCGACTCCCCGAGGCCAACAATCCCGCCACAGCAGACCGTGATACCAGCTTTGCGTACCGCCGCAAGCGTTCGGAGGCGGTCGATGTAATTGCGAGTGGTGATGATTTGGCCGTAAAACTCGGGCGAGGTGTCGAGGTTGTGGTTGTACGCAGTCAGACCAGCGCCGGCCAGTCGTTCGGCCTGCGTCTCGTCAAGCATTCCGAGCGAGCAGCAGACCTCCATGCCAAGTTGTGCGACGCGACGGACCATCTCGAGAACATTTTCGAAATCCTCACCGTCCTGCACCTGACGCCACGCGGCGCCCATGCAGAAGCGCGTCGCGCCCTCGCCGCGGGCGCGCTCGGCAAATTTCGTGACTTCGTCTATGGGGAGCAGGCCGCCACGAGCTACGTCCGTCGAGTAGTGCGCACTCTGCGGGCAGTAGGCGCAATCTTCAGGACATCCGCCCGTTTTGATGGAGAGCAGGCGGCAGAACTGCACGCGCCTCGGGTCATGAAATTCGCGGTGCAGCTGTTGCGCCGAGAAGAGGAGATCAGGAAGCGGCTGCCCGTAGATCCGACGAATCTCTTCGCGAGTCCAGGCGTGACGCACGATTGGCTTGGTTGCCGAGACATTTGTTCGGTTTTCCGACAAGCGCATTCTCCAGAACAGCGATGATCCCACGCTCAACCTGCCCCATTCCGTGTCTAGCGTGGATGACACGAGAGACTGACCTCAGCGGGGACTTAGGCGGGTGCATTTTAGCGCAGAACGGCTTCGAATACCGCACTGGCTCGGACAAACCTGACCGGAAGCGGCACGGAGATTGCACGCAACGGTATCTACGGCGACTCTTCCTCTTGCGGCAGCGCCGGTTGCGGAAAATGTTTCACTTATGCGTTGACAACGACACCCCGCGGGCGCAGATTCGCAACATTCGGGTAAGTAGGAGCCATCCGCACGAGCTCCCCGCGGATGGGAGGCAGGTATGAGAAGCAGAACGAAGGCAGGGATCGCCGGAGTCTCTTTTCTTTTCACCTGTCTGTCTGAACCGGTCACCACGTTCGCCCAGAAGTCAGGGATATCAAGCAAGAGCGCGGAAGCTGAAGCGCTCACTCGCAGGCCTGCCGACCGGACTATCGCTTCGCTGCCGGGAGCGCGGAAGCCCAACGAGAGTTGGATTCCGGAAGATATTGATCGTGCGGTGCCGCCCGTTGCGTCTGGAGTGGCCTGCTCGCTGCCGGCTGTGCTCGAAGGAGCGGGGCAAAGAATCGTAGAACTCGTTCAGAACGTGGATCGATTCACCGCAACGGAGGTCCTTGTCCATCAAGAAGTAAATCATTCCGGCCGCGCGGGCCGCCCGGTCACCGTCAAATTTGATTATTTGGTTTCCATCGCGGAAGGGCGCAATGGCTTCCTGCAAGTGGATGAGTTACGGAATCGGAGTCATTCCCTCGAGCCATTTCCGAGCCACATCGCAACGACCGGTACTCCGAGCCTCGTTCTGATTTTTCACCCGCGCTACATCAATGATTTCAGGACCAAGTGCGAAGGTTTGGGGGAATGGCATGGACAGCCGGCGTGGCAAGTTCGATTTGAGCAACGCGCGGACCGCCCCGACCACATCTGCTCGTTCATTGTGGACGGAGCAATGTACAATGTGAACTTGCGGGGGAGGGCGTGGATTCTTGAGGATTCATTTCAGGTCGCGCGGTTGGAGACGGACCTGGAGGAATCCATCCCCAAGATCCGCCTTCGCCTGAACCACGAAAGCATAGAGTATCGTCCCGTGATTTCGTCCAGCAAAAATCTACAGCTCTGGCTTCCTTTCAGTACAGAGCTCTATATGGATTTCCGAGGCCGCCGTTTTTACAGAAAGCATTCCTTTACCGATTTCAAAATATTTTCCGTGGATATGCAATTCCAGATTAGCGACCCCAGGGAAACCACGGCAGTACAGTAGATTCGCGAAGAGACAACCAAAATCCTATAGGCTGGCGCAGGGAAGAGGAGGACAGCGAACCTACCGGCTAGCCTCTTCGGTGTGGTTCGTCTTGCGCGAGTGCGAATTCGAATCAGGGGATGCCGCTTCCTTCACAGATGAACTCTTCTTATGGCATGAGTTCGCCCACCAGCGATTCTCGTATTGCGGCAGCTCACACATCTTCGTGCACTGTCTGGCTCCGCTCCCATGCTCGCAACGGCAATAGCACATGGGCATCCGGGGACCCGAAACCAACACCGGGGACTGGTTGGCGAGGGCGGCGGCGGAAGCCGTTCCCAGAAGAATTGCGATTCGGAGGGTCTGGCGGATTCTCTGGGCTCGGAGTGTCATGATTCATTTTGGACCGAGGAAACGGCATGGGCCGATAGTGCAATGGGTGGGATTCATTGGTATCGGGGTTGTAGCAGTACCGGCACTGGAGCGTTAGGAAGGTTTCTCCTAGAAGAGCTTGGCCGAGCTTCTCTGTAAGCGTATGTAATTACGGGTGATATTTTATTTTTGAAGTCATGACCGAACGGAGTGTAAGGCTACCCTGGCTTGCGAAGGATACCGTCGCTTCTTATTCAACTCGAGTCACTATGTCAGGTGGGAAAGGAGGATTCGGTTCGTATTTCCTTCGTAGAGGAAAGAAAGTTAGCCTCAGACTCGCCGGATCGGCGTCCTCGATAGCATCGGCCTCAACGGAAACAACTTCTCACAGCGCCTATGAATTGGCTGCGGAGCCCTCGGCCAGATCTGCAAGCTCAAGTCGAAGATTGCCGGCGTTAGTTGCATAGCCGAGACCGGTTTCAAAATCGAGTATGCCGGCGCGGATCAGGCGTTCCAGCTCACTATCAAAGTGTTGCATGCCCTCCGTAGTGCCGTCCCTCATCGCGTCCACCAAGGTCTTGCCCTCCCCCTCCCCCTTTTCGACGTACTCGCGGGTGCGCATGGTGGATTTCAGGATTTCGATGGCGGCGACGCGGCCTGTGCCGTCCTTTCGAGGGATCAGACGCTGCGAAATAATATAGCGAAATGCTTTTGAGACACGGCTACGGATAGTCTGTTGATCGGCAAGAGGGAATACGCCGATGATGCGCTCGACGGTTTTTGAGGCATCGATCGTGTGCAGGGTGGAGAGGACAAGGTGGCCGGTCTCTGCGGCCTCAAGCGCAATCTCGATCGTCTCTTTGTCGCGCATTTCGCCAACCAGGATCACCTTCGGCGCCTGGCGCAAAGCTGCCCGGAGCGCCAAAGCGAAACTCGGCGTGTCGCTGTGGAGTTCCCGCTGGTGGATCGTTGCCTTCTTATGGGCGTGAAGGAATTCGATGGGGTCTTCAATCGTCAGGATGTGGTACGCCTTTTCCTCGTTGATCTTGTTCAAGATTGCCGCGAGCGTCGAGGACTTGCCCGAGCCGGTCGGGCCGGTCACCAGCACGATGCCGTTTCGCAGTTCCGCGATTTCACCGAGCTGCGGCGGCAGATTGAGCGATGCCAAATCGGGGATCGTCTGGGGGATTACGCGCATCACGATCGCGTAGCTGCCCCGCTGTCGAAAGACGTTCACTCGAAAGCGCGCGATTCCCGGCAGACTGTACGAGAGATCGGTTGACCCCTCTTTTTCAAGCTTGCCGGCCACAAGTTCATTCCGCCCGATCAGGTCGACAGCGATGCGGCGAGTCGCATCCGGCAAGAGTTTGCCGACCCCGTCAATATTCACCTCCTTCAACTGGCCATTGACCTCGACCTGTGGAGCCCGGCCGGGCGAAAAGATCAGGTCGCTTACCTGCTTCGAAACTTGCAGCATCGTCGCAACAATCGCGGGAGTAGACACTTTGGGCGCAGCCGGTGGGGCGGAGGAAGCATCCGGTTTCACCCCAGGTGCTTGGGGCGGCAGCGTGGAAACGTCCAAATCCATATAGATCTCCTGGACAATGTACTGGGTTCGGCGAAACAATAGGCGTCGCCGGAAGCTGCCCGCCAACGGGGGATTCGGCTAGTTTTTCTTGGTGCGAGTCCGGCGGGAGGCCCTGATTTCCCTTTCGATTGCACGCGCGGCTTCAGGCCCTATGCCGATGAACTCAACCCCAATCCCGATACCGGGAAGACAATAGCGCACTTCACCGCGAGTTTGTACTTTCACGTTCGGCCGCGTCAAGCGAAATCGAAGGTTTACGATGGCGCCTTCGTGGAAATGTGTCGAAGTGTTTACGAACATTCCGTGCAGGCTGATGTCCGGCGGACGAAGCGAAATACTTTCACCGTTGCCTTCATAATTCATGTGGAGCTCGCGAAGTTGCGGGAGTCGCTCCTCGCGGCGCGCTGCGCCGAAGTCATTTTCCTTGTTCAATCGCTTCATGACGAAAGTACTCCATGTGAGGTAGTAGGCGGCGATTCCGGATGGGAGGCTGGTCCTCCGGTGTCGCGCTTGGCCCCGCAAAACGGGCAGTAGTGGAATGTGGGAACGAGCTCATGTCCACACCCGGGGCATTTGGCGGGCGCCAGTGTTTCAAACGGGACGACGCGTTGAATTTCTTCCAGAGGGGTGACCTCCAAGTGCGGTTTCTCCAGCGCGTCCTCCTGTAAGCGCCGCATCCCGTTGGCCCGCGCGGCGTTTCGGAGGAGGTCGGGTTTGAAACTGCCACGCAGGAGGGCGGTCTTGCCAGAGGGCTGCGGTTGATTCCCGAGGTGGGATTCCGTACTCCCGAATCAGGATTCAAGAGCAGACCGGGTGGCAGTCATGCAATGCAAGTCATTGGAAAGTCAACAAAAATAAGGAAATCTTCGCCGGGTCAAACCGATGCGAAATGGTTACCAACTTGCATAGTCACAGCGCGTTGGCGCATTCCGAATGACGATCTTCACGAGTCTTCGAGTAAGGGGGAAGGGGCTTGCTCCGGGACCTGTGATGGTCGTTCCCACCTGCCTCTGAGAGGGAAGCTAGGATGGATGACCCCACGCCCCGGTCAAAAAAAGACCGGGAAACGGAATGCGTCTTTCGGGGCTCTCGTTCCCAAGCGAGGGCCCTTTTCTTTTTCCACTTTTATTCTCGCGGGCTCCAGGTTCTGGCGGGCTTCAAGTGAAGCCCGCTCCCGGTAGAGCCCGCACTTGATTCCGGCGGGCTCCAAGTAGAGCCCGCACCCCCTAAATCTGCGAAACTGTTGCCACAGGTTCCACGCGCCGCAGCACTGGAATCCGCGCTTCCCTGAGCACGTGAGCGACTTCCGTTTCCCGTAACCGCGAAGCGTCATATTCGAATGACAACCGGTTGGTCTTTTCGTCCACGCGGAACCGGCGCAGCCCATAGGTGTTGGCAAAGCTGCCCAGGGCTCGAAGCTGCTCGGGTTGCAGCGGAGACTGCAGCTCGTACGTAATCTCGATAAGCGTCATGGACGCATTATAGCAGGAGAGGGCGCACCCCCCGGGAGCTTGACATAGGGGGAGGGGGTATAGTATAAGAACCCGCGACAGAAAAAAACAAAGAGGCGGACATATGGCCGAGAAGAAGCCAGCCAGGGCGCCCGGGGCCGCCGCATGCGGCTGCGCGGCGCACCTAAAAAGCCGCAAGGCGCTCGCCGTTGACCCGGAGATCAAATCATCGAATCTGAAGCGTCTGCGGCGCATTGAGGGGCAAGTCCGCGGCCTGCAGCGTCTGGTCACGGAAGACCGCTATTGCGCCGATATTCTCGTGCAAATTTCCTCCGTGCAGGAAGCCCTGCGGTCCGTGGGGCGCGCGCTAATGCGCAATCACCTGCGCCATTGCGCATCCGAGGCGATCCGGGATAGTTCGCCGGGGCGCGCCGAAGCCATGTACGAAGAATTGTTGAATCTGATGGACCTGCGTTCGAGATGAGGGTTCCATGAGCACCCGAGCCAGTTCGATCGAAAAAGATCCGGTTTGCGGGATGACGGTGGATCCGGCGCGTGCGAAAGCGACACACGAGCACGCGGGCAAGACATACTATTTCTGTTGCCGTGGCTGCCAGGAAAAGTTCCGCGCGGAGCCGGCAAAATATCTTCAATCACGCGGGCTCCAAGTAGAGCCCGGACCCGTGCCGAAAACGCTCGTGGGCATCGCTCCGGCGCCGCTTTCTGCGTCTGCTCGGAAGGGCGCAAATGAATACACCTGCCCGATGGATCCGGAAGTGCGCCAGCAGGGGCCTGGCGATTGTCCGAAGTGCGGCATGGCCCTGGAGCCCGTGGTTGGCCTGCCGCCGCAGACAAAAACAGAATACACATGCCCCATGCATCCCGAGATCGTTCGGGATAAGCCAGGTTCATGCCCGATTTGCGGGATGGCTCTGGAACCAAGGACAGTCACAGCAGAGGAGGAGAAAAGTCCAGAACTGGTGGATATGACGAGGCGGTTCTGGGTTAGCACGGCGCTCACGATTCCGGTTCTGCTGGTTGCCATGTCGGACTTTTTGCCATCCGTCTCTCCGCTTATGCGATGGGCATCGCCAAAAACCTGGCAGTGGTTCGAATGGATCGTGGCGACCCCGGTCGTGCTGTGGGGAGGCTGGCCGTTCTTCGTGCGCGGGTGGCGGTCCATCGTCAACCGTAGTTTGAATATGTTCACGCTGATCGGATTGGGCGTGGGCGTTGCCTATTTCTTTAGCGTTGTCGGGGTCCTTCTTCCTCAAATCTTCCCGGCGTCGTTTCGTGGAGAGGGCGGGGAAGTCGCGGTGTACTTTGAAGCCGCCGCTGTGATCACCACGCTCGTGCTCCTCGGGCAGGTCCTGGAGCTCAGGGCGAGAAGCCAGACCGGCGCTGCGATCAAAGCCCTTCTAGGTCTTGCTCCGAAGACCGCGCGCCTGATTCGCGAGGACGGGTCCGAAGCGGATGTGCCGCTCGATCAGGTCAGGCCGGGGGACCGCCTGCGGGTGCGTCCCGGCGAAAAAATCCCAGTCGATGGCGTGGTCCTTGAGGGTTCCAGCAGCGTGGACGAATCGATGATTAGTGGCGAACCCATTCCGGTTGAGAAGCTCAAGGGGGCGCGCGTCACCGGAGCGACCGTAAACGGCACGGGTTCGTTGGTGATGCGCGCGGATCGCGTTGAGGCAGAGACCCTGCTGGCTCAGATTGTTCGAATGGTCAGCGAGGCCCAGCGCAGCCGTGCGCCGATCCAGAAGCTGGCCGATATCGTGGCCGGATACTTCGTGCCCATCGTCGTCGGGATTGCCGCGTTGACATTCGTTATTTGGGCCGCGTGGGGGCCAGATCCTCGCATGGCGCACGCCATTATCAACGCGGTTGCGGTGTTGATCATCGCTTGCCCATGCGCGCTGGGGTTGGCCACGCCAATGTCCATCATGGTGGCCACGGGCAGAGGCGCGACCCTCGGCGTGCTATTCAAGAATGCTGAGGCCATCGAGCTGATGCGCAAGGTGGACACGCTCGTGATAGACAAGACAGGCACGCTCACGGAAGGCAAGCCCAAGCTGGTCTCTGTGGAGCCGGTTGACGGATTTGAATCAGATCGGCTGCTGCGGCTTGCGGGAACGCTCGAACGTGGCAGCGAGCACCCTCTGGCTGCGGCGATCGTCAAGGGCGCGGAGGAACGCGGGGCCAAGCTCAGCTCAACCGAGGCGTTCGAATCCTTGACGGGCCGGGGTGTCCGCGGACGCGTAGAGAACTGCTCCGTCGCTTTGGGGAATCGGGCGCTTCTCGAAGAACTCCATGTGGATGCCGGAGCGCTTGCCGCGAAAGCAGAGGCCCTGCGGGCCGACGGCCAGACCGTTATGTTCGTGGTTGTCGAGAACAAAATTTCCGGTCTGCTCGCAGTCGCCGACCCCATCAAGCAATCCACGCCGGAGGCAATTCGCCAGCTTCACGAAGACGGCATACGCATTGTGATGCTGACCGGCGACAGCCGCACGACGGCCCAGGCCGTTGCCGGCAAGCTTCAGATCGATGACGTGATCGCTGAAGTCTTGCCTCAAGACAAGGCCGGCGTCGTAAAGCGGCTTCAGGGCGAAGGCCGTTTTGTGGCGATGGCTGGCGATGGAATCAATGACGCGCCGGCGCTGGCGCAAGCGCAAGTCGGAATCGCCATGGGCACTGGCACGGATGTCGCGATGGAGAGTGCCGGAGTCACGCTGGTAAAGGGAGACCTTCGCGGCATCGTTCGCGCGCGCTCGTTGAGCCGGGCCACGATGCGAAATATCAAGCAGAATCTGTTTTTCGCATTTGTTTACAACTCCCTTGGGGTGCCCATCGCGGCGGGAATTCTCTATCCGTTCTTTGGCCTGCTGCTGAGTCCCATGATTGCGGCGGCGGCGATGAGTTTTAGTTCGGTGTCGGTAATCACCAATGCGCTGCGGCTGCGGAGGGTCGATCTTTCGTTCGAGTAGTTTGCGCGAAAAAAACGTAACGCGTCATTCCGATCCCGCCCTGCAGGAGAGGAATCTCTCTCTTCTTGGGCATTGAGCAAAGAGGGATTCCTCACGGAGTTTATCCTGGCCCCTGCCGGGGCTCGGAATGACAGCCAGAGGGACTTTTTCCACAAACTGCCAGTTGATCCTGAATAAATTTCAGTTCTGATTCAGCAGGACATCGATGGAACCCATGTTTTCGGGCGATTGCCAGTCTTGCGGGCCGACGATCTTGCGTGCCAGGCGGCCGTTGCGGTTAATCAGGTAAGTTTCTGGAAACATTGACGTCCCGTAATCCGCGGCACTCTTCTTGGTGGCGTCACGGTAGGTGGGAAAGACCACGTGGTTGTCCTGGAGGAACTTGTCGTACGCAGCGGCGTCTTCATCTACGCTCACGCCGAGAACGACGCCGCCCTTCGTTGCAATGTCTTGTTGCAGGCGATTGAGCGATTGGGTTTCTTCGAGGCAAGGCGGGCACCACGACGCCCAAAAGTTGAGGACTACGACCTTGCCGCGCAGATCAGACAAGTGCGAGGCGCCCGCAATCTGAAGCGCGAAATCTTTGGCTTTGCGTCCGGCAAGGCTGGGCTCGCCCTGGCGATAACTTGGCGTCGCGAACGCATACAGGAACGCCGCCACCAGGATCAAAGCGATGGGACTAAGGATTTTGTGCTTCATCGACTCCGCTCCGCTCTCTATAATACCTTATTTGGGCGGGCTCCAAGTAGAGCCCGCACCCGATTCTGGCGGGGGTCAAGTAGAGCCCGCACCCGATTCTGCCCGGCTCCGTGCGAGCCGATTTGCGACCCCACGCATCCGATGAATTCCTCTATGAGTGTTTCCGCGATCGTGCCCGCGCGCAACGAGGAAGCAACGATTGCTTCCGCTGTCGATTCGCTTGCCGCTCAGCCGGAAATTAAAGAAATTCTTGTCGTCAACGATCAGTCTACCGACGGCACGGCTGCAGAACTCGAGCGGCTATCTGCGGGATACAAGCAACTGCACGTCCTCGAAACGAAGGCGTTGCCCAGCGGGTGGGTAGGGAAGAACTACGCCGTTTCGCTGGGCGCCGCGCAAGCAACAGGGGATTGGCTGCTGTTCACGGACGCCGATGGCGTACACCTGCCTGGCTCGACGGCGCACGCGCTTGCCGACGCTGCGGCGACTGGCGCGGGCCTGGTGTCCTATTCGCCTGAGCAGGAGACGCATACGTGGTGGGAGCGTGCTCTCATCCCGTTCGTCTATATGCGCCTGGGTCAGAAATTTTCCTACGATGCCGTAAATGATCCCAATTCTCCGGCAGCCGCAGCTACCGGGCAGTATCTGCTGATCCGGCGGGAGGACTACGACAGAATAGGGGGACACGCAGCGGTCGCGGGCGAAGTGCTCGAGGACGTGGCGCTGGCGCGGCTCGCTAAACAAGCCGGGATACGCCTGCACTTTGCCCCAGGGCTTGGAATCATGCGCGTGAGAATGTACCGGACGTTTGGGGAGATGTGGCAGGGCTGGACGAAGAATCTGTATCCGTTGATGGGCGGGACGTCGCGCGCGGTGGGACGCGAACTGCGCGGAGTGGTCCCCTGGATACCGCTGTTGTTACTGCTGCTTACGCCTCTGCATCCAATTCTAGGAGTGCTTGGCGTGATATTGCTGGCAGGGCGCCACGCGGCGTATGCCGCCACGCTCCGGCGGAATCGTTTTCCGGCCGCGCTTGCCTTATACTATATGCCAGCGGTTGCGCTCTACGCGGCAGTGCTTCTTAACTCGGAATGGCGCTACGCACGCGGGCGCGTCGCATGGAAGGGCCGCGAGTATCCCGTGAGTCGTGATTCATGAGGGGTGACTCGTGACCGGTGCAAACCCTTGATTCGCTGCAGCTCATTCGTTGCTTGCCATTTCATTTGCTTTTTTCGCTAAAGGGCACGCCACGGGTGCTTCAGATCAGATCGGGTGACTTGGAAACCACTTTATTCGCGCCATGGTCTATCTGACACGCAAAATCGAGTTCTCGGCGTCGCATCTCTATCACAACCCGGCATTTTCCGCCGAGGAGAACCGGCGCATCTTCGGCAAGTGCAATAATCCGCACGGTCATGGGCACAACTACGTCCTTGAAGTAACTGTGGCGGGGGAGCCGGACCCGGCCACGGGCATGGTGCTCGATCTCAAGGAACTCAAGGAGATTTTGCAGCGCGAAGTGACCGACCGGATGGATCACCGTTTTCTCAACTATGAGGTTCCCGAGCTATCAGGGCAGATTCCAACTTGCGAGAACATTGCCACAGTGATCTGGCAGCTTCTTGAGCCCAGGATCACGCGAGGGAGCTTGCATCGCGTACGCTTGTATGAAACGCCCGACTTGTTCGTCGATTGCTACGGCGAAGGCAACGGAGCGGGAGCGTCGCCGGGTGTGTCGAGATGACGCTCCACTTGACGCGGCGGTACCGATTTGCAGCCTCGCATCGCCTGCATAGCACGCAGCTTGGCGAAGAGGAAAACAAGCGTGTCTATGGCAAATGCAATAATCCGTATGGGCACGGCCACAACTACGTCGTCGAAGTCGCCGTCTCAGGTCCGGTTGATCCCGCAACGGGGATGATCGCAAATTTGAGCGATCTGGATGCATACGTAGAGCGTGAGGTGATCGAGCCATTCGACCACAAGTATCTGAATGAGGAGATTTCTGACTTTCGCGAACGCGTGCCGACGACTGAAAATCTCTGCATCGAGATTTTCAATCGCCTGCGCGAGTTTCCTTGCGCCAAACTCGAGCGCGTGCGCCTAGAAGAGACCAGCCTGAATAGTTTCGAATATACGGGAGAGCCCGTCGGGAGCAGTCGATGAGTGAAAAAACAAAGCGTACCGAAGAACTTGCGCTGAGCGAGGCTGTCAGTGTGGAAAAGGCAGAGTCCATCGCCGATCTGGTGCGGCGGATGCTGCATTTGATCGGGGAGGACCCGGACCGCGACGGTTTGCGACACACCCCCGAGCGGTTTGAGAAAGCGTTGCGGTATCTGACCAGCGGCTACCACCAGGATCCGGAAAAGCTCCTGAACGGCGCCATGTTCAGCGTATGTTACGACCAGATGGTGCTGGTGAAGGACATCGAAATTTACAGCCTGTGCGAACACCACATGCTGCCGTTCTTCGGAAAGTGCCACGTGGCTTATATCCCGGACAAGAAAGTGGTCGGGCTGTCCAAGATTCCGCGGCTGGTGAATATGTTCGCGCGGCGGCTGCAAATCCAGGAACGCCTGACGAACCAGATTGCGAGCGCCATCCAGCAGAAAATTGCTCCTTTGGGTGTAGGCGTCGTGATCGAAGCGCGGCACCTGTGCATGGTGATGCGCGGCGTCGAGAAACAGCACTCGCAAACCGTAACCAGCGCCATGCTGGGCGCGTTCCGTGAAAACGTGCAGACACGCGAAGAGTTTCTTTCTTTGATTCGCGATAAATAAAATAGAGGAGGAGGGCTGCGCGCGGACTAGCGGGGGGGGCGCTTTCGTTCGAACCGTTTGCCTCGCAGAAAGATTTTGCATGGGACCGAGGGCGTGTGTTAGGCTCCAAGAGTCGAAGAGAAGACGAAACGAGAGCAGAGTTTAGTGGGTTCGGCGGAGAGGACGACTTGAGAGAAGCCAAGTCAATGTTGATTGAGCAGTATCGAGCGCACGTGAAGGATACAGGCTCGCCGGAAGTCCAGATTGCATTGTTGAGCGAGCGAATCAACTACCTGACGACGCATCTGAAGTCGCACCTCAAGGACCATGCGTCGCGACGCGGGCTGATCATGATGGTCAACAAGCGCCGGCGGCTGCTGGACTACCTCAACCGTCGTGACCCGGATAGGTATCGCGAGATTGTGGAACGCCTTAGTTTGCGCAAGTAACTGCTGCCCGGGCGGGCAGCGCGGTCGCGCCAACGAAATCTCCGAGCCTTTCCGGGGCCCTGCGAGTTTCTGGCGTCTTTTGGGCAAAACGGGTCGGCCGCTTTTTTTGTAGGTGGACTCCAGCCTCCTCTCGCTGTTGTCTTTCTCTTCCAAACAAAACGGGATGCATCCATCCCGCACTCGAATGGCTTTCTGCACGCGCAATGCCCGATGGTTCGGGGCGCGGCGGGAACGCGAAAGGACTTTCAGATATGTCGCAAGCAGATCCAGCTCCCCATCAGGTTACGGTCGAGGTCGGCGGACGTACGCTGACGCTGGAGACCGGTAAAGTGGCAAAACAGGCCAACGGTGCCGTCCTGGCCCGGTATGGCGATACAGTCGTGCTCGTCACAGCCTGCATGGATAGCAAAGCGAACGACCGGGATTTTCTGCCACTTACAGTGGACTATCGGGAATACACCTACTCGGCCGGAAAGATTCCCGGCGGGTTTTTCAAGCGTGAAGGGCGCCCTTCGGAGCGCGAAATCCTCACTTCGCGGATGATCGACCGCCCATTGCGTCCGCTGTTTCCCGAAGCGTGGCGCAATGAGACCCAAATTGTCGCCATGGTGTTATCGGCCGACAGCGAGAACGATCCCGACATGATCGGGATCACAGGCGCTTCGGCGGCGGCGTTTATTTCCGATTTGCCGTTCACGACTCCGGTGGCGGCGGTGCGCGTCGGTCTGCTCGAAGGCAAGCTCGTTGCGAACCCGACGGTTGCCGATCAGAAGACGAGTCTGCTGAACATCGTGGTGGTCGCATCCGAGCAGGCCATCGTGATGATCGAAGCGGGCGCCATGGAAGTCAGCGAAGACACAGTTGCGGACGCGCTGGAATTCGGTCACGAAGAGATCAAGCGCATCATCGCAGCGATCCGCGAGCTACATGACAAGATCAAGCCGAACAAGGTAACCGTGCCCCCGCTGCCGTTTGATGAAGCCCTTGCCAAGGAGATCGAACAGAAATATGGCGCGCGGCTGCACGACGCGCTGGACACGGCGAAGCATCCGAAGAAAGAGAGCTATCACCTGATTGACGACCTCAAGCAGGAGATCCGCGCCTCGATCCCGGAGGAGGAAGACGAGAAGCGCACGCTGGCGGCCCGCGCGTTTGAGCGGCTGCGCGAGCGCTACTTCCGCGAGGATATCCTCGAGCGCCACAGGCGGCCGGATGCACGCGCGTTCGACCAAATCCGGCAGATTACCTGTGAAGTCGGAGTGTTGCCGCGCGCGCACGGCTCTGCGCTGTTCACCCGCGGGGAGACCCAGGCGCTGGCGACGACGACGCTTGGCACGAAAGAAGACAAGCAGCGGCTCGACCTGCTGTTCGAGGAAGAAGCGTTCAAGCGTTTCATGCTGCACTACAACTTTCCGCCGTTTTCCGTCGGCGAGGTGAAATTCCTGCGCGGGCCTGGCCGCCGCGAGATTGGGCACGGCGCCCTGGCCGAGCGCGCGTTGGTGAATCTGCTCCCGCCGGAGACCGACTTCCCGTACGCGATGCGTCTGGTGTCGGACATTCTGGAATCGAATGGGTCATCCTCGATGGCCACGGTTTGCGGCGGCTCGCTTGCACTGATGGACGCCGGCGTGCCGATTCGCGCGGCATGCGCGGGCATCGCCATGGGCCTGGTGGTCGAAGGAGACAAGGTGGCCGTGCTGACCGATATCGCGGGCGCGGAAGACCACTACGGCGATATGGACTTCAAAGTTGCAGGAACGCGCACCGGAATCACCGCGCTGCAGATGGACATCAAGGTCGGGGGCATCAGCGTGGCCTTGATGCGGCGGGCACTTGAGCAGGCGCGGCACGCGCGTTTGCAGATTCTGGACACCATGGACCAGACGATTTCGACAGCGCGTGACAAGATGTCGATCTTCGCCCCGCGGCTCTACCTGTTGCAGATTCCGACCGACAAGATCCGCGACCTGATCGGCCCCGGCGGGAAGAAAATCCGGTCGATCATCGAAGCGACCGGCGTCAAGATCGACGTCATGGACGACGGCAAGGTGCATGTGTTCGCCAACAACGGCACCGCCGCCGACCAGGCGCTGCAGATGATCCGCGACGTCACGGCATCAGCCGAAATCGGCAAGACGTATCTCGGCAAAGTGGTGCGGCTGGCGGAATTCGGCGCGTTCGTGGAGATTTTTCCGGGCACCGACGGTTTGCTGCACATCAGCGAAATCGCCGAGCAGCGCATCCGCGACGTCCGGGACGAACTGAAACTGGGCGACCAGGTGCTCGTCAAGGTGCTCGCCATCGAGGGCAACAAGATTCGTCTGTCGCGCAAAGCAGTCCTGCGCGAGCAGCGCGAAAAGCAGCAAAAGGAAGCAGCGGGGCAGTAGCGCTGCTGTAGCCCAGGTGCGCGCCTCGTGTGCGTGTGTGACCGATAGTTCAAGAAAAACGGGGAGGCGATGATTCGCCTCCCCGTTTTGATTTGTTACACGAGGGCGGCGGCTTCCAGATGAAGTTTTGAGTATTCCCGCCTGCGATGGGCGACTACTAATTGACGCGGCGGATGCGCGCGCCGACGGAGGAGAGTTTCTCCTCGATGCGCTCGTAGCCGCGGTCGATGTGATAGACGCGGTCGACGATTGTTTCGCCCCGCGCGACCAGCGCGGCCAGAACCAGCGAGGCGCTGGCGCGGAGGTCCGAAGCAATCACGCCCGTGCCGGAGAGCGTTGTGGGGCCGTGGACGACGGCGCGGCGCCCTTCGATGGAAATATTCGCGCCCATACGGATCATTTCGCTGGCATGGAGGAAACGGTTTTCGAAGATCGTTTCCGTGATCTCCGATGTGCCTTCGGCTTGCGTAACCAGCGCCATGAATTGCGCCTGCATGTCTGTCGCAAAACCGGGATATTCCTGGGTTCTGACGTCAGCGGCGATCAGTTTCTTCGCACCGCGGACAGATAGCGTGCCAGGCGCGGTCTCGCGGATTTCAACGCCGGTTTCCCGCAGTTTGGCGATGACCGAGGTCAGGTGTTCGGGGACGCAACCGGTGAGTTCGAGCGCGCCGTTCGTGATGGCTCCGGCCACGAGGAAAGTGCCGGCTTCGATCCGGTCCGGGATGATGGTATGCCGCGCGCCGTGTAGTTCCTTTTTCCCCCGTACGCGAATCGTCGATGTCCCCGCACCCTCGATTTCCGCGCCCATTTTGATGAGAAGATCCGCCAGGTCGGTAATCTCCGGTTCGCGCGCCGCATTTTCGATTTGAGTTTCACCTTCAGCCAGTGTCGCAGCCATGAGCGCGTTTTCTGTTCCGGTGACGGTAATCTTGTCGAAGAGAACGTACCCGCCGCGCAGGCGTCCTCCGCCCGGAACACGCGCCTCGACGTAGCCGTGCGAAGTGCCGATTTCAGCGCCCATTTGCTCGAGCGCTTTCAGGTGAAGATCCACCGGACGCGCGCCAATCGAGCATCCCCCGGGAAGCGAGACGCGCGCGGAACCGGTACGGGCGACGAGCGGGCCGAGCGTCAGGATCGAGGCGCGCATCGTGCGCACCAGTTCGTACGGCGCCTCCGCGCCATTGATTTTCTCGGCCTGGATGATCATAGCGGTGGGAGGAAGTTCGGGTGTCTCAACGGTTGCACTCATGTGCGCAAGCAAACGGCCCATCGTGATGATGTCCCGCACCCGTGGAATATTGTCCAGCTCGACGCGGCCGGAAGTCAGCAGCCCCGCAGCCATCGCGGGCAGGGCGGCATTTTTCGCGCCGCTGATGCGCACGGACCCTTCAAGCCGCCTTCCACCTTCGATCAGCAGTTTATCCATGTCGTCTCAGTAGGGTTCTAGAATGCGCTCCATTGTCGTCAAATCCTTGTGCAACTTCATATTTCCAGATACCCGACGATGCCAGTTATTGTAGTTCGCCTCTTTAGAGGCGAGGTCTTCCTGCCAACCGCCGGAAAATGCCCCGCGTCTGAAGACGCGGGCTACAGCAAACGCAACTCGAATGGGAAGATTCGACATAGCAATTTACCTGTCCACCGCGAGGGCGTTGCGCACATTGCCACCTGCGTTGCGCAATAGACGTTGCGCTTCACGAACGTTTACGCCGGTTTTTAGCATGATGAGTGCGACACCCATATTGTGTCCTGATTGACGCAGGGCGCGTGTTGCGCCAGCCACGGATGCTCCCGAAGCTTCCGCCAATATTCGCAGCCCTCTCGCCTGCAACTTCCGATTCGTCAGCGCCACGCCGATCATCCAGTTGTCATAGACGCGTCCCATGCGAACCATCGCAGCGGTAGAAAGCATGTTAAGGACCATTTTCTGGGCCGTGCCGGCCTTCATTCGCGTCGATCCGGTAATCACCTCAGGTCCCGTATGGGCGACGATGCTGATCGCTGCAAGACGGGTAACCGGCGTCCGCGGATTTGCCGCCACGCCGACCGTGGTGGCGCCGCGTCGTCTTGCGAACTCGAGGGCTCCGAGGACGTAGGGCGTTGACCCGCTGGCCGTGATGCCGACGACGACATCGTGGCGGCTTAAGCGCCGCGCCGCCAGGTCACGTGCGCCCTGCGCGCGTTTGTCTTCCGCGCCTTCGACTGCGTGTGTGAGCGCGCGGCGGCCGCCTGCAATGACGGCCTGGACCATACGCGCCGGCGTGCCAAACGTGGGCGGGATTTCCGCGGCATCGAGCGCTGCGAGACGCCCGCTGGTCCCCGCGCCGACGTAGAACAGGCGTCCGCCGCTCTGCAAGGCCTGCGCGATGGCGTCTACGGCCTGTGCAATTGCGGGAATCGCGCGGGAGACGGCCGGCGCCACCGTGGCATCTTCCCGACGGATCGCCCGAAGAATATCCAATGTGGATTTCGCGTCGAGGCCGCGCGTGCGGGGATTCCGCTGCTCGGTCGCTCTCGATGTCTTCTTGGCCATAGTTCACAACCATTTTCGCATGCGCGCATGACATTCCGGTGCGACGAATCCGTTGGCAATCGCTCATTCAGTAAGGGGGAAGCGGTGTGCTCGCGGGGCTACCGCGCAGCGGGAGCGAGGCCAAGCGCCTCAACAACGGCGTCATGAACGGCGGGGCGCACGGCTGCGATCTTGTCGTTCGCGCGCGTGGGATAAACGCGGTTGGTGAGAAGGACAACGAAAAGCTGCCGGTCCGGGTCGATCCAGATCGAAGTGCCGGTGAAACCCAGATGGCCGAAGCTGCGCGCGGGGAAAAAGCGGCCGCTGGAGGAATCCGCCGTAGGGACCATCCAGCCGAGCGTGCGCGTGTTGCCCGCAAGCGCCTGCGGAGTGATGAATTGCGCGAGCGTCGCGCGAGCCAGAAGGCGCTGGTGCGCGTACATGCCTCCATTGAGAAGCATCTGGCAGAAGGCTGCCAGATCGGCCGCCGTCGCAAACATCCCGGCGTGCCCGGCCACGCCGCCCATGGCGAACGCGTTTTCGTCGTCAACTTCTCCCCGGAGCAGGCGCTTGCGATACGTCGCGTCGTCCTCGGTGGGAGCGATGCGGCTGGCAAGCGCCTTCGACGGCTTGAACAGCGTGTTCGCCATGCCGAGAGGCGTGAAGATTCTCTCTTTGGCGAGTTGATCGACGGTCCTGCCGGTGACGCGTTCGAGGATTTCACCAAGCAGGATGAAACCTAAATCGGAGTAGACCGTCTTCGTGCCCGGTTCGTATTCGAGGGCTTCCTTGCAAATGCTGGCGATCGCGTCACGCTTCGAATGAATCGTGAGGAAATAATCCTTGTGCGCAGGAAGGCCAGAGGAATGCGTCAGCAGGTGGAGGATCGTGACGCTCTTGCGCCATTCGGGGTTGGGACCAGAATTCCACTCGGGGACGTAGCGCCCCACGGGCAAGTCGAGTGCGACGCGCCCAGCTTCCACCTGCATGGCCACGAGCGTCGTGGTTACGACGGCTTTGGTGAGCGAAGCGGCATCATAGATCGTGTCGGGACTGACTGCTGCTGAGGTCGCGTCATACGTCTGCCGGCCAAAGGCGTGTACCTGAAGCTCGCCGCGATAGCCAACCGCCAGCACGCCTCCGGGAAATGCATGATTGGCGACGGCGCGGTCGAGTACGTCGTAGGCAGGTTTCAGCTTCGCGTCAGCAATAGCTTCGCTGGAACGCAGCTTCATGGGATTTGCGGGGAGGTCGAGTCCCGCGCCCAGAGTCGCTACGCCCGGAACATTTACGGGCAGCCGCCCAGCGATGGGCACTTGGCCGAACAGAGCGCGGCCCATGGCGCGCTGGGCGACGTCAACGGTACTGAAGGCGGCGACCCAGGTCTTCGCGGCGGGGAAGCGCTCTACGAGATACGGACTTCCAAAGCAGGCGACGATGACAGGCTTACCCGCAGCGAGTAACCGATCCACTACGGCGGCTTCGTCGTCCGGGAGACCAACGCTCCCCTTGCGATCCGCGACGCGGACAAAGATGGCCGCAATCGCCACATCGTAGGTATCAGCCGGGGGAAGCTTGGCGGTTTCGGCGCGCACGAAGCGCGTGTCCATGCGCACGCTCGCGAGCGAATCTACGCGCCGGCGAATTTCATTTTCGAGGTCTTCGGCAGGATAGGCGTCATTGTCTCCGGAAACCGCCACGAGCAGCGCCCGCATCGGCTTCGCCGCATCGAGCGGAAGAACGTGTTGATCGTCGCGCAGGAGCGTAATGCCGCGATCGGCGATGTCAAGTGCGGCGCGGTCGAATTCGGGCCGGTCGAAATTGCGTGGCAGGGCGTCCAGGTCCACGAGCTTCGATTTGTTCAGGTCGAGCTTTGCCTTGGCACGAAGAACGCGCGTGACAGCTTCGTCGATGCGCGACATCGGAATGCGGCCTGACGCCACGGCGTCGCGCACGCCCTCGAGCGCGGCGTCGAGCACTGGCGGGACCAGCAGGACGTCGGCGCCTGCGAGGATCGAGCGCACAGCGACTTCGCCCGGCGGGTAGCGCACCGTTACGCCTCCCATGTCGAGCGCGTCGGTTACAACCAGGCCTTCAAAGCCCATCTGCCGCCGGAGCAGGTCTGTGGTGATCTTGTGTGACATTGTTGCCGGGACGTCGGGATCAGGATCAAGTGCGGGGACTGCGAGATGGCCGGTCATGATGGTGCTCGCGCCGGCGGCAATGGCCGCGCGGAACGGAGCGAGCTCGACTCGCTCCAGATGCGCGCGGTCGCTCGTCACTGTCGGCAGATCGAGATGCGAATCGGTGCTCGTATCGCCATGTCCGGGGAAGTGCTTTGCGGTGGCCAGCCCGCCGTTTTCTTCGACTCCGCGCACGAACGCAGCTACAAACTCGGACACCCGCGCAGGGTCTTCGCCGAAGGAGCGTGTGTTGATGATGGGATTGCCGGGATTGCTGTTGACGTCGGCATCGGGTGCGAAAACCCACGGAACGCCCGCCGCCCTGGCTTCAAGTGCCGTGATCTTGCCCATGGTGTAGGCATCTTCCGGACGGCCGGTCGCCGCGACAGCCATGGCGTGCGGGAATGAAGAGCCTTCGTCGATGCGCATGGACGTACCGCGCTCGAAATCCGCAGCAATCAACAGTGGAACCTTGGCGCGGCTTTGCAGCGTGTTGACCAGGACGGCAGTCGGGTACACTTGGCTGCGCTCGATTCCGAGCGGCGAGCCTTGCGTCTGGATGGCAAACGAGCCGATATGTTTCTCTTCGACGTCGCGAAGGAGGTCCTTATACTCAAGGCTCTCGGTGGAAAGGAAGCCGCCGTAGCACCATACGGCAAACAATTGCCCGATTTTTTCGTCGAGCGTCATTTTCTTGAGAGTTTGCGCGACCCAGCGTTCACCCTCGGAAGATAGGTTCATCCGAGTAGGCGCAGCGGGTGTGCGCGGAGTCTTCTGTGTGCGGCCCGTGGTAGCCATCAAGAGGAGAGCGATCAGCAGGAGCCAACGGCTCAATTTCACCACCGTGCGTATTCCAGAATTGACGCCTGCATGCCGCGAATATATATAGCACTCGGCTGGATTCGAGACAAATACGATTGCAACCACTGATGAACACAGATAAACATAGATGGAACAGAAACTAAGGATGTTCAAGTGCAGAAATTGCGGATGGCGATGAGAAAGGTGATCAGTTCCTTGAAGAAGTCCTTAAGCCCATCCGCCGGTGTGTCCTTGCCGTTTCTGTCTGCCATATCTGTGTTTATCTGTGTTCATCCGTGGTTCCAGATTCCGGTTCACGCTGCGTCATCGGCTGCTCGCGACGCCCACACGCTGACGGGAATTGACGTGCTTGAGGCGCAGAACTTCGCGCCATTGGCCGGGAAGCGTATCGGTTTGATTACAAACCAAACTGGGGTGGATCGCAACCGTCGAAGCACGATAGATCTTTTGGCCCATGCTCCAAGTGTGAAACTTGTGGCGCTGTTCAGCCCCGAGCACGGGATTCGCGGCGTCGCGGATGAACGCATTCCGTCCACGACGGATGCGGCCACCGGGCTGCCGGTCTATAGCCTTTACGGGAATGACGTACGGCCAACCGATGCAATGCTTGCAGGTCTGGATGCGCTAGTCTTCGATATTCAGGATACCGGGGTGCGTTTTTATACGTACATCACGACGATGGGTTACACGATGGAGGCTGCGGCAAACCATCACCTCGCTTATTACGTCCTCGACCGCCCCGATCCTCTGGGAGGCGAGCGCATCGAGGGCCCTATGCTCGATCGAGAACGCACGAATTTCGTCGGCTATTTTCCCATGCCCGTTCGGATGGCCATGACGCTCGGCGAAATGGCGCGGATGTTCAACGCGGAGAACAATATTGGTTGCGATCTGCATATCATCTCGATGCAGAATTGGCGCCGCCGCGACTGGTTTGACGACACGGGTTTGCCGTGGGTGAATCCCTCGCCGAATCTTCGTTCGGCCAACGCCGGGTTACTGTACCCCGGCTTGGAGATCTTGCAAGCCGGCGGCGTATCCGTGGGGCGCGGTACCGAGGGGCCGTTCGAACGACTTGGAGCGCCGTGGATTCGGAGTGACGAATTCACCGATTACATGAACCGCCGGTCAGTGCCGGGCGTGCGGTTCATGCCGGAGCGATTCACGCCTGATTCGGGCTTATACAAGGGTGAAATATGCGAGGGCGCAAGAGTGGTGGTGACCGATCGCGCATCGTTACAGTCCACGCGGATGGGGATTGAAATTGCCGCCGCGCTTGCGAAACTTTATCCCGACAAGTTCGACGTAGCCAAGATGATCGAGCTCGTGGGGAATGCCGCGACGGTCAAAAGACTGCTGGATGGCGATCTGCCGACTGCAATCGCTTCGAGCTGGAGCGGGAATCTCGCGGCATTTCGAAAGATGCGCGCAAAATATCTGCTGTATCACTAAGCCCGCCAGCCATGATGGCTACCTTTCATGGAAGATTGCCTTCGGAATAGAAGCGTGGACTCCTTTGTTTCCGTCTACAAGCTGGGTAATGCTCAGATCGGCGGCGACGCTTGAAAGCATGTACGCGTCGTCCCGGCTGAGGTGCTTTACAGTCGCCAGAAAATCGATCATCTCGCGCACGGCCATTTTCGTGGCCTCGTTCAGGTCTTCGTTGAATCCCATGGTGATGTAGTGTGAAGGTGTCTCGGCCCGGGGCCAGCGGAGATGCAGATCCTTGCGTACGATGAGTTGAAATGTGCCGATCAGTGAGGTTTCCATCGCGGTGATGTCCACCTCGCCGTTGCCCTGACCGGCGTGGCCATCGCCTACAAGCAACAACCCTCCGGGAGCATGCACCGGGAGGAAGAGCGTCGTGCCGGCCACCAGCTCCTTATTATCCATGTTGCCCCCGTGGATCCAGGGCGGACCGCTGCTGATCCTGCCTGTAACCTCGGGCGGCGCCACGCCGATGCTCCCGAAGAAGGGCGCCAGGGGAATTTCGATTCCCTCGGCGAAATGCGCGACCTTGCGCTTCTCGTCAAGAGGAATAATTTTCGACCGAGTATAAGGAAAATCGTCGGGCAAAAAGCCAAAGCCAGGTCTGAAACGGTTATAGGCAAAAGGAACAGCCAGCCGAATCGACAGAATTCGAATCTCGAGGACGTCACCGGGCTGGGCGCCTTGAACGAAAATGGGGCCAGTCAGGATATGGGCGCCCGGGCCTTTGTTGGTCACTTCCTTAAAAATGTCTCGAAGAGACTGCTCGACTTGCTCGGGCGGCAAGCCAGCAGCTTCGAGCTGCGCGGGGCCTGCACCCGCGAAGAGCGTCTGGATTTCGACCGTATCGCCGGATTGAACGCGCAATGCGGGGGGCGTGCTCGCATCATAGTAGCCCCAGGCTACAGTTTTCGGCGTAGGTTTCAGAGAGTATGTCGCGGGTCCTTGAGGCTGCTGTGCTCCAAACGCCGAACTAACCAAAACAATTGCCGCCATGGCAAAAACAGCACGAACGGTTCGATCAAGTTTGCTCATCGGATTTCCTCTCTAGAGAACGCCGGACAAGGAGTGTCGTGCGAACCGCTGGAGTTTAACTCAGCTCAGTGCTCAGTTGATGAAGAATAACGCTCGAAGCTTGTTGGGAAGAGTTCATTTCGGAAATGTAAGAATGAAACACGACCACGCGCGGCATGGTAGATTGCAGGGCATGAAGATTTGTTCCTTGCTGCCTTCGGCGACCGAAATTCTGTTTGCGCTGGGGCTGGGCGGCCAGGTCGCCGGTGTCAGCCACGAGTGCGATTTCCCACCGGAGGCGCGGACAAAACCTATCCTGATCCGATCGCGCATTTCGCACACCGAGAGCGCCGCTGCCATTGACCGCCAGGTCCGCGAGTTCCTCGAACGCGGCGAGAGCCTCTACAGTGTGGATTTGGCCGCCCTGGGTGCGATCGCGCCGGATCTGATCATCACGCAGGACCTTTGCCACGTCTGCGCCGCCACGCCCGATGACCTGGCCGCGGGTCTCGCGCATCTGCCGCGCCAGCCGCGTGTCGTAACGCTCAATCCGCATTCGCTTGCAGACGTCTGCGCGGATATTCGCACTGTAGGAGAAGCGACAGAACGCTCCGAGCAGGCAAACGCCGTGGTTGCAGAATTCGAACGAGAGGTTGCGCTAGTGGAGCGAGTTGTTACCGGCCTTCCACGCCCGCGTGTCGTTTGTCTTGAATGGCTCGATCCGCCATACGTTGCAGGCCATTGGGTGCCGGAGATGGTGGCGTGCGCCGGCGGGATCGATGCTCTGGGCCACGCGGGGGAACCATCGTTCCGCGTGGAATGGGCGACGATCGTTGCGGCGGAACCCGAGGTGATCGTGGTTATGCCGTGCGGCTATAGCCTCGAACAGGTTGCGACAGAGTTTCGTGACTTAGCTTTGCCGGGGGACTGGCACGACATGCCTGCAGTCCGCAAGGGCTGCGTGTTTCTGGTGGAGGCGTCCGGATACTTCTCCCGCCCAGGGCCCCGGCTCGCAGCCGGTGTGGCAATCCTCGCGGACACCCTCCATTCGGGACAACAGGCAAGCCTCAGACCGACCGGCGCAGGATTGGTTCTCGCACGCGTTGCTGCCGCAGGAATGTGACGCCCTGTCACGGAGTGCTGGAGAGTTTCTTCCGCCAGTTGCGGTAGAAAAACAGGCCGCACAACATCAACACGAGGCCGATGGACGACCGTACGGGACGCGCGAGCCACAGTGTAATCGTCAGCGCCGCCGCTCCCATCACAAACATCACCGGCACCCACGGATAACCCCAGCATCGGTACGGCCGCGGCAGATTGGGTTCCGTGCGCCGCATGCGCATCATGGAAACGACCGCAAGGCCATAGAAAATCCAGGCGGCGAAGATGAACAGCGAAGTGAGATCTTCGAACGTTCCGGTCAGCGCGAATACGCTGGCAAGCATACATTCGAACACGAGCGCGCCGCCCGGAGTTCGAAATTTCGGATGAATATCCGCGGTCTTGCGGAAGAAGATGCCGTCACGCGCCATGGCATAAGGCACTCGCGCACCGGATAGAGTGGATGCGTTGAGCGTGCCGAGCGCGGAGACGGCCATCGCGAGCGTAACCCAGAGGGCCGCGCTCCGACCGGAGATGCTTGCGACGACATCTGAGGCGACATGCTCCGATTGCGCAATCGCTGCAAACGGCAGGACCCAATGGGAGGCCGCGGTGAATAACATATAGATCGCGCTGCAAAAAAGGACGCCCAGGATCAACGCGCGAGGAATGTTGCGCTGCGGGTCTTCCACTTCCGATCCCACCAGATTCAGATCTTCCCAACCGTCGTAGGCCCACAGCGACGCCGCCAGCGCACCAAAGAATCCAGTGAGGGTGGCCGCGCCGTACCTGGAAGGTAAGAAGGGATGAAACCCCGCACCTCCGGGCCGCGCCAGCGCGAAGCCGAGAACGATGATAGCGGCGACCGAAGAAATCTTGATGATTGTAAGAACGACCTGTACGCGTCCTCCGACGCGCACGCCGAGATAGTTGATGAACGCCAACGCTGCGAGAGCCACGATAGCCAGTGGTTGCGCCCATGTGAAGACGAATACGTATGGCTCACGAGAGAACGGCATGGAGATTTGCCACGCGAGAATAGGCGCGGCGACCGCAGGCACCAAGAACCCGCAAAAGCGAAGTAGTCCCGCGGCAATCGAGGCCATCGAGGCGGGACGCCCGACGATGGAATGCATCCACCCGAATAGGAAGCCCCACGCGGGTCCGAACCCGCGCCGCAAATAGGCGTATTCACCGCCTGCCTCAGGAATTGCCGCTCCGAGTTCTGCAAAGGCCAGCGCGCCGAAGAGCGACAAAATCCCGCCGACAATCCACGCGGCGAAAACAATGATGACCGAGCCTGCATCGGCGGCCATTTCGGCGGGCTTAAGGAAAATGCCCGTGCCGATCATCGTACCAACGACGATCGCGGCCGACGTCCCCGCGCCGAGACCGCGAACGAGTTCGAGCTTCTTGCCGTTGCTCATCGTGTTTCCTGAGTAGCGCCCAAGGAGTCGCTCGCGAAACTGGCCAGCGTGCCCGCCAGGTAAGTGACTCCCGCACCGGCCAGAACGTACCACGTCCATAACAGCGGCGTGTAGAAGTGAATGTAGAGCATGGCGGCAAGCCCCACAACCATGCCGATAACCACTCCGGAAGCTGTGGCACGCCGCAGCAGGAACGCCAGGAGAAAAAGTCCAAGCAAGCTGCCGAAAGTGATCGAAGCAATGGTTAACCCCGCTTCGAGCATCGGACCCCATTCGAACGTGCCGAGCGCGACGAGAACGACGCCCCAAACCAGTGTCATCCAGCGTGAAAGACGAAGAAAGCGCTCGGGATTGCCGCTGCCCGGAACCGCCGCTCCGCGCAATTCCTGGAAATCAACCACGCTCGACGCAGCGAGGGAATTGAGCGAGCCGCTGGCGTTGGACATGGCGACGGCAAAGATGGCGGCGATGACCATGCCGCGCACGCCTGAAGGCATCGCGGAGACAATAAAATCGGGGAAGACCCAATCGTAGCTGTGGCCGGGGTAGATGGCAGGCGCGCCGTGCCACGCGTAAAGCATTACGCCCAAGACCAGGAACAAGGCGAACTGGAGAAAAACAATGACGCCGCTAGCGAGGAGCGCGATCTTGCTTTCACGTTCGGATTTTGCGGCGAGGAGCCGCTGGACGATGCTCTGGTCGGTGCCGTGGCTCGCCATCGTGAGAAATCCTCCTCCGATTACGCCTGACCAGAACGTGTAAGTCTTCGCGGGATTCACCAGGCTGAAGGAGAAATCGAAAACGCGGAATTTGTTCGTCGCAGCGGCGGCGTGCACGACAGTTTCCCATCCACCAGGAATCCTGTGGAGCAGCAGAAAAAACGCGGCAAGCGAACCGGAGAGGTAGAGAATGAGTTGTACGACGTCGGTCCAGATCACGGCCTTCATGCCGCCTTCAAATGTATAGACCAGCACAAGCGCCATGATCAGGATGACCGAAGTTCGCCGCTCCGTGCCGAACGCCGCCTTGACGACGAGCGCGATAGCGGCGATGCGCACGCCTTCCGCGAGAGCGCGTGTGACGAGAAATGTGGAAGCCGCGACCGCCTTTACTCTTGCACCAAACCGCCTTTCCATCAGTTGATAGGCCGTATAATATTCTCCACGGAAGTAGTGCGGGAGGAACAGCAGCACGATGACGACGCGGCCCACTAGGTATCCAAGAACGAGTTGAAGGAACGTGAGATTCCCGGCGAAAGCCAGCGCGGGCGTGCCGATAATCGTGAGCGTCGAGGTTTCGGTGGCGACGATTGAAAGCGCCAATGCCCACCAGGGCGCCGCGCGGCCGCCCAGAAAATAATCCCGCACGGTATGCTGGCCCCGGCGGAACGCGATTCCGAACAGAGTCACGCCAATCAGGTAGGCAGCAACGATGGCGAGATCCAAAGAAGTCAGGCGCATGGGAAGAGCCGGGCGATCATATGAGCGCGTCCAGGCGGCGTCAAGCGTGGCCCTAGAAGCAAATGAGGAACAATGCGCTATTCCCTAGGATTTGACGGCGGCGGCACGAAGACGGAATGCGTCATTCTCAACGCCGATGGAAAGATCATCGGCGAAGGACGCAGCGGCCCGTCCAACCCATTGCGTTCCGGATTCGATGCGGCGTTTCGTTCGCTCAGCGAGGCGGCTGCCGAAGCCCTCAAGGCCGCGGGCCTGCATACGAACAGTATATCCGGTGTATGTGCGGGGCTCGCGGGAGCGGGCCAGAGAAACGTTGTCCGCCGAGCGCTGGTTTTTCTGGCGCAGGGATTCCCGCGTGCGGTCGCGCAGGTTATCCCCGATTACGAAATTGCGTTGGAAGCTGCGGCCGGTGCGGGTCCCGGCGTGGTGCTGATTGCCGGTACCGGTTCGGCAGCTTATGGCCGCAATGCAGCCGGCGAGACGGCACGCGCAGGCGGGTATGGACCGTGGGTGGGCGACGAAGGCAGCGCGTTCGAAATCGGACGCCGTGCAGTGGGTGCGGTGGCGCGGACCAGGGACCAGGCTGCCCCCACAACATTGTTGACGGAGATGATTCCCACGGCGCTCGACTGTCCGGACTGGGACGAGCTTATGCGACGCATCATGAAGAATCCCGACGAAATCTTCCCCGCCCTTTTTTCCGTGGTTGCGGAAGCCTCAGATGCCGAGGACAGTGCGGCGAAGGAAATTCTGTTCACGTCTGCGATCGGCCTGGGGAATCTCGCGATGATCGTCGTGGGCCGCTTGGGAATGAAGGACCAGGAATTTCCTCTGGTAAAATGCGGCGGGGTATTCGGTCGCAGCCGAATGTTGGACGCGCTTTTGGATTCCGTCCTGGTCAGCGGCGCATTACGCGCGAAAGTTTCGCGGCTTGAGATTCCTCCGGCGGTCGGGGCCGCGCGCATTGCCGCTCGCCTCGCCGAATCTCCGGCCCAAGCCGGTATTCATGACGCCTGACGAAAGTCCCGGCCTCGAGGCTGTCCGCACGGCGGCTCCTGAATCTATCCCCACGCTACTCTCGTCCGCGAACGAAAATACTCTCCGCGCTCTGATTGAAAACCCTTCCCTCGACGAAACGCATGTTTGTCTGCTTCTGGAGCGAAAGGACCTGCCGGGTGCGTTGCTGGACGAGATCACAAAGCGAAAGAGCTGGCGGACAAATTATCGCGTTCGTCGCGCCTTGGCCGGCCACCCGCACACGCCTCGCCTGACCGCCATGCGGTTGCTGCGCGACTTGCACTTGATGGATCTGGTGCGGATCAGCCTTTTGCCTGCTTCTCCGGTGGAATTGCGGCGCCTCGCGCAGGAACGCGTCCTTGCCCAATTACCTCAATTGCCGCTGGGCCAAAGAATCATGCTAGCGCGGCGAGCGTCGGCACGCATCGCAAGCGGACTCATCGCGCAAGGCCCCGAACAGGTGGCGAAGATTGCGCTCGACAACTCGTTTCTGACCGAATCACAACTTCTGAAAACGCTAGCGAAGGAAAGCCTCCCGGCGCAGACTGTCGCCACCATAGCAAAGCATCAGAAATGGTCGAAGCTTGTGAATGTCCGCATCGCGTTGTTGCGCCATCCGCATTCGCCTCTCGAGCGCGTCCTTGCCTTCGTGCCCGACCTGCCGCGACGCGATCTTGAAGATCTAATCAAGCTCTCGCGGCTCCGGGGAAGCGTGCGCGCCCGGCTGCGCCACGAACTGGCACATCGCGAAAAGCGATAAGGCAGAAATGACGCGGATATCCTGCCTTGCGGAACCGCAGCACTCTTTACATCCACGCAGGGCAATGGCTTCCAGCACGGGAACCGAGAAACACCTGAATCAAACACGTCAATCGAAACTTGACACTCTGCCACGCGGCACTTAGCATCCCCTTCATGGAGTTTAGCGAATGACATCCGAACCGCTGGCGAGTGCGCCTGCCCGTACCGACCGCCGCCAGTCGGATCGCCGAAAGTTTCAAGGAATGGTCGAAATTGAGTGGGGTTCTTCCAAATTGACAGGCGCGGTTCGGGAATCGCGCCGCAGGGTTTGTTTGTTGAGTTGACGCCGTCGCTTTGGGTTGGTGCGACGTTTTTCGCGCGCCTTGCGCTGGACCCGCCAATTCAGCTGAATTGCACAGTACGCAGGGTCGAGCCGGGAAAGGGATTTGCCGTTACATTCGATATGCCAGAGGAGAGCGGCAAGGCCCAATTGGAAAGACTTTTGGCCACGCTACCGAAGGTATGACACGGTGTCTCGATTGCGGGGCCGACCGGACGGCCGATCAATGTTCCGCGTGCGGGCTGACTTCTGCTGCCGCCGAATTGGTTGTGCGGCGGCGGCTGGTGCGGCGCTCGGCTTTCTTTCTCGTCGGAGTCATTGTGTTCGTAGTCGCAAGCCAGGTGTTTCCCCCACTCGAGGTGGATGCCATCCTGATATTTGCGGGCCTCGTCTTCTTTTTTTCCCTCGCACTTGGTTACTGGATCGACCATCGCGCTCGTAAACGACAGGAGGTCGAAGCCATCAAGCGCATTTATTTCGGAATGATCCCTGTACCGTGGATTTTTGCGGCCATGCTTTTTCTGAATGGCAAGCTGGACAATTCGCGCCCGATTCGAGTCCCGGCGACCGTGGTCGGAAAATTTTCGACGGGTGGTCTGCCGCGCAGCCGCCGCCTGGTGGTTACCTCCTGGCGCGGCGGGCGGCGGGTCGAACGTATCGCGGTGGACCAAAATGACTACGATCGGTTCCAGAAGGGAGACGACATTGTCATTCAAGCGCAGAAGGGGACCTTTGGCCTTCCCTGGGTCAACGGTGTGTACCGCCCGTAGCCGATTCTGCGCGACACGCATCGTGTTTTTGGGCCAGTGGGTGCTCTGGCTCCCACTGGAATGTGCTCGGTGGAAGAGCGCACTACAATGAATGCAAAATGATGCGGGCCAGCCAGTCGAGAATTGGCATATGCGTGCGAAACGGCTCGCTGTGGGCCCCGCTGCCGTCATAATCATTTGCGGGACTTGCCGTCTTGCCGCGCGCGCATGAGGGTCCAGTACACGACGAAGCTCATCCCGAATCCCACGAACCAGGCGTAGTCGTAGAGCACGCGCAGCGGCGGCACGACGAGTCCGATGAACCCCAATCCCGCTCCTGCGGCCAGCGCCGCCATCGCGCGCCGGTTGATTCCGTTCGAAAATTCATAAAATCCCTGGCGCATGTATAGATCTTCGACAAGGAGAATCTTCTTCCGCACTACGAAGTAGTCGCAGATCATCACGCCGGCGATCGGTCCGAGAAATCCGGAGTAGCCCACCAGCCATCCGAAAATATAGTTGCTGTAATTGGCGAGCAGCTTCCAGGGCTGAAACACCGTGACGCCCAACACGCACGTGATCAGACCGCCGATGCGAAAACTGATCAGACGCGGCGCGAGATTCGAGAAGTCGTTCGAGGGCGAGACGAGGTTTGCCGCGACGTTTACGTTCAGCGTGGCCAGCAACAACGCCAGCATGGCAACCACGACGGCGATGGGATTTCCCAAGCGCGCAAGCACCTGCACGGGATCCCAAATCGCCTGCCCAAAGATGATGGCAGTCGCCGAAGTGACGGCGACACCGATAAACGCGTAAAACGTCATGGTCGCCGGCAAGCCGAGCGCCTGGCCGAGCATCTGCGAACGCTGGCTGCGCGCGTAGCGTGTGAAGTCGGGAATATTCAACGCGACAGTGGCCCAAAACCCGACCACGCCCGTCAGCGATGGAACAAAGAAATGGAAGAATTCGCCGAACGTTTGAAATTTCGACGGCGCTGCCAGCATCGTCCCGAAGCCGCCGGCCTTCGCCACGGCCCACGCGAGCAGCGCAACTCCGATCACCAAAAGAAACGGTGCGCTAACGCCCTGGAGAAATCGGGTCGTCCGGATGCCCAGCATGATCACGATGACGTGCAGCAGCCAGAAGCCTCCGAGGCAGATCCAAACTCCCGCAGGATAATCGTGCCACGAGGGAACCAGGGCCACGACCATCACGTTGATCGCTTCGCCGCCGATCCACGTCTGAATGCCAAACCAGCCGCAGGCCACCAGCGCGCGCAGAATTGCCGGAACGTTTGCTCCGAGCACTCCGAACGACGCGCGAGCGAACACGGGAAAGGGAACTCCATACTTCGCGCCCGCGTGCGCGTTGAGCAGCATCGGCGCGAGCACCAGGACGTTCCCCAGAAACACGGTGAAGATGGCCTGGCGCCAGTTCATCCCGCCGGCGATCATGCCGCTCGCCAGCATGTACGTCGGGATATTGACGCTCATCGCGATCCACAGGGCGGCGTAGTTGTACGTGCTCCAGCTTCGGCGCGATGCCGGGATTGGCGCGAGGTCTTCGTTATAAAGCGAACTCGATCGGATGGTCTCCGATTCGAGTGCGCCAGAGTGGATGCTGCCCTGGCCGGGATGCTCGGCGACGGTCATGATTCAGTAGAGGCCGCGCAAATCGGGCATTTGCGGAATCTGAATATCAACCAGGCGGCCTTCCTCGGTCAGCTTCACCCGAATGCGCCAGGCCGAACCGATATCACGCGTGCTCCAGTCAGAGGTTAGTAGAGGCTTCTCCGGTTTATCGGTTTCGCGCCACAACATATCCTCACCTTTGTGTTCGAGCTGTTTGGCAAGGATTTCGTAGACCGCCTGGTTGCGCACGTAGATCACCAACACACGCGAGCCGAGCTGCAGCAGAAGCGGATCGGATTTTTTTCCGGCGCGGTAGAGACTCCATTGCTTCGGCGCGCGATCGTCGATGCGGAGAACCGCATCCGTAATCGGTTTCCACGTGATCTTCTCGGCGGCATGCGCACCCATGGCGAGGACGAGGAGCAACCCTGCGAGTCCCGCGACTTTCCTTGTGTGCGTTAGTCCAATTCTCAACATTAGCCCTTTGTCCTCAATGGGTTCGATGCTTCCACATGCCCGGTGGTACTGAAGTGGTAGCTCGTCCCGGTTCGACCGGGACGAGGGTATTCCCTCAAATCGCCTGAAAAGCCCCGCGTCTGAAGACGCGGGGCTACAACAAATCCAGTGCGGACCCTAAGATTCCGACAAGGTCCCCTCACAGCCAGTCCACGGACAACTGGCGCGAGTTCACGACTACATACTTTTTCCGCCTGGCAAACTCCACCAGGTCCACGAGCAATTGCACATCGTTCTCGCAGTATTTGCAGACCTTTTCCGTGCGGCCCTCGCGCCACCACTGTACGATTTCCAGGCCATTGCCGGTCTTCTGATGCCCCAGCGTTTCCCGCGCCAGGTCGTCGAGTTTGATGCGGAATCCAAGCCTGCGGCGCAGGTCAGCCAGAAGATCGAATGATTTCGGAAACAGATGGTCCACCGGATGGTAGCCGCGAAGGACTTCGAAGTCGAAGTGGTCGCCGTTGAAAGAAACGATGCGCTCAAACCGGCCCAGTTCGGAAATGAGCGCCTTCACGTCCGGCTCGAACCACCGCCGGAAGCGGTTCTGCGCGTCCCACGTCACGGCGACCGCAAGGCCGAAGCGGGCGATATTCGACCAGCCCCCTTCGACTTCGTGCGAAAGGCGCAAGGTCTCGATGTCGAAGAAAATTTCCTTCTCGGTTTCCGGAAAAAGGCTGGGTGTGGTTGACATCGTGTCTTAGCAGACGTCTAGTGCTTCTGCGCGTTGTAATCGATAGAGGCTGTCTTGATCTCGGTGAAAAAATCGATGGCGACGCTGCCTATCTCGCGCAGGGCTACCCAGGTGCCCTTGGTGCCGCCGCACGGCAGATGCACTTCGGTCCAGACCGTAGTAGCCGTGTTGACATGCGTCAAACCGGTCTCAATGCGGTCAATGAACGCAAACATCTTTGCGGAATCGTTCGTATGGACCGAACTTGAGAGCCCATACTTCACTGAGTTTGCGACTCGCATATCCTCACACACCTCTTCCCGCGACGAGAGAGGCGCGACAGCGACGAGGTCATCGATATTTGCGAGATTCCGGCGCTCCCTGGTGCGACCCGAATGGGAATCCATCCACTGGCCGTTTATAAAATTGCGACGGACCTGCGCGGTACGAATTGCCGATGCCATAGAATATTCCTTGTTTCCGAGGTTCGCGACCCAGACGGTCCGCGTCCCCCTACAGCTCGAATGGTGAATCCTGCGACAGGGAACGTCAAGCTCTACGCAATATCGCCGCGCCGCTTATCAGCAGGGATTGCGGGCAACAACGAATGGGACGCCACGCTTCCAAAAACTCAGGCACGATCCAAGAAGAGCGGGGAACGTCAATACCGTCTCGTGACAGCAGGCCCCTTCCCACCGTCCCTTCTTGTCAAGATCGGAGAACGCCCTCAGGCATGATGCCCATAGAACGGAGAACGGAAGAAGCCCGTTTTGTGGTGTGAGGAGTTCCACAGTAAGGACAGAAGCAATAGGCGGGAAGGACGTGGTGACCGCAATTCGAACAGTCGGCGAGAACGATTGTTTCGAATGGCACCACGCGCAGAATCTCTTCGAGAGTTGTCAGACCCATTTCCAGCTTGTCTAACGCATCCTCTTGCAGGAGACGCATGCCATTGGCCCGGGCGGCGTCTCGGATATGGTCCGTGCGGCCATCGGTGCGGACCACGGAGCGGATGGATTCGTCAAAGCGGAGCAGTTCGTGGATACCGACGCGTCCTTTGTAGCCCGTCTGATCGCAGTCGGTACACCCGGCCGGCACGGCCATAGTGTCCGGCAACTTCGTAACGCCCGCTTGAGATAGGCGGGCTTGGAATTCAGCAGAGGCCCGATGAATGGAATGACAAGAGCAAAGTCTTCGTACCAGTCGCTGTCCCAAAATGCCAGTGACGGACGAGCTAACCAAAAAGCCAGGAATCCCGAGGTCCAGCAAGCGGAGAACCGTCGAAGCGCTATCGTTGGTGTGCAGCGTCGAGAGAACCAAATGGCCAGTTTGCGCGGCTTTCATTGCAATTTCGGCGGTTTCACGGTCGCGGATTTCTCCCACCATAATGATGTTGGGGTCCTGCCGAAGAATCGACCGGAGGCAACCCGCAAATGTCATGCCAGTCTTTGCGTTGACGTGAGATTGATTGATCCCGGGAAGAACATACTCGACCGGGTCCTCGACCGTAACGATATTGACGGAGGGCTTCCTCAGTTTGTGCAGGATGGAATAAAGGGTCGTGCTCTTGCCCGAGCCGGTCGGCCCGGTCACCAGAATCAAACCTTGCGGCAGAGAGAGCAGCCCCATCAATGCTTCGGACAAATCAGGAGGCATTCCGAGATCGGCAAACGACGTCCGCGGCCCACTGGTCTCGAGGAGCCGCATTACGACTTTTTCCCCGAACTGTGTCGGAAGCGTCGAGACACGAAGGTCAATTTGGCGCGGCCCAATCGAGACCATGAAACGTCCGTCCTGAGGCGCGCGACGCTCAGCGATGTCCATGTCGGATAGGATCTTGATGCGCGAGATGAGCGAATTCTGCAGGTTTGGCGCGATGCACTGGAGGTCGCGCAAAACACCGTCTACCCGGATGCGCACAGTGGTCTCGGCAGCCCGGGGTTCGATGTGGATGTCGCTCGCGTTCTTCGCCATTGCGATTCGAAGGATCTCTGACACCAGACGCACCGCGGGCGTTTTCCTCTGGCGCAAGTCGGCATGCATTTCCTGCATGGCTTCTTGATTTCTTTGCCGCGAGCTCGTGGAGATGAACTCGATCTCCTCGTCGGAGATGCTGCAAGCGCCCCCGATGTTTTCTGTAGAGAGACTTTCAGTTTCCTCGGTGGAGTAATGTCTGGCAATGGCCTCGCAGATCTCTGAACGGAACGCGAAACGCGGAGTGATGTCCATTCCCGTTGTAAACCGCAACTCGTCGAGCACAATCAAGTTCTGCGGTTCGGACATGGCAACCACCAGATGTCCTCGTTCAACCCGAATCGGCAGCGCCGAGCATCGCTCTGCCACGGCGCGCTGGATCAGTTGCAGCGCTTTCGGACTAACCACAGCATTCGTCAAGTCGGCATACGGAATGCGCGACACCTCCTCAATGGCTGCCGCCAAGTCTCGCCGATCCACCAGGCGTTTCTTCAGCATCAATTCGCCGAGGTGAATCAAATCTCCGTTCTGATCACTAATTGCTTTTTGGAGGTCTTCCGCGGAGATTTTTCCCCGGTCGCGTAGAACCTCCCCTAACCTCCTTCTTTTCTTCATAAGATCCTCAGTCGATTTCCAAGACGTTAGGCCGAAAATGGGACTTGGTATCTGACGTCTAGAAAAATGACTACCCGCTAGTTTCTATAAAATTAACAGCATACGTTCCATTTTGGGATAAGCATTTGTCTGCCGATGTCCCATCATGAAACACAATTATTAAGTGTTCTGAATTCAATATACTAGAGTCTAGACATCTGGGTGTTGAGTCCTTGTCAATGATAATGATAAGGTGGCATGGCCACCATGTGGCCTATTCCTGCCGAGGCTGGAACTGGGATTGATCTCACTTGGCAGGCACGACGGATCGGAATGCTTGCGGGGCCCTGGAGTCAGGTTTCACGAAATGGATGTCAGATCCTGCCGCTGAGCTAACGCCGGACTTCTGCCAGTGACTTGTCAAGTAGCAAGACTGCTTCGTCCACGTCAGGTTTGGCAATGTTCAGCATGGGCGAGAGCCGGATGACATTGCTGTAAAGGCCCCCCTTGCCGATCAGCAAACCGTTGGCGCGCGTGCGTTCAAGAAGTTGCGCGGCGGCTTCCGGTGCGGGCTCCTTGGTCTGGCGGTCCTTTACCAGTTCGAGCGCCAGCATCAATCCCTTGCCACGTACGTCGCCAATCACGGCGTATTTCTGCTGGAGTTCTTCGAGCTTGCCGCGGAAATACGCGCCAACTGTGCCGGCATTCTCGAGAAGTCTTTCCTCTTCGATGAATTCGATCGTCGCCTTCGCCGCAACGGACGTCACTGGATTCCCGCCGAACGTAGAGATCGTCAACCCCTGAAACGAAGCCGCAAGTTCCTTCGTCGTGATCGTCGCGCCGATGGGTGCGCCATTGGCCATGCCCTTCGCGCACGTCATGATGTCCGGCGTGACCTCCCAGTGCTCGATACCAAACCATTTCTTGCCTGTGCGCCCGAACCCGGTCTGAACTTCATCCGAAATGAAGAGCCCGCCGTATTTTTTCACAGCCTTGAAGACAATTTTGAAATACTCAGGCGGCGGCGTGATGAATCCGCCCACTCCTTGGATCGGTTCGGCGATGAACGCGGCGATCTGGCCGCTCGTGCCCGTTTGGATCAGGTTTTCGACGTCCTTGGCGCATGCGACTTCGCAGTCGGGATATTTCAGGCCCAGCGGGCAGCGGTAGCAGTACGGATTGATGGCATGCGCGATGCCGACGCTGATGATTCCAAATTTGCGCCAGGGCGCCTGCGCCGTCACGCTCCTGGTCAGCGCTGATCCGCCAGAATACGCGTGCCGCAGGGCAACCACGTCATAACACCCGGTGGCCATCCGCGCCAGCAGGATCGCCGCCTCGTTCGCCTCGGTGCCGGAGCTGGTGAAAAAGCTCGATTGCAGTGCGCCCGGCGTAATCTGTGCAACTTTTTCCGCGAGCGCCACAATCGCTTCGTTCGGGTAAAGCGTGGAAAGGTGTTGCAGCCGGTCGACCTGCGCCTTGACAGGGTCTGTAATTTTGGGATTTGCGTGTCCCACCGAGATGGTCAGGATGCCGCCGAAAAAATCAAGGTACTTACGCCCCTCAACATCCCAGACATATTGCATCGAGCCGCGATCGGCCACCAGCGGCTCCTGGTAGAAATTTGTGACCGCCGGCCAAAGGTATTCCTTGTGCTTCCGAAGTACTTCTTCGCTGCGCGTCGTTTGCTTTGGCTGCGTGGTCATGGAAGACCCCTTAAACCACAGATGGATGCAGATATCGAACGTGATTCGTGAATCGTGATCCGTGGTGCCTGTTTAGCGCACAAGGTCGAGACAAAAACATAAGTTGTGAATCAAAAGAGCAATTGTTCGACTTTCGCCTTCGCATGGTCCCCTTCGCGCTGGTTCGTGTGGCCCTGGGCGAGCGATTCACAACTCACGAATCACGTTCTGTATCCGTGTTCATCTGTGTGTATCTGTGGCTTCTCTTTCTCACTCCGCAGCCTTCGTGCGCGCAATCTCGCCGCAGGTTTCCGGCCGGCGGTCGCGGTGGAACTGCCGCGTGGCCTGCGCTGCGAGTGTACTCCGCAGCGGCGTCGCGCGACAAGACTGTCGCGCAGCCGCCTCAACTCTCCGGTATAATCGCGCCGCCTAGCGATGAAACCGTTCCTCCATCGGTTCTACCGCGCAGTGTGTCGTGTTATTCCTGCCTGCGTCACGCAGACGCAGGCCGTCGCGTTCAACATGTTCCTCGCGTTTTTCCCCATGTTGCTTGTGGTCCTCGGCGCTGTGGCGAGTTCCGCCGCCTTCCGGCAAGCGTTACAGGGGATGATCGCGCGTTTGCGTCCCGTGCTTCCGCCAGGAAGCATCAACATTCTCAATGTCTTCCTGTCGCGGCACAGTACGCACCCCTGGCAATGGGTCCTGTTGGGTTTGGGTGGCACGCTGCTCGCGGGCACTCAAATGATGAAGCTGATGATGGAAGGATTCCGAATTGTGTATGGCGACCGGCAGCGGCAGGATTTTGTAGGCCGGCACGCCCGGGCGCTTCTGTTGTTGAGCGCAACCATTGTGCCGTCCATTTTCATCGTGAACCTGGTTGTGTTCGGCAAACAGGTGCGCAATTGGATGCTGCACACTTCTTCCATGCCTGTGCTCGTACGTTTGGTTTGGAGCGTATTGTACGTGAGCGCTTCTCTCCTGATTGCGATGCTCGTGCTTTCCATCATTTATCGCGTGGGCCGGCCCGGTTCTCAACGTTGGACCTCGGTTATGCCCGGCGCGGCTGTCGCCACGGTGCTTTGGTGGGTGGTCAGCATTACATTGGGTTTCTATCTGCGTCACGTGCCCTACGGCATTGTGTATGGGGGACTGGCCGTGACCATTGGCCTCCTGCTTTGGATGCAACTCACAGCAACGATCCTCCTGATCGGCGCGGCCTACAATGCCGAGCTGCAACCATCTGCGAACTGACTTCATCCCTCAACAGGAGTACACTTGGCTTATTAGAGTTCGGTCACGGGAGGCAGCGATGAGCGAAATGCGCGTCGAGTGCTACGCCGGGTATCGAGCCGACCAGCGCCCCATACGGTTCATCCTGCGCGGGCGCACGTTCGAAATCACGGAAGTTGAGGACCAGTGGTATTCGCCTGGCGCGATTTATTTTCGCGTCCGCACGCAAGACGACGATTACTTTGTCTTGCGGCACGACGAGGCGCAGGATGTTTGGAGCCTGGACGCTTTTCGTTCGGCTCGCGAGCGGCAACCCTTGCCCGAGGCCCCGCAAGTGGGACTGAGCTGAAACGAGGCGCAAGCGCCGCCGGTTTCGCGGACGGCGCGGCGTTTCTCCACAGATGTGACAGGCCCGTACTTTCCAAGCACCTGTTCGTTCCAGGCTGCAACTTTTCGCTCTGCCAAGGGTTAACATAAAGGTATGACATCAGAGGGAAGCCCCCTCTGCGCTCGTCGCGCGAATCCCCGCCAAGGGAGCTGGAATCATGCAAAGAAAGCCGTCCTGCACGAATGAACCTCGTTGCCGTCAGAAGAAGACGATCACTGGAATGGCAGCGATATTCCTCCTCGCCGCGCTCACCTTTGCCGCCCCCTATTTGTCCGCCGGGAAGGACAAAAAGAATAAGAACAAATCGGCGGAATCTTCAAAAGCAGTGAACGGTCTCCCCATTCAAGATCTGACCGGGGACGAAGCTATCCTGCAGGCGCTGAATCGTCTGGGTTTCGGCCCGAGACCCGGCGATCTCGAACGTGTCAAGGAGATGGGCCTGCAGAAGTGGATCGATCAGCAGCTCCATCCCGAATCCCTCAACGACTCCGCGCTCGAAGCGCGCCTCGACCGTTTCCCCACGATCAAGATGTCCTCCGCGAAGCTCGTCGACGAATTTCCTCAGCCGCAAGTCGCGGCGCGGCGCGAGGGTGTTTCCATCGAGGAGTATCGCAAAGAGCAGCAAGCCCGCATGCGTGAAGCCATGCAGGCGAACCGCGATGACGGCGACGGCCAGGGCCAGATGAACGACCAGATTCAGACGAAGTTCGAAAAAATGGATTCTGACGCGAATCCGGAGAAGGGCAAAGGGCAAGGGAAGGGCCAGGGCGGCTTCGGCAACCAGATGTTCAACTACGCGGAGATCCGCACGCCGCAGCGAATCGTTGCCGAGCTATCCATGGCTAAGGTAACGCGCGCGGTCTATAGCGAGCGCCAGCTCGACGAGGAGATGGTGGATTTCTGGTACAACCACTTCAACGTCTTTGCCGCAAAGGGCGCTGATCGCTGGTTGATCACTTCGTATGAACGCGACGCCATTCGCCCGCATGCCATGGGGAAGTTCCGCGATTTGCTCGAAGCCACGGCGAAGAGCCCCGCGATGCTGTTTTTCCTCGATAACTGGCTCTCCGCCGACCCAGCCGCCTGGGCCAAGATGCAACAGGAGCAGCAGCAGCGCCGTGGGATGCGCCAGCAGCGAATGCGTGGAATCTTCGGCGGCGGCCCGTTCGGGATGCCGCGTTTTCCGCAAGGCCGCCCCGTGCCGCCAAACGGGAATCCGCCCAATGGAAATCCAAATGATCCGAACGCGAAAGGGAAGCAGAAACAGGAACGCGGCTTGAATGAGAACTACGGCCGCGAGCTGATGGAGTTGCACACGCTCGGCGTCGATGGCGGATACACGCAGGCGGACGTCATCAACGTCGCGAAGGCCTTTACCGGGTGGACGATCAAGCAGCCGCGGCGCGATCCTGAGTTTTTCTTTGACGACCGCCTCCACGACAAGAGCACAAAGAGTGTCCTCGGCCATCGAATTCACGCCGGTGGAATAAAGGACGGCGAAGAAGTGCTGGATATTCTGGCGCGCGACCCTCACACCGCGCATCACATTTCGTTTGAAATTGCGCAGCGTTTTGTTTCCGACAATCCTCCTGTCGCGCTGGTCGATCGCATGGCGCAGACATTCCTCAAGACGGATGGCGACATTCGCGAAGTACTGCACACGATGATTTATTCGCCCGAGTTCTGGTCGAAAGACGCCTATCGCGCGAAGATCAAGACGCCGCTTGAGCTGGTGGTTTCGGCCGCGCGCGTGGTCGGCGCCGAAGTGGACGTGCCGCTCATGCTCGTGCAATGGACCAGCCGCATCGGCCAGCCGCTTTATCAGTGCGAGCCTCCGACGGGGTATTCGGACAAGGCCGGCGCGTGGGTGAATACAGGCGCGTTGCTCAACCGGATGAATTTTGCGCTCGCGCTGACGGCGAATCGCCTTCGGGGAGCGCAGGTAAACATGGAAACACTATTGGGCGGTCAGTCGGCCACCGACCCGCACGCGACGCTCGATCGGGCCGTCCAGGCCCTGCTTGGGGGCCAGGTTTCTCCTCAGACGCGTGAAACTCTCGAAAAGCAACTGACCGATCCGCAGATTTTGCAGGCGAGTCTGGATGATCCTGTCAAGCAAGTGAATGCCGCGATGATCGCAGGGCTAGTTCTCGGTTCGCCTGAGTTCCAGAGACGATGAGCCGGTTGCAGGATTTTCGCGATCGCCGTAGCCCGCGCTTTTAGACGGTGAGTGGCAACGGCTAGCTTTGTAGGGCGCGGCTTCAGCCGCTGACGTATGAGAAACGTTGCTGCCGTACAGACTCTTTCGACGCAGGCTTTTCCTTACGATTCACAGAAACCCTCGCTCCGGCCTGGCCGGGACGAGCTACAGCAATGCAGCGGGAGATTTGAAAATATCGGGACGCCAGCTAGCCCGAACCCGTTTTCGGAAATCATCATGGGAGAAAGACCATGAAAGTTTCTCGGCGCGTTTTTGTGAAGAGCGGCGGCGTGGCAATGATCGGCATGAGCACGATCCCCGCATTCCTGCAGCGTGCGGTGGCGGCGACGCCCATGCCGAACAAGAAAAAGCTCATCGTGCTCTTCCAGCGGGGAGCCGCCGACGGACTGAATATCGTTGTGCCGTTCGGGGAAGAGAATTACTACCGGATTCGCCCGACCATCGCGATTCCGCAGCCTCGGCAGGGCGGCGAAGGCGCAGCGGTCGATCTCGACGGGTTCTTCGGCCTGCATCCGAGTCTCACGCCGCTGGGGCCGCTGTTTCAGAAAGGCCAGCTCGCCATCGTTCAGGCGGCCGGCTCGCCCGACACGACGCGCTCGCATTTCGACGCGCAGGATTTCATGGAGTCCGGCACGCCCGGTGTAAAGTCCACCGACGACGGTTGGCTTAACCGCACCGTGCAAGGCGCGCCTGAGGAGAACACTTCGCCGTTCCGCGCCGTGGCCATGGGCCCGAACCTCCCGCTCACGCTCCGCGGCCCTGCGCCTGCGATTGCGCTCGCTGACGTGAAGCAGTTCCGCGTTCTCAGCCAATCCAAGGCCGTCGAAGGCGGTTTCGAAGCGCTTTACGCGCAAACGGTAGATAAAGTTCTGCGTGGCACCGGCACGCAGACGTTCGAAGCCATTGACATGCTCCGCAAAGCCGACCCCTCGCGCTTCCAGCCGGAAAATGGCGCGGACTATCCGAAGAGCCGCGTCGGGCAGACGCTTCAGCAGGTGGGCCAACTCGTCAAAGCCGACATCGGCATGGAAGTGAGCTTCGTGGATACAGGAGGCTGGGACAACCACGTAAACGAAGGCGGCGCGCAAGGGCAGCTCGCGAATCTGCTGCGCGATCTGGGACAGGGGCTCGCGGCGCTGCACCAGGATCTGGGCGACCGCATGGAAGACATCGTCGTTGTGACTATGTCCGAATTCGGCCGCACCGCGCACGAAAACGGCAATCGCGGCACCGATCACGGCCACGCGAACTGCATGTTTGTGATGGGCGGGCCCGTGAAAGGCGGAAAGGTTTACGGCAAGTGGCCGGGATTGGCTCCGGGCCAATTAAACGAGGGCCGCGACCTGGCGCTTACCACTGACTTCCGTTCCGTACTCGGCGAAATCATCAGCGGCCACCTGGGCAGCAAGAATCTGCAAACTGTTTTCCCAGGCTTCGACAATAGTCCGGCTAAATTCCCGCATCTTCTAAAGGTATGATCGAGAACGTGTAGGGGCCGGGTCCCTCACGCCTCACGCGTGATATCAGCTTCGAGCGGGTGGACGTCGCGGGCAATACGGTCGGTTTCACGGCCTCCCATCACTTGCAGGTCGTATCGCGTTTGCAGATTCAGCCAGAACGTCGGCGAAGTTTTGAAGTAGCGCGCAAGCGCAGCGCCGTATCCGTCGTGAACCCCCGGCGCTCGTGGACGATGTCCGCGATCCGCGTCAGCGGCACCCGGAGATCGAGAGCCATCCGGTTCAAGCTGAGACCGAGCGGCTTCATGAATTCTTCGCGCAGGATCTCACCCGGATGGACTGGCTTCAGTTTCTTGGGCATAGGCGTCTTTTAGAGGGCCGCATTCCTTACGGGCAAACACCCTGGCGGCACCCTCGCTTGCGTTCGTCTGGAATATCTTCAAACCGCTGAGGAACGAAGCCGTTGCGATTGGGCATTTGAACTTTCGGCAAGGATTTAGCGTCCAGGACGTCGCTCTCTTCGATGATGCCGCTCTTGGAGAGGATGAACGCGGTGAGAGCGTAGACCTCATTCGCGCTGAGCGATCCGCCTTGATTCCGGGGCATCGCGCGGTTGATATAGTCCCAAATGGTTGTAGCAAATGGCCAGTAACTCCCGATGGTTCTGACGGGTCGAAGTGTGGTGAGCGTCTCCAGGTCGGCCTTGCCTCCTACCAGACGAAGGCCAATCGGGCCGCCTTCCCCAGCCGGGCCGTGACATAAGGCGCACTTCGTGGCATAGATGGGTGCGCCTTCCTTTGCGGTTCCGTGTCCGGGCGGCAGTCCCTTCCCGTCCGGCCCGGCAGCGATATCCCAGGCCTGAATTTCCTCTTTCGTTGGCGTTCTGCCGACATTCGAATAGGACGGCGTTTGTGCCAGCGACGCGCTCGCGGTCAGCAAGACGATCCCAGTAGCGAGAAGCTTAGAAAAGCGCATTTTGCACGCTCCCATCCCGGTTTACCTTCCAGGGTTGAATGGCATTGAAGTCGCCCACGATGAGCGACGTTTTTCGAAAATAGTCCACGTCGGTGCCCCAGAGTTTGGCCACTTCGGCCATCGTCGGTTGGACCACCCCCTGATCATCCGTGCAGCGAGAGTGGAGGACAGCCTCCTCTCCGTTCCAATTCCACCCACTGGAGAATCGAGTGTGCGCCTTCCGAGCCACGGGGTCGTGGAGCTGCGCGTCCTTCCATGTGCGGCCGCCATCGGTAGAGACTTCGACCCGGCGGATGGCGCCCCCGCCGGACCACGCCAGGCCGGTGATCTCATAAAAACCACGAACGGGCAGGTGATGTCCGCCGGAAGGCCGGGTAATTACGGATTTTGGTCCCAATTCGAATTCGAACCAACGCGATTTCCCGTCTGGTTTCAGGCTGGGGTATCTGCTCGTTTCCATCATGGCCATGTACGGCTCATCCACGAGGTCGATTCGTCGAAGCCATTTGACGTTGTTGATCCCTTGCCAGCCCGGAACTACCAGCCGCAAGGGGAAACCCTGTTCTGGACGCACAGGCTCGCCATTTTGACCGTAGGCGACAAGCGCGTCGTCCATGGCCTTCGCCAGCGGAAAACTCTTGGTGTGTTTGGGCGCATCGGCGCCTTCCGCCAGGATCCAGCTCGCGCCTTTTTGCACGCCGGCCTCTTTGAGCAACAGGGACAGCGGCACTCCGGTCCATTGGCTGCAACTGGTGAATCCGTGCGTATCCTGAGCAGTCGCGTTCGGCGAAATCCGGGCAGCCCCACCGGGACCTGCCGTGGTGCTGTTCCCGTGGCACTCGATGAAATGAAATCGGGATACGGAAGGCAAGCGTTTCAGATCGTCCACAGTGAACATCAGGGGACGGTCGACCATGCCGTGGATCAGCAAACGATGCTCCTGCGGATTGATGTCGGGTGGCTCGAAACCGTGGGAAACGATGAAGTGAAGCGAAGCCGGCGTGATCATTCCCACCACATCCTGAAGGGGAGTCTTAAGTCCAAATGCCACCGGTTCATCTTTTAGCCGGCGCTCTGGATTGTTGATGCTGCCAATGCGCACGGAGTTTACGAAATGAGAGCGCTCACCGTATTCGTGCAATTCATCGATGCGCTCCGCGGGCGGTTCGGCCGCAAGTGGATGCGCGCTCGCGGACGCCCCGACGGCCAAACCGGCCAGTGCGGCGCCGTTTTTCAGGAAAATTCTGCGACCAGGTTGCTTCGGATTCATGTGGCCCTCCTGTGACGATTGGCTGAACTGCTAACGCATGGGGCGATACGAGGCAGCCGCCTCTGGTTCATCGCGATCTATCGTGAAGCCAACTGCTGCGAACCTTCCGGATCGACCATGCCAAGCTTCCCGTTCCACCTGAACCCGAAGCCGCGGTGGTATCCCGGAGGCGGCGGGTCGTACAAACCCATAGCGCCTGTCCGCGCCGAATTTTCGAATCGGGAGCGCTCGCCGTAGGTGTACAAGTCCTTGGGGGCGTCCTTCAGTTTTTTCGGACCCCATGGGCTGGCCGCTCGCGGGCTGTATCGCTCCAACAGCCAAGCCGGTTAGCGCTGCACCGTTTTTCAGGAAGCGTCTGCGGCCGGATTGCTTCGAATTCATCGGCCTCCCCTAAATGCATGATTGTATGGGTGATTCTTAACTGAGGCGGCGTTTGATGTCAAATAATATGGTGCGGGAATTGCCTCTATTCTTTGGCCGCACCAGTCGAGCCGACAAGAGACACAACGGGGCGCTCGCCGCGGCGAGCGCCCCGTGCGCCATTTCTGCGGAGGCGAAGTCTTTATTGGCGAGATTGGCGGATGCGCATCCCGTAGAACGATCTGTACACGAATATGAACGACACGGCGAAGAAGGCAGCGGAAAGCAGGTGTGTCAGCATGCCTCCAGTCTGCGCGGTCAGTTTCACCGCAAGCTGGACCGCCAGGAGACCGAACAGGGTGGTGAACTTGATGACCGGGTTCAACGCGACCGAAGAAGTGTCCTTGAACGGATCGCCCACCGTGTCCCCGATGACGGTTGCGTCATGGAGCGGCGTCCCTTTTTGCTTCATTTCCACTTCAACGATCTTCTTTGCGTTGTCCCACGCAGCGCCGGCATTGGCCATGAAGATGGCCTGGTAGAGACCGAAGATGGCAATGGAGATCAGGTACCCGATGAAGAAGAACGGTTCGAGGAAGGAGAAGGCCAGCGTCGCGAAGAACACCGCGATGAAAATGTTCAGCATGCCCCTCTGCGCATATTTCGTGCAGATCTCGACGACTTTCTTGCTGTCTTCGACAGACGCTTTCTCCACGCCCTCCAGCTTGATGTTGGCCTTGATGAACTCCACGGCGCGGTAGGCGCCAGTTGTCACAGCCTGGGTGGAAGCGCCGGTGAACCAGTAGATCATCGCTCCGCCCGTGATCAGGCCCAGCACGAACGGCGCGTGCAGAAGGGAAAGCTTGTCAACGTTTTCTGTAAGTCCGTGTGTCAGCGCCATGATGATCGAGAAAATCATCGTCGTCGCGCCGACCACTGCCGTGCCGATGAGCACCGGTTTGGCTGTCGCCTTGAACGTATTGCCCGCACCGTCGTTCTCTTCGAGCAAATCCTTGGCGCGCTCAAAGTTGGCGTCGATGTTGAAGTCTTTCTTTAATTCTTCCTTGATGTTCGGAATTTGTTCGATCAAGGATAGTTCATAGACCGACTGTGCGTTGTCTGTTACAGGTCCGTACGAATCGACCGCGATCGTAACCGGGCCCATTCCCAGAAAGCCGAACGCCACGAGGCCGAAGGCGAAGACGGGCGCCGCGATCATCAGAGATCCCAAACTCGTCCGGGCAAACAGATAGCTGACGGACATCAGGAAGACCATAGCGAGTCCAAGGTAGTAGGCCGAGAAATTGCCGGCGACGAAGCCGGACAAGATGCCAAGCGACGCGCCGCCTTCTTCCGCCGAGGTGACAACTTCTTTGACGTGTCTGGACTCGGTCGAAGTGAACACTTTCACCAGCTCCGGGATTACAGCTCCGGCGAGAGTTCCGCAGGAAATAATCGAGGCCAGCTTCCACCACTGTGTGCTGTCACCGCCTAGGGTGGGAACAATGACAGCGGAGATGGCGTATGTCATCGCGATGGAAATGAACGAAGTGAGCCAGACCAGCGAAGTGAGCGGCGCTTCAAAATTCATTTCGGCGACGCTGGCGTACCGGGCTCTGGCGACCGCGGCGTTGATGAAGTAGGCGGCGGCGCTCGCCACCAGCATGGCGATGCGCATCACGAAAATCCAGACGAGCAACTGGACCTGCACGGTTGGGCTCTTGACTCCCAGCAAGATGAAAGTAATCAGCGCGACGCCCGTCACACCGTAGGTCTCGAAGCCATCGGCGGTCGGCCCTACGGAGTCTCCAGCGTTGTCTCCGGTACAATCCGCGATCACGCCGGGATTGCGCGCGTCATCTTCTTTGATCTTGAAAACGATTTTCATCAGGTCGGAGCCGATGTCGGCAATCTTGGTGAAAATGCCGCCGGCAATTCGCAGCGCCGCAGCGCCGAGAGATTCACCGATAGCGAAGCCGATAAAGCACGGCCCCGCATAATCTCCGGGAATAAAGAGCAGGATGAAGAGCATCATCAACAGTTCGACGCTGATCAGCATCATGCCGATGCTGATGCCGGCTTCAAGCGGAATCTGATAGATCGGATACGGCTTGCCGCGTAAGCCGGCGAACGCCGTCCGTGAATTCGCGAAGGTGTTCACGCGGATGCCAAACCAGGCGACCCCGTAGCTTCCACCAATTCCGATCAAGCTGAAAAGCAGAATGATGGGAAGCGTGGTGCTGATGGGTTTATTCGGCACGGGAGATAGCACGCCGAAATACAGCACGATAATGACGGCGATGAATACCCAGAGAAAAAGGAGGAACTTGCCTTGCGTGATGAGGTACGTCTTGCAGGTTTCGTAGATCAGCTCGGAAACTTCGCGCATCGAGCGGTGCACCGGCAGATTCTTCAGGCGGTTATAGATGACTAAGCCGAAAATGAGTCCAAAAATGCAAAACAGAATCCCGATCGTAAGCAGCTTGTGACCATCCATACCGAGAAATGAGACCTGAGAAAGATCGGGAAGCCTCAGGCCTGCCTCTCCGCCAGCGGTATCCGTGGCCGATTGGGCCAGGGCGGCCGTGGCGTTCAACAACAATGTTAAGATCAAGGCAGCACATACCGTGCCTGCCTTCGCGAATCGGCTTCGAAGCGAGCTTATGCCCGCGAGCCAGGTGCGCATCAGAGATCCTCCATCAAGAATCCTCTATCAAGGTAACTGCCTATTCCTGCATCGATTTCCGGCACACCATTTCGCCCTGGAAGTTATTCTTCAGGGCGTCGTGTGAATAGCTGACCGGATTTCCTGCAGGCTGCCACTTCAAGACTGGATAAGTGCGCTTCCCTTAGCCGCAGCGAATGAATTCCGCCCCGGCTTTACCGCTGGCATAGACACCCAAAACCCGCATAAAGGGTGGCACAAGGCTCATTTTTATAACATGCCTGGAGTGGGCGGTCAAACCGTTCCACAAGATGGGGAGTGGGTCAGTTTCCGATCATGGCGTTTATTGGGAGTTGGGCGAATGGTACTCTCGACCTCCAGGCTCCGGTGACCAGCGCCAATGTGCCATAGCGTTTGTCCGCCATGAGGGGTTCCGTGTCGCTCCGAATCGCTTTCTGATCTGATTGAATCAGGTTGGCCAAGCGCAAGGTGGCTACAATACTGCGGCTCTCGCTGGACGAGCATCTGGAAATGCTCTCCCATGAGCTGGGCGTGCCCGCAGCTGTCCAGTTGGTGGGAGCCGTTCCCTGGGGCGTTGAAGCCACGCTGAAGACCCGCGCGCCCGACGCCGAGAGCGAAGAGACGCAGCGCCTCAAATTGCTGCACTGTTCGGTCACGAACGGTATAATTCGAAGCAATGGCGTTAAGATCTCTTGCGATGAAACTGTTCCGGACGCTGGCAAGAATCATTCCGCAATGCGGCATGGTGTCGCAAGCTGTGGCCTTCAACATGTTCCTGGCCTTTTTTCCTATGCTGCTTTTTGGGCTGGGCCTGCTCAGTAGATCTCTGCGAGGCGAAAACGGTCAGGAAATTGCCGCGCGGCTTTCGGCGATCCTCCCGCCAGGCAGCTGGCAGCTTCTATCCGATTTCCTGTTGCGGCGGGAAGTTGACCCCTTGCACTGGACATTGTTCGGCGCGGTCGGGGCTCTCCTGGTCGGCTCGCAGGTAATAAAACTTATCATGGAAGGTATTTCGCTGATTTATCGAGATCCCAGAAGACACTCCTTCCTTGGTCGCCAGCTTCGTGGCCTACTTTTGTTTTCCGTGACGATTGTGGTTTGGGTCGTAGCAGTTGCGCTAAGTGTTTTCGGCGGGCTACTAACCGAATGGATCACTCACGGGCTCGGCCCATCTCCATTGATGCTGGGCTCCTTGAAAGTTACGCTTGCGGTCGCGGCGATAGTCCTAGAGTTATTCGTACTTGCCTTAATTTACCGCGCCGCACGACCCGGCTCGGCCACTTGGAATTCCTTCCTGCCAGGAGCGGCTATGGCGGCCATTCTGTGGTCAGGCGTTAATTTGCTGTTTGGAGCTTACGTCAGGAGGATGCAGTACGGACTTGTCTACGGCGGGCTGGCGGCGGCGATCGGGTTGATGGTGTGGATGGAGTTTTCTGCGATGATCGTCTTTTTTGGGGCGGCCTGGAACGCAGAACGCGCTGCGCGGGACGCTTCAGAATCGCCGCTCTAGCGCCCGCGTCAATGTATCCACGAGTGTGAACACGCAGGGCCAGTCTGATTGACCTTAACTATTTAGGAAGGAAAGGGCCGAAGGGGGGTGTGTCCATCCGGCCCGGGGTGGGACATCAATAAGTTCATGTCCCGGTTGATTCCATCGTATATCACCTCTGGGGTTCGGGCGTCTGTTCAATACAGCACACGCATCTATCTGGTCAAGACTGGCCAAACTTTACGACAAATGATTATAGCCGGCCGCTATGAACATTGCGGTGAGCTGGATCTCGGCCGAGCCTGCTTGGCTGTTACTTGCGTTGTGCCGTGGGTGGCAACAGGCCGTTCAAGCGAAGGTAGACCGCGAGCGCGCCGTAGTGATCAATCAAGTCATTGGTGACCTCCAAGGCCGCCGCGAAGCGCGACACCTGCCTTCCGCCAAACCACGGGACCGAGTCTCCCAAGGTCGAGTCGGTTAATTTTGAGAACGCCTGTTTGCAGAAGTCCATCGAGGCCTTGAGTTCTTCGACCAGCTTGTCCTTGTCCGCATCGTTGAGCTTCGATGCCTCCGGCGTTGACGCAGAAGTAGTGGTCAGCTCGAGTTCCAGCTGCCGATTAGCACCAAGATTGACAGCAGAACGAGGAATGCTCCTAGAAAGCGAAAGAGCCACGTCATTATTTTCGTGTTCAATTCCCGCATTTGCGGGGTTGGCGGCGGATTGATATGTGGGTGCCGTTCGCGAAAGTTCGTAGTCCATGCGTTATAGCGCACTGAAAGTTGCCTAGACCAATAGAAGATGGTTCCCCCGAATACGGTCAAGCATCCAAATACAACAGCCAGCAGGGTCTTGCTCATTGATTTTATCTTTCTATTCTTGTCTGGCAGGCAGGTTCGGCCACGTTCGGGCTATGTGTATTTGACCAATGCCTTGAACCCAAAATCCATGTGCAATTGCATGTGGCAATGGAACAGCGACAGGCCGGGATGATTCGAGACAAAGTCGACCTCCGCATTGCTGAAACGGGGGACGTTCACGATGTCTTTCAGCACGCCTGCCGATGGTTTACCGCCGATATTGACGATTTCAAAGTCATGCCGGTGGAGGTGAAGAGGATGGCTATCCCCGGTCTCATTGTGAAAGATCATTCGATAGCGCTTGCCAGCTTGCACCTCGAGGGGATCGGTGTCCGGGTACGATTTACCGTTGATCGTCCAGCGATTGAATGTGATGCGCTCCCCCGGAATTTTCTTGAAAGTCAGTTCGAATCGCCCGTCCGGTTCCGGAAGTTTCGCCTGAGTGCCAAAAATCGTGTAGTCCCATGGAGACTTCGCGGGAGCCACCCAGCCTGGCTCACCCTTTTGGCCCGCATACTCTACGACGATTCCCATCCCCTTCTTCCGCTCTTCGTCGTTGACGGAACCGAGGAGCCAGACGCCCGGCTGATTCATTTCCACGATCGCGTCAACACGTTCTGCAATGGCCAAAGTCAAAACATCAAGCGTTGCGGGAGCCGGGACCGGATTCCCGTCGAGAGCAATCACTTTGAACTTGTGGCCCGGCAAGGCGAGTTGGATATCCTCTGTTGCACTGGAATTGAGCAAGCGAAAAAGCACGCGCTGGCCTTGCCGCACCCTGATGGGATCGCCGTGTCCGAGCGCTTTGTCATTAATAGAGCAGCTATTGTAGGCGATCTCCCAGCCGTTGTTCTGTGGCCCCATGTGCGCAAGCGAGGGTTCCCAATGGTGCGTGGCGAGAAAGATTTCCTGGTCATATTTTCCCGGCTCGCTCTTTGGTTCCACGTAGAGAATTCCGAACTGCCCAGTGAACCCGCCTCGGTCGAGGTTCTCGGCGGCCATGACGTGCGTGTGGTACCAGCGCGTGCCGGACGGCTGCGGCGCAAACGTATATTGGCGACGGCCATGGGCGGGAACGAACGGAGTTCCTTCTTCTTCCGAGCCGTCCACATCGGAAGCAACGAACTGTCCGTGCCAGTGAACGAGTTCGGGAACATCGGTATCATTGTGGACGTCGACCGTGACGCGCTTGCCTTCGCGCATCCGCAGCACCGGACCCGGCACCTTGCCGTTGTAGCCAACTGTCTTGATCACGGTGCCCGGAGCTATCTCCACGCTGACTGGGGCGATGCGAATCGTAAAATCTGGCTTCGCGAGAGGGAGTGCGGCCAGGGAAGAAAACGGCGAGACCGAGGCCAACGCCATATCGAGTGCGCTCGCACCTGTCACACCCAGAAATTCTCTTCGGGTCACCATATTTTCCCCTCAGCTTCTATCATTCATTCAAATGAAAATGGCTCGCAAGGTGCCATATTCCAATCGACCTACGAAGGTGTCAAGCAAGAATCCTGTAAAATGCGATGCCGGTGCGCGTGTCGTGTTCTACAACGCGCCTGCGGCCGTCTTTCCGGGAATGATCACTGCACCAATCCCCGAGGAATATCTCTGATACAATATTCTGGCGGGTTCCAGGCAGAGCCCGCACCCTTCAAATCTTCGACCGCCCCTTATGGACTCACTGCCTCCGCAAATTCATTTGCCCCGCTGGCTACAGGCCATTGTCGGCGGAGCGGGCGGGCTGGGTCTTTTCCTGATCGCGTTCCTGGACTCTTCGGTTCTCACGTTCCCGGTCATCAACGATCTGCTCCTGATCGATCTTTCGATCCGCAATCCCGCACGCATGCCGTATTACGCCGGGATGGCGACGCTCGGTTCCGTAGGGGGCTGTTTGCTCCTGTATTATCTTGCGCGGAAGGGCGGCGAAGCGATGTTTCACAAGCATGCTGGCCCCCGCGCACGGCACATCCATGCCTGGATCAACCGGAACGGTTTTGTCTGCATCCTGCTGACGGCGCTTTTGCCCCCGCCGACCCCCTTCAAGGTTTTCGTCGTCGCAGCAGGCGCATTGGAGATGCCCCTGCGCACCTTCGTGCTCGGTCTGATCGTGGCGCGCGGCTTCCGCTTTTTCGGTGAAGGTTTCCTGGCCGTAAAGTACGGGAATCAAGGGACGCAGTTCCTCATGACGCATAAACTCGAGGTCGCTGGAATCGCCCTCGCTGTCGTCCTGGGCCTCTACCTGGCGTCCCGTCTGGCGTTTAGACACCCGACGCCTTCTTGATTAATAACGGAGCTGGCGATTTCCGTTCCGACCATCTGCGTAGTCGTGAGAACTGCATGTTAGTGCTCAGTTCCTCGGCGGCGCGTCGAATTCGAGGTGTCCGTCGATGACGAGGCTTTGCGCGTTCAAATGAATAACAGCGATGATGCCGCGCCGGCCGGGTAATTCGGATGCGAAACGCATGTCGCGCAGGCGAACCTGGTAACCGTCACCCTCGGGCTCCACGTTCGCGAGCGGAAACCGCGCGTAACTCAGGAAATCGATGGCCGTTGCGCTGTTCACGGCATTCTTGAGCGAGAGAGACTGTTCCGGCTTGAAGTGCACGTCCGCGAGGTCCGGGTCGAAGACGGAGCCGGGTCCAAGCGGCACGTCCACGTTGACCAGTGCGTTGTCCGTTTCAACTACACCTGACCAGACTAGCGGCGTGGAGGGTCGCGGAAAAGCTGCTGCCTCAAGCGGCACCTGACTGCGGTATTCGCGCGAATCGAGCAGCGCTACGGCCCGTTCGTGCGCCACGGCGCGCCCTGCAATAAACAAGGCTACAAGGCTCAGGCCCACGATCGCGCCGCGCTGGCTCCCGCGTTTCTTGGGTTTCGATCCGATTTCTTCCAATACCAAGCGGAACAGCTCCGGAAGCAACAATCCCGCCAGTAAGAAAAAAATCATCCATGCGTCCACGGAGTTCGCCAGGTCCCACCCGTACCACCTCGCACCGAACGGCCACATTAGTTTCACGCCGTAGCCGTTTAGCAGATCCAGAAACAGGTGAGCCCCCGCCCCGACACTGCAAATCAGCAGCGCGGGGAAAATTCCGACGGCGAGCTTCGGATATTTGCGCCCAGCCACACAGAAAGCTGTGGTAACTGCTGCAATGAGGGCAACGGTTCCAACCAGCGAATGCGTCGCCGTGCGGTGACCATGAAGGAATGCGCTTGCGCCGCCCAAACGGGTGACCCAATCGACGTCGGCCACCAGTCCAGAGACGACCAGCATCGGGGTCGCCCCCCGCGTTACCTTGTTCAGCCCGGCGCGTCCGAGAGCGATGGATGTGAGCGCATGGGTCACTGGTTCCATGAGAAGGGTATGCACCTCATCGACGCGGATGGATATTGCGCGCCGTGCGGAATACTACAACGGATCGGGCACGGCGAGGGTGAGAGCATCGGGCACGATGCGGAATTCGGCCGGAAGACGCCCGGCAGGCTCTCCATCCACCTGGATCAGGACGGGCGATGGATCGATGGCGGCACACTGAAGGGAAGTGGCTTTACGGAATTGGACGTGCCGGGCGCGCCGCAATTGACCCGCCCAGATCAGCGGCATCAAGGCAAGATAGCGCCAGGCGCTTCGCGTCGTCACGAAGGCTAGTTCGAATTCAGGCTGGTGAAGATCGGCTTCGGTGGTGATTTTGAACGGCCCGCCGTAGTGCTTCGTGCGTCCCACGATCACGAGCGTGGCGTCGATGGTGCTATCGCCCGTTGTTACTCGGAAACGCGGGAATTTGTAGCGTGTCAGCTGGCGAAAGCCTTCCTGCCAGTACGCAGCGATTCCCGCGCGAAACTTGATTTCCGGACGGACGGCTGCAACAAGAGCCCCGTCCGGGCCCGCTCCTGCCACGCTGAGGAAGTAGCGAGGCTCACCACTTGATTTTTCAGGGATGGCGAGACCCAGAGCAATGCGGTAATACCGCGCGCGGGTGATGCATTCGGCAGCGCGAGGCAGATTCCACGGAAGCGATAACTCCTTCGCAAGGACGTTAGCTGTTCCGGCCGGCAGTACCGCCAGCGGAACCTGGCTGCAGGCGAGCCCGTTCACGGCTTCGTTCACCGTGCCGTCGCCGCCGCAGACGATGACAAGCTGCCGCGATTGGTCAACGGCGCGACGCGCCAGGACGGTCGCTTCGCCGGGGGCGGTCGTCTGTTGCAGTTCCGTTTCGATTCCGGCGTTGCGGAAAATGCGCCGCGCCTCGTCGAGCCGCGGCACCCAGCGTCCGCCACCTGCGTTGGGATTGACGATTAACACAGCATCTCGGACTTCCGAAGGCACGTGGTTCGCTCTGTTCTCCTGCAAGGCCGTACTTGCCGTGAGGTTACGCATCGACATCCTGTTTCGAGGCTGGGACACGCATTGTATACTAAACATCTGTTTTGTTCGCTTCTCCGAGGCCGCATGGGAAAGAGCACTCAGACTGCCAAACAGATCGAAAAGTTGCGCGAAGACATCCGGCGGCATGAGTACCTCTACTATGTGCTCGATGAGCCGGAAATCTCCGACGTCAAGTTTGACCGGATGATGGAGGAACTCCAACGGCTCGAATCCGCGCATCCGGAACTTGTCACGCCGGATTCGCCCACGCAACGTGTGGGAGGGGTGCCGCGCAAAGGCTTCGAGACTCGTCAGCACTCCCCGGCAATGATGAGCCTCGACAATACCTATTCGATGGAAGAGCTCGAGGAGTTCGACCGCCGTGTGCGGGAACTTGCCGGGCGCGACCGCGTCGATTACGTCACCGAACACAAGTTCGATGGATTGAGCATTTCGCTCGTGTACGAGGGAGGCGTTCTCACGCGCGGCGTCACACGCGGTGACGGCGTGACCGGAGAAGATGTCACCCCAAATGTGCGCACGATCCGGTCGATCCCGCTTCGCGTCGATGCCGCGGAGTTAAAGAAAGTGCGCCTGGCGCAGGATTTTGAAGTTCGCGGAGAGATCATCATGCCGCTGCGCGCCTTCGAAGCCCTGAACGAGAAGCAGGAAGAAGAGGGCGGAAAGAGGTATGCGAATCCGCGAAATGTTGCTGCAGGCGCGGTCAGAGTTCTCGATCCTGAAATCACGCGGTCACGGCAGCTCGATTTCTACGCGTACTACCTCCTGGCTGGAGGGCGCGAGCCCATGCGTCTCCATTCGGAGGTGCTAGAGACGCTGCAGAAAATGCACTTCAAAGTCTCGCCTGATTGGCGAGTGTGCCATTCAATCGACGAAGTGAAAAAGTTTATCGACCTATGGGAAGGGAAGCGCGAGAAGCTGCCGTACGAGATTGACGGCATCGTGATCAAGGTCAACGAAATCGCGATGCAACAGGAGTTGGGCTTCACGGCGAAGGCGCCGCGGTGGGCCGTCGCGTACAAGTATCCGGCGCAGCAGGAAACGACGGTCGTGAACGATGTCATCTTTCAGGTTGGCCGCACGGGCACGCTCACGCCGGTTGCCGTGCTCGAACCCGTCGAAGTCGGTGGCGTCACGGTCAGCCGTTCCACGCTGCACAACATGGATGAGATCGAGCGGCTGGGGTTGCGCATCGGCGATACAGTGATTGTTGAGCGCGCCGGAGAAGTCATCCCGCACGTCGTGAAGGTCGTCAAGGAAGGGAAGCCCCGGCGCGAAATTGTCGTTCCCGAGCGGTGCCCGGAATGCAACAGCAAGATTCACAAAGACCCTGAAGAAGTCGCCTACCGCTGCGTCAATGCGAGTTGCCCGGCCAAGCGCAAGGAGTCGTTGTTGCACTTCGCGGGCCGGCACGCCATGAACATAGACGGCCTCGGTGAAAAAATTGTCGATCAGCTCGTGGATAAGCGCCTGGTGAAGAATTTTGCGGATTTATACGAATTGAAGCTCGAAGATGTGGCTGCGCTTGAGCGCATGGCTGAGAAATCGGCGCAAAACCTGCTCGATGAAATCAAGGCAAGCAAAAACAATAGCCTTGCGCGGCTGATCTATGCGCTCGGGATGCGCTTTGTGGGCGAGCGCACCGGGCAATTACTCGCTGATCATTTCGCTTCGCTGCCGAAGCTTGCGGAAGCCACCGTAGAAGAACTCGTGGAAGTCCCGGAAGTCGGCCCCAAAGTCGCGCAGAGCATCGCTGATTTTTTCTCCGAGCCGGCAAATCAAAAGCTGATCAAGCGCCTCCAGAACGAAGGATTGAAAATGACGGAGAAACGCCAGGCGCCGGAGGATACACGCCTCGCGGGGAAGTCATTCGTCTTCACAGGAGCATTGGTGCGCCGCTCGCGCGAGGAGGCCGGCGCGGAAGTGATGCGCCACGGCGGCAAAGTGTCGGGATCGGTGAGCAAGCTGACCGATTTTGTCGTAGTCGGCGCTGACCCCGGCTCAAAACATGACAAGGCGCGTTCCCTCGGTGTCACCATCTTGAATGAAGATGATTTCGAGAAACTGCTCGCAGGCAAGCTGCAAGTCGCACCGGACCAGAGGCGATCAGCAAAATCCTCAGTGAAATCAAAGGAAAACGGACGAGTGAAGAAGAATTCGAATGAGAGCAAGGCTCGAGGCGCGAAGTCCCCGTCAAAGAAGACTCCACAGCGATCCCTATTCTGAAGATCGCTCCTCGAAATTTTGGCTCTGAGCCGGAGAGCGTCTGCCCTTTTTCCCCTCTCGTCAATGTGTCTGAGCTGAGACGCATGTGTAAAGATTGCGCGGGCTAGCACCGCTCAGTCCGGAGGCTCAGTCACGCACTGTGTTTGCATCAGGCTGCGAACAAATGATTTGCAAGTGATATCTGTTCCGTCCCAGTCGAGACTCATGATATTCCCGTTTACCGAATCCGTATGGTGGGCCTGGGGGAACAGAAACTATTCGACAACGGCAAACGCCGAAAGGCACATGAGGAAAGCCGGCGCGTTGAAATCACGATTTATAGCGCCAAGTCTTTGACCGCTTCGGGGGCCGGGGCGAACTAGCAGGCCCCAGACGATGAACAGCCCCGTTTTGCCAACGTCTGTCCACAATTGAAGTCCACGTTTCTGGCCCAATCAGGCTGTCCGGGCTATAATGTAAATGGCGGGCAGGCCGGGTGATCGCTGGGCTGGCCTTCGCAAGAAGGCAGGCCGGGAGGAAAGTCCGGACACCGTAATCCTTGGCGGGAACGTCGAGGGTTAGAGTCCTCGGCGCAAAACGCCACGGACTGAAGGGCAACGCGCCTGGTAACGCCAGGGGACTGAATCTTTGCACGGTAAGCGCAAGCGAACTGCGCGGGTTCGGCCACGGAAAGTGCCACAGAAAATAAACCGCCAGTGCAATTCGCCTCGGTGACCGGCTGAAGGAAAACCTTCAGCGGGTCTGACGATGGCCCACGTGAGTGGGCCGAAGCGGGCGAGAGCGCAAGGTAAGGGTGAAACGGTGGGGTAAGAGCCCACCGCGTCCCGAGCAATCGGGACGGCACGGCAAACCCCGCGTGGTGCAAGGCCAAATAGGAGGGGAGAGCTGGCCCGGCTCGCTATGACCCTCGGGTAGGCTGCTGGAGTCCAGGTGCGAACTTGGACCTAGAGGAATGATCACTGCGGCACGTGGGTGCAATTGCCCGCGCGCCGAACAGAATCCGGCTTACAGGCCTGTCCGCCATAAACTCTTTTGTTTTCATTGCAATCGCCCCTTCTGGCCTGGTGTTTGGCGTGCAGGAACTGCGAGAAAACGGCTAGACAGCGCAAGCGATTACGAGGGGTTTTGAGAGTAGGTTTTTTGGCGGATGCGAATGCTGCCCGTCTGACGGTCCCTTCCCCCAGTCCAAGCTTTTCCCCGAAAGTCGACCAGGAATCTCCCGCTTCGCGAAGGCGCGCAACCTCCGCTAGATCAACCGACACCTTTGACCGCCCGAGACGTTTGCCTTTTGCCTTGGCAGCAGCCAGTCCTGAGCGAACGCGGTCGGGAATGAGCTCTCTCTCAAATTCGGCGATCGAGGCAAAGATCCCGAAAACCAGGCGGGCGTTCGGGGTGGACGTGTCGACCCCTTCATGCAAGCTCACAAAATCAATCCCGAGCGCCCGGAAATCCTCGAACGCATTGGCCGTTGTTCGTGCTAACCCTGGCGTATATTGCTGCCCGCTTCATCGCTTGCCTCGCTTCTTTTCTGTAGGCCGCCCTCCCAGCTTTGCCCACCGCGACAGCTGTTTCTTGGAGTGCTTCTGATCGCGCGCCAAACCGCCCAAACGCGCCCATGCCTTTCGTTGTGCAGCAGTCGTTTTTCTAGCCCGAGCCTTGCCCCCGAGCTTGCCAAGAGCCGTAGCATGAGGATTCTTTGTTGCCACACAGTATATTGTATCATACTTGCCGCTAAGCAAGTTACAAGGCAATATCATTCGCCCTGGTGCAAAAACTCGGTCTGGTCAACACGCTTTATTCAACTGCTGTTCCTCATAGTTTTGATTGTTTAAAACTTTGCGGATAGTTGCGGTCTCTTACAGATGTCTCGGAACTGGATGTTCCAATCACTGCGTGTGAGCGCGACCGGGCTGACGGTCTCCCCTGTAGGAAGAGTATGCGACGAAAAAGATTTGGTGTACTCGGAAGGGCCTCGGGTGTATAAAAGCTGGCCATTCGGGAGGTCAAAACGGAAATCCCGGCTTCAACGCACCCAGATTCCTGGCTCTCCTCGGTCCCTTGGTTGCCGGAATGCTGATTACTTACTTCGGCGGGTATGGCTAGGCTGTTATAATCGTGAGCACAATTTAACTGCTCGGCATCTGCGCCGTTCTTTCCCGAAATCAGCGGCAAGCTGCTGCCGGTATTAGAGAACAGCCGTCCTGCAGTGCACGAGGGACGTTCCAAGTTAAGAGTACGAAGGAGAACTTTTGTATGGTTGCCCATACTAGCGGAAGCCCTCCGGAAGTGGCACGCGCAACTCCCAGCGCCTTTGATTTTCGTGTGTGGATTGAAAAAGCCAGAGCTATCGGCCAGTTGAGGGAAGTAGAAAACGCAGACCTTCACCTGGAACTCGGCGCGATTACGGAGCTGAACGCAAAGAGGCGCGGTCCTGCGCTTCTCTTCGGTGGCTTTCCCGGCTATCACCCAGGATTTCGGGTCTTGACCGGCTCGATGCTCAACGCGAGAACGTTGGGGCTGACAATGGGTATAGAAGAGAAGCTGGATACCATGGCCCTTACAGGCAGAATTGGCGAGAAATTGCAGCTGATCGAATCAAAAGCGGCGGATTATCCGATCGAATATGTGGGTGATGGGCCAGTGATGGAAAACAAAGTCGCCGCCGAGGACATTGACCTGACCATCTTCCCCGCGCCGATGTGGCATGAATTGGATGGCGGTGTTTATATTGGCACCGGCTGTGTGCACATCTACAAGGATCCGGATACCGGCTGGATCAATGTAGGGGCCTATCGGGTCCAAAGGCAAAGCAAGAATACCGTTGGCACGTTCATTTCTCCGGGACACCACGGCAGTATCATCCGGCAAAAATACTGGGACAAAAATGAGCCTTGCCCTGTCGTAATCGTCTTTGGCTCGCATCCCCTGTTCCTGGTGATGGGGGGATTGGAAGTCCCAACCGGCGTCGACGAATTTACATGGATTGGCGCAATTGCGGGACAACGCGTGCCTGTGCTTCGCGGACCGATCACGGGTCTGCCGATTCCTGCCGATGCTGAAGTCGCCATCGAGGGTTTTGTTTCCAAAGGAGATAACCAGGATGAAGGCCCGTTCGGCGAGTTCACCGGCTATTACGCCGGCGGCAAACAGCCGGACACTCTCGTTCGGGTTAAAGCACTTTACTATCGCAATGATCCCATACTGCTCGGGGCCACTCCGTGTCGACCGTTGCACGACTATTCCTATTTTTCCAGTGTTTTGCGCTCTGCCTTGGTCAAAGATTCTTTGCGCAAAGCGGGAATACCCGGAGTGAAAGGGGTATGGGTTTCTGAAGCGGGCGCCAGCCGCATGTGGGTGGTAACCAGCATTCAACAAAAGTATGCCGGTCACGCAGCACAAGCGGCGAACGTTGCGGTACAGTGCCATGCGGGCGGGTTGATGAACCGGTATTCCATCGTGGTCGACGACGATATCGACCCGTCCAATAGTGACGATGTCATTTGGGCAATCAGCACCCGTTCCGACCCGGCGACCGACATCGATATTCTGCGGCAGTGCTGGAGCAACTCGCTGGATCCAATGATCCCACCCGCCGAAAAGGACAGAAAACGGCTGTGGAACAGCCGCGCCATCATTAACGCCTGCAGACCCTGGGACCGGGTGCAGGCGAAGGATTTCCCGCCGGTGGCGGAAGCCACGCCCCCCTTGCTTGAAGCGACAAAGAAGAAATGGGCTTGGCTGTTTGAATAAACCGGTCTAGGTAGGGTGTTATACTTCTTCAACGAAATCGTAGAATTTGAACCATTCACATCTGTAGACCAATTCCTGGGCTCACCCCATATATTCGGATACTCGCTCCAGTTGTTAGGATCGGGCCTTACGTGGAGAATCGAACAAATCAAGTTGCGTATCGCGTGCTCGATCACGCATTCAGGGCGGAGCGCTTGGCACCCAACCTGATGCGGGAATCGTGCTCCAGTATCTTCTGAGAGACGCGCCCCGCAATGCTACGGATGTAATACCGAAACAAGGGATTCGCGGTGCCGCCTTTGTCGAGGTCTGCATTCCATGCGAATTTGCTTGAAGTCTAGAGTGTGACGGTACGGATTGTTTGTCTTGCAGCGCGTGTGAGAATATACGTCACTTCAAGACCGCCATTTCATGCATTGTGGCGCGCGGACTGAATTGCGCAGCCCGCGCGAGTAAAAGGCTGATAAATGCAAACTGCAGGCCTCGCCGTCGAACTGGCCGGACCGTGGTATCGCGCGCTCAATCGGCGCCAGTGGAATACGTTGATCGTCGCCAATCTTGGCTGGCTCTTTGACGGCTACGAGACGTACGCACTGATTCTCACAGTGTCTCTCTCCTTTCACGAACTCTTGCCGGCCTCGCGCTACGGGTCGATTCCATTCTATGCGGGAATGGCGATCGCGATCACGCTGTTTGGGTGGGGAATTGGTGGAATCGTTGGCGGGATTGTGGCCGATTACATCGGCCGCAAGCGGATGCTGATCTACGCGATCCTCGCATATTCGATTGTAACTGGATTCACTGCTCTTGCCTGGTCGTGGATATCATTTATGGTTCTGCGCTTCATTGTCGGTCTGGCGCTCGGCTCGGAATGGAGCACGGGGACTTCGATGGTCGCCGAGATGTGGCCCGAGAATCATCGCGGCAAGGGTGCCGGACTCATGCAATGCGGCTTGGGAATTGGATTCTTCATCGCCTCAGCCGTGTGGTTCTTCGTCAGTGGCTTGGGACCCTCGGCATGGCGGTGGATGTATGTGATCGGAATTCTTCCCGCACTCGCCACCTGGTGGATTCGCCGTGGCATGAATGAACCCGAAAAGTGGGCGGCATCCGACCGGAAGCGCCGGGAAGCGGTCGCGGCGCAGAAGAATGGAGAGCCTCTCGACGAGGCGGAACGGCACCTCCTACGCTTCACGCTTTTCGATCTGTTCGCGAATCCGGGGACGCGGCGGCTTACGATTGCGGCGTTCTTGATGTCCACCACGACGACGCTGGGTTGGTGGGGGATTTCGACGTGGGTCCCGGCGTACGTTGGTTCCGTTGCCGTCAGTCAGGGCCTTTCGGGAGTGAGATGGGCAAGCCTCGCGGGGATGTCTTACAATACAGGCGCAATCTGCGGATACATCGGGCTCGGTTTCTTTGCGGATGCCTGGGGCCGCAAGCCAGTGACGATCGCTTGGTTTGCTCTGGCTCTTTTCTTGACGCCCGTCCTGTTCTTATGGACGCACAACTTGGCGTTGCTCTTAGTCGTGTGCGGTATTAACGCGGTCTTCTCACTCGGCCAGTACACGTGGTGCTCGACGTGGCTCCCGGAAGTATATCCAACTCGAATCCGCGGGACTGCGATCGGTTTTTGCTTTAATGCGCCGCGGTTTGTTGCGGTTTTGGGTCCCCTCCTTGCGGGAACGTTGATCACCTACTTTGGTGGTTACGGTAAGGCCGCAGTCATCCTAAGCATGATCTACATCCTCGGCATCGTTGCTGCTCCGTTTCTTCCAGAGACGCGCGGTAAATCGCTGCCAGACTAGCAGGCATCATGGGAGCGGCCAGCGGTGCGCGTCACTGTATTGGTATCGCGCTAGGATCGCATTTGCTGGGGAAGGCTGGCGGTGAGTAGTGGAAGCACAAAAAGAAAACTTGCCCCGGCCGTCAACGGCCGCTCTCTACAGCCTGTATTTTGTTGGCCGCCGCTTTGACTGCCTCGATGATGTCCGGGTATGCGGCGCAGCGGCAGAGGTTCCCCGAAAGGTAATGGCGAATCTCGTCGTCCGTCGGATGGGGATATCGCTTTAGCAACTGTTCTGTCATCAAGACGAATCCCGGCGTGCAATACCCGCATTGAAATCCGGTCTTGGAAACGAAGGCCTGCTGTATCGGATGGAGTACGCCGCGGTCGGCAAGCCCTTCGACGGTTACCACTTCGCCGCCGTCGACAAACGCCGCCAGGTAGAGACAGCCGGAGACAGCCGTGCCATTTACGAGCACCGTGCAGCACCCGCATAGTCCTTGGCCACAGCTCTCGCGCCCTCCAAAAAGATTGAAGTCACGCTGCAGCACCTCGATCACTGTCTCGTAAACCGCAATGTTGGCCGTGGCCGCGCGGCCATTCAAAGTGAAGCGAATGATGCGCCGTGTCTCATTCATCATTCGCTCTCCAGAGGGCGGTTTTCTGATTCGCGGATCGCCCTCAGCACACGCTCGGGCGTAAGTGGCAGTTCCATGATCCGCACGCCAATCGCATCGCACAGGGCATTGGCGATCGCGGGCGACACGCTGAACATACCTGTCTCGCCGACTCCCTTGGCACCGAAAGGCCCATGCTCATGAGGAAACTCCACAAGTTCAGCCGAGAGATCTTCAGGGACATCGAGCATTCCGGGGATCTTGTAGTCCGCGAGGCTCGCGTTGATGACTTGCCCTTCGTTGAATCGCATTTCTTCAAATAGAGTAAACCCGAGCTGCATCGTCCCCGCGCCATTCAATTGGCGTTTCGCGATTGCAGGATTGATCGCGCAGCCCACATCACCCACATTCACGAGTTTGGTGACGCAGATTCGACCCGTCTCGGTATCGACCTCGATTTCGGCTGCGGCACCTGCAAGCATCCAGAATGGCGTGATTTGCGGGGACTGACCGGTCCGTGGATCCGGTTTTGCATATGGCGGCGTGAACGTGCCCATACCGATCACGTTCCCTGCCTGCATGCCAAACCGTGCGACCATGAGCCCGCGCATCGTCATCCGGGCGCCAGAACGCGAAATGACGGCGCCGTCTCGGCATTCGAGTTCTTCGATGTTTGTCTGGAGGGTCGCGGCGGCAATCCGCAACAATTGTGTGCGGGCATCCTCGGCTGCAAGCCGCACGGCGTTGCCCATGTGATACGTCGAACGCGATCCCAGCGTTGCCATATCGTAGGGAGTCACGTCGGTATCCGGATGAACCACGCGTACCGTCTCCGTGGATATTCCAAGCGTCTCGGCCGCGATCTGGGCCATCGCCGTATCCGAGCCTTGGCCCATATCAACGGTACTGCAGGACACACAACAGCTTCCGTCGCCATAAACATTCACGACTGCGACCGACGTGGTTGGTGCGATGCACGCTTTAAACCCGATGGCGAGTCCGCGACCACGGCGGACTGGCCCCGAACCATGATCGAAAGGACCGTCCCACTTCATCCGATCGGACAGCCGATCGAGCACCTCATCGATCTCTGCGTTGGTCATTATTGTCCCAGTCGCGTGCGGCCGGCCGTCGCGCAGGATATTGCGCCGTCGGAACTCAAGAGGATCGATCCCAAGAGAACGCGCGATGATGTCGTTTTGGCACTCGTACGCCCACACGACTTGCGAAATCCCGAAACCCCGCAGCGCGCCCGCGGGCGGGTCGTTGGTATATACAGCATAATTTATGAGCGAGACATTTTCGATGTCGTAGGGGCCGGCGGCGGTGAAGCCTGACTTCTGTGAGACGCGCGGCCCGATGTCCGCGTATGCCCCCCCGTTCCACCACGTCTCGACTTCGCGCGCGACAATCCGGCCATCCTTCGCCATCCCCGTCTTGATCCGAACTGTCGCTCCGTGCTTCGTGATGGTGTAGAACTGCTCTTCCATCGTTAAGCCAATCCGGACTGGCTTGCGGACCAGAAGTGCGCAGGCAGCTACGAGCGCCTCGAGCTTGATGTAGAGTTTTGCGCCAAAACTGCCGCCCAGAAACGCCGTGCGAACCCGCACCCGATTCTCGGGCCAACCTAACAAGCGGCTCACCTCGGCGCGGACATACGACGGGCTCTGCGATGAAGTGTGAATTGTCAATCCATTTGAACCATTTAGCTCGGCAAGCGACACCATGGGTTCGAAGGTCGCGTGCATGACCTTCCCGCTGCGAAAGACATCCTCGAAAACCAGATCGGCCTCCGCGAAACCTTTCTCAACATTGCCGTGGAGAACGCGCGCGTCGAGCGCGACGTTTGTCCCGGAACGCCCTTTGAGATGCTGAAGATCGGGGAACATCTCGGCAGGACGCAAGAAATCGTGGATGATTGGAGCACCCGGCTTAGTGGCCGCAACTTCATCGAAAACTGGCTCAAGCGGCTCATATTCGACCACGACCCGATCAGCCGCTTCCTCCGCGACGTGCAAGTCGGCCGCGAGCACAACGGCAACAGGCTCACCCACGTACCGGACTTTGTCGATCGCGAGAATAGGCTGGTCGTGAAAAGCAGGTCCATAGTAAGGGTCTGGGATCAGCGTGCGAATATCCTCGGCGGTGATGACTGCATGAACGCCTTCGATGGCGAGGGCGGCGCTTGTGTCGATCCGCACAATCCGCCCGTGAGGAACCGTGCTGCGGCAAATCTTGCCCTGGAGCATCCCGGGGAGACGCAGATGGTAGATGTATTCTGCGCTGCCGTCCACTTTCGCGTGACTTTCCAGGCGTGGGATGGAGCGTCCCACCTCGCGGAGGACAGGAGCCTTACGCTTTGCTTTGGATGGGGCTTCCACGGTCGTGTCAGTGGGTTCTGTAAATCGCGCTGGCATTGTCATTCTGCCTTTGTGGATCGTGTGCGCGAGGCGTGTTCCAACGCACGGCGCACGTGCACGCGCACCATCTCTCGCTTGTAAGCAGCGGTGCCACGGATGTCGGCCAGCGGATGCACTTCGTCCGCTGCCGCGTCCGCAGCCTTTGCAAACATCTGAACCGTGGGAGATGAACCGGTCAGTGCGTTCTCCGCGCTGGGAAGACGCATGGGGCGCTCGGTTGCCGCGCTGACCGCGACGCGGGCCTCGGCAATCACGCCGAACTCCAGCCGGTACCAGACTGCCGTCCCGACCGCAGGCCAGTCATCGGCCGATAGCGCCGTAAACTTCGCGTACCAGGTGTGAACGTTGACTGGCTGCAACGGAACATCAACCTCCGCAATCAATTCGTCGCGTGCGATCGCAGTCTGGTAGTAGCCGAGGAACAAATCGGCAACATCGATCCATCGTTCGCCGCGGGAGCTCACCGCGCGGACCCGTGCCCCGAGCGTCAGCAAGATCGGCGGAAGGTCCATGTGGGGATCCCCGTGAGCGAGGTGGCCGCCGATCGTTGCCACGTTGCGAATTCGCACGCTTGAAAGCGTCCGCAAAGCACGGCTCATCACGGGCACGGCTTTCGCGACGAGCGGAGAGTGTTCAAGCTCCGTGAGGGTAGTCAACGCGCCGATGCGCAGTCCTCCATTTTCATCGGTACGCACGGTGCGTAGCGCGCCACTCAGCCGGCGCAGGCTTACGAGGCGAGTCGGCTGGAACAGCCGCGTCTTCATCATCAACATGAGCGCAGTCCCGCCCGCGATCGCTCGCACACTCGTGTCTTCAGGATCGAGCAAGGCAACGGCTTCGTCGATGGTAGACGGTTCAACCAGTTCGAAGTTTTTCAAGCGTGCGTCTCCCGCGGCTCCTTCTCGATGGCGGCCTTCAGGTTCGTTGCGAACTCCCGCGCGAGTTCCGCGCTTTTAGCCCGAAAGACAGATTCGCCGAGCCCACCCAGCCTCCCCGTCAAGACAACATCAGTCGAGTAGGAGATCGCCGTGCGGCCGTCGCCGGCACTTCCGAGCCGCAGCCCGGCGGTCGCGACGACGCGGCCGGCGAGCCCAATGGCGTCACCTGTGATCTTCGCTTCAATCGCATCGGGCGGATCGATCTTCACAATCTCAACGATGACTTTGAAACTAAGTGTAATAAACGCGACCTTACTTGTGACGACCGCCGAATAGCGTCCCGGGGAGATTTCCCGCAGATCATGGCATCCTGGAACGCATTGGGCCAAACGCAACGGGTCCGAGACGAAACCGAATGCAGCCGCTCGGTCTACGTCGACGCTGACCTCCCCTGCGGTTTGTAAGGCCATCCTTAGTCAATTTTTCTCAAGAGGATGCAAAGTGATCTGAGACAACCCTACACGCCCTCGCCGGATTCGATGATACGCAACAATTCCACGGCGATGCCGCTCGCAATACTGCGCGCGATGTTCAGTTGACCAGGCAACAATAACATGAATTGTTTTCAGCATCCACACAGCAAGTAACGTCAGTCCGTATTGCCATCAGTCGTCGAGTCGCCGTGCCACAAACACTCGATGTCAGCTTCGGATCAGTGCTTTATTTCTTCGCGAAACGCAACATTACGTTGCTGCCCCCTGCTTCTTGCGGCCCGCGTAACCCGTCCAGACTGACTGGCCGCTGTTCCCTGAATGCAACAGAACAGACATTCTGTTGCGTCTAAAATTTGTCGCTCACCATGAGCGAGCTTACGGCTGGAGGTTCATGCGTCGGAGCAGATTCTGGAACCGCGGGTCCCAGCGCACCGGATCCTTGCAACTTCGCGTATTCGGCCTTGGCTCCCCTGTGGTTGGTTCACGCATGAATACAGGTGACGCATACCTTCAATGCCATGAACACCGATTTTCAAATCGCAAATCCGGCCTGGACAGGAAAGAATCTCCTTTACTCCCGTTTACCTAAGAGAGTATAAGCAGCACGAGGCATAACCTCTCTCGGTAGCACTGCCCCTAGAAGAATAGGCCATCCCTGGTAGGTCCCGGTCTCTGGAAAATCGAAGTAAAGGAGTCTCTAAGCAGCTTCTTAGGAGGAGAAACAGCCAATGAGAAAATACTGGATCGTACCTTCCACGTTACTACTGGTTCTGCTTGCATTCGTGTTCGTTCTGCCCTGGGCCCAAGTAGCCGCGCAGCAACCGGCTGGCGGCGTCAAAGTGACCCCCACTACAGTTACGCGGGTGATACTGATCAAGGTCAACCCGGGCCAGCGCCCTGCTTTCGATCAGGACGTGATGGACAACGTGATCCCAGTCTACGAGGAGGAGAAGAAGGCTGGAATCATCACCAACTACGAGATCTTCAACAACGTGACGACAAATGGTCCGAACGATTGGGGCGTTGGGATCGGTCTGACGTACCCGAACTACGCCACGCTCGACAACCTCGGGGACCGTACCGATCCGATCACGCTCAAGCACTACGGCTCGGCCGAAAAACGGCAGGCAGCGGCGGACCACCGGAATCAGATCACGACCGTCGTGTCGAGTCGTTTGCGGCGCACGATCCGCTACAGCAGGCAGGCGACGGGTAGCAATTGAACGGTGAGGACCTCGTCCGACCGTTATCGAACGGCGAGGTCCCGCCTTCGACATCCACGCCGTTTCGGAGCTAATTGGTTAGGAATTGAGGCCCCTGGATATCGATCAGGTTAGGAACGCTGATTGATATGTTTTTTGGGCAAGCAAGAAATCGCCCGCTGGGCCGTCCCTACTGATTCCCGTTTCTGATGCGCTTTCGCACCAGAAGTACCCCTGTGTGCGCAGGATGGAAGTTGTGGCGACGTTATCAGCACCTGGAAGGGCGAGGTGGTTTTGCCGATCATACTTGGCTCATTTCGTTGACATCATTTCGTTTTCCCGCCGGCACGCGGCGCTTCAATTCTTCAAACCAGTTCAGCACGACGTTAATGCCGCTCACGCGTGCGGAGTGTTCTGCTTCGCGCCACCCTAACCTTACTTCTTGAGCGCTGGATTCACATACCCGTGCTGGAGGACCTTTTTCAGATCCGGCCGTATGCTCAGGTACGTGACGTGATCGGGGATGGCCGAAAATCCATGCGGCACGCGCTCCGGGATGATGATAATGTCGC